>JBLHNU010000013.1:0-102553 GCA_047622095.1 Desulforhopalus sp.
GAGGAAACGATGTTAACAAAAAGGCCCATACACCCGGACCGTATCCGTAAGATTCCGAAACAGTTCAGCTGGATCGATGGCCGGCTGGTTCGTGACTGTCATCTTGATGGTTGCAGCCACCCGGCTGGACATGTGGGTCAAAGAGCGACTACAGCATGAGAGAGAATATAGGGATAAAAGACTTCAGTCGAAAACAAGCTACTTCCCTCTGACAAAAGCAATCAGTGAGGCCCATGATGATCTTAAGCCCCACCACTTCTCAAACGAAACCAACCTCCTGTACCGGATCGTTCTCGGCATGACTGCCAAACAGTACAAAGAGAAACATGGGGTCAGCAGCGTAAAAGACCACCTATCATATGAACAGCTCTCACTGTTAAGTGACTTGCAGGTGATTGACACAGGCTTCTTGATGCTGGATATACCCTACCAGATACGAAAGCAGCTACTATCAGCACACTTCGAAGGTGATAGTACTCCTTTCCTATTTCAGGCAAACGGATAAGGTCTATAGGGATATATTTTGAGCTGAATCGACACTGGGGGACGGAGGTCACCCACAGCCCTTATCTCTTCCCCGCGTAGCACCCTGCTACTTGCCCTGCTACTTGCCCTGCTACTTTCAGTGAAAAGCATGACTACATATTGAGTACAAAACAGAAAAGACAGTTCAGCCACGAATTACCCCCAATGGGGAATATGCAAACAGTAACTAAAGAACTCTTCAGAACCTTACAAAACCCAACCTCTAGAAAGCAATATCAGAATAATAATGGAATCAGACTTGCTGTCAAAAGCTCACACTCTAACTGTTTTTGTGAACAGAACTGCGAGGGCGCAACGTGAGGGGGAGATGAGTTGGAAGAGTACGCACTGAAGTACGCACCGCAGCCCCCCCCCTCGAACCATGGCCGAAGTCCGCACTCAAGTACGCACCGAAACGCAGGGGTCTTGATGGTTTCAGGTTAGGTTTCAACGGAAAAAGACCAACGTAAGCGCCCCACAAACCGCTTCTAGCATTACCCCATAAACTATGTTCCCGTGAGCACTTTCAAATTCAAGGAGGTGTACATGGAACCATCACAGGAATCGATTTCAAAATCAAAGCAAAAATACTGGCAAAATCATCTGACCAGCTGGAGTAAAAGCGGACTCAGTCAAAAGCATTATTGTGAGCAGCAATTATTGGCCCTTTCGACCTTCTGTCACTGGAAGAACAAACTCGCTTAAAACTCTGACAAAACAACTTTCTATCCCCTTGCAGTATCATCGGTTGTTGCACCTGTACAGACCAACCACTCTCGAACCTTCAACGAACAGTTTGTCTCTTAGCTCAATTCATAAGTTGCAGGTAAAAGTTGCACCCCTAACGACCATGAATGCGGGTCCGCTTCCGCTTCTGTAAACCTAAGTTAGGGGCGGGCACTTCAAAGTCTAGCCGACCTAAACCATAGACCGGAGGTGACCCAATTTCTCTCTCTCCGCAATTTTTAAAAAGCTTTTATTACCCAGAAAAGAAAGGTTGCAGGTAAGGTTTCAATAGAAAATTGGACTACATAATGCACCCTTCAGCCGCGAATTCCCCCCAGTGGGGAAGATTAAAACAGTAGACTAAAGCACTTTTCAGAACCTAACAAAACCTAACATTCAAAAAGCAATATCAGAATAATAATGGAATCATATATGTTGTCAAAATCTGACATTCTGAAAGAGGGGTGTTAGAAGTTTGGAGTTCTCAAATCCTAGACCGATGGCCTCCTTTTATTCACACACCCGCAAATTAGGCATAGGGGTTCAAAATAAATTTACAGCATAGCACTATGGCATCATTGACCTGAAACCTAAGAAAGTACTATCATTCATCCGGTGACGGAAAAAATGAAGCAATTGCTTTAATTGATAATCTGGAAACATCTTGTGCCTCAGGGTGCTTTTATCTTGTCAGGCCATTCTTGACTTTCCAAAGTTCAAAACACCGTTATGGGTTGTTAGGTTTTTCGGAGGCCTTCTTAATTACATGTACAGGAATTATGTTAACCTTATGCGTTTTATACAGAGATAGAGCTTATTAAGGGCAATCTTCCAATTGTTATCACTCTTTCCGGGTAGGATATAGTGGAAAGGTGTGGATTTTTATAAATTGCGGTGTATGTCGCCAGGAAAAAGAGGGAGCGCAATTTGTTTAAGCAATTAAGGATCATTTTTGATGAGTGTTGAAGCTGCCTGGAAAAACTGATTTACAAATATAAAAAATAATGAGTTGGTGGGTTTTTTACGATGGTTAAAGATGTTGATGATGCTTGATTTTTTTCACACTGGTTCTAAAAAAAAACGAGACAGGAAAAATTTAAGTCCTGTCTCGTTTTTGATCTTCCAATGTTATACTCACTAAATATTCCTTTTATTCAAAACGACTTCTAACTACAACTGCTGTACTTCTGACTGCGAACTACAACTACTGTACTTCTTGCTGCGGACTACAACTACTGTACTTCTTGCTGCGGACTACAACTACTATACTTCTTGCTGCGGACTACAACGTCCGAACTTCTTGCTGCGGACTACAACTACTGTACTTCTGACTGCGAACTGCAACTTCTGTACTTCTTACTACAGACGACATCTGCTGTACTTCTGACTGCGAACTACAACTTCTGTACTTCTGACTGCGAACTGCAACTTCTGTACTTCTTACTACAGACGACATCTGCTGTACTTCTGACTGCGAACTACAACTTCTCTACTTCTGACTGCGAACTGCAACTTCTGTACTTCTTACTACAGACGACATCTGCTGTACTTCTGACTGCGGACTACAACTACTGTACTTCTTGCTGCGGACTACAACTTCTGTACTTCTGACTGCGAACTGCAACTTCTGTACTTCTTACTACAGACGACATCTGCTGTACTTCTGACTGCGGACTACAACTACTGTACTTCTTGCTGCGGACTACAACTTCTGTACTTCTGACTGCGAACTGCAACTTCTGTACTTCTTACTACAGACGACATCTGCTGTACTTCTGACTGCGGACTACAACTTCTGAATGCTGATTATAATTTACATGAAGGCTGATACAATGTTTCTCCCTCATTGTTTTTTACTATCATTCCGAAAAACACAAAGTCAAGTTTTTTAAAAAAACAAACAAGAGGTATCTACTTGTTATGATAGCAAAAAAACTACACCTCTTTGTTGGGGGGGAGGGGACTGGTATTGTGCCTGTCAGACATTATGTCTGTTAGTATAAAGGGGTACACGTTATCGTAACGAAAGAGGCTATAATTGGAGATGTCAACCATTTTTAATCAAACCTAAAACTTTACACAATTCCTGTATCTAAAAACTCTGGTATCCCCAAATCCTAACGATAATAAAGCAAACTGAGATTATATCTTGTCCATGATCATTTTTAGTTGACGGTGCTCTTTGGTAACCTCTTCCTTGCAGCTACTCAATTTCTGAACTATTCCAGATTAATAGGCAGGTCTATCTTCACAGCATCCCAACCGGGGTAAAAAATCCCGGCATTTATTATAAAAGTAACAAAAAGGACATTTGATGAATAATCAACATGTTATGGAATTTGTTACTTAGAAGGAACAAGGTCAATTTAGAGCAGTTTCCCTGTTCGTTGTGATTTGATTTGGCAATCTAAGAACACCACCATGCCCACCTTGACATGTACCACATTGTGGCATAAGATTATTCCTAACAGTTTCTGGATAGTCTGGAGTAAGCCAGGCAGATACGCTACAGGACTTGGCATCGTCATTCTGAGGCATATCTCCTCCCCCCTGCAGTCTGGGTTATATAAGACCCTTGTCAAAACTGTATAGGTAGAACCTTTCGTTTGAGTATATATGAAATAATATACAGGGGACAAATGATGAAAATGGAACAAGTGAGTGCAAATTGTTTTGCTGTGGTTAATGAGAAAAACAGAGTTTGTGATGCAAATTCTGGTTTGATAAATATAGGCGAAGGCATGGTAATCGATACGCAATCCGATCTTTCTCATGCTCAAAAGATGATCGATATGTTCGGTAAAATATGGTCAGCAAAGCCAGGCAAAGTTGTTAATACCCATGAAGATGCAGACCATGTATATGGAAATCAGCTTTTCGAAGATGCTGAAATTATTGGGCACCGTAGCTTACCTGAACGGATGAAAGAGGTCGCTGATCCTGAGGAAATTCAAAAACTAATGAAGGTGGCAAATGGTTTTTTTATGGGGCCGTTACTTAAACTTATCCACCCTGGCGTTGCAGTCGCAGGCCAGCAATTACAGGAAGACTATGATTTTAGCGGAGTTAAACTCGTTTTCCCAACCACGTTATTTGATGACCGTTTGATTGTAGAACTTGATGGTGTGGAAGTTCATATTATCCATGTTGGGTCATGTCACCAAATAGGCGATACGATTGTCTGGTTACCAGGAGAGCGAGTTTTATTCGGAGGAGATGTAATTTTCAGGTTATGCGCTCCCATGGGTTGGGTTGGCACATATGCAAAATGGTGCGAAACCCTAGATATGATTATTGATGATCTTAATCCTAGCGTCATTGTCCCTGGGCATGGTCCTGTGTGTGGAATAGAAGGTGCAAAAGATATGAAAGCATATCTTAAATATGTCTATGATGAGGCCCGTTATTGTTACGATAATGGTCTAGATGTCCGAAAAGCATCGCGTAAAGTTGATCTTGGCCCATATGTAGATTGGCTTTGTCCTGGACGTATATACATGAATATTGAACGCGCATATCGTGAATTTAGAGGCGAGCCCGCTGACAAACCATGGGATCAAGCCAAGACATTTGATGAAATCTATCGTACAGCTAGCAAACGTGGTCTTAGTACAGATTTTTAAAGGTTAATATCTAGAAAGCTTGGAGAGAATCTATGAAGTTAATTCGTTTTGTCGTAAAGGGTTCCATATGGCCAAACTTTGGTATTGTAATTGCTGATAAAGCTGTAGCCTTTTCTGTACTTCAAGCAAAATCTGGCATCACATATGGTTTTTTATCTGATAGTACCAGCTATCTCAGCAATTTACCTGAAAGCGAACAGGCAGCGCATTCCTTGTTGAAATGGGGAGAGCAGCACTTGAATGAACTTGGCGAAGGCGAATGTTTCGCGCTAGATAGCGTACGTTTATTGGCGCCAATAGAGGTTAAAGCTATATTCGATTTTGGTTTAACACCTCAACACCTTAAAAATTCTTACGAAACTTTAATGGAGTACGAGAAGGATGATCCTCTGACAGGCCCTATATTGCAAGCTATAGCTAAAAGTATGTTAGCTAATAAAGATAGAAACCTTGAAATAAAAAAAGAAGAGTCACTTTCCTACTATAAATGCAACATGAACTCTATTGTAGGCGATGATGTAGCAATACCCTGGCCACTGTATACCGCACGTTTGGATATAGAGCCAGAGCTGGCAGTGGTGTATGGGAACGCTAGCCAACCAGTAGCTGGTTTCTGTATCTTTAATGACATTTCAGCTCGTGATGTTCAAGCACCCGAATTCTTAGGGGGCTTTTGTTTCACCAAAGACATGGAATCTGGAAATCAATTAGGACCTTACCTGGTGACACCTGATGAAGTAGGGGATGCTTATAATTTGGAAGTAAATGTTGCAGTAAATGGAAAAGCCAGATTTAAGGGCTCGACATCTGAAATTAGCCATCAAGCTGAAGCGATTTTTGAATGGATCGAAAAGATCTGCCCATTCAGAACTGGTACAGTAGTTGGCTTTGGTACTATTCCAGGTTGTACAGGGTTGGATTTTGATGATTTCCTGGACCCTGGTGATTTAATAGAAATAACAATGGATAAGCTTGGCACATTGAATTGTCGATTTGATAAACCTAAAGCGGGTTTGGGTCCTAGTCGCTGGCCAATTCGAGCATCACTCCAAAAATATATCTTATAAAATACAACGATTACATCTCCATAACATTCATCAGGGCTAGGACCTTCCATACTGCAAAAAGTTAAATAACTTCTAAAGACAAGGTGGCTCAAATCTAACATTATAGATTTAAAGCTAATCTCGTCTGATTTACCATTTTTTTTATTCTCTTATCTTCTTCCATCCACACCTTAAGTCGACTTATTGTCGTCGATACTGAGGTGGTAAAATCTGCAGAGACAGACGTTATCGCAATGGTAGAGGCTAGTATTGGCAATGTTAACCATTTAAGCAATCCTGCAACTTGCGGTTATTCCTGTGAATATTGATAGTTAAGGATACAGGGAATATTGTAGGAAGGTAGCTCGAAGATACCCTATGATATTTCCAGCAACATATCGATAGATTGTGTAGATTTTTGGTGATACTAGGATTCGTTCCTTTTTCGCTATTTATGCAGTGGCTTGGAATGATTATTTCAAGCTTGAATCTCCAAAGGTTGAATGTAACGCAGTTCAGGAGAATGTAACGCAGTTCAGGAGCTTGCCACCACGACCGATTGGAACTGTCATTACAGCAGTGCGCTATAGAAGGAGAAAATAGCACCTTTACAGTAGATAGTCCCTTAGAGAACATCTTCTTTAAAGGAAGCGGTTTTTTTGTATGTATCTAATTCTCCCGAATGATGATCTGGGAGAATTTGGGGTATGAAATTAATTTGTATTGTGAGGTCGAATGGGCTTTAATAGAGCATTTATCAGAGTACCCTTTGTAGGCGATGTTTCTCTTTCGTATAGCGAAGGTTTAGTCATACAAGCCAGAGCCATTGATATTTGTGAAGCTGGAATAGGAATAGAAGACTATTCAAAGGCTCTAATCGATAACGAATGTGAGATTAATGTTTCCACTGTGGGTTACGGTGATCTTAGCTTTATTGGAAGGCTTGCGCACACGTACAAGACGACGGCAGGGCTTAAAATCACTTATGTTAACGATGAAAGCCTAGTAATACTAAAAAGAATTGTTGCAGACTACCAAGCGACTGAAGCTTTTATACAGCGCATCGACCAAGCCGAGGTGATAGATGATTGGTTTGTAGATTCAGATGGTAAATATATTGATGTAGTCTTTGAGATAGCCAACAAGTAGTTCCTTGCTCAACTGAGCTGTCAACAGTGCTGCAGATATATTATTACTATCTATATTCGGAGGAAAAAACCTAGTTCCCTATTGTACACTTGATCATCAATGAATTCACAGTGAATTGCTTCTTTTGAGATAGCTCTAATAATTATCTGCTTCTTAATGGCCGTGTTTTGCTTATCTGGCAATGTGAATTTTACGTGACCCTTATCCCCTACTGTAAAATGTCCCGGCTTGGCAATCTGTATGCCGACGCCACTAATAGAGAGGTTTATTATTGTGACTTCCTCATGTTTTTTTTCTTGAAGAGTTAGTTCGCATATACCTGGTATATTAGTTGTTTTCCTATATGAACGCCTGAATTCGAGGATGAGTGTGAAGCGGTGTTCACACCTACATTTTATCCGTATTTGATTTTTTCTTTGATTGAATTGTTTTACAGAGATTTCCTTGGAAAAATCACACATAGGGCAGACGATCACAACTTGATTGCTGGGGTGAACGTATGCTTTTTGAAAACTGTTACTCATTGTTTCTATTTATGTTTGGGGGACTATATACATATCTGACGACAAAACGCTAGAGCCTACAATATTACAACCTTTTCGTCAATTATAGGTTGTACTATAATCACCCCGGGGTCGTTGGGTTCTCAATCATTATTGAGTTTGATGGACAATAACGCTACTCTTAGAAACTAAGAGTTTTTGAGTGATTGAACAAAGGCAACTAATGAAAGAAATACAATCGGAAAAATTCTAGATTATCTCCAGCGTCACCTCGGTTGAAGCGTTATGCAAAGAGACTGATATCAGGACACTAGAGGCCGGAGGGCAGAACGTGATTGATCCGATAGTATCAGCCAATCCAATGCATGGGGATGGAGCAAGTTTACATTACCTGATCATCCAGGATGTACAGGAACCACCTTTCGTTTTAGCATGCAGCAGCATTGATTAGCTTTGTTTTGGCAATATTATTTTCAATTCGAAGTCGCTGGATTCAAGTGATAAGCAATAAGCTCAAACAAGGCACATATTGAGACTAGGATTACCCTGTTACCTACCCAAATGCGAATGAAGACTTCTACACAAGATTGTATGTCGGTATTGCCTGTACTTTGGTCATAACCAAAAGGGCGTTCCTATGGTGTGAATATCTTTGTTTGGTGTCAATTCTTTCTCCTTCCCTCTCCTTTTTCTGTGTGATTTACAACAATTATATCTGTGATATAATTAGTTATCTCTGAGATTTGTCATGCATTAAACTTTGTGATAGTGTTGAATGTATGTGTCTTCTTGAAGTGTTATCGTATATAATAATCCTTCTTTAGTCATTTATCAGTTTTAGGTTAATTGGCTCTTATAGCGTTGCCTGGAACCACTCTTTCAAGAGTTCAAAAATGAAATCAAAACGTTCCGCTTTGAGGTTTCCATGCAGTAATCAACTGCTGAGTTACAAAACAGCCTATGATGAAGGTCAGGCGAGGTTGGTTAATATATCTACTGAAGGTTGTGCCTTTGAACAACCGAGTTTGGCATTAACACTCCAAGAGAGAATTCTCATCTCCTTTACGTTACCCGGAGAAGATTATGTTTTCGAGGCACGTGGTATAGTGGTTAGGATTAGCTCTGTGTATATAGCGATCCGTTTTACACTTGTGGAATATGGAGATCAGGTGAAGATGAGAAAACATTTTTCAAAGATGATTCGAACAAAACGACTGTGAAAGTATTTGTCACTTGCAATGCACATCTGCGATTATCGTTTTATAGAATATAACAGACAGGAGGTTGGGCCTTAGGCCAGAGAGGATGGAACAGTTTATTGCTCGACAGCCAATACTAAATCTCAATAAGAGGCTTTATGGTTATGAATTACTATACCGTGGCACACCTGGAAAAATGTTGGGACAAGTGAGTGGTGAGCAGGCGACAGCCAGCCTCCTTTCCAGCGCTTTTCTCACCGGTGACATAGGCGTAATTTCAAATAATCGATTATGTTTTATTAATTTCACCCAAGAACTACTGGAAAACGACCTGCCTCTATCTTTTCCAAAGAACAAGATAGTGGTGGAAATTCTTGAAGACGTCGAGCCTACTCCTGAAATAGTGTCTATATGTTCGAAGCTAAAAGAAAAAGGTTATACCTTAGCTCTTGATGACTTCGTTTATGATAGAAAATACGAACCGCTGCTCGAACTGGCAACAATTGTTAAAATCGATATCCGCCTGACTCCTCTCAATACTTTGGTGCGAACCCTTAATTTACTCAAACATCACCGGATCAAGTTATTGGCTGAAAAGGTTGAAACTGAAAAGGAATTTGTACTCGCAAATCGGATGGGGTTTTCCTATTTTCAAGGTTATTTTTTCTGCAAACCTGAGGGCATCAGGATTAAGGAAATATCAGCAATCAAATTAAACCTAATCAGGTTATTAGCCGAAATAACGAAAAAAGAAATTGCACTGGAGCGGTTGCGAGAAATAATTTTATCGGATGTAGCCATTACGTACAAACTTTTGCGGTTTCTAAATTCAGCGTATTTCTATCTACTTCAAAAGGTTACTACTGTAAAACATGGAGTTGCCCTACTTGGAGAGAAGGAGCTGAGAAGTTTTTGCTTGGTGATCATTGTATCGGAGTTGGCCACCGATAAACCGGATGAACTTGTGCGGTTGGCCTTAGTACGAGCCAAATTCTGTGAGTTGCTGGGGGAACAGACGGCACTTTCAGAGATAGAATGTGCTGACCTTTTCTTGATTGGATTATTCTCCTTACTTGATGGAATGTTAGGCTGCTCAATGTCTGAGATTCTGGAGAAGTTACCTATCAACGTTGTGGTGAAGGAGACGCTACAGGGAGGAGAAAATAGGTATTTGTTTTTTTTACGCTTGTCCGAAGCATTAGAAAAGAACAACCTAACTGCCTGCAAAAGATATCAAGATGATCTGGTTCTCACAGATGATCAAACACGTGCATGTTACTTTGAGGCTGTCAAATATTCCAACCATCTGTAAGTGGTAGCACTGACAACTTTGTTCAAACTCGGATAAAAACATTAGATGAGAATTTCCTCTGTAATCGCCCCTCTATAAAACACATCAAGGGCAAAGTTAGTATCTAGCGCACTAACTCTAAGAGTTTACTTAAAACGATATTGCAACGCAGGTCTTGCCGTTTTAATCTGCAGGACCACACGTTATCGCAATGGTAAAGGCTATAATTGGCAATGTTAACCATTTAAGAAAAACTGAAAATTGACCTTATTCCTTTACATGTCAGACGTGATCATACTCTGAAATACCGCCAGAAATGGAGCATTTTGAAGGCAGAGATAATTCCAGAGAATCACCGGAGACAATTGCTCCATTTCCAGACATTCCAGGTGTTGATACTCCTTTCAAATAGGCACAGAAAAAAGTAACATATTTCAAAATATCAGAATGGGTCGAAACTTTAAATAGAACCTATCAGCTAAAATCTTAGTTTTTACATATTAGTAACCGGTGGGCTTCTAGCAGGCGGTATTCAACTTATACAAAGTTTCCACCTACACCCTTTTGGGTGTAGGTCGTCAACCAACTGTCAAATTGTGGGTTGAGCTATTAAAGAAACGAGATATTTACATCGAGACAAACCTCAACGGCAAAAAGACGCCGAACAAAAGCACACCGTAGCAATTCCCTTTTTGCTTTTAAAGGGGTCAGAGTGTGATTGTGGTAAGTAAGAAGCTTGGTGGGGCTGAAAAACAAAAATGGTGGTATGAGGTAGCCAAAGGCAAGAATAGAATTAACTGCCGTTAAATGTAGAAAATGCAAAAATATTGATAAAGAGAAAAAGGCTGTTGCCAGGAAAATCCATATCGAAGGCCTTCGAAACTAAAAACAAACATAGCTGAGTCTAGCGATCCCGGTATAACCGTAAGGATTCAAATCGATAAATAGCGTTGTTCAGAAAGAGAATGTTTTTTTGTGAAGTTACATTTTCTTGTTGATGGGTCTTATGATGGTACAAAAAAACCGGTTGAAAATTATAATAATAATTTCAACCGGTTAGATGTTCTATATGGCGGAGAGGGAGAGATTCGAACTCTCGGTGGAGTCTAACCCCCACACTCGCTTAGCAGGCGAGCACCATCGGCCTCTCGGTCACCTCTCCGTAATATATGATTGGCGGAGGAAGTAGGATTCGAACCCACGGTACTTTCGTACAACGGTTTTCAAGACCGCCGCCTTCAACCACTCGGCCATTCCTCCGTGGGAGACTTATTACCACTAGTTACCTCATCTGTCAATAATATCATTTTCAAAAATGAACAATTAGTTTAAATTAAACAATTTTGTAATAAATTCTCGATAAAGCCAACCTACCCTGTTATAGTGTTTCAAAGTCACAAACACTGAAAAATTCTACTTTATATATTCAAATAATGGTTCGACAAACAGATATATCTAAGCAATTTGAAGACCTTTCCGCACTCTATGAAATAACCAAACAACTCGCCTCATCACTTGAGTTACGAGATTGCCTGGAAAAAGCAATGGAGATCCTTTCAGAATTGAAAGGTATGGAGAACGGTACAGTTACTATAGTTAATCCTATAACTGGTAAACTGGAAATTGAAGTTGCCTATGGACTCACTGCTGAAGGGAGAAAAAGAGGCAAATATAAAATAGGTGAGGGTATTACCGGGCGAGTTGTATCAACTGGTGAACCAATTATAGTCCCGCAGATCTCTGAAGAACCTTTATTTTTAAACAGAACAAGGGCTAGAGGGAACGTTTCTGAACAGAAACGATCGTTTCTATGTGTACCTATAAAAGATGGCTACAACATCATAGGAGCCCTATCTACAGATAGATTTTATAAAGATGGCATTGATGAACAAGCCAATACAGATCTCCAATACCTCACTGTACTCTCATCAATCATTGCCCAAACAGTCGTCAGAATTCAAAAAGTTAACCGTGAAACAGAGGAATTATTTACAGAAAACCTCAAATTAAAGCGTGAACTTTCGGATAAAAACAAGATCAATGACATTATAGGCAATTCCTCGAAAATGCAGGATGTCTATGAAATGATCCATAGAGTTGTTGACTCAAATGCTACCGTATTACTACGAGGTGAATCAGGTACGGGCAAAACTCTAGTTGCAAAAGCACTCCACTACAATGGAAAGAGAAAAGAGAGCCCATTTATTGTAGTGAATTGTTCAGCGTTACCAGAAACACTTCTTGAAAGTGAACTTTTTGGACACGAAAAGGGTGCTTTTACTGGTGCCACTGAGAGAAAATTAGGACGCTTTGAGCTCGCTGAAGGAGGAACCTTATTTCTTGATGAAATTGGCGAAATAAGCAACTCCGTTCAGGTAAAACTTCTGAATGTCGTCCAGGAACGTACCTTTCAACGCTTAGGCTCAACTCAACAACTAACATGCGACGTAAGGCTTGTTGCAGCTACCAATCGTGATCTGGAAAAAGCTGTGGCTGAAAAATGTTTTAGAGAAGACCTCTACTATAGACTCAATGTATTTCCTGTTTACATGCCGCCTATGCGGGAGCGTAGAACAGATATTCTTCTTATCGCAGAATTTTTCCTCGAAAAATATTCAACAGAAAACAATAAGAAGATCCGTCGAATATCAACATCCGCGATCGATATGCTGATGCAGTACCATTGGCCTGGAAATGTGCGAGAGTTACAAAACTGCATGGAACGAGCAGTAATAATCTGTGATGATGACACCATTAAAGGAATCCATTTACCACCTACTCTACAAACGGCAGAGTCATCACCAAGAAATACCGCATATTCTTTATCAGTATCCGTTGAAAATTTTGAAAAAGAACTCATTATAGAGGGATTAAAGCGAAATAACGGCAACCAGACCAAGACTGCTAAGGATCTTGATACCAGCCTTAGAATAATTAATTACAAGATTCATCAGTACTGTATTAATCCTAAAAATTATAAAATTTAATTGGTAATAACGTGAATATATTGCTCCATTCGTGTTGTGGTCCCTGTACCATCTATCCGCTCTCTCGACTCAGATCACAAAACCACGATGTAACGGCTTATTTTAATAATCCTAACATACACCCTTACAAGGAATTTAAACGCCGTTTAAACACGTTAAAGGAATTTGCACAATCTGAACGGTTTCCTCTTATTTCTGAGGATCAATATGGCCTCACAGAATTTCTTCAAAAGGTCGTGTTTAAGGAAAAATTACGTTGCCCTATCTGTTACGAAATGCGACTTGAAAAAACCGCTCAATATGCTGCAGAAAATGAATTTGATGGTTTCACTACCACACTCCTCTACAGTCGCTATCAAAACCATGAACTTTTAATTACTCAATGTGAGAAACTCGCTAAGTCATATTTTCTTCAATTTATTTATGAAGATTTTCGAACAGGTTGGCAGGAGGGCATAGACCTATCCATTGAAAAAGATATGTACAGACAACCATACTGTGGGTGTATATACAGTGAGCAGGAGAGATACGATAAAAGTCTTAGAAAAAAGAAACCCAAAACCGAACCTCAGAAGACCTCAACTAAAGTGAATCTTTAGTTACAGTTTTGATTTCTTAATTTTAACTATCTCTACGTTATAAAAGGATAATAATTAGAAAAAGTAACAAAATTCTATAGAAAGGAAGAGTCGATGTTAAGCATGCTCGTTATTGCAACCACCAACCAAAATAAACTAAAAGAGTTTAAAGAAATCCTTAAAGATCTTGATATTGAAGTCAGATCACTTGCTGATTTTGGTCCAATCCCAGAGATAATTGAAGACGGTGAGACCTTTGACGATAACGCCTATAAAAAAGCATGGTATACCGCAAAATACCTCGGCCTTCCAGCTATTGCAGATGATTCTGGCCTTATTGTAGACGCATTAAATGGGGAACCTGGTGTCTATTCGGCGAGATATTCTGGAGAAAATGCCACCGATGAAGAAAATGTTTCAAAACTCCTATCAAACTTAAAAGGTGTTGAGAACAGAAAAGCACACTTTCAATGTGTTCTTTCTATTGCCGTTCCCTCAGGTCCTGCACTTACTTACGAAGGTGATTGTGAAGGAACTATTATTGACGAAAGAAGAGGGGATAATGGTTTTGGTTACGATCCCATTTTTTACTTTGAAGAATATAACAAAACTTTCGCCGAACTCAGTTCTGAAGAAAAGCACAAAGTTAGTCACCGAGGTAAAGCACTATCTCAGGTAAAAACTGAAGTACAGCAGATTAAAAAATGGCTTGATCAGAGACTTTTTGAAGAGAAACCACCAAAGCCTGATCACAGTGAATTTGAAAACAACGACTGGTCAGATCAATAGTTCTATTCTACTTTTAATTCTCTTTTGAGCAGGTCACTAACCGCTTCTGCGCAGTCTTTGTCTTCGTAGATGATCTTATACACCTGCTCTAAGATAGGCATATCTATTCCCAACCTCTTTGTAAGATCATAGACAGAACGGGTGGTCTTTATTCCCTCGGCCACCATCTGCATCTCGTCTTTTATTTGACTAAGATTTTTTCCTTCTCCAAGTTTTAAGCCCACTGTCCGGTTTCTACTCAGGCTTCCCGTACAGGTTAAAAGTAGATCTCCTACACCACTCAAACCAGAAAAAGTGGACTCTTCAGCCCCTAGTGCCACACCAAGGCGTGTAATTTCAGCAAGGCCTCTGGTTATAAGCGCAGCTCTTGTATTCAATCCATAACCTAAGCCATCACAAACACCGGTGGCTATAGCTATGATATTTTTAAGGGCTGCTGATATTTCAAGACCGATGAGATCAGTGCTAGCGTAAACTCTGAAACAATCGGTGACAAATACGTTTTGGATTTCTTTTGCAACTTCAAGATCTGTAAAACCGACTGTCACGGCAGTTGGTACGGATTGAGCAACCTCTTTGGCAAAGGACGGACCCGATAACACTCCAAGTTCAATACCGTTATTATATCGAGCTTGGTATACACCATCAGTTTTGAAATAACCCATCAGCAGTTCTTCCATAACCTGCGTCATAGTTTTGAGACTATCATTTTCAATACCTTTCACTGCCGATACAATTCTACAATCTTGATGAAGGTAGGGTAAAAGTTTACCGAAAACATCTCTATAAGAGTGGGATGGTACAACCATGACAATGACGGTCGCATCAGTTACTGCGGTTTGAAGACTGTCAGTTACTTGAAGACCTGGTGGGAAGGTAATAGTGGGTAAATATTTATTGTTTGCTCTATCTTTTGATAATTCATCACTGTGAGCCGCTCTATGGGCCCACAGTTGAACATTACTAAACTTTTGACCCAGGAGTATAGCAAGAGCTGTACCCCATGAGCCTGCGCCTATTACGGCAATTTTAAAAGGATTATTCATCACCATCTGTTTCAGGAGTTGTATCGTCCGGTTCAACTGGAGCAACTGGAGGAGTCACTTCAGTATCGGTTGCTAATTCTTCACCTTCAACTACATCCTCATCATCTTCGCTATTATCTTTAGCTACACTATCGATACTCACAACTCGTTCTGTGTCGTTTAGGTTAATAAGACGAACACCCTGGGTGGTTCTACCAATAACGCGTACGGCACTTAGATCCATTCTAATCATCTTCCCAGAGTCGGCGATAAGAATAACTTCTTCATCATCATCCACCTGTTTAGCCGCAATTATATCTCCATTACGCTCACTCTGCTTGATGCCTCGAACACCTTTACCACCCCTTTTTTGCAGGCGATATTCATCGATCGGACTCCGCTTACCAAATCCATTTTCAGTAGCAATCAAAATGGAGTTATCAGATTCAGCAACTATTGCACTCACAACGAGATCATCTTCACCCAGCCTTATGCCTCGCACTCCAGCAGCGGTTCGACCCATAGTACGTACATCTGTTTCCTTGAAGTGAATTGACATTCCTTTCTGGGTAACAAGAAGCACTGTGTCATCACCACCCAGCACATGGGCTGCAATAATTTCATCACCTTCATTGATGGTAAGGGCTCGTTTTCCTTTTCTCAGAGGCCGTGCAAATTCCTGTAGGCTCGTTTTCTTGATACGTCCAAATTTGGTGACCATCAAGATGGTTTTCGCTTTGGATTCATCATCAAAACTGCTGATCGGGAGAATTGCGGCAAGCTTCTCATCTTCTGCAAGATTAAGAAGATTAACAATAGCCTTACCTCTTGCAGTACGACCAGCAAGTGGCAACTGGTAAACCTTACGCCAGAAGACTTTTCCATAGTTGGTGAAAAAGAGGAAGGTATCAAGAGTAGAGGCAACATAGAGATTGGATACAAAATCCTCTTCGATATTTTTGACGCCCTTAACACCTTTTCCACCACGATGCTGAGACCGATACAGTGAAACTGGATTTCGCTTGATATATCCTGAGTGGGTAATAGTTACCGCCATATCCTCAGGTTGAATAAGATCTTCAGGCAGAATATCATCTATTGCATCAATAATTTCAGTTCTTCTATCATCACCGTAGCTTTCTTTGACCTCAAGAAGTTCTTCTTTGATAATATTCATTATAAGAACTTCATCGCCAAGAATTTCTTTGAGTTTAATTATCTCAGCTAAAATCTCGGCGTATTCACTGGCTATCTTATCCCGCTCAAGACCTGTCAGTCTCTGCAGACGCATATCCAAAATAGTCTGAGCCTGGATTTCGCTGAGTTCAAAGCGACTAATCAGACCTTCCTTGGCTTCCAGTGGATTCTTTGATGCTTTAATCAGAGCAACAACCTCATCGAGATTGTTAATAGCAATATTTAAGCCTTCTAAGATGTGGGCTTTTTCTTCAGCTTTTCTCAGTTCAAAGGCGGTTCGTCTATAAACAACGACTTTTCTATGGGAGATAAAATGTTCTAAAATCTGCTTGAGATTGAGTACCTCTGGCTTGTTATTGACGATTGCCAGCATGTTCATACCAAAAGATTTCTGCATCTGCGTCATAGTGAAGAGCTGATTGATGACAATCTCTGGCATTTCATCTTTTTTCAGCTCAATAACCACTCGCAGTCCATGTCTATCTGATTCATCCCGGACTTCAGTTATAGAATTAATCCGCTTATCTTTTACCAGATGAGCAATCTTTTCAACAAGAACAGCCTTATTTACCTGATAAGGGATTTCGGTAATTATTATTGCTTCACGCTTACTATCTTTAATTTTTTCTATATGCGTCAGCGCGCGCATAATTACTACACCACGACCGGTTTCATACGCCTCACGGATACCCGCCCTACCACAGATCTGACCTCCTGTAGGAAAATCAGGTCCTGTGATAATAGACATAATTTCATGGACGGTCATGTTTTCATTATCAATAAACTCCATGAGAGCATCGATAACTTCAGTGAGGTTATGGGGCGGAATGTTCGTTGCCATACCTACAGCGATACCAGAAGAACCATTCACCAGAAGATTTGGTACCTTGCTTGGCATTACAGCTGGTTCCATAAGGGAGTTATCGTAGTTTGGTATCCAATCTACGGTTTCCTTATCGAGATCACTGACAATATCTCTATCAATTTTGGTCATTCTCGCTTCGGTGTAACGCATAGCAGCGGGCGAATCACCATCAAGAGAACCAAAGTTACCCTGACCGTCTACAAGTGGATAGCGAAGAGAAAAGGGCTGAGCCATCCTAACGATGGTGTCATAGGCAGCAGTATCACCATGTGGATGGTACTTACCAATAACGTCACCGACAATTCTCGCTGATTTTACATAAGGTCGATTGTAATGAACACCAAGTTCACGCATGGCAAAAAGAGCTCTACGATGGACCGGTTTTAATCCATCACGTACATCCGGTAGGGCTCGACCAATAATGACGCTCATGGCGTAATCAAGGTAAGATTTCTGCAATTCCTTTTCTATGGAAATAGTTGGGAATTGTTCTTTTTTATTATCTATTTCTGTGCTCATAGGAGTATATCTTGATAGAAATTAAATTCGTAAAATGAATGACAATAAGCCCACTTATCGGGGTTAAATATCAAGGTCAGTAACCTCAAGTGCATGAGTCTGTATAAACTCACGCCTTGGCTCTACCTTGTCACCCATAAGTGTTGTGAAAATATCATCGGCAAGTTCAGCATCATCAATTGTTACCTGCAAGAGCGTTCTGTTTTCAGGGTTCATGGTGGTATCCCAAAGCTGCTCAGGATTCATCTCACCTAAACCTTTGTAACGTTGAAAATGAGACCCCTTAAAAGATTCGTCACGAATCTGTTTGAGCATCGCCTTCCAGTCTTCCGCTTCCACCGTCTTTTGAACACCACTCTTATTGATCTGATTGATAACAAAAGCACATTTAAGAAATGGACGAATGGTAGTAAAAAGCCCTAGTGCAGTTCTATACTCGTTAATAAGCGGAATTTGAGGTCCGAGAGTCATCATTATCTGCACCTTACCACGTACAGCCACATCAAATTCGTAACAGTCTGGTCGCCACCTACACGATCTTACGTTACCAATAACCAGTTTGTCTTCAGGAAGTTTTGCTTTAAGTTCATTTACAAATTCTTCATCTTTAAACTGATCTGCAGATTTAATGCCATTATCAAGGAGGAAAAAAAGCATATCGTCCCAGATATTCATTCGATTCATAAACGCTGTAATACGTTGATAAATTGAAATTGTTTGGAGTAATTCTACAAAAAAAGCACCTTCTATCAGAGTATTTTCGTCATCTTTTGCTTCAAGGCTCAAGTTATCACTGGCTCTTGTGAAAATATGTGTGTTGAGTTCATTTTCATCAAGAAAATAGTTTTCCTTTTTGCCCCTTCCAAGTCTGTAGAGAGGAGGCTGACCAATATAAACAAAACCACCTTCAACAAGTGGTAACATTTGCCTGTATAAAAAGGTGAGCAACAAGGTTCTAATATGGGCACCATCGACATCAGCATCTGTCATGATAATGATTTTATGGTATCTCAGTTTTTCCGCATCAAATTCATCTTTACCTATGCCACACCCAAGGGCACCAATCAGTTGTTTGATCTCTTCAGAACCTAAAATTCTATCAAACCGAGCTTTCTCAACATTAAGAATCTTACCACGAAGAGGAAGGATAGCCTGGTTGGATCTATCACGGCCCTGCTTTGCAGAACCACCAGCAGAATCTCCCTCCACTATGAATATCTCTCTTTTTGCTGGGTCTTTTTCTTGACATTCCGCCAGCTTTCCTGCCATAAAAAGCGATGTTGAACCTTTTTTCCTTGAAAGATCTCTTGCTCTTTTTGCCGCTTCTCTTGCTCTTGCAGCATCAACAACCTTAGAAAGAATTTTTTTAGCAATCGCAGGATTTTGCTCTAAAAAGAGGGTGAGCTTTTCACTACAGATCGACTCAACAATGGATTTTACTTCACTGTTACCAAGTTTAGTCTTGGTCTGTCCTTCGAACTGAGGATTAGGAACGCGAACCGAAATAACACAGGTCAAACCTTCCCGAATATCATCTCCACCAACCTTTTCCCGCATATTTTTTGGGATAATGTCATCGTTTGCATACTTGTTTATACATTTTGTCAGTGATGACCTGAATCCAGCTACATGGCTTCCGCCTTCACGGGTGTTAATGTTATTAACAAAAGAATACAACCTTTCAGAATAACCGTCATAATGTTGGAGTGCTATCTCAACTTCAACATCATCTTTTTCACCGGTAACAAGGATAGGCTCATCAAATACTGGGGTTCTTTTACGGTTGAGGTATTGAACGTAGGAAACGATTCCACCCTCAGCATGGAACTTATCTTCTTCACCGCTTCGTTCGTCTTTAAGTGCTATCTTGAGCCCTTTGTTCAGAAAACTCAGCTCACGAATTCTGCTTTTTACTGTTTCATAGTTATAAACAGTGGTCTCAGTGAAAATTCCAGGATCCGCTTTAAAGGTAATCTTTGTACCGGTTTTCTCACTTTCTCCAATAACCTCAAGCTCTCCCGTTTTATCTCCGTAGGCATAGCATTGTTGGTATATTTTTCCATCTCTACGTATTTCTGCAGTTGTATCAACAGATAGAGCATTAACAACGGAAACACCCACTCCATGCAGACCACCAGAAACCTTATAGGAAGAATGGTCAAACTTACCACCAGCATGAAGTGTGGTCATAACAAGCTCTAGAGCTGTCATATTTTCTGTTGGATGCTTATCAACAGGAATACCACGACCATCATCTTCCACTGATACAGCGTTATCTTCGTGGATTGTAACTCTAATACGGCTACAGTAGCCCGCGAGTGCTTCATCAATACTGTTATCAACAATTTCCCAGATAAGATGATGAAGACCCTCTTCTGCCGTATTACCTATGTACATCGAAGGTCGTTTCCTTACCGCTTCAAGACCATCGAGAACCTGTATCTGTTGTGCGCTATAGTCGTTACTTGTTTCAGTCACACTAAAACCTCTGTTAAATATGAATATCTCATTCCCTAAAGTTTGCCTGGCAAATCCTACTGTGGGAGAGAGTTTTTAAAACAAAAAATAATATCGTATCTTACAACTGCATTGGCATGATAACACTTACAAATCCTTTATCATCTTCGGATTTCATAAGACATGGGCTGGCATTGCTGTTGATATATGCCTCTACAGTTTCACATTCCATTGCCTGAAGTGTTTCTATAAAGTACCTGCAGTTAAACCCTAGAGTTAACGATTCACCTTCATAGATAACGGTTTGTTCATCTTTTGCATTTCCGAGATCAGCATTCTGGGAGGAAAGCACCATTCTATTTGGTTCAATTTGAAGAGATATGGTGTGAAAAATATCCTCAGTGAACAAATTGATCCTTTTCAAAGATTCCAGAAATGGGATTCTGTTAATCTTTAAACAGTTCGTCAGTTCAACAGCATTAACAATAGCGGAATATTGTGGAAATTCACCACTTTTAAGACGAATGACCATAACTGCCTTATCATCTCGTAGAACCAGCTGTTTTTCCTCAAAAGAGATTTCTATTGCATCTCTACCTTCACAGAATTTTTTCCACTCCTGAATACCCTTCTTAGGAATAAGGGTTACATCATTGAGTTTTAGCTGGTCAAGATCTACAGCAACATCCTTTTGCATGATGGAGAGTCTATGCCCATCAGATGAAACCATCTTCAGATAATTTTTATCATCAATTTTTTCTTTTTCAAAAAGAACAGAGGTGAGGGAATAGATATTTTCCTGCTCATTAGCAATTGAATAGATAACTTTTTCTATAAGCTCGAGGAAAATGTATGTCTCAAACTTTAAAAAACTGTCTTCCTCATAGAAGGGAAACTCAGGATACTCGTCATTTGCCATACCAGCAAGGTTATAGGTACTAAGACCTGCTTTTATAATAACCCAGCTGTTATCTGTTTCTTCAATAGAGATGCTTTCAGAGCCAGATTCTCTTACAATCTCAAAGATCTTCTTTGAAGGAAGAGTAAGAGATCCTTCCCCATGTATTTCAGCTGGAACAAAAAGTCTGAGACCAACTTCTAAATCTGTACCAGTGAGTGTTAGTCCACCAGTTGTTGTCTCGATGAGAACATTTGAGAGAATAGCAAGTGTTCCCTTCTTGTTTGTGATGTTCTGAAGACTATTCAAACCATCTAAGAAATCGTTTTTGGTGACCGTACAGTTAAGCGCCATAGCGAAACTCCTTTGATATAGTCTTATTATATAGTTTTTTATTATTATTATTAGGCGTATTCATATGTTGATTAACTACTTAAACTACTAAAATTAAACATAAATTTTTGAACAAAACAAAAGTTAATAAATTCTTTGTTTTGTGGAAATTGAGTTATTAACAATTGGATTAACATTGTATTAATAGTGTATAAACAATTGACCGTTTATTGGTTGTTGATAACAATGTTGATATCTAAATAATGAGTAAGAGTACACGAGCTAATTTTGTCGAAAAAACATACATATATTTATATATGCATGTTCCATACAACTTAGTAAAAATAGTCAGAAATTTCAATACAATAATAGTTAAGAAAAAATGGATACAGAGCTGAACGAACAGATCAGAAAGACCCTAGGTATGATTGTAGATGGAAATCTAAAAAATAACGTATTTACGGCATGTTCAGTAGGGGTTATTGAACATAATAAAAGTTCTTTTAACACGGCTATTTTCAACTATGGACAGTCTGGGAAGGTTTTAGGATCAAAACCGGTTGATAACTCTACTTTGTATGATCTTGCCTCGCTTACAAAACCACTGGTTACATCACTTTGTATTCTTGCTCTTGTTGAAAAAGGAAGACTGAGTTTAACTGACCCGGTAAGTAAATATTTTGATTTTTGTGGGAACATAGGAAAACGGATACAGATAATTCATCTCCTCGAACACACCTCAGGCTTACCTGCTCACAGGGAATATTATAAAGCGTATCTTACGTTTCCTGAGAAAGAAAGAGATGTAGCAATTGTGAGGAGTATAAGCAAAGAAGACCTGACCTTTGATCCTGGCAGTAGTGAGCTGTACAGTGATTTGGGATATGTACTGCTTGGAAAAATTGTTGAAAAGATAGTTGGGGAAAAACTTGATCAATACTGGAAGAAGACAATATTGGGACCTTTAAGGCTTCATAAAGGCTTGTTATTCACAAAAAATCACCCAGTGAAGGGAATGGTGTTTGGGACAACAGGAAGGTGTCAGTGGTCAAATAAAGAGCTTTCTGGGCTGGTCAATGATGATAACTGTAGGCTGTTAGGTGGTGTTGCAGGACATGCTGGTCTTTTTGGTACCGCGGATGCTCTCGTTCAGCTCACTTCGACCTTATTGAAAATGTACAACGGTAGTTATGCACATCCGGCAATATCTTTTGAACTGATGAGACAAGCACTTAGAATGAAGAAGGGTAGATGGTTGTTAGGCTTTGATACACCCTCAAAACCCATATCAAGCAGCGGTACATATTTTTCAGATAAAACTATCGGACATCTCGGGTTTACCGGCACTTCATTTTGGCTGGATTTAGAAGAAATGAGGGGAGTGATACTACTGACAAACAGGGTGTTGTGTAACGAGGATTTAACTGGAATTCAAAAATTCCGACCAACTGTACATGATGCTATACAAAAGATACTAACAGACAGAAAAAATACAAATTCTGCCTGTTAGTGAGACAACTGATGCGTTCTTATCACCACCAGCAGATGGTCTGGTCAGCAGAAAAAATCTTCTCTACTAGGCCATCATAATCTGGGGAATCAACATTCAGGTCAAAAGTGTCAGCTTCGCGGTCGCGGGTAACAATTTCAACAAGTTTCTGAACAGTTGCATCTGGTTCTGATCTGTATACATTGAGGACTTTCATAGTCATAGCTCCTGAAAATTATTTAATGCCGTATGGTACAATGTGTGTCATTTCACGGAGTTTTTCACCAAGCGCTTCGATATCAATGGCTTCAAATCCATTTTTCTCAACATTAGCAGGAACAGTTGAGTACACATCACCTTCCATATCACGAAGCATTTCGATACTTTCCTGATTGAGTTCATCAAGCTTATCCATTTCTTTGTCCATGACAACACCGTATGCGTACATGTTCTCAACTGCGAGACCAAGAGCAGAACGGATACCATCAAGAGCATAGTCTTCGTGTCTGTACATTAAACAAACTTTTTTGTATTCCATTTGATATCTCCTTACAGACTTAAGTAGCAATCGAAATCTTCAATAATAATACCGTGCTGAGCCTGGGTAGCCATTTTTTTAGGCTCAAGTCCTTCAGGAATATCATCAACGGCAAAACCTTGTTTAACATAGCTATCGACACAGATTGCAACGTCGTCGGCCAATTCACAAAGCCCTGGGAAACGAGGATCTTTAGAGAGGGTGGTAGCTTTCCAGGTAAAGAAAACTTTTACTTTAGATCCTTTAGCTTTGGCAGCCTTGGTAATACCAATGACGTGCGCCATGCTATCAGGTGAAGTTACAAAAATTCCTAAACTTTTTGCCATTATTACTTCCTCCGCAAAAAAAGGTGGTTCCGTATAATAAAAATACTCTGAAAGTGAAATTTCGAAAAGAAACCACATTCAGAGCGAAATACTCATCAAAACAATAAAGGGCTAATAAAAATTAACCTTTTTTGATGAAAAAGCTGATGAAACCTTCACCTTCTTTTTCGCCAAGATACTCATGCCCAGAACGTTCGCACCAACCTGGGATATCATTTCTGGAACCTGGATCGGTACCATCTACCTGAAGAACATCTCCACCAGCTAATTTACCCATCTCTTTCTTGGTACGAAGAAGAGGCATTGGACAGCTCAGACCTTTAGCATCAAGAACACTTGCTGGAGTTACATCATCTGCTACTTGTTTTGCATCACTCATATTGTTCTCCTAAAATGAATTAATTGATATTCGTTTGCACAAACCGCACTATTAAAAATAAAAATCTATTAAATGTAAAATTCCAACCGTAATAAATACTGTAGCTGAAATTATCTGTCAAGGATCGAAAAATAAGGTATTTTAAAATACCCAAAGTAATGATGTTATCTTATTGCTGTCACAATGTGTTAGCGTGGGGAGGTGCAGGTCGTTTATCTTGACAAAAACAGAGGCTCTGTGTATGAAATTAAACTTAAATTTGGACGTAATTATAGGCATATCAAAATAAAAACCTATATAAATGTAAAATTTCAACCATGATAAGTACTGTAGCTGAAATTATCTGTCAAGGATCGAAAAATAAGGTATTTTAAAATACCCAAAGTAATGATGTTATCTTGTTGCTCTTACAATGTGTTAGTTCGCGGGAAGACAGGTCGTTTATCTTGACAAAACCAGAGGCGCTGTGTAAAAAATTAGGTTTCATTTTTGACGCAACTATATGCATATTCAATCAGGAGAACGAAGTTATGAGTGAGGAGTCTGTTTTTAAGAATAAGGCTAAAGAATTATACGGATTATTGTGTGAGAAGGAGTGGAATCCATATGTAACAGGAGTAATAGTAGCTTTTTTCTCGGTTATGATAATGGCCTGGTGGAGACCATGGGGTGCTGTTGGAGCGATAAGAAACTGGGGTGACTGGATTATGTTTGGTGGGGCCAGCCTTTTTGGATCTGAAGCTGGGGTTTTTGCCTACTACGATGAAGCACCGCGATCCATTTTGGTAGCTTCTGGATCGGTTATTGGTATTGGATTTGTCGTTGGTGCTTTTATCTCAGCATGTCTAGGAAAAGATTTTGCCCTGCGTATTCCACCCTACCGTGAGATGGTTAAAGCTGTGATTGCCGGTCTCCTCATGGGGATAGGAGCAACACTTGCTGGCGGATGTAATGTTGGTGGTTTTTATAATGCTCTGGGAAATCTTGCAGCGAACGGGTTTACCATGATGTTTGGTATGGTCTTTGGTGTAATTTTAGGACTTAAATTTCTCTATCTTGAAATGGAACACATTACCTGGGGTGATGGCGGTTCGAAAATAATAAGCTTTCCAGCTAAAGTTCAGTACATTTTAGGTGCTGCTGGTATTCTGGGAATCATTGCAGCTGCATATACTTATGCAGGTAATGAAGACAGCGATTATATAGCTTCACTTAGTGGAATAATCCTTATTGCAGCATGTCTCGGATATACCATGCAGCGTGGTCGCTGGTGTATGGTACAGGGGTTCCGTGAGCCACATATGACAGGTGACTGTACTCTTGCAAAATCTGTTATGCTGTCCATTGTTATCGTTGCAATTGGAGCGGCAGTTTTGAAATACGCGGTACCAGTTAGAGCGGAAGGTGAAGCTGTTCTTGCAGCTGCTAACTATGTGAGCCCTACCTTTGGTTGGGGTGGTATTGTGGGTGGCTTTATCTTTGGACTTGGTGCCATGTTTGCCGGTGGTTGTGGATCAGGTACCCTTTGGAGGGTTGGTGAGGGTCAAGTAAAACTTATGATGGTTGTACCTTTTTTCGCAATTTCCGCTTCTGTTATGAAGGCATGGATAAGTGATGAAGAATATGTTTTAGGCAAAGCTGTATATATGCCAGATGCACTCGGTTATGGACCAACACTTCTCATAGTTGCTGGTGCAATGGTTCTCTGGTACCTGGTTGTTACCTGGAATGAAGAAACCAATAAACTGATTGTACCAATGTGATTTCTTTAAAGTAAGAAGAATTCAAAACGCATTCCATTTTTATGGAATGCGTTTTTTTTTGCCAAATTTAGGCAGTTGGTTGTGTATCCGTGATTTCTTAAGTTATACTATTGTGGTTGGAATAGAATGTTTACATCAAAAAATAATGGCGAGGTAAAGAAGTAAAAGACAACGGAATGGAACAGTAACTGAACTTTTTGGTAGAAAACTGAATACACCATTTTTAACATCTATAGATGAAGAATTAAGCCAGACATTAGAAACGGAACAGACGCCCCATCCGGCAATTGAAAGAGTGCGAGAGTTAGCAAAACGATATTGGAACATGTAGCCTTATATCTAAGCGAAAGAACCTGGAGAATAGTTCGTGAATGTAGAGCATAAAAAAATATTGGTAGCAGACGATGATGCCATGGTCCGGACAACAGTATCAAAGATACTTAAAATGTTTGGGTATGAGGTAGAGACAGCGGTAAATGGTTCTGAAGTAATTGAAACCATAGACGATACCTTTGACGTTATTATTTTAGATATCAATATGCCGGGTATGGATGGTTTCGAAACCATGGCAAAGCTCAACGAGCTTAACTATGATACCCCTGTTCTCTTTCTTACAGGCGCTGGTTCGATGGATTATGCGGTTAAAGCGATTAATCTCGGAGCCTATGATTTTTTAACAAAACCTATAGAAGACCTTGATATATTTAATGTTAAAATAAGAAGAGCAATAGAAAAAAGGATGTATATGCTCCAGGAGAGGGAGTATAAAGCCGCGTTGGAAGATGATATACAGGTCAAAGCTGCACAGCTGGAAAAACAGAATAAACTCCTGGTTACCTACAGTAACAGTCTTGAGAAAGCAACAGTGCAGCTTATGACAAGCCTTCAGAATGCTATGGAGGAGAAAGATTTCTATACAGCAGGTCATACAATACGGGTTACCGAGTATGCACTTATGCTGGGTAGGGCGATGGATCTTTCCGAAAGCGAAATTACTATTTTAAGAAGGGCTTCACAGTTTCATGATATTGGTAAGCTTGTCATCGATCTATCCTGTATACAAAAACCGGGAAAACTTACAGATGAAGAGTGGTTACTGATTCGTAAACATCCAAGTGTTGGTGCAAATATCATTGAACCTCTTGGTTTTATGGAGCGAGAGCGATTTATTATCCGCCATCATCATGAACGAATGGATGGCAAGGGATACCCGGATGGACTCACCGGGGATAAACTTGATGATTTAACAAAAATAATAATCGTGGTAGATAGTTATGATGCTATGACTTCCAGGAGAAATTACAGGACCAATATGTCTATGGACCAGGCTTTGGAAGAGCTTAAAAAATGTAGTGGAACACAGTTTGATAAAACAATAGTGGACTATTTTTCACGTTCTATTGTAGATTTCACTCCCAGAGAAAGCTCTTTATCGTTATCTTCTTAAGATAAGGTACTTATACCCCTCAGGTAAGCGACAGACTCCGGGTAAGCGACAGACTCCGGGTAAGCGACAGACTCCGGGTAAGCGACAGACTCCGAGGGGGCACTGAAATTAGTCCCGGCTTATTATCCGGTTTACCGGGGTCAAAAACAACCATTAATTTATATAGTTAACGTAATGAAAATAACCAAAAAAGAAGTAGAACACGTTGCAAATCTGGCAAGACTGAATCTGTCTGCAGGTGAGCTTGAAACAATGACAGGGCAGTTAGATAATATTCTCTCCTATGTGGATAAGCTTGAAGAACTCGACACCTCAGACGTAATACCTACCACCCATGTTTTCTCTGTGAGTAATGCCTTCCGTGAAGATGTTATAAAAGAGTCTCTTACTCAGGAAGAGTCATTGAAAAACGGGCCAGAGCAGGATGGTGAGTTTTTTCAGGTGCCCAAGGTAATTTAATAAAAAAAAATTTTAATTTTGATATTGAATCGGACACAGAAGTGTCCGCTTTTTTTTTGAGGTTTACATGAAACTGTATGAATTGACTATTTCCCAGGCTCTGGAAAAAATGGCAGCAGGGGAACTCACAAGTGTTGAACTGACCCAGAGTTACCTTGATAGAATTGAGGCCGTGGAAAATAATGTATCCGCGTATATTACAATTGATAGTGAAGGGGCTCTGAAACAGGCGGTCCAAGCTGACAAGGACAGAAGTGAGGGTAAAGCTGGGAAATTGTGTGGTATACCTGTTTCCCTCAAAGACCTTCTTTGCGTAAAAGATCTGAAGATGACCTGCGGATCGAAGATGCTGGAGAATTTTATTCCTCCCTACGATGCCACAGTGGTAAAAAATATAAAAAATGCAGGTGGCGTTATCCTTGGTAAGGTTACTATGGATGAATTTGCCATGGGCTCAACCTCAGAAACCTGCAGTTTTGGAGTGCCACAAAATCCATATAAAAAAGGATATGTGGCCGGTGGGTCGTCGGGTGGTTCGGCAGCTTCTGTTGCGGCTCTTGAGTGCGCTGCATCTCTTGGTTCAGACACTGGTGGATCAATCAGGCAACCCGCTTCTCTTTGCGGGGTGGTTGGGATGAAGCCTACGTATGGCAGAGTTTCACGTTTTGGTCTCACCGCTTTTGCATCATCGCTTGACCAGATAGGTCCCTTGAGTAAATCTGTTGAGGATTGCGCTATAATGATGGACGTTATCAGCGGATATGACAACATGGACTCCACCTCTGTTAAAAGAGATGTTCCAGAGTATACGGATTCACTTACCTCAGGTCTTGCGGGCGTAAAAATTGGGGTACCCAAAGAATATTTTACCAAAGGGCTTGATCCAGAAGTTGAAGCTGTTATTCAAAACGCAATTTCTGTATTAAAGGAAAAAGGGGCCGAAATTGTTGAAGTTTCACTACCCCATACAGAATATTGTGTTGCGGCTTATTATCTGATTGCCTCTTCCGAGGCCAGCTCCAACCTTGCCCGTTATGATGGAGCTTTATACGGCTACCGAAAAGAAGACGCGGGTAGTCTTATAGATATGTATAAAGAGACAAGATCCAGCGGTTTTGGGCCTGAAGTAAAACGTCGAATCCTCATTGGAACATTTGCATTGTCCTCAGGGTACTATGATGCGTACTATAAAAAAGCATCACAGGTACGAACACTTATCCTTGAGGATTTCAAGAAAGCTTTTGAGCAGTGTGATGCATTGATTTCACCTGTTACTCCTACCCCGGCCTGGAAAATGGGGGAAAATAGCGATGATCCTTTAGCGGTGTACATGTCAGATATTCTCACAATATCGGCAAACCTTGCTGGGATGCCAGGGATGTCAGTACCGGGAGGCTATACAAAGGAAGGACTTCCGGTGGGGGTTCAATTGCAGGGAGATCATTTTTCCGAGGAAACACTTCTGAAAATTGGCTTTAACCTGGAACAGGGTGTTGGCCTAGAAAAGCGGGAACTTGATATCTGATTTTATAGATGAGCCCGTAGATTGGATTTTTGTTTAGATCGTAAGGGAATACTTTCTTCTGGACACCTGAGAAAGTATCTCTTTGCGTTGTTTTTTAAGAAAAAAAATTGAGGACGGTGATAGTTTGAAATTAGATATTCCACAAAATATAGAAGCTATAAAACCCTATCCTCCGGGAAAGCCGCTGGAAGAGCTGGAAAGGGAATATGGTATTACAAATTCCATAAAGCTTGCGTCTAATGAAAATGCCTGGGGTCCATCACCTAAGGCGGTAGAAGCCCTCCGCGCGGAGTTGCTTAATCTGCATCGCTACCCGGATGGATCATGCCACTATCTCGTGGAAGCGCTGGCCCAGAAAACTGGTGCTTTACCTTCTGAGATTGTTTTGGGAAATGGCTCAAATGAGATTATTGAATTCCTCGTTAAGGCCTTTGTAAGGGAAGGGGATGAGGTTATTTCAAGCCACCCGTCTTTTCTTATGTATCAAAAATTTGTTCAGGTACGTGGGGGGATCAATCACGTTACACCTCTTTTAGATATGCATCATGACCTCGCTGCTATTGAAGAGAAGGTATCGCCGAAAACAAAACTTATTTTTATAGACAATCCCAATAACCCTACAGGAACCGCATTAGAGCTTGAACAGTTACAAGCTTTTTTGACCAAAATTCCAGAACATGTGGTTGTTGTACTCGATGAAGCCTATGTCGATTTTATGAAAGAAGAGTTAAGACCAGAACCTCTGGGTCTTATGAGAAATAATAAAGATCGTCCGGGAGTTGTTTTTCTCCGCACCTTTTCTAAGGCTTACGGACTTTCAGGCTTGCGGGTGGGGTTTGGACTGATGCCAAGTGAGATTGCAACCTGCCTCCATAAAGTACGTCAGCCATTTAATATAAACCAGATGGCTCAAGTAGGTGCGCTAGCAGCTCTTGAAGACGAAGACTATTATCAACTGACACTTAAGCGAACAGAAGAAGGTATCGTTTTTCTCAGTGACGGGGCGAATGAAATTGGCTGTAAAAGTTATCCCACAGAGACCAATTTTTTCCTGATAGATGTGAAAGGAAATGCTGATAAACTATATCAGGCAATGCTCTATGAAGGAGTTATTATCCGCTCAATGAGTGCATACGGTTTTACAAATTTTATCCGGATAACTGTTGGTACTGAACAAGAAAACACCCGTCTTCTGGGATCTTTGAAAAAATGTCTGGATGAGCTCAACTATGTCTAATAAACAAAATATAATTACCATTGATGGCCCTGCAGGGGTTGGAAAGTCCACTGTGAGTCGAATGGTGGCAGCAGCCACTGGATTTACCTACCTTGATACTGGTGCAATGTATCGTGGGGTGGGGATTTTCTTACAGGAAGATGGGGTTGATCTGACAGATTTTGCAGCTATTGAACAACTTCTGCAAGGACTCGACCTACAGCTGTTACCTGCAACGGGAAAGTCCACTGACGTTGGTGTTATTATAAACGGCAGAGATGTGAGTGATGCAATTAGAACCCCGGAAATGGCAATGGTTGCATCAAATGTCTCTGCGTTGCCTGTGGTAAGAGACTATTTGACCTCCATGCAGAGAAGCTACGGCGAGCGAGGGCAGATAGTTGCCGAAGGAAGGGATACCGGAACCGTTGTTTTTCCCACAGCTGCCTTTAAGTTTTTTCTTGATGCCAGATCAGAGGAAAGGGCGAGAAGACGTTATAGTCAGTTGAGAGCCAAGGGATTGGATGCTGATTTAGATGAGATTCTTGAGATGACCATTACAAGGGATAAAAACGATAGTGAGAGGGAGATAGCCCCCTTAGTGCAAGCAGAAGATGCGAGTAGAATTGACACAACTGAGATTAGTGTCGATGAGGTGGTTGCTTTGATTTTACAGAAGGTGAAGAAGGGGTTGTAGGAATTTTGAGATAACCATTTTAAAAGGGGCACGGATCGCGTTGGATCCGAGCCCCTTTTTTATTATTCTAAACCGAAGTCTACCCGACGGTTATATTGGTAATTCTCTTCATCTTGTCCCTGGAAAAGTGGTTTTTCCTCTCCAAAGGATACTGTTCTCATACGTTCTGGATCGACTCCAAGATTGATAAGGTATTCCTGAGTATTAATGGCTCTTCTTTCTCCAAGAGCCAGGTTGTATTCGTTGGTTCCTCTTTCATCAGAGTTTCCTTCGATTATAACATGTGCATTAGGAATGGAGTTGAGGTTGTCCGCATTTTGGATCAGAGTGTCTGTCATGGAAGGGCTTACACCCGCCTGATCAAAATCAAAATAGATTGGAGAGAGGTTGGCGGAGCTTCTGCCATGCATTTTTTTGTATTCATCAGACTGTTGATCGGCCATATGCCTTGGGTCATTTGAACCATAGTTGTTTGTAGAGTCGTCAAGAGTTCCTTCTGTAGGCATATTCTCTTCAGAAAAACCGCCGCCAGCTGAAGGATAGTTTATATCAGTGCCACCGGATATTGAGGAGCCGTTTCCATTCATGCTGGAATCAGGCGCGACAACATTTTTCTTACTGCAACCTGATACGACAAGAAAAGAGCTGATAGTACATGCTAAGATAAGCGTCGTTAGTATATTTCTTTTCATAGGAGCTCCTGTTGTTTAAAAACGGATTATAGTATTGTATGTAGGTGCTGTTTGTTGGACATAAGCGAAATCAAGCAAAATTAATATCTAATTTAGCCGTATTGTTGTAGAGGTCAAGAATAAACTGTAGAGAAAACGGCAAGAAAACGATTGTATGCCACTTCTCTGATGTGCATGTGCTTGGGCTAATCGGTAAAAAAATGAATAAAATAACTGTTTATAATTCTCTGTTCTTTGGGTCGATGTTGCTAACCAGAACAAGGTGTAAGGCGTAATATATGAAAATGTTCAATGTAGTTGCAACCTGTGCCACCGGAGTTGAATCTCTTGTCAGAGATGAAATTGATCAGTTTGGTGGTAAAAATATTGAGGTGGGTACAGGGGTGGTCACTTGGGAAAGTGATCTTGAAACGGTATATAGATGTTGTCTCTGGTCAAGATTTTCTTCACGGATACTTCTTAAAATATCATCGTTTACAGTTGCTGATGAAGAGATGCTGTATGAAAAATCAAAGGATGTTGATTGGCAGGAACATATGGATGTCAAAACCACCTTTGCGATAAACTGCACTATCACAGGAACGTCCAAAATCACCCACAACAGGTACGCCGCACTCAAAGTAAAAGATGCCCTGGTTGATGTCTTTAGAGAAAAGATGGAAGACAGACCTTCTGTCAAAGGCGATAAGCCGGGCGTTCAGTTCCATCTTCACCTTGAAGATGAAGAGGCGACTCTTTTTGTAGATATGTCAGGTGAGAGCTTGCACCGGCGCGGATACCGGGCAAAGGGAACTATTGCTCCTCTTAAGGAAACCCTTGGTGCGGCAATTGTTGCATTATCTGGTTGGCCTGTAGAGGGTGGAGACCTTGTAGACCCTATGTGCGGTAGTGGAACACTGCTTATTGAAGCAGCTATGATGTTTGGTGATTCTGCACCGGGGCTAAGTCGAAATTACTTTGGTTTTTATGAGTGGGCGGGCCATGATGATCTTCTTTGGAGACGTCTGGTTGAAGAGGCAATGGCAAGAGAAGATGCTGGCCTTTTGAAGAAATGGCCTGTTATTGTTGGATATGACTCAGATCATGTGGCAGTGAGTGCTGCTAAAAAAAATATTCACCAGGCGGGTCTTGAAGATGTCATTAAAATTCGTCAAGCGGATCTTGCGACCCTTTCTCCACCGAGTACAAGTGGGATGATTCTTTCCAATCTTCCCTATGGAGAACGACTTTCAGAGACAGAATATGTAGCGCGTTTGTATCGTGCATACGGAAGAATAGCCAAAGAACGATTTGTGGGGTGGCGGCTTGGTGCATTTATTTCAAACCCTGAATTAACAGATAGCTTCACTTTTGCCTGGGATAAAAAATATAAACTGCATAACGGATCCATACCTTGCAGGTTATTAACAGGAACGGTGCAACCTGATTCAGAACCAAACTTTACCTGGCAGCTGCCTGAGGTAGAGGCCATAGAAGAGAAAGGGGAATTTGCCAATCGTTTGCTCAAAAACATGAAAAAGATGTTGAAATGGGCTGAGCGAGAGCAGGTTGATTGTTACCGGGTATACCACAGTGATTTACCTGAATATAATTTCAGTATTGATATCTATTCAAAATGGATTCATGTACAGGAGTACGCTGCTCCTAAAACAGTTGATGCAGAACTGTCTGCCAGTCGTTTTCGTCATGGCCTTGAAGTGATTCGTGAGGTGCTGGGGGTACGGTCAAACCGGATTTTCGTAAAAAGAAGGGAGCGACAAAAAGGAACCAGTCAGTACGAAAAAAAGGATAGTAAAAAGAAGATGTATGAAGTGAGGGAGGGAGCCTGTTCCCTGCTTGTTAACTTTACCGATTACTTAGATACCGGGCTCTTTTTAGATCACAGACCAGTACGCCAAAAAATATACAATGAAGCGAAGGGCAAGCGTTTTCTCAATCTCTTTGCCTATACAGGTACTGCAACGGCGCATGCAGCAATGGGTGGCGCGGTAAGTACAACGACAGTTGATCTTTCATCTACATATCTGGATTGGGCAAAACTCAATCTTGCGGTAAATGGATTTTCTGAAGTGAAACATAAGGTAGAGCAAGGGGATTGTGGTCAGTGGCTTGCAGCTTCAAGAGCAAAATTTGACTTAATTTTCATGGATCCACCAACCTTTTCAAATACCAAAAAGGAAAGACGAGTCTTTGATGTTCAAACAGACCATCTACAGATAATAGGCCTTGCAATGAGTCGTCTCGATACGGAAGGACTGCTTATCTTTTCAACGAATTTTAGAAAATTTAAACTCGATGAAGAGGTGGAAGAAAAATTTGAAGTAAAAGAGATTACTGCTCAAACGATACCTTTTGATTTCTCAAGAAATAAAAAGATCCATAAGTGTTGGGAGATCAGACATAAACAGAGAATCTGGTAGAGAACTCTCGGACAGCCTCCTCGTCGTTAGTTCAAAAAAGGTTTTATTAGTGTAACTCACATAATATTGTTAGTTATATATAATGAGTGAGTAACACTGTCTCCAGTAGATCAGGCCAAACTTATAGATCATCTTAAAAAATTGGATCTTATTACAGGAGGGACCATGGATAGTGGAAGTAAAGAGAAAAAAAATTCTACAATGCCAGTTCCAAAATCAGTTGGTATCGCCAAATTACACAACCACTTTAAAGTAAAATATGAGGTGGATGATGGAGAGGCGGAAATACTGGTTGCGAGCTCTTCGAAGTCGTTGAATGAGTTTTTAACAGCTGCTGAATCCATACTGAAAAAAAGCGGTCAAAGAGTTTCCTCTAAAGAGCTTCAGGCCCTGCTTCATAGAGGTAAGGGACTTTTTCTTGTCATGGGGCAGGAGGAGTGGGCTTTATATGTTACGGCCTTAAATGTGAGCGAACCAGATACTATCTATGATAGTATACAAAAGGTTATGAACCATGTACGGCAAGGTTTTTCTGATATTATTGAAATGTGTTAACATCACCAGATGTCAATGAGATAATTCTGTGTAAAAGCAGAGATTGGAGGGTTTTGTGTCTGATACTGAAAAGTTAGAAAAACGAATAAAAAAATTAGAAGCGGAACTTGTTGAACAAAAACGGACCAATAAGTTACTTAAAAAAAGGGCCGTGCAGGCGATTGTTGGCAATCGTAATGCCCAGCTTTGTGAAGTGGATCGTAAGGAATGTGAGGCGGGTATTGTTCGAGCAGAGCTTTCCAGTCGGGTTAAATCGGTGTTTCTTGAGAATGTGAGTCATGAGATCAGATCTTCCATGAGCGGTATTGTTGGAATGACCGATCTTGTTTTAGAAACGGAGTTATCTAAAGAACAACGTGTGTATCTGGAGATGGTCGGCTCCTCTGTTGATCGACTTCTTGTTGTCGTCAATGAAGTGCTGGATTTTTCCAGAATTGAAACTGGGGAGATCGAGTTTGAGGCCGAGGATTTTGATCTGAAACAGAGTCTTGATCATGATCTTTATGTGATGAGCCAGTCGGCCCAAGACAAAGGGTTGGAACTTAATTGCATCGTAGCTCCAGATGTTCCCACCCATGTTCATGGTGACTGGGCAAGACTTACTCAGATCGTCACAAATATAGTCAATAATGGTATCAAGTTTACCGACAAAGGTTCTGTGTCGATTACCATAGAAAATGATGGATATGATACTGATAACAACCTAAAGCTTAAATTTGGTGTAGAAGATACCGGTTGTGGTATCGCGGCAGAAAAAATTGAACAGATTAGTCACTACTTCAAGCAAGAGATAAAACCAAATATCCCCCTTCCATTATCCATAGGAACGACTGGTCTGGGGTTAACGGTAACCTCCCAACTGGTAAAACTAATGGGTGGCGAAATTGGTGTTGAAAGCGACGGTAACGGTACAAAATTCTGGTTTGTACTTCCTTATCAGGAGGTTGCAGACTTTGCAACGCTTCAGGAAAAAACAACAGAGACCGTAGCCAATATTCAAGAAGAGGCAACCTATGCTCTTCGTGGTGCCAAGGTTCTGCTCGCAGAAGATGAGTACATTAATCGTGTCCTCATTGAAAAAGTACTGGAACAATTGGGAGTTGAAGTGTTTTCTGTGGCCAGTGGTGAAGAAGCTGTTGAGGCGGCCTGTAGCGGTAAGCACGAATTTATCCTTATGGATATCCAGATGGATGGTATTGATGGGCTTGAGGCGACAAGGCGCATTAGATCCCATGAAAAGAAACATGGCGGACACATTCCTATAGTGGCTATTACCGCTCACGCAATGGCGGGAGATCGCGAAAAATGCCTCAGGGCTGGAATGGATGAATATCTTAGAAAGCCGGTGGATAGAAAAGAGATTTTAGAGGTTCTCACAGAGCATCTCAGAAGTTGTGCTCTGGTTGTGGACAGTGACATTGAGAGCCAGAATATCTTTGTGAAAAATTTAGTTGAGTCGGGGTGGAAGGTGACCATCGCAGAGACGAAACGATCGGCTATGTATGAAGCAACACTGAATCATTTTGACCTGATTATTCTTGATACATCCAGTTCACAAATCAAAGGCTTGGAAGCGGTAAAAACAATCCGTCAGCTTGAACAATATACAGGACAGCGTGCTACGATCATAAGCCTTGATGAGGATAGCGCTGCTCAAGAAAAGCAGGATAAAAATGAATTTGATGGCACTATTGTACGCCCAGTAACCAGAGAAAAACTGTTGGCACATCTGAGTGTGTAGCAAAAACAGGCGGCCCATAAGTGAGCCCGTTGTCCTTTACAATTACTGTATTTGAAGCGGGGAGTGATTGATAACCTCCCTGTTAAACTGAAAATAATACGTTTACAAGTTACATGATACATTATTCAAAAGTTTGTCTTGATACATTTGGCTACGAATTACCCCCACTCACCCTTTCTTCAGATGAGATAGAAACCAGGCTGGCACCAGTTTATGAAAGGCTGAACCTTCCTGCAGGACGTCTGGAATTGATGAGTGGGATCAAACAGAGAAGATTTTGGGAAAAAGGTACCAAACCCAGTCAGGCTGCAACAATGGCTGGGAAAAAGGTCTTGAACAATGCAGACATCGATCCTAAAGAAATCGAATGTCTTATTTTTACTTCGGTTTCAAGAGACATGATGGAACCGGCCACCGCTTCCTTTGTCCACAACAGTCTCGGGTTATCGTCTTCTGCACTCATTTTTGATATTTCCAACGCCTGCCTTGGTTTTTTAGACGGTATGGTGATGCTTGCCAATATGATTGAATTGGGCCAGGTGAAAAATGGTCTCATAGTATCTGGAGAAACAGCAGAAGAGCTTGTGGAATCCACTCTTGTTTCCTTACTTCAAGACCAGACATTGAGCCGTAAGTCGATTAAACCGGCCTTTGCATCGCTCACCATAGGTTCTGGTTCTGTGGGACTCTATATGCGTTGTGCAAGCGAAAATGAGGATGGAGTCCGGCTGGTACACGGTGCGTGGGAGGCCAACACCAACCACAGTAATCTCTGTCATGGTGGACAGCAGAGCAATTCGACTCTTATGGCAACCAATTCTGAGGAACTCCTGCACAGGGGCGTTGAGACCGCTAAAACGACCTGGGAACGTTTTTCAGAAAAGAATGGATGGCGTGGGGGCGATATTGATCGATTCTTTTGTCATCAAGTTGGTTCAGCACATGCTAAACTCCTTTTTCAAAGCCTTGGTTTATCTCCTGATAAAAATTATGAAACCCTTGCAAATCTAGGTAATGTTGGGTCTGTTTCTGCTCCTATAACTATGGCAATGGCCATAGAGAAACAGATTTATACTCCGGGCCAGAAAGGAGCTCTGCTTGGAATAGGTAGTGGTATTAATTGCATGATGCTCGGAGTGGAGTGGCAATGACATCTCATTTGACAGAGGCACAAGGCGCTCTTCTTTTGCAGCTTGCCCGGCAGACTCTTACCCATAGGTTAAGAGGCGGGGACTCCCCGAATTCTTTAGTGGAGCCGGAGTTCTTAAGTAAACGAGCGGTTTTTGTCACCTTAACCCTGGAAGGTACGTTACGGGGCTGTATTGGAAATTTAATACCGGTTGGTGCTTTGTGGGAAGGGGTTCGGGATAATGCAGTGAATGCCGCTCTGCATGACCAACGGTTTTCAGCCCTCACAGCAGAAGATCTGGATAGCGTTTCTATAGAGATATCAGTTCTCACACCACCTGAAAAACTTAAGTACGAGGGAAGCGATGATCTTGTAGGAAAGTTACGGGTAGGTGTTGATGGGGTGATACTGAAAAAAGATGGACGAAGCGCAACGTTTTTACCTCAGGTTTGGGATCAACTTGCTACTCATGAACTCTTTTTAGACTATCTGTGTAGTAAAGCAGGTCTTAGTAAAGAGAGTTGGCGAGGAGCTGATGTATCCATTGAAACGTACCAGGTAGAGAGTTTTTCAGAGGACGAATTATGAAAGAAATAACCCTTTCTAGTGATGCTAAAAAAGAGCTCGAGGATATTTATAGTGAACTGCAAAAGGAATACGAACGTGTTGCAGGGGAATTAGAGTTTAGTTGTAGTGGTTGTCCGGACAACTGTTGCGATTCCTATTTTTTACACCACACCTATGCGGAGTGGGCGTATCTTTGGGAGGGAGTAAAAGCCCTTAAGCAGGAAGAGCAAGATGCGCTGATAGAAAGAGCTACACAATATCTCAGCGATTGTGACGCTGCAATGGCGCGGGATGAGAGGCCACAGGTGATGTGTCCTGTCAATCATGACGGTCTCTGCCAACTGTATAAACATCGTTTGCTGGTCTGTAGAACCCATGGGGTACCTGCCAAAATGACGAGACCTGATGGACAATCCATGCAGTTTCCTGGCTGTTTTCGTTGCCAGGATATTGTTGAAGAAAAGGGTCTTAAAGATGTATTGGTACCGGTTGAGCGAACACCACTTTTGAGGCGTCTGGCAGGCTTGGAAAATAATCTGCTTTACATGAAGAGACATCTGCATCCAAAAGTGAAGCTCACTATTGCAGAAATGCTTGTTAAGGGACCGCCGAAACTGTCTTTTGGGTGTGGTGAAGAGTAACATTTCGCGCTATTGTATGGTTTCTTGCACTTACCTTAATAAGTTATGCAGGGGCTTTAAAGAATAGATTTACGCAGGAAATAATGATGAAAAGTCCAAATGATATATGGGAAGCACTGGGAGATATTGAAGATGAAGAGGCTCAGCATGTGCTGGCGCGGATTTTTACAATGTATGAAGAGATGGTAACTCGGAATGGTGAAACTGAAGAGACAAACAGGTTTTTTCAAAATTTGAGTAATGCTATCGATGTGACCCAGGAGTGTAACCTCAATAGAAGGTAGAGATCCATGCGTGTAAAAGTTCTGAAAAAGCATCCTAATTCGAAGATGTGTTTTGTCTGTGGGATTGACAATGCCTTTGGCTTAAAGAGCAATTTTTATGAACTGGAAGATGGTCAGTTTATGGCGGTTTTCAAGCCTGCAGAGGAGCATCAGGGGTATCCAGGTAGGTTACATGGAGGCGTTGCGGCCACTATACTTGATGAAACTATTGGTCGAGCTATTATGGTGGCTGGTGCAGATAATATTTGGGGGGTTACCATTGATTTATCGCTCAAGTATAGAAAGCCAGTACCTCTAGACGAAGAAGTCCGTGTTCTTGCAAAAGTTGTTTCTGACAAAAAACGTTATTTCCTCGCTGAAGGTAAGATCATTCTAGCAGATGGTTCTATTGCCGTTACAGGGCAGGGTAAATATCTGAAGATGGATATCGAAAAAATTGCCGATTTTGACCACGAAGGTGAAGAGTGGCGGGTACTTAGTGATGGCGACGATCCTGAATATGTAGAAATCTAAGATAATACTCCTTAGACCATTCACTATTTACTTTTTTAGTGTTGTTACCGTTTTGTAAACCTCATTTTCCAAGTGTAGTAATGAATCTATCCGATAATTTCTGTGTGAATCCCGAGTTCAAAGTTGAAAAATTTGATAACGAAATCCTTTTGTATGCAGTTTCTAATACAAAGGGCATATATCTCAATGAGACAGCATATCTTGTCTGGGAAATGTGCGGAAAGGGTCAATCGGTCAAGAATATTATTGATGCACTTCAAGAGGTGTATCCAGAGCAGGCGGACGCCATTCAATCAGACGTTCACTCTGCGGTAACATCCCTTGTCGAGAATAAGGCTCTTGTGATTGATAATGGGTAAATCAGGACGTTCTTACGTTGGATTTGCAGGTCACTGTGTTGCGATTAACTGGCATGGCTTGCAAGCTATGGAGCTTATTGATTTTCTTTGCTGTGATCTGCAGCGGGATTTAGAAAATACTCCAAAATCAGAATACAATCTCACCGTGGATCGTGGGCAAAAACTTTTCTCACTGGAAAAAGCAGAAGAGCAACTCTACTTAGGTGATGACTACTATGAACTTGCATACACCCTTATCAATGAAATAATTTACTATGTCATTGTGGATAAAAAAGAGGGTTTGGCAATTCATGCGGCTGCATTAGGATCAGCTGGAGGAGGTATCCTTCTGCCAGGGAAAAGTGGTTCTGGGAAAAGTACGTTTTCAGCCTGGCTTGTAAGCCGTGGTTGCCGTTATCTAACGGATGAATTGGTGGTGCTTGAGGGAGAGACAACCAAAATCCAGCCTTTCACAAGACCAGTGTCGTTTAAAAAAGGATCTGTACCCGTACTAAATACTTTTGTTCATTATAGCCCAGAAGATGTTATAGCGGGACCAGCAGGACTAATGTTACCTCATCGGTTGCTAAATGATAATTTCACTCCTGAAACACCTCCCCTATCTCTTGTTTTATTTCCACATTATCTTGAAGGTGCATTAACAAAAATAACGCGTCTATCAGGTGCCTTAGGGTGCGCACGTCTTATGGAGTGTTATGTGAATGCACGCAACATAAGTAACCATGGTATAGATCGTTTGGCAAACATTGCCAGAAGCCTACCAAGCTATCAATTGACCTATGGAAACTTTGATGAGTTATATGAAACCTTGAAAAGCTCTTTTTCTCAACATTTTTCATGAGACACAAAAGAACCAATACAATTCTGCATCTTTGTGCCCGAAGCCGAATGGGAAGTGCACTACGTCAACAGTTGTTAGTTGCCTGCCAGGACGTGAGCGATTGGGATGACTTACTACAAATGGCAGAATACCATGGATTGGCACCACTGTTACATGAACACCTTTCAATAGTTGCGATAGAAATAGACATTCCTAAAGATGTTATGCGTGGTTTGAGGTTCCTGAGTATTCGTCATAAACAGGCAAACATCATTTTAGAGCATAGCTTGCGTAAGATATTGTCGTTACTGGAATCAGAAGGTATTCGTTGTCTTGTGTTAAAAGGAGCAGCACTGTCTCACATAGTATATTCTGAAATCAGTTTACGTCCTATGCGGGATATTGATCTCTTACTCGCAAAAGAAGATGTGTTCCGTGCTTATGAATTATTTAAAAAAGACGGTTTTTCCGAGTCTGGTGAGTTGTTGCCGGAAGGATACTATCATCTTCCTCCATTATTTAAAGATTTAGACGGTTTGAAGGTTTGTGTTGAGCTGCATCACGGGCTTTTTCCAGACGACCCGCCATACTACCAACAACTGGATTTTGAAGACCTTTATAATAATAGACGAGAGTTTGAGGTAGACGGTGTACGAGCATATACTCTAGCTGATGAAGAAATGCTTTGGCATCTGTATCAGCATGGTTTTCATGCTCCTCTCACCTATGAACCATTCAGGTTGATGGCTGTTGCTGATATCGTCAGTGTAGTAGAGAACCGATTAGATGAAATAGATTGGGGAAAAGTTGAAATTCTGTACCCACAATTACATAATGCCTTGTCACTTTTTCATCAAATAACGCCCTGGAGTGAAAATGTACTGATAAGTAATATATTTGAGGTGCAGAAGAGTCTTTCCGGGAAGGGGGTGTGTTATAGCGGCTGGCCACGAACCAATTCAACAAAGAATAAGAAGAAGAGGGCGGCGCAAAGTCTCGGGAGTTATCTTTGTAAGACTCTTTATCCCAGCCAATGGTGGTCGATGCTCTATTATGGACATAGAGGGTGTCTGATTGAATCATTGAGGTGTAGACTGGTGAGCCATCCGCTACATCTTCTTAGGTGGGTGAGAGTCTATGGTTTAAGTTATATGATTGGAAAAAGAAGAGCTAAGTAAGAGAAAGAAGGATTCACCGGTATGTACGGTAGTTCTTCCCCCCAAAATAGGTTTTGAGAGGAAGAGAAAAACCTTATTTGTTGTAGTGCAAAGTAACAGAGCTGGCAGAACAGCCTGGAGGAGTAAAAACAGATGCTCTGTTACCATTATTTTCTTTTGTTCCGGCAGCAAAGTCTGTACCACAGAAGTAGAACGCTTGGTTGTGGTTACTTGTGTTGCCATCAGCACCATGGGTTACTGCTGCATTTGGAACAACAAATTCTCCGCAGTCACCGTTGAAAACAAATTTAATCTGGCCGCCATATTCAGCCCCGGTCTTACTCAGCCAGGTATAACTTTTGTCATTACCTTTAAACACGCTGAGACTGAATTCTTCAGTCGTATTAAACCCACCAATCGCTTCTAGTGCTGTTCCACTTGTTGTTGCATGGGCAGGGAGCGCTATCTGACCTACAATGGGGGCGGTCCATTTATCAGGTAGAACACTGCACCCAACGAGAACTCCAACACCTGCGGTGATTTTTTTTATTGCTTGTCTGCGGTCCTGGCTTTTTGGAGCGTTATTGTTACTATCTTGATTCTGGTTCGACATCAAAAAGTCCCTTAAATTTTTTCCAAAAGCTCTGAAATGTTATCTGTTTCAGGTTCAAACTTTTGAATGAATTGTCTGTTTTTTCGGTATACTTTGAACTGAAAAGTACACCCATTTCTGTATATCTCATACAGAGTAAAGGATTTTGTGACGTTATTACAAGCAAAAACAACACGTTGTGGTGAATAAAGCTTAGTTTAGAATTAAACCAAGAAGCCTTATCCAAAAAGTTTGAAGAGAATAAGATAGAAGTCGATGATAAAGTATGTAAATATTACCTAGCTATAGATTATGTTCGTGTGGGTGATCTCCAGCCTTATGAATATGTCGATGTATATGGATATGGTCTTCTTCACATCTATGGATGTGGCCGTGGTCAATCTTATACAGGGTGTTGGTGGTGTGGCTGAGGAAATCCCAATCATGAGAGATAATTACCTGGTGTAGATCGAGGTTTTGTAGAATTTCAATTAACCTGCTGGTTGTTTTGGGGTCCAGATTGTTGGTTGGTTCGTCTAGTAGTAAAACCTTGGGCCGCATAGCAAGTATAGTGGCAAGAGCGACCAGTTTTTTTTCACCCCCCGAGAGTTTGTGGGTGATTCGATCTTCAAATCCGTTCAGGCCAAGGTTTTTAAGGGTATTTTCTGCAATTGATCTTGCCTCAGCTGGTTTAAATCCGAGGTTAAGTGGACCAAAGGCGACATCTTCAATAACGGTGGGAGAAAAGAGTTGATCGTCTGAGCTTTGAAACAAAAAGCCAACTTCCCTGCGCAGGTTATACATGTCCAGTTTGGTGGTAACAGGTTCTCCGTGAAACAGTAATTGACCTTCAGTAGGTTTGATGAGACCAACCAGCAAATGGAGTAACGTTGTCTTGCCACAACCGTTTGGGCCAATTATACCTGTATGTTTATCTTTGACGGCAAAAGAGAGGTTGTTCAGTATAGGTTCCTGGGCCAGAGGGTAGGTGTAACTTACTTTACAAAGTTCAAGCATGCATATTCCTTAACGGGTTTGTAACTACTCAGTAGTTCGTTTGTGTATCTCAGATGTGTTATTGGCTTTATCACACCTTGAAGCGGATATTAAGAATATCACCATCTGCTACGATATAAAGGGGTCGAGTCTTTGCTTGACTCATCTCGTATGTGAAGTGGCCCTGGAGCCTAATTTACCAAAGTCCATATCTCTCCTATAAATGTTGAGTAATCGAAGATGTATTTAATCGGTGGCCATTCAACAAAATATTATAAAAGACCTATACTGCTATTAATGTATAGGTAAAGTCGTTGACAGGGAAAACAACCAACAGTACCCTGATTCATTGTTGTGAAATTAAGAAACTAAACTGAAAAAAGGAGAGTGATCATGGCTTTTGCACCGACAACAATGCAGTTAAAAAGTGATGCATTTAAACAGGATACTCTAATACCATCAAAGTTTACCGGAGAAGGAAAAGATGTTTCACCGGCCTTGGCATGGGAAAATCCGCCTGATGGAACAAAGGCCTTTGCTGTTATTTGTCACGACCCAGATGCCCCGCTGGTAAGTAGCAGAGGGACTTATGGTTTTGTGCACTGGGTGCTGTATAATATTCCCGGTGATGTGACGCATCTCGATGAAAAAACCCATTTGTATACCAACGGCGTTACTGATTTCGGAAAAACCGCCTACAACGGCCCCATGCCGCCTAATGGGCACGGCCTGCATAATTATTACTTTTGGGTACTGGCACTGGATAAGGAGCTGGCACTGGAACCGGGATTAGACCTGTGGCAACTTCTGGAAAAGATAGAGCCACACCTTATCGGAATGAACCGTCTGATGGGGCGTTATAAAAGGGATTAAGGCGACTCATAAAAAACGGTCGAAATGGTTGAGCAAAGAAAAGGGACAGAGCTGACATAACGTTCCGCAAGAGACAGCGACTTTCCTCAACCATCCTCGATACTGTGATATATCCTTGCCAGAAAGTGTTTTCCTTCCGTTTCAATGAGTTTGTCGCAGCGGAATCCATGAAAGCTGCAGATTGTGTGTAACAGTTCGAAATCCACATACAGCCAGCTGAATGGGTCCGACCGTAGCCCTTTGTATATCATGACAAAATCAGTTTCTCCGCAATAGTCTCCCTTCTCATCATAGACAGCTTCACCCTTTTTTTGGAATTTTTCGCTCAGATCGGTTGAATCAGCGATCAGCAGTCCACCTGGCGCAAGCAAGGTATCAAGTTGTTGAATAAAGAGATTAAGACCATGAAGGGAGCCTGATATTCCTATCCCATCCATAAGCATGAGAACGGTATCATAACGAGAAGTGCAGGGATCCAGAATGTTGCGGTGATAGGACTTTTCTACTCCTCTTTTGCGCATTACCTCTACGCAGCCGGGGGATATATCAATGGCATCGACATCCAGGCTCCTCGACTGCAAGATAAGGCTGTGACAACCAGCTCCTGCACCGACATCGAGAATCCGTCCCCGGCAGGTTTCCAGGGCACATTTTTCGACCTCACTCATTGTCTCAAATTCACGGAACATGCTGTTTCCCTGCATGCTGGACATTTCAAGTGTTGAGGACCATACATTGAGAAAAGCCTCTGAATCGCCGCAGTAAAAGTCACTCAGCATTGTACCAAGCGGGTCTTTCTCTTTGTCTAATATACCTTGTTCCATGTACCGTTCCTTAGACGATCAGCGCTGGTTCAGGCCTCTTTAGGGTTTTCAGTTACCTGAGTGAGGAAGAGAGCGCCAATAACAAAAAGAAGAAGTAGACTTAGGACTCCCCACCGGCTATGCCCTGTCAATCCGCCTACTAGGCCCATGAGAAAAGGCCCGGTGATCGCCGCAAATTTACCAAACACATTGTAAAAGCCAAAGAACTCAGAGCTTTTTTCTGGTGGGATCAGTTTGCCATAGAAACTTCTGCTGAGCGCTTGAATCCCGCCCATGGCGGAGGCCACCAGAAAGGAGACAAGCCAAAAGGCATATATCCGTAGATTAGGGTCCTCTATAGATGGGAGATAAAAAGCCAGAAGGGTAATCACAATATATATTCCGATGCCGACAAACAGCATTCTCTTGGTCGTGAAAATTGCAGCGAGTCTCCCAAAAATGAGAGTGAACGGAAAAGCGACGACCTGTATAAAAAGAATGACACCGATAAGGGTGGTGATACTAAAACCAAGGTCACGACCATAGGCGGTAGACATGGAAATAATTGTTCCAACACCGTCAATGTAGAAAAAATATGCAACAAGAAAAAGAAAGGGTTGTTTATGTTTTTTTATCTCCAACATCGTTTTATACAGCCGCTTAAAACTGTCTGCCACAGGACGCGCTGAAGGCTCAATATAGTGACGCTGTTTGAGGTGTTTAATGGCGGGAAGTGAAAGTGCCCCCCACCAGAGAGCAACCACAATAAAACCCAATTTTGTTGCCTGTATCGGGAGGCCATCTGTGATACCTGCACTATAGAGAATGCCAATGATGATAGCAAAGGGGACAACGCTACCTATATAGCCAAAACCATAGCCTTTGGCTGAGATGGAATCCATTCGTTCTCTGGTTGTGATATCTATAATGAAGGCGTCATATAAAACATTCGCCCCAGCCCATCCTATACGCGCAAAGACAAAGAGAGCCAGACAGAGTAACCATTGTCCTTGTTGTATAAAGTTAAGAGATAGCGTGAACGTTAAACCGATACAAAGGAAGGCGAGGAAAAAATATTTTTTCCTCATTTTATAGTCCGCCATCGCTCCTAGAAGAGGAGACATCAGAGCGAGAACTAAAGATGCCGCGGAGTTGGCAAAACCCCAGTGGGCGGTTGATATAGCATCAGAAAGGTGGGATGCCGCAAAATCTTTATAAAAAATGGGCATTAATGCCGTTATCATCACCAATACAAAAACGGAATTACCAACATCGTAAAGTATCCAGCTCCGTTCTTCTGTACTGAGTTTACCTGAGCGTTCCATACATCATTCCTTTTAGTATAAATCTGTAACTGATTGTATAAGGAATTATTATACCTAAATATCACAATTGCCAAGTTTGACACGTAAGATTTAGGTTATAAACAAACTGGTGTCGATAGACAATATAGTTTGACCAGTTACAATAAAGTGAAAGTTGTATCAACGCCTAGATTTTTTGAAAAAGGAGTATTTGTCTTGATTCCTTGGGGCCATCTGGTTCTGCAAGATGCTGAATTAGAAGAAATTATCAAAAAGCCAAAAACGTCCCCTTGTGCTCCAGAATAGAATGAATTTGCGGCGGTTATGGCTGATATTCACCGCATTTTTTGCGGTTTTCAATAGCCATTGCGGCAAATACTTGCTATAATCACCGCATATAATACGGAGATTATGCATGTGGATTTATGAAAAGAAAGAATGGCCAAATTTTATCTGGGATGATAAAACCCTTGCCTCGTTACTCGGCGAGGCTCGTTATCGGCAGGGACGTTTACTCGGTAAGATGGAGGCGTTAGGTTTCCCGATCCGGCAGGAGGCCAGTCTGTATATCCTCACAACTGATGTTGTGACCTCGTCGGCCATAGAGGGCGAAAAACTTGATACTGATGAAGTCCGATCTTCTATTGCTCGAAGATTAGGTATTCCTCTACCAAACGACAAACCTGTCGGCCGTGATGTTGAAGGCATTGTTGAGATGATGCTGGATGCGACGCAAAACTTTGATCAGGCTTTGACAATGGATCGCTTGTTCGACTGGCATGCGGCTTTGTTTCCGACAGGTCGAAGTGGTATGCACCGTATTACCGTTGGTGCTTGGCGACCAGCAGAAGCAGGTCCGATGCAGGTTGTGTCTGGTCCCGTAGGGCGTGAAACGGTGCATTATGAAGCGCCAGAGGCATCCAGGCTTGATGTGGAAATGACGAAGTTTCTCTCGTGGTATGAAACTGACCTCAAACTTGACCCTGTGCTTAAAGCGGGTATTGCCCATTTATGGTTTGTCACTATTCACCCATTTGAAGACGGCAATGGGCGGATTGCGCGTGCAATTGAGGATATGGCTCTGGCAAGGGCCGATGAGACGTCAAGTCGCTTCTATTCTATGTCTAGACAAATTGAGCAGGAACGTAAAGCATACTACACACAGCTTGAGAGACAGCAAAAAGGTAGTGTCGATATTACATCTTGGCTGTCCTGGTTTTTAAATTGCTTTTCGCGTGCTGTTGTTAATGCAGAAGATACACTTTTCTCGGTTCTCTTTAAGGCGGAATTGTGGAACCGGATTAATCTTGATCCGGTGAATAAACGACAGAGCCTTATAATTAATCGCATGCTCGACAATTTTAAGGGACACATGACTACATCGAAATATGCTAAGTGTGCCAAATGCTCATCCGACACCGCACTTAGGGATATGCGAGAACTGGTCGACCGCCACATTCTGATTCAAAATCCGGGCGGGGGACGAAGTACAAGTTACCGCCTGATCACGGCAGAAGAATTGGAGCAATCAGTTGATGGGGTGACAACAAAGTAATCGGGACGGATCACGGTTTAGAGCATGCATAATGTCCGTAATTTGGCTTACTGGTTAGTAGAGATTCCTGCTGTTCGGGCTTTATATACTCAGGAATAGGATGAGGTCTTTCCATGCATGATTGAGGTAAAGAGATTCATGGATAAGCTCTAATACCATATTGTCATATTGTTGTTAGGATTTGGGGGACAGCAGAATTTTTTAGATACAGGAATAAGCTCAAATCGTTGGTCCAGTTTGCCAATTATCATTGGCAGTGGAAATATCTATCCGGTACTGCACGATCCTGTTGTGGAATCAACACCTCTGCCTAACATGTTCTTCTTCTGTATCATTACTGGTTAAGTGAATTAGCACTTGCGTAAATCAACGCCTTGAAATATACTTGACTAGTCAACTATCGATCAAGCATATATCAACTATCAATCAAGGTGCGACTTTGTCAGATAATACTACAAATTCAACATTTTTAATCAAGAATGCTCTCCTTGCATCTAGGCTTGCGAAAAGAATAGAAAGCAGGCTCAGTGTCCATGGAATAAGTTTTACAGAGTATTTAATCATGATTTATTTGGATCATGCACCAAAAGCTATTCCCAGAATTGAGTTAGCCGATTATGTGGGGTTGAGTGCCTCCGGAGTAACTCGCCTAATAATACCAATGGAAAAAAACAAATTAGTGGAAAAAGTTGTGAACCCGAGGGATGCAAGGCAAAGCATGGTAGCACTCTCAATAACTGGCCAAAAAGTATTTAAAGAGGCGAGTGTGAGTTTTGAACATATAGCTAATGAGTTACTAGTAAACATGAGTCAAAACCAATTGGCCAAAGCTGTAGAGATATACACTAAACTGCTATGAGTTCAAACGCCCCTATGATCAAAAACGTTTCTGATACTGCTTTCTGGGTGGCATTTTATCGTTCTATTGAAAGCAAAAGAAAGGACGCCTTATTCCATGATCCGTTTGCAACTTTATTGATAGGAGAATACGGAAAGAAAATTTCAGGTTCCATGAAACGCTTTGCGAAATATGCCTATTGGTCAGTTACGATTCGAACCCCTTTGATTGATGAATATATTCAGAAATATACCACCCAAGGGTATAAAGCCGTCATCAATCTAGGGGCAGGTCTTGATACTCGACCATATCGCCTCTCACTTCCACCAGAAACTCAATGGATCGAAGTTGATTTTCCAGAAGTCATTGCATTGAAAAATGAAAAACTGAAAGACGAAAAGCCGAAATGCAAAATTGAAAGAATCGGGATGGACTTATCCGATCAAGCTGAAAGGAAAAGGCTCTTCACTGAATTAAACCATCGAGTAGGCCCTGCAATTATTCTAACCGAGGGTGTTATCCCTTATCTAAATGAAGATGCAGTTACCAGCCTGGCAAATGATATTAAAAACCAGTCTAATTTTAGATTATGGATTAGTGAATACTATTCACCCGATCTTTATCCGCGTTATCAATCGCCAACGTTCAGAAATTCTTTAGGGGATTCACCATTTCAGTTTTTCCCTTCTGATTGGTTTTCTTTTTTTGAAAATTGTGGATGGACGAAAAAAGAAATGAAATATCTTCACGACGAGGCAGCCAAACATAACCGCAAATTTCCTTTACCATGGTGGGTATCGCTTCTAAAGCTAATCATTGGAGAACAAAAAGTTATAGGAAAAATCAGAAAATATTCAGCATATATCGTGTTAAAACAAAGAGCCTAAATGCATAATAAAAAAGAAAAAATAAGGGAATACAAAAATACGCCTCGCCCTATGGGGGTTTACCAGATTAAAAACAAGGTAAATTATAAAGTTCTCATCGGTTCAAGTAATAATATGCCTGCAATACTTAATCGCTATCGAGCCGAATTGAAGATGGGCAACTGCCGCAATTTGCTATTGCAGCAAGAATGGAAACAATTTGGCCCAGAAGCGTTTGAGTTTAGTGAACTCGAAATTCTAGAACACCTAGACGATCCGAATTATGATCCTGCTGAAGACCTTCATTTTCTTGAGGAGATATGGATCGAAAAATTAAAACCATATGGTAACAAGGGGTATAATAAGCCACACAAAAATACCACTTAACCATTTTCTTTAGCCGACTCGATTCCTTCGCGGCTGAGAAATACGTTTTGCTCCATTTCCAGACACTCCAGGCGTTGATAGTACTTTCCTATCGATCATTGAGGTTGGCAGGGTGAAGCTCATGAAAATTGGCTCATTTTCACAATAGTTTCATTCAGGAAATGGTGATCAAAGCCGATTTGCTATTGTTGCCTGATCCAGAAGATGAGGGGTAACCAAAAAACTTATGTATTTTTTTCGTTCCAATGCACCTCAAACCCAAATTTTATTCAATTCTGACTGACAAGAAAACATGACCGATAATAAGATTGTTGAATTAACCCCATTCCGTGCTGATCTGACTCGTTCCCTGTCCCTCCGAGGTGAGAGAATTCTGGCTGCCACCGACCTGGCCGATAAAGTTGCAGCCCTCGAACCCTTGGAGGCATATTATATTGTCAGAGAGGTCGGCCTGGAGCAGGCCCTGCCCATCCTTGTCCAGTTGAGTAACGAACAACTGGAGGCTTGTGTCGATCTGGATTGCTGGAATCGTTATGACTTTGCCGTTGACAGTCTTGATGAATGGCTGACTGCCTTTGCGCTGAACGGCCCCGAAGCCCTGGCTAGGGCTTATTTCTCCCTGGACTATGTGGTGCAACTCCTTTATCTGGCCCAGACCGTCACGGTGTATGATCCTGATACCGATCAGATTCCTGATGAGGCTACAGACCAAGAAACGCCCCGTGCCGCGACCCCGGACGGCTTTTATCTCCTCGATGTAAAGAGTGAGGTAGCCCTGAAGACCCATCCTTTTTCGTTATTGGACGCGCTGTACCAATGCGATCCTTCCGCGTCCCATCGACTGCTGAGCGATTCCCGGGTCGATTTACCGACCCAGATCGAGGAAGAGGCCTTGTCCTTCCGTAACGGCCGTATGCAAGATATCGGCTTTGTGCCACCAGCGGAGGCTGCTGTTCTTTTCTCCCGCCCGGGCATACGCCAGCCCTTACCCCGGCCTCAAAAACCGACAGACAGCGCCCTCTCCCGACTGCCGTCCGTATACGCCGACTCTTTGATCGCAACCTCTCTGTTACAGCAGGCCCTGTCTCTGATTACAGATAGAGAACGGTTGTCAGTTCTGGAGCAGGAAATCGTTTGGGCTATCAACAGCGCGATCATTGCCTATGGAGAAAAAGCTCGTGATATCAAACAAATAACAGACATCGCCGAGCGAGTGCGGGACACCATTTCTTTAGGAATGGAATCACTTTTGGTCGAAGAGGAAAACGGCATGCCGGACGGCGCAACGGCCAAGGCGTCCGATCTGCTGGACGTCTGGTGTATAAACGATTTGTTTCGGCACGGCTTTGGTGCGACCCTGGGTCTTCAGCAAGAGGCACGGCAGTCCTTTGATAAGCCCAAGTTTCGTACCTGGTATGATCTGGCCGAGACATATCAGTCGGATGAGCCGGGTGATCGGCTAGAGCGTGCCTTTGTAAACGCACTCCTCGGTCGTCACCCTTTATGCAGCGGTTTTAATCCAGCAGACACCGAAGAGCTCAAAGCCTTCGCCTGTCTCGCCGATATCGATGCAGCCCATATCCGTCTGGAAAAACTTGTTGCACGAATCTGTCGATAATCATCGATTTGATGTGATATCAAAGATTCGCACTGCCAACCCCAAGTAGTCGAAAACCTATCTCGGTAAAGACGCTTCCTGTGAAGGTAGGCCTGCCTATTCATCTAGAATAGTTCAGAAATGGAGTAACTGCAGACTGTAGCTTACCAAAGAACATCTTTTAGTAGTGCACCAGAACTGTCAATAGGTGGTGCCCCAGACCCACAAGATTGTTTTAATCTTGTGGGTGTAATAAAACAGAAACTCTTTATGGGGCACTTCACCTGAGATCTTTACCTGCCACCTCTCCGCTGTATGGCAGTCTCAATCTACATGATGACATTCTTTTTATTACTAATTCTGTTTATTTTCACATAGTCCTTTCCATTGTCGTGGATGAACCATCCTTTCGCTTTTGAATAATCTTCGCGGAAGACTTTAAAGTCAGCCCAGGTAAGGAAGAGTTGGTTTTTTGGGTCACAGAAACTATCGACACTGACAACCTCAAATTTTTCCTTATTGAGTTTAAATCCAAAAAATGTAGGGGATTTTTCATAACGTTCCCCAAAACGTATGTTCTGAGTGAAGGCAAAGGTTGATTTTGTTCGTGAGAGCACCATTTGTCTTGGAGTATAGTTTTCTTTTATTGATTTTGTCGTTGTCTCAAGCATCTTCTTCATGGAAGAATCATTAGAGTGTGTCAGGGAGTAGCCGGGAAGAGTTGGTTTCCAGTAATCCCGAAATCCGACATATGTTTTTAGCAGGTGTTCATTACAGTTCTGCGTTGATTCGTTGACAAAATCAGAAAGAAGATTGTATTCGGAGTTATGAAACACAGGGAACGCACCATTACTGATTATCTGATCTGTGACAAATTTTTTCTGACCGTTATTATCTAACTGATGTTTTCCTGAATTATCTGTGAGGTATCTTTTTCTTTGATCAATCTTAAGCTGACCGTTAGCTCGCAGCAGATTCCATAGTTTGAGCTGAATTTTCTTTTCTGGTAGGAATATAATAGCGTCTTTTTCAAAGGAGCCGATAAAAAAATGGGGGAGAGTCCAGGCTCGTAATTGACTGAGATCATAATCTTTCCCTTCTACAGTTTTAGCCCCTTTCATACGCACGAGATTAAAGGTTATGTAGCTTGAATTTTTACCAAATCCGTTTCTTACGACAAAGCCGCAGTGTGCCATTCCTGAGAGGTCCAGATTATCAACGTCTGACACTCCGGTTTTGGGATCACCTGACCCCCTTCTTGCGATAATTCCAACATAGGCATCATTTTTCCTCAAATAATCCTCAACCTGGGTTATCAGGAGGTTGGTGCGCTGCATGTTCTCCTTGCCATTGTTATCGGTGGATGACTGTTCGCTTAAGCCTTTTGCAAAGGCTGGGTCAATAATCATAAAAAGAAAGATGATGGTCATGGATATAATCTGGTTCAATGTTTTCATGGTAGACCTCTTTATTGGATTTTGTCTGTGGTTTTGGCAACGGTTTCGGTGAGAGAATCAAGGGAGGTGACCACGAGGTCAGAGCCCGTGTTTATTACAACAACAATCGCGTCATTTGCTCCCTGTATTGAATGTGTAACCGTTGTTACTGTGGTGTGAGCTGCTCTGGCGCTGAGATCTTTTGCATATTTAACACTGTCTATACCAAGACTTTTCAGGTGTGTGGCCGTTTCCAGAGTGAAGGTGTAGGTTGTTTTTCCACCTTGAATTGTAGCTTTTACGGCATTAAGACTTGCCTCTTGTAGGATCTGGTTTGCTTCTGCCGCGGTCATGAGCACATAACGTTCAGCTATTTGGGCAGACTCAATGCATTCGGCTGCAATTTTTAATGAATTATTAATAAAAGCTTCGGCAGTTTCTTCACTTATCTGAATCCCTGCTTTACCCGCATTTTTAACAAGCACTGCGCTATCTGCACTCATTTCGACACCAGCTGCTCCAAAGGCAATGGCAAGTTCAGCGGTTTCTCCACTTAATCTTCCACTTGCAGCTGCAATGTTGACTGCCTGGGAGAGAAAAAGTTCAGCTGTATCTGTTGAGATATAAATTCCGGCAAGAGCTGCAGTTGCAACAAAGACTGCGGAGTCGGCTGAAAAGTCAACCCCTGCACGGGTTAAGTCGGAGCTGAGTTGTCCTGTGGAAACGATGCCTTCGGTTAGAACGTCTGCTGAGAAGACCATTGCATCACCTGATACTTCGGCTGCATCAAGAATAGTTGTAGCGATTGGTTTGCCGAGAGTTATTACAGCGTCTGCGCTGAGATACACACTGGCTCCGGAGAGGCATGCAGCAGCTGAGCTGAGCATAAGGGCAGAGCCAGACATATCTGCGCTTGCGTCTCCGCTGGCACTTCCAATATTTCCTGCAAAGCATGGAGGGGTACAAAGTAGAAGTGAGGCAACAATGATTGCACGAAGTGTGTTTAGAAATTTCATATTGTTCTCCTTTTCAGTTTTAGAATGATTTCTTGATTGATCATCAGCATATTCTTGTTGTTTGCCTGATTACCGTTTCATATAGCAAGTGGTGTGCCAAAAAAAGTAAACTGTGTTTTATGTGTATTGATATCAGTGTCTTGTGGCTTTGTGTCGTGTTCGGGGGAATCATTCTTTTGAGGAGATGTACAATTTGTGTGTGTTAGATGTTCATTTGTTGATATTATATGCTTTTAAATGCTTGAGAGAGATAGAGTGTTTGAAGAAGTAAAAAAGGTGTTTGTGAGATAAAATAGGCGTAATGAGCTGTATATTTGGTGCAATCATTGTTTGTTCTGTTCTTGGTGGTTAGCTTGTTTTAATGGTGTTGTTCATTTTTACCGTACATTTTATGCATGAGGGGGGTGGTTGTGCTTGCAGAAGAAAGAGAGTTTTTTAGAAAAATAAAAGAAGCTGCTTTTGCCAATCCCTTCGGTCTTGAAAGAGAACTCGTTGATCTGGAGATTTCAGGATTGGAACAGGCGAGTGGCAATGAGGTGATTCTTGAAAAACTTATGGTGGAGGTTGAGAAAAGAATAACCGGGTATAGGGGGAAGAGTGAGGCGCTGAATAGTGATGACCGGATGTTGTTACGTTATGGGGTCTTGTTTTACGCCTTTCATCTTTATTGTGATGCGTATGATGAACACATTACAAAGCAGATAAAACATGGAGATCAACCGATCCAGGTGAAATTTGCAAGAGACCTGATTGGTTTGCTTGTGGATTATGAGTTCACTACAGCTGAAGCGTTAAAATATTTTAGCTTTTTCTTCCAGTTGAGAAGAGGCTTTTATTTTATCAGCGGAATTATTGGTAAAAGTTCATCCGTAAAAGCGCTCAGGCAGGCCCTTTGGAACAATATCTTCACATATGATGTGAGTCTTTATGAGCATTTTTTATGGAACCGGATGGAGGATTTTTCTACAATAATCCTTGGACAAACAGGGACAGGTAAAGGGATGGCGGCGGCGGCAATTGGTCGTTCGGGTCACATACCGTTTAATGAGAAAAAAGGCTGTTTCAGCGATAGTTTTGCAAGGACGTTTTTGTCTATCAACCTGTCTCAATATTCTGAGCATCTTATTGAATCAGAGCTTTTTGGCCATAGCAAAGGAGCATTTACCGGTGCTATAGGTGATCATCGTGGTGTTTTTTCTAGATGTAGTCCACATGGAGCCATTTTACTCGATGAGATAGGAGAAATATCAACAACCATACAAATAAAGCTCCTGAAGGTGATCCAGGAAAGGGTTTTTAGTCAGGTTGGCAGTCATGAAACGGAAAAATTTCAGGGAAGAGTTATAGCGGCCACGAATCAACCTCTGCAGAAGCTGCGGAGGGAAGGAAAATTTCGGGACGATTTTTATTATCGCCTCTGCTCGGATACTATTGAGTTACCTTCTTTGAAACAGCGATTAGATGAATATCCAGGGGAAATGAAGGAGATTCTTACCGCAATGCTGGAGCGTATTCTTGGGTTTCGTTCGAAATCCCTTGCCCGGGAACTCAACGACCAGATAAGGAAAAATGTACCTACGGGGTATCAATGGCCAGGCAATATACGAGAATTGGAACAGTGCGTCAGGCAGATGTTGATAAAACGCACCTATACCTGGGAACAAAGTAAAGAAACCCAAGAGAAGCTCAGTGATTTTCAGCACCAAATCATGGAGGGGAAATATTCGGCCGCTCAGATGCTCTCAATCTACTGCTTTCATCTCTATCAGATACACAAAACCTACGAAAAAGTGGCGCAGATAACAAAATTGGATCGCAGAACAGTCAAAAAGCATATTGATTTGGCTGAGAAATTAGAACCCGGAGTTGTGTCTTCTTAAACTGTACCTTTAAAGATTATGTTCGTGAGGGTGGTCGCCCGCTCTATGCACATGTCTATGTATATGGATATGGTCTTCTTCACACTTGTGGATGTGGCCGTGGTCAATCTTGTACAGAACGTTGGTGGTGTGGCTGAGGAAATCCCAGTCATGGGAGATAATGACCTGGTGCAGATCGAGATTTTGTAGAATTTCAATGAGTCGGCTGGTTGTTTTTGGGTCAAGGTTGTTTGTTGGTTCGTCCAGAAGTAAAACCTTAGGTCGCATAGCAAGGATAGTGGCAAGAGCGACCAGTTTTTTTTCACCTCCTGAGAGTTTGTGGGTGATGCGATCTTCAAATCCCTCCAGGCCAAGATTCTTCAGGGTCTTTTCCGCAATTGCTCTTGCTTCGTCAGGTTTAAATCCGAGATTGAGTGGACCAAAGGCGACATCTTCAATGACGGTGGGTGAAAAGAGTTGATCATCTGAGCTTTGAAACAGAAACCCAACATCCCGGCGTAGGTTGTACATATCCAGTTTAGTGGTAACCGGTTCTCCGTTAAAAAGCAGTTCACCTTCTGCTGGTTTAATGAGACCGACCATTAAGTGGAGCAATGTTGTTTTACCACATCCGTTCGGGCCAATAATACCTGTATGTTTATCCTGGACCGCAAAAGAAATATTGTGCAGGGTAGGTTCTTGGGCCAGAGGGTAGGTGTAACTTACCTTAGAAAGTTCGAGCATGGTTATTCCTTAACGGGGTTGTAACAATTAAGTATTTTTTGGTTTGTGTATGTGAGGATGTGTTAACGGTCCATTACACCTTGAAGCGGATATTAAGAATATCTCCATCGGTTACGATATAATCTTTGCCCTGAAGGTAGGTCTTGCCTGCTTTTTGCAGTTCTATTTCACCGCCATGTTCCATCAGGTCATCATAACTCATCTGTTCGGCCCGGATAAACCCACGCTGCAAATCAGAGTGGATTACTCCTGCTGCAACTGGTGCAGGAGAGTCTTTTTTTACCAGCCACTGTTTTACCTCATCGGTACCAACTGTAAAAAAAGATATAAGACCAAGGGCTTTGATACACAGCCCGGTCATGATGCCGAGAGCTGGCGTATCAATACCAAGATCTTCTAAGAACTCTCGCTTTTCCTCTTCTGAGTCTAACAGCGCAATTTCCGATTCTACCTGAGCACAAACTTGCATTGCCTCAACCTTTTGCTTGTCACAAAAAGGAGCTGCCTTTTCAAGTAGAGTTGTCTCACCTAGCAGATCTTCTGCGACGTTAAAGGCTATAATGAGTTCTTTTTGGGTGATGAAGGGGTAACTGAGGATGAGGCTCTGTTCTTCTTCTGTAAGAACGAAGAGGCGCAATGGTAGTTCATTTTCCAGATGTTCCTGGAATCGTTTCATTAACGTGAGTTCTTTTTCCTGCTTTTCATCTTTGATTTTCTTGAGGGCTTTTTCGAGTCTTTCGATTCGTTTTTCCACAAAAATCTGATCGTGCATGATAAGTTCAGAATAGACCATTTCCACATCCCGCATGGGATCAACAGATCCTTCCGGGTGGTAAATACCATCATCTTCAAAGGCGCGGACGACAAGGCAAAGACCGTCAACGTCTACAATATCGCTAAAAATATCACCTTTTGCGATATTTTCTTTTTCCATTTTAGGAAGCAGCATCAAGTCTATACGTGCCCTTGCCTGTTTGGCGGGCTTGTACATGGCAACGAGTTTATCAAATCTCTGGTCCTGCATGTCTGCAGATCCGGGGAGGGCTTTAGGAGTGCCGGAACGCTCCTGAATTTCGTTGCCTGTGAGAACCTGGAAAAGGGTTTTTTTTCCAGCCTGAGGGAGACCTATGATTCCAATTTTCATCATTTACCTCTGAGGTGGTGCGCAGGAGGATGGGCAGTTATCTTGCGCTTTAGTGCCTTATAATGAACGCCTGTCACTCTTTTTAGTACCCCTTCGGAGTCTGTCGCTTACCTGAGGAGTGTAAAACGAGGAAATGGAAAGTACCTGTTCAAGCTTACAACTCAAATAAAGTGCAAAACAGTAAAGGCAGAAAAACCTTCGCCTCACTCATCCTGCTAATTGAGTTCGATAACTTGTTTATAGTGGAAATACCATATGATAGGCTTTAGGTAAAGTGGAGAAAGGCAAGGCCCACTGTGGCAGCGAGGCCTGTGATGAGGAAAATGATATCGGCGTGGGTTATTTGGTGGTGAGAAAGAGGAATTAAATGACCGTTGAAGCCGCGTAATAGCATAGCCTGGTGGATTCGTGCACCACGATTATAACTTTTAACCAGTGTCATTCCAAAGATGTAAGCAAATGTTTTGTAGGTGTGAATAGTGGTCGACGGTTGGAAGCATCTCATTTGAGCTGCTCGTACCAGCCGTAGATATTCCTGATAAATGACAAAGATATATCGATAGGAAAAGAGCAGCAGAAAAGAGAGCCTGCCTGGAAGGCCTAAGCCTTCCAGAGCATGGCCCAAGCTTGCTATGGTGGAGGTTGCAAGCAAAGCTATAATCGTAAGAACAATGGTGTTGGTTTTCAGTGTGATCAATGCTGATAACGTAATCCCTTCACGGCTAAATGAAAAAGGACCAACATTAAACAATGGATCACCACCGTAGGTGAGTGGAAGGGTAATCCATAAAAACAGAATAAAACTATTTGCTGCAAGAAGCCTTTTGACAACAAGTGTAAATGGCAGAAACGCTAGAGAAGACAATGCCAGAGCCCCGAGAAGGGCACAACTCACCACAGTAAAATTATCCGTTATCGCAACCATGAGTACAAGGGCAAAAGTGACGACGATTTTTACTCTTGCATCTGTTGAATGCAGTAGCGAGTTTCCCTGGGCAAAATCTTCTTCCATCATACGTTGTGTCTCCTGAACTTATTTTGTGGCTTGGGTAAATGGGTGGAAATAAGTCCAGAATACGGCCCCGAGCTCCACTGGCTTATCTTCACCAGCAGGGTTCTTCAGGGTGTAATCCGCTTCGGTAAGAGCTGCAAAACCCCACCATCCCGAAAGAGGGCAGGTAAAGGTGAAAATTCCTTCTGAATTTGCTTTAACAAGTTGGGTGACATGGTAATCAGATGGAGCGGTATAGGTCGCGCTAGGGTTGTACAATTCAACCTCAACGTCTGCATGAGCGGCAGGATTTCCATTAACCAGAACCTGTCCTGTGAAGCTGTTACCCGCATAGTTCCCAAATGGACGAAGTAGCGGTACAATTTCAGTAGGTAATCCCACAGGTTTGTCCCATCCCTCGTCATCGCCAAAAGCGGGGATTATTGTTTTTGTGTAGTGAATAATGGAAAGGTCTTCACTTGGTTCCCAGTAAGCTACGGGCTCCATAACAAACTGATAAACCCCTGGCCGTTTAAAGGAATAGGAAGATTTCCAGGCCGTATGGCCCAACAGATCAATCTTCTCCAAGGTGTTAATAAGGTCACTGTTCTTGCCATTAACGTTCACAAAGAATTGTTTTGGTTTTTCAAGATTCATTGTGTGGTTTTCAAAAGGATGGGAGAAGTTGAGGGTGAATAGTGTTTCTTTTTTGTCTTGAGATATTATAGGCTGATCGGGAATAATCATGCCGAAATGAGCATGTGCTGAACATACTGTTAAAAAGCTAAAAAGTAGACAAACAGCAGGGAAGCAAAGTTTGGGAAGGGCACTCATTTTATCTCTCCTATTAGTATTATATTATTTTTTTGACTTCATATATGCGGCAATTCCAGCAAGACCAATAATATATCCAATTCCCCCAAGAATATCCTGAATGCTTGGCTCTTGCTCCTGTAGCTCGGCAAGTTGCTGGCGAATTGGTGCAAGTTTGGCCTCAAGCAGGTTATCCATAAGGGCGGTCAATTGGTCTTGGGTTATGTTTAATGACGGGAGAGGGGATGGTGAAACCTCAGGTGGCGCTTGGTTTTGTTCAGGTGTTGCTGCGCTACTACTCAGAACTGGATTTATTTGATAGCGCCAATGGTTTTTATGACCATCACCACTATTCACCACGATATCGAGTTCTTCTGAGTTTGTCTCTGGAGTAGGGAATTGAAAGAGTCCATCCTGGTTCGTGGTGCCACGGGCAAGCTCTACCCCTGTACTTGTATCAATAACAGTGACAACTGCATTTTGAGCAGCTTTTCCCTTACTGAATTTGGATTCCGTATGGATGGTGTTTCCCTCACTCCAGGCAAAGATCCGTACCTTATGAGCAAAACATGGCCCCGCAATGAGGAGAGAACACAATACTAAGAGTGTTATTAGTCTTCTAGATTGTACTTTCATTCGTCTATTCCTAAAAATTCGGGTTGGACCTTGCTGAGAAAGAGTACAGTGAACATGGTGATGATGCCTTCGATAATCATGAGTGGAAGATGGATCGCTATGACAAGTTTAGCAGCTCCCATAAACCCCTGATCCGTTGTTGCCAGGGAAACTGCCATGAGGATAGAAGAAAGAAGAATAGAGAAAAATCCACAGCAAAAGGCTGCAATTTTTCGCTTATTGCCGTTTTGCTTGATCCATGGTCTGAATATGTAGTAGCAAATCAGTGCAGGCAAAGCCATTGTTGCAGTGTTGACTCCGATGACGATAAGTCCACCATAATGAAAGAAAATCGCTTGGAGAAAGAGAGCTGTGAGAATTGCAGGAAAACAACCCCAGCCAAGGACAATTCCCATAAGGCCGCCAAGGATGAGGTGGACATTACCTGGGCCGATTGGGACATGAATAAGCGAGGCGACAAAAAATGTTGCCGTCAACATGGCGACGGTCATTATCTTATCGTAATCGAGGCTTTTGAGCCCTACTGCGGTTCCGATTACGGTGATAGCTCCACCGGTAATCAAAACGGGACTACTTAGTACACCTTCAGAGATATGCATGATTCCACCACAAAAAATTTAAAAGGTAGTGAACACGATTGGTTAATTTGTGTTACACTACCTTGGTTTATATGGTGTGTCAAGAACTTGGTAACACAAATATTAAAAAAGTGTTACGAGTTGTGTCAACAACGAATAATCATACAATGAATAGAGATAAAAATTCAATTATTGAAGTAGAGCCAATCGGGGTGATTCACTCCTGTTTTACTGAGAAGTTCGGCATCCCAAGACAACCGGGAATGGTCCCGGAGGCAACCGCTGAACTTGAGTTATTTCCACCCTATAACAGGGAAGAGGTAACTCGGGGCCTTGGGCAATTTTCCCATATTTGGATCCACTTTTTGTTTCATGAATGTGTGGCCGAAGGTTGGAAAAATACGGTACGTCCTCCATGGCTTGGTGGGAAGAAAAGAGTTGGTGTTCTTGCAACTAGAAGCCCCCACAGGCCAAATCATTTAGGGCTGTCTGTTGTGCGTCTTAAAGCAATAACAGATGGAAAAAAAGGGGTATCTCTTCACCTTTCAGGAGTTGATTTACTCGATAAGACTCCTGTGATAGATGTAAAACCATACGTGCCCTACAGTGACAGTATTGTTTCTGCTGAATGTGGTTATGCAAAGGGTGAGGTACCGGAAGTGGAGGTGTTTTTTGCCCTTGAAGTTATAGAATTTTGTGAACTGTATGAAGTGAAAACAGGGCGAAATATCAAAACACTTATAGAACAGTTGATTAAACAGGATCCACGTCCAGCAAAGCAAAAAGGTTTAAAGGCGGATTTTGGTATTCTTCTTTGGGATGTAAATATACGCTGGACTGTTACCTCTAACGGCTTTTTGGTTGAAAGCTGCGAACAGGTCAAATAAGAGGGTCTTGGTCAGGGAGCTACGAAATCATCAAGGATACAATGGACTCTCTTGTCGATGATATAAATAGCAGTTTTGATGTCGTAGTTCAGACGGCCCCCGTTAATGATTGCACCTTCGGCCTCTAACCGAGTTGGGCCAGGACAGTGGACGGTACGTTTCTCATTATCGTAGTACAGCAGGTCAGTGTATAACAACTGTTTATCATGGATTTTGTGAACCACGACATCTGTTATAAGGGTAAGGAGATTAGTGACAGTGTTGTACTCACCATTTTTAGCTATGATATTTGTGATATTTCCTTCTTCATCGAATATGTCTGCATCAACATTATCCATGAGGAGAATATCAGGGTCATCACTCGTGTAGGCGGTATCTGCAACGATAAACGCAGTTTTCTTACCGTTCTGGTTTTGAGTGATTTTAACCTTATCAAGGGTAAACTTCTGTGCCACTTTTTGAGGAGGACGTTTAACGTCAGGATCAAAGCCGCCTCTCGGCGTAAGAAATTTGCCAACGGGAATAGACCAGAGCGGGTAGCTGATAATGAAAAATAGTGGAACAATCCAGATGACGTTACGGTTGAGTTTCATCTGCTTTTGTAGGATTGTAACAGTTGTTGGGTGAGATCTTTAGCCGCTAAAATCAGATCACAAGCATCACGTACAGCTCCAGATCCACCAGAACGTTTTGTAATGTAATGGGCCACCTCTTTCACTTCGGCTACACCGTTTGCCGGAGTAATGGCAAGGCCAACCTGTCCCAATAGTACGAGGTCAAGCCAGTCATCACCCATGTAGGCGATTTCATATGGCTTAAACCCAGAGCTTTTTAAAATATCCTTAAAGGCCTCATTTTTATTACCCATCCCCTGATAAATGTAAGTCATTTTTAGCTCTTTGGCGCGCCTTGCTACCACCTCAGATTTTCGTGCTGTTATAATACCTACATCAATGCCCGCATCGAGCAGAAGTCTAAGGCCAAAACCGTCCTGGGTGTTAAAGGATTTACCTTCAGAAGTAGCATCTGTATAGAGCAGGTTGCCGTCGGTGAGAACTCCATCGACATCCAGGAGAAGAAGGCGAACGTCTTTTGCCTTAGCGAGTGCGCGAGTATATTCGGGGCTTTTTTCCATATTCTGTTTTTCCCTTACCCGTGTACGGTACCCCTCAAGAACTTGACAGTCAGAGGGGTAGCCATCACTAGAATCGGAACAATGGTCACCCATTATGAGTTGGCTGCTTCACGAATGCGAACAAGTCGCGTAAGAAGTACTTCAACCTCATCTAAAGGAATTGAGTTTGGTCCATCACAAAGCGCCTTGTCGGGATCTGGATGAATTTCCATAAAAATACCATCAATACCAGCAGCAACTGCGGCTCTGGTGAGTGGCGCTATGAACTCACGTTGTCCACTTGATGCACCACCAGCGCCACCTGGAAGCTGGACTGAGTGCGTTGCATCAAAGATGACCGGACAACCAAGAGAGCGCATTACCGGCAGAGAACGCATATCAACAACGAGGTTGTTGTATCCAAAACAGGCGCCTCGTTCTACCAGCATGGTTTTAGTTCCACCAGCGCCACGGAGTTTGTCCACGGCGTTTTTCATATCCCAGGGAGAGACAAACTGGCCCTTTTTCACATTAACAGGCTTACCCGTTTTTGCTGCAGCTACCAACAGATCAGTCTGACGGCAAAGAAAAGCAGGGATTTGTATAATGTCAAGCACTTCAGCGGCTGCTTCAACCTGGCTTATGTCGTGGATATCAGAGATAACCGGAACATTGAGCTCCTTGCGGATTTTAGCAAGTGTCTCAAGACCTTCTTCAAGACCAGGTCCTCGGTATGAACTAAGCGAGGTTCTGTTCGCCTTGTCAAAGGATGCCTTGAAGACATAGGAGATGCCGAGTTTATCGCAAACTTCTATCATCTTCCCAGCAACTCTACGGGCAAGGTCTTCTGATTCAAGCGCACATGGACCACCAATAAGCAGGAGCGGCTGATCGGTGCCAACAGTTATTGGTGGACCAGATGGAGTTTCTATATCAACTGCAATATTACTCATTACTTATTACCTTGTTTCTGCTTTAAAGCGGCACTGATAAAGTCTCTGAAAAGAGGATGTGGCTTCATTGGTTTTGATTTGAACTCTGGGTGAAATTGGCACCCTAAAAACCACGGATGGTCTTCGAGTTCAACAATTTCAACGAGGTTGTTATCAGGAGAAGTTCCGGAGATGACCAGACCTTGTTCTTCCAGTGATGTGCGGTAATCGTTGTTGAATTCAAAACGATGTCGATGTCTTTCGCTGATCTCTTCTGCCTGGTATGCCCTGTATGCATTTGTGTCTTCTTTTAGAACACAAGGATAGGCTCCAAGGCGAAGGGTTCCACCGAGATCGGACTCTTTATCACGGATCTGAACTTCGTTCTTTCTGTAATCAAACCACTCTTTGATGAGATAAATCACAGGATCAGGAGTTTGCTCATCCATTTCAACTGAGTTGGCCTTCGGCAGATCGAGCATATCCCGTGCGAACTCCACCACGGCAAGCTGCATACCAAGACAGATGCCAAAGAAAGGAATCTTGTTAACGCGAGCATAGTTGATTGCCTTGATCTTACCTTCAACACCACGCAGACCAAAACCACCAGGTACTAAAATACCGTCACAGGAGTCGAGCAGGTTAGCCACGTTTTTAGATTCAAGTTCCTCTGCACTGATATAGGTCAGATTAACTTTGGTGCCATTGGCGAGACCACCGTGAACCAGAGCCTCATGCAGACTCTTATACGATTCTGTGAGGTCAACATACTTTCCGGTAATGGCGATGGTGACTTCGTTTTTTGGGTTCTTAATATTGTGAACCAGTTTTTCCCAAGGAGCTAGATTAGGTTGTCCGGTCCAGATATTAAGTAACTCAAGTATTTTGGTATCGAGGCCCTCTTTGTGTAAGTGGAGGGGGAGTTCATAAATACTCTCGACATCAACGGCGGTAATAACTGCATCTTTTCGGACGTTGCAGAAAAGAGCAATCTTATCTTTGATGCTTGTTTCAAGAGGTATTTCGGTACGAAGGACAAGAATATCAGGTTGAATGCCGTCTGCACGCAATCCTCGTACAGAGTGTTGGGTTGGTTTTGTTTTAACTTCACCCGCAGTTTTTATGTAAGGTACAAGGGTGAGATGGATAAAAAGAGTGTACTCATGGCCGAGATCTCCGCGAAGCTGGCGAATCGCCTCAATGAAGGGGAGTCCTTCAATATCACCAGTTGTTCCACCGATTTCAATGATGGCTACATCTACGGTTCCATCAAGCTGCCGTACCGCGGCCTTGATTTCATCGGTGATGTGCGGGATTACCTGCACTGTCCCACCGAGATATTCACCCCGTCTCTCCTTTTGGATGACTGAATAGTAAATACGCCCGGAGGTGTAATTGTTTTTCTTACCCATGACTGCGCTGGTATAGCGTTCATAGTGGCCCATATCCAGATCGGTTTCAGCACCGTCATCTGTGACGTACACTTCGCCGTGTTGGAAAGGGTTCATGGTTCCAGGGTCGACGTTGATATAGGGATCGAGCTTCTGGAATGTTACTGTGAGTCCTCTGCTTTCAAGCAGGGCTCCAAAAGATGCAGAAGCAAGGCCTTTCCCGAGAGAAGAGAGAACGCCGCCTGTTACAAAAATAAACTTGGTCCGTTTGGTGTTATTTGACTTTTTCATGGATGCCACTATAGCAATGGTGCCCCGATTTTGAAATAGATAATTCAAGAATGAGATGAAAAAAATTGACTTTGTAGTAACAAAATGTTGGAGCAGGTTAACTGTTGGTTAGGGCTCTTGATAAAGCTGATCCCCATGCCTATCGTGTGAGTTGTGTCCCAGAAAATTATAAGGAGGAACTATGCAATACCTAATATTGTTGGCTGTGGCGTTTATATTATGTAGCACAGCCTTTGCTTTTGGTGCGAATAACTCCAGCAACCATAAAACCGCAGTTTTTGGAGGAGGCTGTTTTTGGTGTATGGAGCCGCCGTTTGAGGTGCTTGAGGGAGTAATAGAAGTGAAGGCCGGATATAGCGGAGGTGAAGAAAAGAACCCAAGTTATGAAATGGTATCCAGTGGTCAAACACTACATATTGAGTCTGTGCAGGTTGTCTATGATCCTGACAAGATTTCATTTTTTCAACTACTTGATACGTTTTGGCGCTATGTCGACCCTACAGACCCGGGTGGACAGTTCGCCGATCGTGGAGATCATTATAAGACCGCTATTTTTTATGAAACAGACGAGGAAAAAAAGATAGCTGAAGAGTCAAAGAAGGCGCTGGGGGCATCCGGTGTGTTTAGTCGGCCAATTGTTACGGCAATTCGCCCTTTAAAGCCATTTTACCCGGCAGAAGAATATCATCAGGACTATTATAAGAAAAATAGCGTTCACTACGAGGCGTATAAGGTTGGCTCAGGTCGGGCAGGTTTTTTAACGAACACCTGGAAAGATCAACCGGCAGAAAAAAAGTACTCCAAACCGTCTGAAGAAGAATTACGCACAAAACTCACTGAACTCCAATACAACGTTACTCAAAAAGATGATACAGAACGTCCCTTTGCAAACGAATTTTGGGATAACAAAAAAGATGGTATCTATGTTGATGTTGTCTCCGGAGAACCTCTTTTCAGCTCAAAAGACAAATATGATTCCGGTACGGGGTGGCCTAGTTTCTCAAGACCACTGGTTGCAGAAAATGTGGTTGAGAAAAAGGATAGGACTCTCTTTGCTGTGAGGGTTGAAGCCAGAAGTACTGTGGGAGATTCGCATCTTGGCCATATCTTTGAAGATGGTCCAGCACCAACGGGCCTTAGGTATTGTATGAATTCGGCGTCGCTTAGATTTATTCCTTTGGATGAGCTAGAGAAAGAGGGATACGAGGAGTATACAGCACTCTTTGAGTGATGTGAGATCTGTCGGTTTATATGTTTATAAAAAAAGCGGTCCTGGCTGTGAAGCCAGTGACCGCTTTTTTATTTAGTGGAACTATTTTCCGTTAAGTACATCCTCAATACGTTTACCATCTATTTCAGTTTCAAAGATTTTTTCAAGAAGTTGGGCAACCTTTGGACCTTCTTCCTCACTGAGTAAAAATCCTGGAAGAGGTTTGGCGGTGAGTGTACGCATCCGCGCCTGTATGATGAGAGTTTGATTGATTTTATCTGCAATTTCTCTGTATTCACTAATATCCAGCATGGCCATCAGGACATCAAGCATATTCCCCCAATACTCTTTTTGACCTAGGTGTTCAATGACTTGGGTTACAGCGGTTGACGCCTCAAAGTGATCGTCGGTCACCTGTGCTGGGGTGCCAGGACTACAGGTGACTGAAGATATAAATAGTCTACAGCTAAAGGGGCGGACGGGATAAATGGTACATATATTATCCTTTAAAAATGGGCAGCTTTCTTTGTTCGTTGTAATTTCAGGATCAACGTCACGGCCGTCGAGGCAGGCCTTGGCAAAATCGTTGGTGCTATATTTAGGACGGCTGATTTTACCTGCCTCCAAAAGTGCTGTTGCAAATTCATCCACCATTCCCTCAGAGATAATATACCTCAGGATGTCTTCACCTTCTAGAGCGGTAATCGTGACATTTTGAGAACAGCAGGTACTGCAACCTTTGCAGCAGGCTGGCTGGGTTTGGGATTCTGCACACCAGTTGTCAAAGGAAGTGTAAATACTATTTAGGATTTTATGTTTCATGGAGAGCAACCTCATTTATGTAAAAGAGAACCGGTGTCAACTGCACCGTAATTATGTAGTAATAGCTAACTCTTGCAAAGTTACATTGTTTTCTTATTTTGCGTATGCAAGATATTAGCTCATAGTCTTATGAGCAAGGTATGCCACAGTAGCATATCGTACAAATTTACCAATAAAAACCAGTACAGAATATCGAAACCAGCCCACCTTAAAAATTCCGGCCACAAGACAGATGGGATCACCTATTATTGGGAACCAGCTCATGAGTAGTGACCATGTCCCATATTTCTCATATATCTTTTTGGCACGTTCAAGTTGTGTTGAATCGATCCTGAGAACTTTGTTGATGATAAAAGTAGATCCGTATAGGCCAATGACAAAGGTTGTACAGCTGCCGACATAATTTCCAACACTTGCGGCTATAACGGTCTCGCTGATGGAAAACCCTTGTGCGATCATGAGAACCAGCAACCATTCTGACCCGAGAGGCAAGACTGTGGCGGCAAGAAAGCTCACAACAAAGAGAAGAGGAAGGCTTGGGGTTTGAGTAAGGGGAGTAAGGAATTCCATTGTACAAAAGGCTATTAGAGATATCTCATCAGTTCAGGGGGGAGTAGCAAAACAATATGGATTTATAGTCATTTACCATAAATTGATAGGAAAAGAATGGTTGCTCTGGTATTGAAACAAGTTATGAAAACATGTCAGTAAGTTATCAACCATAGAAACTGTACGGGGAAATAAAATGATATCTCATATGAGTAATAATTTTAAGGGGAGTTGGAAGCTTGGGTTATTTGCTTTTTTTCTCACCCTCACAATAAATCCTCTTGGCTCAGCACACGGTTCTGCAGCATTTGAAAACTGGGTGGAAAATTTTTATCAGCAAGCGGCCAAAGAGGGTGTCAGCAGACAAACCTGGGACCGGGCATTTAACGAGGTTACAGAACCGGACCCTGTTGTTCTGAAAAAAGCTGCCTACCAGCCGGAGTTTACCGCAAAAGTATGGGACTACATTGATGCACGAGTGAATACCCTGTCCGCTGAGAAGGGACAAAAAATGGATAGATTTTACAGTCGGACTTTGGGGGCTGTGTCAGAAAAATTTGGTGTCAGACGCTCTGTCCTTCTTGCTATCTGGTCTATGGAGTCCAACTACGGAGACATATTAAAGAAAACTGATCGTCTCCATTATGTTCCCAGAGCATTGGCTACTTTAGGTTTTGGTGATCCCAAACGTGGCAAATTTGCCAGGTCTCAGCTTGTGGCAGCACTTAAGATTTTGCAGGCAGGCGATGTAGTCAGAGACCAATTTATGGGGTCTTGGGCGGGTGCTATGGGGCACACTCAGTTTATCCCTACGAGTTACCTTGCTTACGGTGTTGATATGGATGGAAACGGTCGCCGTGATATCTGGAATTCTATTCCGGATGCATTGGCGACGGCAGCAAATCTTTTGCATAAAAATGGCTGGAGGACAGGTAAAACATGGGGATATGAAGTGGTTGTTCCGGCTGGTAAATTTGGCTACGAAGGAGAAACTAAACTTCTGAGCGAGTGGCAAAAGCTGGGGATTACCCGACCTGATGGAAAACCGTTTGCATGGCCAGGTGACAAAGGTGTTCTCAAATTTTTTGCGGGAACGAACGGCCCTGCGTTTCTGGTGATGAAGAATTTCTATGTTATAAAACGTTATAATAACTCAGACGCATATGCCCTTGCCATTGGGATGCTGGCGGACAAAATTGCAGGTTATGGTGGGGTGACGCAAAAATGGCCGAGGCCTTCTGGGTCGCTTCTCGTGGATGAAAAAATAGAACTGCAAAGACTGCTGTTGGAAAAGGGTTATTACACAGGTGGCATTGATGGCAATTTAGGTAAGGGTAGTCGAGAGGCTATTCGCAGCTATCAGCGTGCAACAGGCAAAGCTGTAGATGGAAAACCTACTCATGAACTTTTGCAACAGTTACGTAAATAGTGCTCGGTCGAAAACCACCAATTATGCCGATTTCTTCGTTGGGCTCGACAGAATTTGCAGGTTTTCGTTCAGGCACTGAAAATGAGAGGAAGAACTCGGCTACCTCTGGGCAATAGGAGCAAAGGTGGCCGAGGTCAAGCGACATAGGTCGTCCGGGCTCAGCTCGATGTCAAGGCCTCTGCGGCCGGCGCTCACCAAAATAGTTTCATGGTTTGTGGCAGAAGAGTCGATGACAGTGGCAAGTCTCTTCTTTTGGCCGAGTGGACTTACACCACCAAGTACATAGCCGGTGGACTTTTCCACCAGTTTTGCATCGGCCATGGCAGCTTTTTTCCCACCTGCAGCTTTCGCCTGCTGTTTCAAATTCAACTGACCTGAAACCGGAACGATACCTACTGTTAATTGTCCGTTGTCGAGTTGGAGTACAAGTGTTTTGAACACTCTGGCCACATCAATGTTTAATTTTTCGGCCGCTTCCATCCCATAGGATGAATGGTTGGAATCGTGTGAATATTGATGGATTATAAAGTCGATTTTCTGTTTCTTTGCTTCGTTGATTGCAGGTGTCATTGTTCATTCAGTTTGAGATTTACCTAAATCTTGCAACAAGCAAGTTTGAGGTGCTGTTATTTCACCACTATCCTACCAATTGCATTTAAAAATGCAATTTTTGTATATGGCTTGCTGAGTACATCTGTAAAACCGTACTTCTTATGGTTTGCAAGAACAGGGTCTTCGGCGTAGCCGCTGGAGACAATAAGCTGGGCTGTCGGGTCAATTTTCAATATATGTGCGGCAGTTTCTTGACCACCCATTGCTCCTGGTACCGTGAGGTCAAGGATGACCATATCGTATGGTTGATCCCCTTTTAATGCGTTCTTGTACTCTATAATGGCATCCTCGCCACATACCGTTGTCGTCAGCTGTGCTTTTGTCTTTGTGAGCATACGTTCTATGAGGTGGAGAATTTCCAGGTCATCATCCATGGCGAGGATACGACAGTCTTTCAGGTGGATTGTATCAATAGTTTTATTCTTTGTTGTCTGGAGAGAATTTTTTCGGCTGGCTGGGAGATAAAGGGTAAAGGTTGTTCCTTCTCCAATTGTAGAGTGTACCTGAATGTGCCCTTTGTGTTTAAGGACAATTGAATATGTGGAAGCAAGACCCAGGCCGCTACCTGTCTGTTTGGTACTAAAATATGGGTCAAAGATTCTTGAAAGATGTTCCTTTTCAATTCCCATTCCTGTATCGGTAATTGTGATCTTTACATAGTCACCTGCTTCAAGTGGAAGTGTGGAAATTTGCTCTATTTCACGATTCTTCAGATCGACACTGAGGTTGCCGCCATCAGGCATTGCCTGTTTCGCATTGATAAATAGATTAGACAGAACCTGGCCGATCTGCCCCTTGTCCACATCGGTGAGCCAGATATCAGCTTCACAATTCACAACGGGAAGAACGTTACTTCCAGCAAGGTCAAAGTCTATTGCCTCTCTGATCAAGGTTAAGACTTGGGTTTGTTCTTTGACGGGGGCACCACCCTTAGAAAAAGTAAGTAACTGCTGGGTGAGCCGCGATGCACGGCCAAGGGATTTTTCTGCCCTATGCAAAAATTCATATGCCTTGTGGTCCTGATCGATCATCTCTTTTGCAATGTCAATATTGCCAAAGATCCCCATGAGGATGTTGTTAAAATCATGGGCAATTCCTCCAGCAAGCGTACCGATTGATCTCAATTTTTTCATTTTAAGCAATTCTTCTTCGGCCAGTTTTTGCTGGTTGATGTCATTAAAAAATATCAAATATTTATCATCTGTTACAAAACCTATATCGATGGAAGAAAAGAGATTTGTCCCGTTTTTATGGGTGAATTCAGGCGAAATGTTACTACTGCCATATTCCCGGGCCTGCTGTAACCCTTTGGCTAGATCTGCGTGATAACTTTTGGGCAGCAGGTCTTTGAGTTCTTTCTGGAGGAGTTCGTCGTCATGATACCCACTGAATTCACATATTTTTTTATTGACCTGTATGAATTCATATCGAAGATTTAAAACAGCAACTCCGATGGGAGCGTGGCTGATGTACTGTTTTAACTGCTGTTCATTTTTGAGAAGTTTCTGCTGCGTTCTATAGCGGTGGGTAATGTCGTGGAAAACAAGAATGACTCCAAAAATGTTACCCTGGCTGTCTTGTATTGGAGCCGCAGAGTCATCTATGACATATTCCTGTCCCGTAGTGGAAATAAGTGTTGGGTTGTGGCGGTGGTTTATGGTTTTCCCAGAGCTGATGACCTGTTCTGCGGGGTTGTGTAAAGTCTCTCTGGTTTGGGTGTCAACAATTGTGAACACTTTGTCTAGAGGCTTGTCTAGGGCTTTTTCTTCCTCCCAGCCCACGAGTTCTTCAGCGATGCGATTGAGGCCTGTGATAACGCCATTTGCATCAGTTGTTATAACTCCGTCGCCTATCGACTTAAGAGTAGTTTTGTAGTTTTCACGGCTTTGAAAAATATCTCTTGTTCGTTTTTGGACTGTTTTCTTTAAACTGATATTCCAGCTCCAAAAAATTGCGAGCAGGGTGGTGACGCAGAGAATGACACCAAGCAGTGTTGTAAGTAGCGTACTGGAGACTGTTTCAATTGGTTGTCCCAACCATTTTTGATATAGTTTGCGTTTGGTCCTGGGGGTGATCTGGTCCACCGCCTTCTCCAAAATCCCTGAAAGGATGGGATCTTGTACAGAGGCAGCTGCGGAAAGCCGGTTCAGGTAACCACTTTCTCCGGTAATTTTAAGATTGGTAATTCCTTGTTCTTCAATGATGAAAGAAGCGTACATCTGATTGAGGACCATGGCATCGAAGATACCTGTTGAAACTCCTCGTAAACCTTCTCTGTTGTCTGAAACAGGGCTGACTGTGAGAGCAGGGAATTTTTCCGCCAGAAAATCATTTATGGCGTAGTTGGCAACTGTGCAGATTTTTTTATTTAATAGATCTTCTGTTGTTTTAATATTTGAAGAACGTTGGGCTACAATCACATAAGGGACTTTTATAAATGGATCAGTAAACGAGAGATAGGTTCTCCTGTTTTCCGTTGCTGCGATACCTACAACTATAAATTTATGATTAACCTTGGAGTATTCGATCAGATCGTTCCACTGACTAAAATGATGGAACACGAAGCTCACACCGATTTCTTTTTCTATTTCGTCTAAAAAATCTACGAGAAGACCTTTGTATTTGCCATCAGAGTCATGGAAGGCATTTGGTGGGGCTTCATAGCCAAGGAGAACGTCCAATTTTCCTTTTTGTGACGTAAGCCATTGTCGTTCTTCATCTGTATAGACTTGCGGGGAAAATGGAGCGCAGGAAGAAATCAGACTGAGGATGAGTATGATCAGGGTGTAAAAGATAAGATGTGAACGTAAAGATTTAGTCAGCATCGTTTAAACCAAGGCAAAAAATGTTTATTAATTAAACTCTCCAGGTGTTTGGAGAGGGGATAGGTCTTGATAGATAATCATTGTTACGCTTCTTCCTGTGAAGATTCACCAGATTCTGGCTTATTCGGTTCTTCTGTCGTGATCTCGTCCAGAGTTATCCCCGTACCGTGGCAATCGGGGCAATCTTCCCAGGTGAACATGAATCTACTGGCCCCACCGAAAAAAGATGTTTGCCCGGATCCACCGCAACCGATACATGGAGTTGGATTTTTGGGGAGTTCTGATGAAGTGTCAGTCATTTTGTATTGTCTGGTGTAATGGTTGTGATATTAGAGTCTACGTCGTTTTTAATAGTATATCACTCCACAGGTCTTGAAGCGAGAAACGAGATGAGTTTTTGCATCTTGTGAGTATATGTTTATGGTTAGGGCTTAAAATCGTTATCATTTTTGCGAAAAAAATTATTAAAAGGAGTGTTTAAAATGGTTAGAAAATCGAGGTCTTCTCTGTTTCAATTTGGAACTGTTCTCTGTTGCGCTCTTATGTTGACAGCATGTTCCAGCGCGTATTACGGCGCCATGGAAAAGGTTGGGAAACATAAAAGAGACATCATGGTGGATAGAGTTGAGGGTGCGCGTGATTCACAAACTGAAGCTCAGGAACAGTTTAAGTCCGCTCTGGAGCAGTTTGATTCTGTGGTAAAGCTTGAAGAAACTGACCTGAAAAAGGCCTATGACAGTCTTAATGCAGAATACGAGAAAAGTGAAGCTGCGGCGACGAAGGTGTCTAGCAGGATTGATTCGGTTGAATCTGTTGCAGATGACCTTTTTGATGAATGGGAAGATGAGTTAGAGGAGTACCAGAGTAAGGATTTGCGTGACTCCAGTAAAGCTCAGCTAAGAAGCACAAAATCCCGCTATAAAGAGATGCTGTCATCCATGCACCAGGCTGAGGTAAGTATGGCCCCTGTGTTAAGAATTTTTAGGGATAATGTATTGTTTTTAAAACATAACCTGAATGCTCAAGCCATCGGCTCACTGCAGGGAGAATTCACCAACCTTAAAGGTGAGATAGACAGTCTTATAAAGAAGATGAACACCGCTATTGAATCGTCGAATAAGTTTATCGCTGATATTAAATAGCAGAACTGCATGGGGTAAAGCGATGCGTTGGAAGACAGGAAGGCGAAGCAGTAATGTAAAAGATCAAAGGGGCAGAAGGGTTTCCGGAGGTGTTAAAGGCGGCGGAATAGGAATCGTCCTGCTTGCTTTGGTGGGAATGTATTTCGGTATTGATCCATCTGTTATCCTGAATTCCAACCTTGTGGGTGACCAGACACCAACTCAGCAGACAGAGCGGGTAGCAAACCCTGAGGAAGATCGTCTTGCTGACTTTATCTCGGTGGTTCTGGCAGATACTGAGGACACCTGGGAAGCAATTTTCAGAGAGGGTGGTGGGCAATACGAAAAGCCTAAGCTTATTCTTTTCACGGGTCAGGTCAAGTCAGCCTGTGGTTTTGCCCAGTCAGCCACAGGCCCGTTTTACTGTCCGGCAGATAAGAACGTCTATATCGATCTTGGTTTTTATAAAGAACTGAAAAATAAACTCAATGCTCCGGGAGATTTTGCCCAGGCCTATGTGGTGGCACATGAAATTGGTCACCATGTACAAAATCTGTTGGGGGTCAGTGGTAAAGTACAGTCTAAGCGCTCCTCAATTTCAGAAACCGCGTATAATAAACTTTCTGTGAAACTCGAACTGCAGGCCGACTGTTTTGCCGGCGTGTGGGCCAACCACGCCAACAGGGTGCGATCAATTCTCGAACCAGGAGATGTTGAAGAAGCTCTTAACGCTGCCAGCATGATCGGAGACGACCATTTGCAGAAGCAGTCACGTGGTTATGTTGTACCTGATTCATTTACCCATGGAAGTTCAGCCCAAAGAGTCCAGTGGTTTCGTACAGGGCTTCAAAGCGGTGACATTAATACTTGTAATACCTTTCAGTAGTGTCCAATAACAGCCAGCGGCCTTATGCCACTGGCTGTCCCATCAGCTGTATTCTAATCCCGGTATATGGCCGTCATGAGTAAGGCCGCTAAAATGGCCAGATGTATGGAATAAACAGTGTTGAAGCTATAACCACAAAACAGTTGAGGGGAATACCGAGTTTCATGTAGTCCATAAAACTGTACCCTCCAGGTCCATACACCATGAGGTTCGTCTGGTAGCCAACAGGTGTGGCGAAGCAGGCGCTTGCTCCAAAACAGATCCCCACAATAAATGGCTTTGGGTCAACGCCGATGCCAAGGGCGGTGGAGATGGCAATGGGGAGTAGGAGTACCGCCGTAGCATTGTTGCTGAGGATTTGGGTACAAATGGATGTCAGCAGGATAAGGGCACCAAGCACTATGTTCGGAGAGTAGTCTGAAAACATATTGATAAAGGTTTCTGCGTAGAGCTGGCTGGCTCCGGTTTTTTGCATTCCGACTCCAAGTGCAATCGTACCCGCTATGAGGAGTAATATATCTCCCTGGAGTGCCCGGTAGGCGTCTCGCATTTGCAGGCATCCGGTTATGATCATCAAAAAAGCGGCGGTAAGGGCGCAGGTCATAATGTCAGCCAACCCTAAGGTTGCTGTGCCGATCATACATATGAAATTAATGATGGACCAGGCGGCTTTTCTTTTGTGCACCAATTCCTCGTACACATCTTCAATAACAATATATTTATTTTCCGAACGGATTGATTCAAGCTTTGATTCGTGGCACCAGACAAGGAGGATATCTCCGGTCTGGAGTTTAACATCATGGATCTGTTTTTCCGATATGTGCAGGTTGGATCTCTTCAGCGCGATGATGTGCACATCAGGATCTTTGGCCAGATCTGTTCGTTGTATTTTTTCGCCTCGAAGTGAAGAGTGAGGAGAAATGATTAGTTCGACGACGATGGGCGCGTCTTTTTGGGCACCGAGGACCAGCCCTTTCTCTGAAGTGGGGAGGTCGACCTGTTCGTTGTGTAAAATAGCCACGAGGTCGTTAAGAGAACCCTTGATCAGAAGGATATCGTCTTCACTGGTTGTAATTTTATCACGTACCGGATGATAAATATGGGACTTGTTAATGAGTTCAATAACATTTATTGAAGGGTATTTACGTGAAAATAACTCATCCGGATTCTTCCCGATAAGGTTACTTTTTGCTGGAATTTTTAATTCGGCCAGATATCTTCGGTGGTCACTGTCCTGGAGCTGGCAGATGGGGTTAGCAAGGTCAGGTAATACTTTTGGGGCGATAAAATAGAGTAGAACAATGCCTATAATTGCAATGGGCACACCGAGGGTGGAGAGCTCGAACATGGTGAGACCGTCATAACCATTAGTGACACTGAGATCGCTAATAATGATATTTGTAGATGTTCCGATCAAGGTGCAGGTGCCGGCCAGGATAGAAGCATATGAAACGGGGATGAGGAACTTGGAGGGACTGAGTCCAAATTCGCAACACATACTCATAACCACAGGAATAAAAAGGATAACAACAGGAGTATTGTTGATAAAGGCGGATGCTATAGCGACGGATATCAAGATGATAATCATGGCAAGCTTATGATTACCGCGGGCCATCTGGATGATTTTTCTTCCCAAAAATTCAACTCCTCCAGTACGCATCATCCCCTTTGAGACAACGAACATCGCACCAACTGTAATCAGTGCTGGATTGGCAAATCCACTAATAGTTTCTTTAGGGGTGAGGATACCACTTACAACCAGCAGGACCATGATACCTACTGCGGTGAGATCAACAGAAATTTTTTCAGTGATCAGCAGATAAAGAGTAATGAGTAAAATTGTGGAAACGATCCAGATATCCATATAAACAGTATTGGTTTTCGGATTAACCCGGAACTTTCCTCTTTGAACCGATGAGAAGTGCGGGGAGTGCTTATAGAAGTTATCTTATTATCTTAGGTTTGATTGTATTGTTTGTCTAGGAGCTTGCCCGAGAATAGGAATTTGGGTCAAAATCGAGAAATTCTCACAAAATAAGCACAGCCATATAATTGATATTGCGAGCATTCCGAAGAGTTTGGGCTGGTAAGCGCAGACTCCAAGAGGCCATTCTCAGACAGCCTCCTAGTGCCCGGCCTACTGAACGTGTTATCGAAAAGAGGTTGCTCATGAAGCGCCTGTACACTAGAATAATTGGGTATTTTCTATCTTTTTTATATCGCTGTTGATCTGATATTTTCAAATGAGGACACATTGTCAAAGAAATTCTTTTCATTTAACAATTTAGACGGAAAGCTTGGGGATCCAAACGTTTCTTTAGACAAGTGGGGTACACCCACTACTAGAGTTAAGTTTATGCACAGGGGGTTGGAAAAAGGGCGTTCAGCTGAAGGCTTTCTTCGCCAGTTTCCAGGTCTTTTCCCTCAATGGGGGAACTGTATTTTTGATTTTGACCTGGAAAGTACGGATTATGACTGGTTGGTCGTGTATCAGGATCTTCCACCGAGCGGTAATTATTTCACCGAAGAAAAACTCCAGTGCCCAAAAGAAAAGACGTTACTCATTACACAGGAACCTTCTTCTATCACCGTGTTTAGCAAGGATTATATCAATCAGTTCGGTGCTGTGCTCACCTTCCAGGAACCCTGGGCTATGCGACACCCCAATGTGATTTATCATCACCCAGGACTGCTCTGGCATTACGGACTCCCCTTTGACGGTGGACCATTTATCACCTGGGATCAAATGGAGAGGATGGAACCACCTGCGAAAACGAAACTTCTTTCCACTGTCTGTTCGCAGCGAACGGGCAATGTAACCCTGCATTCAACAAGGGTGGACTTTACCTGGCGTCTAAAAGATGACGTACCCGAGCTGGATATTTATGGGCACGGGGTAAATCCAATGAATGATAAGGCAGAGGCACTTGACTCTTATAAGTTTCACATTGTTGTTGAAAATCATGTGTATGACCACCACGTAACAGAGAAACTGCCGGATGCGTTTTTGGGCTATACCCTGCCGTTTTATCATGGCGCCCCAAACACTGAAGAGTATTTTCCAAAAGAGAGTTTTATTCCAATTGATATTAACGATTACAAGAGATCCCGCGAAATTATACGATTTCACCTGGGAAACAATGAGTATGAAGACCGATTACCGTTCATTATAGAGGCGCGTCGCAGGGTACTCGAAGAGCAGAATCTCTTTGGTATTATAGCGAGTAAGATAGCAGAGCAGGATGCGAAACGAACCAGGGCAACTATGGGTAAGGTGATCCGAAATAGATCTACAATGAGGATAAAAAATCCTCTAGCCGGACTCAGAAGTCTGGGGGAAAAGGTGGCCATAAAGGCGTATCATCGGGTGACATTTAAATCCCGCAATAAACCTAAAGGGTTGTAAGCTTAAGCTGGAATGTACCTTCGGTTAGAAGGCACGTTCCATGTGCTGCCGATTCTAGGAGCTATCTTATCAGGTTTTCTACTTCAACCATTTGCGTCCTGCGATAACATAGGCAATCACCGAGGCGAGAATAAGACACCCAAAAAGCTGGGTACTCTTGGTCTTCAAAATGAAGGCGATACAGACGATTATCGAAGAACTTAACACAAAAAATATCGGTTTAGGTAGGTGTTTCAGTACAACACGACCCAGGTGTGCAAAACGGATATTGCTAATCATCAAAGCAACAGAAAGTGCGGCCATCAACCATAAATTATTTGGTGGAACTACGAGTGCTGCTCCGAGTACAATCAAAGCACCAGCAGGGCTTGGGAGGCCGTTGAAAACCCCATCCGGAAGATCGTCTCGCTTTTTATCAAAGGCAATAAAGCGTATGAGCCGGTATGCAACTCCGGCAACATATATGAGTCCGAGGGTAAGGGCTAGTGTTCCCTCCGATTTGTAGATTATGTAGGCGGGTGCCAGGCCAAAGCTCACAAAGTCCGCAATATCATCGAGGTATGGGCCATATTTGGTGCCCCCATGTTTTTCCGCCATTCTTCCATCAAAGAGATCAAACAGTTGACCAAGGATAATGACAAAAATTGCCCATGCAAACAGGAATTGATGGGTAAGGTACAGACTTGTAACACCACAGAAAAAATTGAGTGTTGAGAGGATGTCAGCATAAAGCTTGTTGGGTATGAATTTAAATACCAGCGAAGCTGCGGAAAGGACTATGCAGGCGATCAGAACCTCATCCCCAATATCTATGATAAAGGTGTTTTTTTGGATAAGAGCACAGAAAATAACGAGGCCAAAACAGATGATAGCCTTGATTTTACCAAAGTTGTTGGCAGCACCAGATGTTTTCAGCAGTTTAAGGATATGTCTGGCAAAAAATTGACCGATAAATTCAATAACGACTAACGCCCATACAAGTTTTGGTGTGAGGATACCAGCATAGGCAAAGCCGAGGAGCGGTGGCAGGTATGTGAGCTTATCGCAAAAAGGATCAAGCCATTCTCCCCACTCGGTAATAAGGTCACAACTTCTGGCAACCACGCCGTCGACACCATCAAGTATGGCCGCAACAGTGAAGATCAGGATAGCGATGCTCTGGTAACCCATATGGAAATAGAAAATGTATCCAACTAATGCCATGGCAGTGCGCCAGTAACATATGGCGTTAGGGTGTAGGAGCCATTGATGGGAAAAAATGTAATCCCGCATTGATTGTTTCTTGACCATCTGGGCCATCCAATAGTAAAAAACTGTTCCTATGGCGGCTGAAGCTATGATTACCAGAAATCTTTCCATGTATTTTCTCTATATATCAAGGCCCGATGGGCGGAATTGTTAGTGCGACTATTGATAATTCATACTTCACATAAGAAAAGTTCTTTACCATTTTATGCACGATTAGTCCATTTTAACAAGCATGATTATTTGGGGTATAGATAAACCTTTCATGGATCGCTAGATGAGGCGTATTTTTTTGTAAAAACCAGATCTTCGTAACGTTTCTTCTGCTTAACCCCGATAAACGGGAGATAAGCGTAGACTTCGAATAAGTCGGGGCTCTGCTTAGTATCCCCTCGGAGTCTGGCGCTTACCTGGAGTCTAGTGCTTACCTGGAGTCTAGTGCTTACCTGGAGTCTAGTGCTTACCCGATGGATATAAGGTACTAAAATAATTTACTTCCAATTTTAGCATTAACTGCTGGTGATACAAAAGTCGCTTCTCCACTATCAGCTTTTGGATATTGAACACCAATAACCAGCACTTCTGAAGTGACAGGTCCCATTGCTTTTGGCTCAAAGTTGAGGACAGCAAGAACCAGTCGGTCTTTTACTTCTTCAATGGGGTGGCAGGTAAATCTTCCATAGCTTATGCGTTTTCCGTATTTTCCAAAATCGATGGTCATTTTATAGGTAGTCTTGTTTGTTGTTGTTTCCAACTCTACTTCGACTACCCTTCCGACCCTGATATCAAGAGGGGCGAATGTTTCTTCATAATCGACGACCGCTTTGATAGGTATTGCCATATAGAATTCCTCAATTAATGTTGAAAATTTGGATGAATTTACTCTCATGGGTGATTGAGGTAGTTGAATATATTTTAGTCAGATTATCAATCTTCTTTACAGGAAGAGAGTACTTTAAACGTGCAGTGTTCTTGGCTGTTGCCTTTTAGGTGCCCCAGGGCTACAGTCAAAATTGCGAGAGAGGGGGATACTGTCCTCTTTCGTCAAGGAGTAGATTTTTCTGCCCAGAAATGACAATTATCAAGTATTCAAAATCCTTTTATGGTTCTTCCTGAGTGAATAGATTTTATGGAAATAAGAAGTGAAAATGTGGACCATGAATACTATGGAGGCGGATATTTCCGCGGTCCTTTACAAGAATCGGACGTCAAAAATCTCACGCTCTTAAGTCACGATGTTGCACCCGGGACACGACAAAACCTAGAATGGCTTCATCCCTGTAATGAGAATAATGTTCCGCCCATGTCAATGGTGGTTCATGTCGTTAATGGTAAAAAACCTGGTCCCGTTCTGTGTCTTACAGCAGCAATTCATGGGGATGAGTTGAATGGAATTGCCATTATCAGGCAAATAATTGATGGCTTGGATCCTGAAAAACTTCATGGAGCGGTAATTGGAATTCCTGTTGTGAACCTGGCAGGATTCAATCTTCATAACAGGTATATTGGTGATCATATTGATCTTAACAGGTGTTTCCCAGGACATATTGAGGGGAGTTACCCTGAACGTGTGGCAAACGGAATTTTTAACGATATCATTGTGCACTGTGACGCCGTGGTGGATCTGCATACCGGTTCAACTCTGAGGGAAAATATGGTCCAGCTTCGGGCGGATCTTACCAATGAGAAGGTAGCTCAGTTGTCTGCAGGGTTTGGGGATCTCAATGTGATGCAAAACCGTGCGACAGTTGGGACCCTGCGAAATGCAGCAACAGAAGCGGGGATCCCGGCCATTGTTATGGAGATAGGTGGATCTCAAGGTGTTGAGTACGATAAGGTGTGTATAGGCGTAGAAGGAGTGACTTCGCTAATGAAGTCGGCAGGCATGGTTGGTGAAGAAGGTTTTGTTCCAGCTCAGCAGCGTGTCTTTTTGGGTGGAGGTTGGATTCGCGCAGAGGTCGGAGGGATTTTGGTTAACCGTATTGAGCTGGGAGTGGTGGTTACCGAAGGCCAACTGTTAGCTGAAATAATCGACCCTTTTTCCAGTGAGGTGCAGAGAGTTGTTGCCCCTTTTCCCTGTACGGTTCTCGGCAGGGCACATAGTCAGCAGGTGGAACCAGGGTTTGCTCTTTTCAGGGTTGCTATGGAACGGTTGTAGAAAAACGCTAACGAAAAGTGCAGCCAGCTATTTGGCTATACGTTGGTGAAATCAACGTTTGACAACTTCAAGGGCACAGAGGCTCTGTTGCAAAAAATCTAAATATGCTGTGAAATCATTATATGTCATCAAGCAATAGGAGGCGTTATGAATGATTTCAAATGGAAGCATTTTCGTGGTGAGATAATTTTGGGTTGTGTACGCTGGTATTGTAAGTATGGAATTAGTTACCGTGATCTGGAAGAGATGATGGTGGAGATGGGTGTTGAAGTAGATCACAGCACCTTGTAAATATGTCTTCTATAAGGGGACTTTCATAAATTGACATTTTTTGCAACAGAGCCAAATAAACTACGCCTATGCTATAAAGCAGGGAGACCCTGAATGGCTAGCATATATCAATGATTTTGTAAAACAAATCAAAAGTGATGGGCGGCTGAAAAAGCGTGCTGATGAAAACGGTCTTTTACCAATTGCCCATTTGGACTGAATTGGAAATCGGGTAACCGATACTTTTACGCCATCTAACCCCGATAAACGGGAAGTAAGTCGTTAAATATGACAACGATCGATGGCTTTAACTCTTGATATCCCAGGTATTAAGGTTTGGGATGAAACAATCCCCTTCCACTGCCGGATGGTAGATTGAATGAACTGTGAGATCAACTCTGCATCCGATGAGAGAATATCCCGCATCAGTGTGATTTTGACCAGTAAATCAATAGAACCATGAATCGCATGAACTTCTTGTACTTCGTTGAGTGCCAGAAGTTTATCCATAAGTTGCTGTTCGTATTTCCCTTCTATATTTATGAGAACGAAAACGGTGATCTCCCGCCTCATCTCGGGGTATTTCTGTTCTTTACGATCTGCCATTTGATCTCTAAAGGTCTCCATGTCAGTTGGGATCAGTTTATCAATCTCAATACCGTACTTCCTTTTTTTACCCTTTTCCCACTGATGTACAGAGATATAGAGGTAGAGATCGTCCACCGTTCGACGGGGAAATGATTTTACCAGATGGCTGTTTTCAATGAAGGCGTACAGAGGTGTATAGATGGTTTTGTACCAATCTTCAGCTGCCTGTTCAAAAGAGATTTGTTGCTTTTCCTTGCCCGAGAGATATTTCTGGTGTTCTTCAATCTGCCATTCCAGATGTTTAAATTGTTCGGGTTCTGTCAGATTGAGGTCGTTTTTTAGTTTTGACTTTTCCCTGAACTGGATTTTCTCGTTATAGAGGTTATTTTCGAAGGTATTTTTACTGGGGAGAAGCTCAACAATACGAGAACGAATATGAGTATACCTCAATTCTCTTGCCGCTTTAAAACGGTGATGTCCGTCGAGGATGAAAAAGTCTTCTTTTATCTGGTAGAGAGCAATGGGGGGCAGGTTTTTCCCACCACGCATAGCTTTTAGTATACCCTGAAGACGCTCATCTTTACTTGGGTGTTGGGTTTTAAACTGATTGTCAAAATCATGGTACCTGCCGACACTGCCAACGATTTTTTCAACGGGAACCATGAGCGTGCCACGTTCAACAGCCTCATAGGCCTCTTCTTTTTCCTGTCTGATGTTGAAGTTGCAAGGATTCTCTGTTTCCGTTTCCTTCTCTCCTGTAACCAGATTTTTAAGGGCCTTAAGAGGCTTATATTTCGAGAATATAGTAACCATAACAGTTTATTATAGAAGTTGAATTTATGGAGGTGATTCTCTCAGCGTCATTGTTGAAATTAGTATGAATATGTCCGTGAAGAAAGTAACGAGGTTTGTGTTTGTCTATAAACCAGCGAAATATGCGAAATCCTCGGTGACATAGGTCTTCAGCGTCATGAATAAAGCGTGGTGGAGCATGGGTGACGACAATATCGACCCCTTTATTGCGCCAAAATCGAAAACGCATCTTTTGTATAAACCGTTTCATTTCTTTTTCGGAGTATTGATTCATACCACCATTATACCATCTGGAGCCGGAAAAACCGGCAATGGTCATACCTGAAATATGTACAATACGCCTATCAATGTGGCCGCAGCCTACTGGTGGTGCACTCTGATACCGAAGGTCGTGATTGCCAAGGACATAGTAGAGTGGCGCGTTATAGCGATTTCGAAGTGAGCTGAGGTACTCAGGTGGCAGGTCTCCGCAGGCTATGAGCAGATCGACTCCTTCAACGGGAAGTTTACCATTGTCGAGCTCCAGAAGGGATTGCGTGACAGTATCAGCAACACAGAGAATTTTCATGGCTTAGCTATGTCGTATCGTATCCCGTCTAGCGGGTGTAGAGTTGTCCTTTCATCCCAATCATTGCAGCACCAATGGCATTTCCTACTTCGCAATGTTCTGGAAAAAAGATAGTGGTTTTCAGATTTTTAGCAACCTCTGGTAAGAGGAAACGTGCAGCAGCACCTATTCCAATAAGAGGAGTTTTGATTGTAAAATCAACCCCGAGCACTGGATGGTTGTTTCTCGTCGAGATAAAAGAAGTAAGAGAGTTGCCCCAGTAATGTCTGACAACGTAGTCAAGGACAAGGTTTTCGATCTGTTCACAGGTCTTATCAAGTACAGTTTGTGCAAATTGCTGAGGCTCCATTCCTGTAACAATCCCAAGTATCTCTGCTCCTTCGATAGCGATATCCCGGTTACCAATATCGATTTTCCCAAGAACATGGAGGGCATCGGTAGGAGTAAATCCACATTCAAAGATCAGCTGTTGTCTTGTGAGTTGTTCCAGTTGTTTATTAAGAGGGATACCACTAAGACCCGTTTTCTGCCGTATTGTTGCCGGGGTGAGTTGCCCATTTTGTACGAGAAGCCTTGTCAGCTCATTCTCTGGTAATTTTCCTGTGAGATCAGGTTGCAGAGCAATGAGCTTATCTTGTTCACCTGCACCCAGCCAATTTTTAAGAGGAGGCAGGTTGTGTGATGTTGAGAGTGGCGTTACCCGGGCGGGCCCAATTGATATTTCACCGTGAGCATTAATGGACACGTGGCTGTCTCCACCGATGCCTCCTGTGTGCATATCAATAGCCTCAATATGGGTTCTCCAGTCGCCAATCTGACAGCCTTCATCACTCATGACTGGTTGCCCGTTTTCTATCATGGCTATATCTGTTGTGGTCCCTCCTACATCAATAACCAGAGAGCTGGCGGAAGTTGCAGAGTGAGCAGCACCAAAATGTGCGGTACAGGCTGGGCCACTTGCTACGGTGAGACCCGCTTCCTGTGTCGCCTTATCTCCACTTATCGGCTTCCCATTACCACCGATGACAAGAACAGGGCTGTCCAGTTGGAGATTCTCCATCGCCTGCCGAACGCCAGTGATGAACTCTTCCATGATCGGCATGAGTTTAGCGTGCAATCCTGCCGTCGCGGCTCGTTCTTTCATGCCAGCAAGTTCACTGATACGGTGTGAACAGAAGACTGGCTTTGGATCGAGCATGCTGATCGCTTTTTCAGCAACCAGTTCATGGGCAGGGTTTTTAATAGACATTGCTGAGCAGACACCATAGGCATCGACCTCATTTTTCAATCCACTAATGAGTTCGACAAGGTATTCGAGGTCCAAAGGTTGTTCTTCTTCACCTACAATATTGTGTCCACCTTTGACGAACACCACAGCCTTTACTGGCAGACGGAAGTGTTTTACATAGCCAATAACGATAACCGCGACCCGTGCACCTTTATTTTCCACGACAGAGTTTGTTGCAAGTGTGGAAGAAAGAACGACCTTGTCGATTTGCTCAGGAGTAAGCTTACTTGTTGTAAGGAGTTCCGCAAGAGCCTCGCCTGTCGCCACAGAGAGATTATAATGGGTCGTTGGTTTCTTGGCGGTGGCTATAATGGCACCGGAATTTGTATCGAGAAGTACCGCATCGGTGTATGTTCCACCAGTATCAATACCGATAATATATTTTTGCATGTTTTTACGTTGCAGGATTATTCAGTTTATCGTTAAGAAAGAGACTATGTATGTTGAGCATAGCGTTAACAAGATGTAAATACTATCCTGTCTGTTGTAAGCAGACTCCTCTATTTACTAGATTGAGGGATTTAAACCAAGAGTATGAGTGAGTGATATGGGAAGAAAATTTTCATTTTTATGTATGTCCTTGTTATTGGTTACTTTTGTAGTCCCAGTAAGTTCTTTTGGAGGAGATAATAAAGCGATCCTTCGTCTCGCTTTACTGCCTATCCCGGATGTCCTCCCTGTCTATGTTGCTTTGGAAAAAGGCTACTTTAAGGAGCTGGGAGTTACGGTAGAACCGCTTTCTGTTGGCAGTGCTCTTGAGCGTGATCAATTGATGCAGGCTGGCAAGGTCGATGGAATGATAAACGAGATTTCCGGTGCTGCAAATTTTAACCGAGACAAAACTCAGGTTAAGATTATCTCTGTTGCGCGTTCGCCAATAGGTGATAATCCACTTTTTAGAATTTTGGCAGCTCCAGGAAGTGGGATTACTACTGTTGCAGGTCTTGCTGGAGTTCCGATCGGAATCTCTAAAAATACTGTGATTGAGTATATTTCAACCAGATTGCTCACCACAGGTGGTCTTACGAATGAAGAGATTGAATATAAATCTATTCCAGTATTACCCGAACGGTTACAACTTCTTTTGCAAGGGCAGATAAAAGCTGTAACTCTGCCTGACCCCTTAGGAGCAGCAGCTATAAAAGCGGGTGCTATTGAAGTTGTAAATGATACGGACAGACGTGATGTGAGTGCCAGTGTAATAACCTTTTCCACCGATTCCCTTGAAAATAAAACGGACCTGGTGAAAAAATTTATGATCGCCTGGGAAAAGGCCGCACAGGATTTGAATCAGGATCCGGCTGCCTACGAAGAGCTCATGCTGAAAAAGATTCGTGTACCCAAAAACATTCAAGGTGAATTCGCCATTCCCCCTATGCCGATCAAGGCTCTTCCAACCAAGGCGCAATGGGATGATGTGATGGCATGGATGGTGGAGAGAAAACTTCTTGCTGGCCCATTGGTCTATGAAGAATCTGTTAGCTCGGCTTTCTTGCCCAAGTAATTGGTAACGAGATGATTGCAATTGAAAACCTCCGTTTTGCCCATGGCGACGGAGGTTACATTTTTGAAGATTTTACCCTCACTATTGAACGTGGTGAGGCGTGGACTGTTATTGGGCCTTCCGGCTGCGGAAAGACGACTTTGCTTTTTTTGATGGCTGGTCTGAAAGCTCCCCTTAATGGAACCATTCGGGTGGGGGGAGAGCCTATTAAACGTCCCAGGCCATCAACAGGACTTGTGTTGCAGGATCATGGCTTGTTGCCCTGGGCTACAATCTATGAGAATACGCGGCTTGGTCACAAAATACGTCATTTCTATGGTGCCGATGGTAAACACTCTCCTGTTAATGTTGAATTTGATCACGAGAAAGAAGAGGGCAGAGTTTCACATTGGCTGAACTGGTTGGGAATAGATCACTTGCGGGATATGTATCCGGCCCAGCTGTCTAGAGGACAGAGACAACGGGCTGCAATCGCAAGAACCTTGGTGCTTGAGCCGGATCTGTTACTTATGGATGAACCGTTTTCGGCACTTGATGCCCCTATTCGTGAAGAACTACAGAAAGTGATGAACTGCTTTCACAAGCAGTCTGGCCTTACATCTTTGACCGTAACCCACGATATTGAAGAGGCGGTGGTCCTTGGGGAAAAAATTCTGGTGCTTTCTGAAAGCTGTAATAGCAAGCCGCAGGTTGTAGATAATCATCTGCTTGGAGCTATGGACGAGAGAAACAGTTCAGAGTTTCGTCAAAAATGTAGTGAATTACATGAACTTTTAGCCAGCCAGCGAGGGAAAAGTTCGGGGAGTTCTTTACATGGGGATAGGGGATGAACAATAGGGCTACATTTGTATCAACCCTGACCGGTGTCCTTATGCTGTTTGCAATCTGGCAGATAGTATCGGTTCTTGTGGATCAGCCCATTCTACCATCTCCTATAGCGGTGGTTCCTCTGTTTCTTCGTGGCATGTGCGGAGAGTTGGGACTGCATTTTCTTGCGTCATCCGCACGAGTGCTCGCAGCAGTCATCCTTGCGACAATCTTTGCAGCACCTCTTGGCCTTATGCTTGGACAGATGCCAAAGATTGATCGAGTTGTTGGACCGCTTATCGCAATTATCTATCCAATTCCGAAGATTATCTTTCTTCCTGTCATTTATGTTCTTATGGGAATCAGCGACTTCTCGAAGATCACCCTTATTGCGATCATTATTTTCTTCCAGATACTTGTGGTGGTAAGGGACGAGGCTTCAGGGCTTCGCAAAGAACTGATTTTATCTGTCAAATCATTGGGAGCTGGTCGCAGAGCGTTGTTTCGCTATGTGTATCTGCCCGCCTCCCTGCCGGCTGTTCTCACGGCATTACGGGTGTCTGTTGGTACGGCAGTGGCTGTCTTGTTTATCGCGGAGCAATCGTTGACCAGTTACGGTTTAGGGTACTACATTGTCATAGAGACCTATCAGGTTTTGTTGTATAAAGAGATGTATGCAGGAATTATGGGAATGGGGCTTCTTGGCGTTCTTCTCTATTTTGCCATTTATACAATTGAACGCAAGGTGAGTAAGCACCTTTTTATCCAGTAATTTTTGAGTAAGGCACTAAAGACGTTATGCACGAGCACCAATACAATAAATTGTCCAGATTACAAATATGGTGGCTTGCCATTAGGCCGAAAACTTTGCCGGCAGCGGTAGGGCCGGTGGCTGTAGGTACGGCCGTGGCAGTCGCAGATGGACGTTTTTTGGCTCTCCCAGCCTTTGGCTGTTTCTTAGGGGCTATGCTGCTGCAGATTGGGGTAAACCTTGCAAATGACTATTTTGATTTTAAAAATAATATCGATTCAGAAGAGCGTCAGGGCCCAGTTCGGGTAACTCAGAGTGGGTTGATCCCCCCTGAAGATGTGAAGCGAGCAATGATAATTTGTCTGGTTCTGGCAGCTTTCGTCTTTTTGTACTTGGGAGTTGTGGGTGGTCCACCGATTATACTTGTGGGAATTGCATCTGTACTGGCAGCCCTTGCATATAGTGGAGGGCCATATCCAATTGCTTCCAACGGGCTTGGTGAAATCTTTGTTTTTATCTTTTTTGGTCTGGTTGCCGTTTGTGGAACGTACTATATTCAGGCAAAAGATCTGACTACAGTAGCTCTTATGGCAGCGGTGCCTCCCGGGCTTCTGATCACTGCTATTATGGTTGTGAACAATCTGCGTGATATTGATACGGATAAGAAGGCGGGGAAGAACACTCTTGCTGTAATTCTTGGGCGTTATCGTACCATTATCGAGTATAAAATATTGATATGGGGAAGTTATCTTATTCCTGTGCTCATGTTGATAATGGGTATGGCTGATGCTCTGATTTTGTTGCCCTTTACAACTCTGCTCATGGCGAGGACGCTTGTAGCCAAAGTCGAATGTGATCTTGGTAGTAATCTTAACGAGTTACTAGCAAGTACTGCACGCCTCTCACTCATTTACAGTTTGATGTTTTCTTTTGGGCTGGTGTATAGGTTTTAGCCCATTTTTCAATGCACCTTAAGTAAAATTACCTTGGAAATTATGAACTTTCTTCAAGTAGAAAATAAGAAATATATTGTCTTTGGTCTGGCAAACAAAAAATCTGTGGCATGCGCTGTGGCGAAAACGCTCGTGGAACAGGGTGGTGAAGTCATTCATGTGGTTCGTTCCGAGGAACGGGTGAAAAATGCCAAAAAACTCTTTCCTGATTCTTCTGTTTATATCTGCGATGTGGAGGATGAAGCAAATATTATCCGAGTAAGAGATGAGATAGAAAAGGATCTGGCGGAGAGTGCTGAAGAGAAGATAGCGGGAATCGTTCACTCAATAGCCTTTGCAAACTATTCTGATGGGATGAAGCCGTTTCATGAGACGAGAAAGGATGACTTTCTCCAGGCGGTGAATATCTCATGCTTTTCCTTTGTCAGTATTGCCAACCATTTTAAGGATCTTCTGGCTGTAGATGCATCTGTTATCACCATTACAATTTCCACCACCAAGATGGCTGCTGAAAACTATGGATACATGGCGCCAATTAAAGCGGCTCTTGATTCATCGCTCTGTTTTCTGGCAAAATCGTTTTCGGAGTTCTCCCGGGTGCGGTTTAATGCGGTGGCACCGGCTCTATTGAAAACGTCCGCTTCAGCTGGAATTCCTGGCTATATAGATAGCTACCTGTATGCCGAAAAAGCTATATTAAGAAAACAGGCGCTTACAACCCAGGAAGCGGCCAATACTGCGGCATTTTTACTGTCGGATAGATCGTCCGGTATAAACTGCCAGACCATTGTGGTCGACGCAGGAATGTCTGTTAATTATTTTGATAAAGAAATCGTTACTAAAACAGTTAGTTAAACTTTGAGGATATAGATGCTCGACTTTACCATCAATGAAGAAACCTGTATAAGCTGTGGGCAATGTGTCAGTGATTGTCCGGCCATGATTATCAGCATGGATACAAATTTACCTACTATTGCAGAAGATTTGGAAGAATTTTGTATCGGTTGTATGCACTGTGTGGCTGTCTGTAGTGAGGGATCTGTTTCCATACTTGGGTACGAGCCAGAAGAGGGGGTAGTGCTTGAAAAGACCTCGATTGCAAAACCTGAAGCTCTTGAAATGCTCATAAAAGGGCGACGTTCGGTTCGAAATTATCAGGATGAAAATGTTGATCCCGCAATTATCGATAAACTGGTAAGTGTTGCCTCACACGCTCCAAGTGCTCATAACGATCGCGAGCTTTTGTATACAGTGGTTGATGATAAAGGTATCATTTATGATCTCAGGGAAGAGGCTTTTGCGGGACTTGAAAAGCTTATAAAAGATGATAAACTTCCCGAAGGGATGGAGATGTTCGTAGATATCATAGTGGCCTGGAAAAAGTCTGGAAAAGATATTCTTTTTCGAGGAGCTCCACACTTACTCATCGTATCAGCTGACAAAGAGTGTGCTGGGACTGTGCAGGATCCTCTTATTGCTCTATGTACCTTTGATCTGTATGCACAGGCAAGTGGTATAGGAACGATTTGGAACGGTCTTGCTACTCTGGTTATCTCTGAGCTTGTACCTTCTTTGAAAAAACGTCTGGGAATCCCTGAAAATCATGAGGTTGGCTACAGCATGGGTTTTGGTCTTCCTGCTCTGAATTACAAGAGGACCGTTGAGAGAAAAGCGCCTCTGGTAAACAGAGTGAGTAAGTAGGTAGATTGATATATTTTCTATTTGCTTAATAGAGAAATGAAAAAGGGCCAGTCACTTCTGTGACTGGCCTTCTTTTATTGTAATGACGAGACTTATTTCAGAAGGGCGAGTAATACCCCGGCTGCAACGGCAGATCCAATTACACCGGATACATTAGCACCCATGGCGTGCATGATCAGGTGGTTTTGAGGGTTGGCCTCAAGACCTACCTTATTAACAACCCGGGCAGCCATTGGTACCGCTGAAACGCCTGCGGCTCCAATGAGTGGATTGATCGGGGTTTTACTCATCTTGTTCATCAGTTTGGCAAGGAGTACACCGGTTGCCGTACCAATACAAAATGCAACCATTCCAAGAGCCAGGATTCCAAGAGTCTCAAGGTTGAGAAACTTGTCGGCAGAAAGTTTCGATCCCACACCGAGACCAAGGAAAATGGTTACGGTATACATGAGTGAGTTTTTAATGGTGTCAGTAAGCCTGTCCACAACACCACATTCTTTGGCCAGGTTCCCCAGCATAAACATACCGATAAGCGGAGCCGCTGAAGGAAGCAGGGTTGCACAGATTCCAAGCACCAGTAATGGTAGAATAATTTTCTCAAGCTTGGAGACGTGTCGCATCTGCACCATTTTAATTTCTCGTTCTTCTTTTGTCGTCAGCCATTTCATAATAGGAGGCTGAATAAGAGGGACGAGGGCCATGTATGAATAGGCCGCAATGGCGATTGAACCCAGCAGTCGTGGTGACAACTGGCTGGAAAGAAAGATAGCAGTAGGACCATCGGCCCCGCCAATAATACCGATTGCAGCAGCATCAGCCAGAGAAAAATTGATACCTGGCACCATGTCAGAAAGAGCAAGGGCACCGAGCAGGGTGGTGAAGATTCCGAATTGGGCTGCACCACCTAAGAGGATGGTTTTAGGATTTGCAATCATTGGCCCAAAATCGGTCAGCGCTCCTACACCCATGAAGATGATAAGAGGGAAGATACCTGTAGTGATGCCAACTTCGTAAATATAGTAAAGAATACCACCTGGTTCTGCAATCCCAGCCATTGGAATATTAGAGAGGATGGCACCAAAACCGATAGGTACAAGGAGAAGCGGCTCAAACTTTTTGAAAATGCCAAGAAACATAAGGAGCAAGCCAACAAAAATCATTAAAACCCGGCCAATTCCCACCGTCCAATCTTTATTCATTTGCCCGTCTATGATTCCGTAAATACCTGTTGTCTTGTATAAATTACCAAGGAGTTCAGATATTGGAGGTAGAGCGGCGTCATCAGTTATTGTAGGTGTGTCAGCTACAATTTGTGATGTTTGAATGGAACCAATAGGGTCATTTTTGTGGAGTTTTTGATAGGCGGTAACGTGGAGCTCAGTGAGCTGCCCGGAAATCCCTGCCCGAAGGACGATGACAGAGCCATCATCCGCCTTGAGGGTTGCGATCTCATCACCACTATAGACGAAATCACCGGGTTCAACCAAAACCCGTTTTATCTTGGCGTCTGCAGGAGAAACAATTGCAATAGTACCATCCTTTGTCTCTGCAAAGGAGGTCCATGGCAAAAGTAACCCGAGCAAAACAACCATGAAAATTCTTATTTTCATAATACTATCCTGGTAAGAGCAATACGAAGAAACGGACCCCTGAATATATCAAGGGCCCTGAGATTACAACTCTATCAGCCGATGGTAAAGAGCAGGTCAGATGCCTGGACTGTATCACCTGCGTCCACGTGAATGGCAAGGATCTTACCGGCACATGGTGATTTGACTTCAGATTCCATCTTCATTGCTTCCATCACAACAAGTGGTTGGTCAACTGTGACCGTGGAACCCATTTCGACCATGATTTTTAAAATATTTCCGGGGGTAGGAGCTTCAATATCTGTACCTTCAACCTCTACTGGTGCAGGAGCAGCAACAGGAGCAGCAACAGGAGCAGCGCCGGCAGGTGCAGCCTGAATAGCACCAGCTTCAGATACAGAAACATTGTACGGTCTGTTGTTGACGGTGATGGTGTAATCACGCTGGCCAATTGATGCAGGGGCCTCTGTACTGGCTTTTGCTGCGGGTTTCTTGGCCTCAGCTGGTTCATCAGTGATCTTACGAATATTGGTTACTGCATTGCCCTGGAGGAAGTCGAGACCCTTTTGCTCACAACTGGCAATGATGAAGATGTTTTCATCGTTGACAGGAAGGTTGTTATCTTCAAGAACTTTGGTTGCTTTTGGAATACCAGGCTCAAGAATATCCAGAGGATCTTCTGTGAAAATTGGTTTTTCAAGCTGTTCTGAAGCAAGCTTAATAATTTCAGGGTCAGCAGGAACCGGAGTACGGCCAAAGTAGCCAAGAACCATATTACCGTAACTTGGGTTAATCTTTTTCCATTTACCCTGGGTAACGTTGAGGTATGCTTGCTGAAAGTAGAATTGAGATACTGGGGTAACTGAGGTACCAAAACCACCACGGGCAACAACCTCAGCCATCTCTTTGATAACATCGCCGTACAGGTGTAGGGTGCCTGTATCTCGCATCATCATGGTGTTTGCGGTAAGTGCGCCACCAGGCATTGGAGAAAGGGTTACTTTGGGTGATACCATTTTTGCTTCTGGGGGAACGAAGTAATCTTTCATAGCATCTTCAAATACATCAGAGGCAACGATGATTTTTTCGTAGTCGAGATCAAGTGTGTAGTCGGTGCCTTTTAGTGCATGCATCATGGAAAGGATATCAGGCTGACAGGTACCACCACTGACTGGTGATTTGGCAAGATCCACACCGTTAGCACCACCTTCTATAGCTGCCATATTCTGGGAGATTCCAAGACCTGCGGTATCATGGGTGTGGAACCATAAAATGACGTCATCAGAGACAATCTTTCGTGCAGCTTTCAGGGTCTCGTACACTTTTCTGGGGTTGGACGTTCCTGATGCATCTTTAAAACAGATTGAATGAAATGGGATACCTGCATCAAGAATCTGTTTGAGGCGATCCGTATAAAATTCAGGAGTGTGAGCTCCGGAACAACCAGGTGGAAGTTCCATCATGGAAACGACGATTTGATGGTTAAGGCCGTGGTGAGCAATACGCTCGCCGGAATATTCGAGGTTACGAACATCGTTCAGTGCGTCAAAGTTACGAATTGTGGTCATACCATGCTTTTTGAACATCTTGGCATGGAGGTCAATGATATCACGTGGGCATTGACTCAGTGCTACAACATTGATACCACGAGCGAGCGTTTGCAGAGCTACGTCTGGACCAACTTCAGTTCTGAAGCGATCCATCATGTCAAAGGCGGATTCACCACAATAGAAAAATAGACTTTGAAAACGAGCGCCTCCACCCGCCTCAATATTTGTTATTCCTGCTTCTACGGATGCCTTAACAGCGGGCATGAAGTCATCAGTTAAAACCCGGGCCCCAAAAACAGACTGAAAACCGTCTCTAAAAGACGTGTCCATGAATTGAATAACTTTTTTACTCACCGTTCCTCTCCTCGTATACATGTTGACTCAAAACTTCAAGTTGACCAAATAATTATATTTTATCGTATAAAATGGTTATGCCTGTGCAAACCTTTCCGCCTCATATGCAGCAATAGCGGCACCGATTACAGCGATGTCCTCATCAGCATCTCCTGATGTGGCTTCTTTGGCTTGCTTTCGTTTAAGGGCTTGAAACTCTCTTTCTTTTTCTATTTCACTGATTTCTCTGGCAGCTTCCCCTTTGGTCAGGTAAGCAATCAGATTAATGAAAAGAATCATAAGTAAGAGAAACAGCATGACGGTCGTCATGCCTACAATCATAAGCTTAACACCTTCAAATAGCATTGTGTTCTAACCTCACTACAGTTGAATTGTTAATTGGTATGTTAAAAGACGAAGGAGTCCAAAATACCATGAAGTATAGGGCAAAATCAAAGCAGTAACGTAAATAGAAAAGGCAAATCTTTCTGATTAAACGTGCTTTAAAACCAGTAAGAGTTGTCGCCTAACACGCACAAAGGTTGATTCAGGTTCGTCTACGTTCGGAAGGACTGTACCACACTGTTGTGGTGCGGTACAGTTTTTTTGAGGTGGGATTATACTTCGTATACTGCGTAGTCGGTTTCGAGTCCAAGAAGAAGGTCGATTTCGCTTTGGATAGTGGCTCTTTCCTGATTATTTAACCATGCATTCCAGTCATCTAGAGAGCGCCATGTAGAGATAACCATACATTCATCTTCCCGATCAACTCGCTTTAAGGTTTCGCCAAAAATGTAACCATGTTGGTTTAATGTTAGACTGCGGAGTTTTTTGAGTAGCAGGGTAAGCGCAAGAACGTTTTCACTGGAAACGACTCTTTTGATGAAAATTTTGACAGTCATAGAACACTCCTTTCTTGAGGATATAAAAGGTGAAGTACTACACTTATTAGAATTAATTATACTAATCATAAATATAAATGTAAAGGGCGGGGGCAAATTGGATAATATAACCAGGCTCTGATAACGACGTAAGTGAGTTACTCATTCATCAAAAGCTCTTTTGTCTCGACGAGCCTAATGAATTCTGCTCGTAAACCATCATAATCACGACCACGGCTATTTCTTGTAATATCAATTATTTTAGCGTAGCTGGGTATTGTTACATATTCAGATTTCCGGAGGTGCATGCCAAACCAGGCAACGGCGGTTGCGAATCTGAAATCATCGCTGGTCTCAGTCCACGTTCTATGAGAGTCGATAAGTGTTTGGGAAATAACTTTTGAGTCTGAACCTTGAGGCTCCTTATATCGCAACTTCACAGTTAGAAGCTCATCACTCTGATTATAAACTGGTAACGTTTTACTGTACTTCAGATCTGCTACAGCAGGTAGGCTGGGTACACCGGGAGGAATAAGTTCGTAAAGGGCCGTCACCGTATGGCCTAAGCCAATCTCTCCGGCATCCTTCTTGTCATTTTTAAAATCTTCATCTGTAAGGACCCTGTTCTCATAACCAAGCAGGAGGTACGCCCCAACTTTGGCGGGATTAAATTCAACCTGAAGTTTTACGTCTTTGGCAAGCGTAAAGAGGGTACTTGCGCGTTGTTTTATGAGAACCTTTTTGGCCTCAAGTAAGGAATCTATATAGCTGTAATTACCGTTGCCACGATCAGCGAGCATCTCCATCGTATCATCTTTATAGTTGCCATTACCAAAACCAAGTACAGTCAGAAATATGCCTTTTTCTCTTTCTGTCTCGATGAGTTTAGTGAGTTCTCCCTGGCTGGTTACTCCAACATTAAAATCTCCATCAGAAGCTAAGATGATACGGTTGTTTCCTCCTGGCATAAAACTTTGATGAGCAAGGTGATAGGCGCGGGTAATACCGGCAGAACCATGGGTAGCCCCCCCTGAGTTGAGTTGTCGAATCGCCTGGTTTATTATCTTTTTTTCGTTACCAGCTGTAGGTGGAAGAACAACGCGATTGCTACCAGCATAAACAACTATAGAAATACGATCCTGGGAGGTGAGTTCTTTACTCAGTAGTGTCAGTGATTTTTTTACAAGAGGTAGTTTATTGGGTTGATTCATGGAGCCGGACACATCAATTAAAAAGACAAGATTAGAAGGAGGAAGCACCTTGTTACCCAATTCTTTGGCTTTAATGCCAATTCGTGCAATCTTGTGTTCAGAGTTCCAGGGACATGGTCCAACTTCAGTTGTGATTCCGACCGGCGTTTCTTTTGGTTCGGGATAGTCGTAGCTGAAGTAATTAAGCATCTCTTCAATGCGGACAGCTCCAACGGGCACCGTTTGTCCTGCTATCAACATTCTCCTGATATTGGCGTAGGACCCTGTATCCACATCTATTGAAAAAGTAGACAGAGAGTCATTTCCTGTTGATATGAAGGAATTTTCAGCTGGAAAAGAGTAGGAATCCTGTGAAAATTGTGTCTGTTGTGGATAGTATGCTTCTTGAACGGGAGATACAGTTATTCCATTGAAGTGTTGAGCCTTTTCAGCTAGATGAGTTCGAGTTCTTAGTTGGGGATGAGGTTTTGATATACTATCCAAAGTTGTAGCAGGTATAGAATGAGGTTGGTGAGGTTTTGGGGAGACACCTCTGGTGTTTTTCACCCCCTCTTGGAGGGCTTCTTTTTTAGAAATGTTTGCCTCATCTGTGGTTTGTTTTGTTGGACTGCAACCTTGTATAACAAGTGCGGTGGAAAGCAGGATAAGCAGACAGTGATACTGTCGTGAATTGTACATGGTGTTCTCCTTGGTGTTAAAATTGAACTGTTTTTCCCTGTAACTATTAAGAAAGACGACCAGCAGATTTAAATGTGTCGAATTTTTTTATGAAAAAGTTTGGATAGGTCGCTTAAAAGGAATGTTTTGGTGAAAGAGTTCTAATGTTGAACTGTCAGGAGTAGTTGTGACGATTTGGAAAGAGAGAGTCTTTAAGCATTGGGATCTGATTACTTCGCTCAGCAGACGTCGGTTTGGAGAAACATCTCTTGCTGAAGAGGCTGTGCTTGCCGCTATTGACAGCCTGAGTACCGATGACTGGCAGCGTCTCCAAAAATATAAAAATAAAGCCAAATTTAAAAGTTATCTCAGCGTAGTGGTCCTACGATTGTTTGAGGACTTTTCAAGAAAACGGTTTGGCCGGGCTCGGCCACCCTTATGGATTACTCAACTGGGAGGCATATGGCAGAAGCTGTTTGTTGCCCTATGTCTGGAACGTTTAGGACTGGTTTCCGCGGTTGAAACAGTACATCAACAGCAGCAAAAAATAACAAAAGAGAAGATTGAGGACGCAGCATATACGTTGCTTGGAAAAATCCCCCAGTGTGGGACCTCAAATGCTGAGACACATTTTGATGAAACAACTGAAAGTGAGTTTGTGGTTTCAGAAAATGAAGATCCAGAGAACCTCTCGTACGAAACTAAAGAGGGCACAGAACTTCTGGAAAAGTTGTTCCATGCAATATGTGGAGAAGAAAAGAATTTTGATTTTACCAGAATGTCTTCTCAATATGAAAATGTAAATCTTTCTCTAAGCTCTGAAGAAAGACTGCTGTTAAAACTTCATTTTCAGGAAGGTATGAATGTTACGGCAGCAGGCAAGATGCTCGGACTGACACGTTTTCAGGTACATGGAAAGATGAAGCGACTGATGGTGCGTTTGCGGGATGAGTTCGAACGTGTTGGATTGGCAGAGGAGATTGTGCTTGCGCTCAGGTGATGAGTTGATCACTGATGAGATTTTTTTCGACAATAGATGTAGATACGTCCGTCTTATAGGGTACAGCATCACAAACACTCTTATGTACGTCACAGAAAGTGAACCATGATGAGAAAAAATGAAAATGATACTTTGACAGGTCTGCTTGGACTCTCAGCGGATAAAAATAATAAGATGGGTCCGTGCGTTTCAGATGAAGAGCTTGCGATGCTTGTTGAAGACAATATGGATAGGGAGTATCGACAGAAGTGTATGGAACATCTGGCCCACTGTGAGACGTGCTATAATCAGTGGCTTTTTCTGAAAAATGCAGAAGACAATCATAAGAAAAATATTTTTGATCTCCTGTCTAAAAAATCATATAAATACATCGGTTCATCCCTTGCTCTTGCGGCAAGTGTTGTTGTCTTTCTTAATGTCTATAGTCCGTCCTTAGTAGAAGTTATTCCTGTCCCTGAGAACGCAGTGATATTAGATGAAAAGAGCAGTGATCGTATTGATAGCGAATCAGGACTCTCAGAAGAAAGAGAACGTGATGAAATACAGGTAGAAGAGCAAGTGGAAATGCCACCCACGCCTTTAATAAAAATGCAGAAAAATACGACTCATGGTAAAGCAGAGCGCAAGGAAGCAAAGAAAGAATCTTTGAAACCTGTAATGCAAAAACAATTTTTTGAATCCGCTGTACCTGTGGCCAAATCATCTGCGCGAACACGAGTTGTTGTGACAAGCACATCTTTAACAAAAGATGAGTTTTACAGTATGATTGCAGAGGGTTGTCAAAAGGAAAAGTTTGACCAAAAATATTGGTCTGATCTCAGTGTTGAAGGCACAAAACTCTTTACAACACAGTCACCAGATACCATGGTATATAGGCATTTAATTGAGCTTCTAGATGGTATGGAACAGGAAACGTGGCAGCAGCGTTGTGACGAGATTTCGCACTTACTTGCAGAAGAGATAAAGAGCAGGTAATAGTAGTAAGGGACTCTTAAAAAATTGTTGTATAATGGGACAATAATTTTCAGCCAGTATGCCTCTTTAAGAGGAAATACGACTATTAATAGCATAAAATTACAGGAATATAATGAGCGACAACATACCTTTAAATGAACGAATTATAGTGGCTCTCGATGTTACTGAGAAAGAGCAGGCTAAGGAGCTTGTCAAAAAATGTGAATCCCACGTCTCATATTATAAGGTTGGGTTACAGCTTTTTATGAGTAGCTGGTTCGAGACTGTAGATTGGATTGTTGACCGGGGTCACAAGGTGATGCTGGATCTTAAATTCTTTGATATCCCTGAGACCGTAAAACTTGCGGTTGAGCAGGTGAACAACCGGGGAGTAAGTCTTGCAACTATTCATGGCAATGATCCTATTATCCGAGCTGCAGTGAGTGCTCGTGGGGATATGAAACTATTGGCAGTGACGGTTCTCACAAGTTTTGGCGAAGAAGATCTACGTGCCATGGGGATGACGCAGTCTATTGAAGATCTGGTTTATTTCAGAGCAAAACGAGCATTGGAACTCGGTTGTGATGGTGTTGTCTCTTCCGGGCTTGAAGCTGAGAAAATGCGTAGTGATCTTGGTGAAAAACTTCTCATCGTTACACCAGGGATCCGACCTGGCGCTAATGTAAGAGATGGCAGTGATGATCAAAAACGAATAGTTACCGCCGGAATGGCGATTAAAAATGGTGCAAGCCATGTGGTGGTTGGCAGGCCTATTACTAAAGCGGACGATCCAATACGGGTTATAGAGCAGATGCAACAAGAGATTGCCTCCGTTTCGTAAACTGAAAAGATAAGAACACTTTAAAATTCCAAGATACGAATCTTAACGAAATTATTATCACCCCTGCCTGCTGAAAATGAATCTTTCATCTATTGCGAATGTATTTGGTACCTTGCTTATTGTGACCGGTAGCTCCATGCTATTCCCGGTACTTTGTTCGCTCTATTACGGTGAGGACGATCTTGTAGCGCTCCTGGTTTCAGCCTTGGTTATTGTAACGGCAGGGATCCCTTTTAAGTGGCTTTTTCGCAATGAAAATCAGCTGGGCATAAAGGATGGAATTTTTCTGGCCTCTTTTGGTTGGGTGATCATCTCTGCGGTTTCGGCCCTACCCTTTATGATCCATGGTGCTATCCCGTCTTTTACCGATGCCTTTTTTGAAATGATGTCTGGGTATACCACTACCGGAGCAACTATATTAAGTGATATTGAGGCTCTGCCTCATGGGCTTTTGTTTTGGCGCAGTCAGACTCATCTGCTTGGAGGAATGGGTTTTTTGACACTGACCCTGATCTTTCTTCCCCATGGAATGGGGTCAGTACGAGTTTTCCGCGCAGAATCGAGTCCAGGGCAGGTTATCACTAAAGACAAGTTTAAGGCCCGTAATAAAGATACACTGATCTGGCTCTGGGCAATCTATATTCTACTCAACATCCTACAGACCTTTCTCCTCACAGTTCATGGCATGTCTGTTTTTGATTCTTTGTGCCTCGCCTTTGGCACGGTTTCGACCTCGGGTTATTCCACTATGAACGCTTCAATTGGCGCTTTTGACAGTGCCTATGTTGACTGGGTTACAATCATTTTTATGTGCCTTGGAGGGGTAACATTTGTCCTTTTTTATCAAATTGTAAAAAGAGACTGGGAGCATGTGAGGCGTAACACAGAGCTACGCTGGTACCTCGGGTTTCTCATCTTTTTTTGCGGTGTTGTTTCTCTGATACTCTATCAGGAGAGGGTGTACGGAGATTTTTGGGATTGCCTTCGTTACGGTACTTTTCAGGTGGTTTCTCTCCTGACGACTACCGGGTTTACCACTGCAGATTATGAATTATGGCCCCAGGCAGCGCAGATGTTTCTTTTTGTTGTCTGTTTTGTTGGAGCTTGTGCAGGTTCTACCACAAGTGGAATAAAGGTGGTTCATTACGTTGTTATTTTGAAGTATATGTATTCCTCCATAAAAAGGATTTATCTCCAGCCGATGTCTGTGTCAGCATTGCGGATCAATGGCCGCCCGGTGGATGCATCTATTATTGATCTGGCTGTGTGTTATTTTATCGTCAATATCTTTTTAATCCTGAGTGGGGCCTGTGTAATGGTTCTGCTTGAGGATATTGACTACCTCACCTCAATGAGTTCCATCATCGCAACGCTCATGAACATAGGCCCTGGATTTGGGGATATTGGACCAAGTGAAAACTTCGGTTTTTTCAGTGATACGAGCAAATGGTTTCTTGCCTGGAATATGCTTGTGGGAAGGCTGGAAATGTTCTCTGCTCTCGTCATATTCTTTCCTGCCTTTTGGAAAAAATAACAGAACGTCAATAGAATACTCATACCTCCCAAATAGATGTTTGTACGTTCTCTTGATGCACTGGCTTCTGATCAACTCTTTAATGGAGGGTCAAAAGTTGTATGTACACGTAAATATAAGGAAAGGAGAGCGTTCTGATCTTGCAGAACTTGCAAGGGCTCTGTTGCAAAAAATGTCAATTTATGAAAGTCCCCTTATAGAAGACATATTTTATGCTGCAGAATAGATATCAAATTGTCTTTCAATTAGGTGGATCTCTCCTTTCAAACCTTGGCCATGGGTCCATATATCGAACTGGCCTTTCTTAAATATTCTCATGACTTCAAACCCTTTGATAGTAGCATAGGCTGTCTTCATAGATTTAAAACCTAGAGTTGGTTTGATCAACCGTTTCAATTTCCCATGATCCGCTTCGATCCGGTTGTTA
>JBLHNU010000014.1:0-101393 GCA_047622095.1 Desulforhopalus sp.
TTTTGTTCGAGGGAATAATAGCCGTAATATTGCTATGTAGCCGGAGTTGAGCGATAACGACAAAATGAGTAGCAGCAAACAGTTTTATAAAACTTTCCAGGAGCTGAGCCATGCCCTTTTGTTTCTTCAAAACGAGACAGCTCTCTATACTATATATATAGGGAGCTGCTCTTCCAGTACTCTCTAATCTACTATCTCATCCACAGATATATCCAAAGCTTCCGCCACGCCCTTACACATTCCTGAGAAGAAATGGAGAAATTGAAAATATGCGTTACTACTGTCCCTCTTCAACTTTCTGATTATGCTGATTAATGAGTTCGGCTGCCATTTTAGCTTTATCGACTGGGTCTTTTATACTGTTCGTCACCTTCTCAGCGACTTTATCCTGCGTTTCTCGTACAACACTTTTCTCACCAGGATCTTCAGAATTAGAACACGATATTGTGAGTAATAAAACAGCTACCAGGAGAATATAAAGACATACACCTTGTAATTTCATAAGAGCCATAATTTTGGATTTTTTTATGCTTAGCATTATCAGTTATCTGCTCAGAAAAGCACTGACAAATATTGTCATAATATTAGCCTACTCCACCTATAGCACAAACAGGTCTTCTGTGGTCTGTTTTGTGCTACTCGAACTTTAATCGAAGTAATGATTGTAATCCTGTCATTGGCATCCTTGCAGCAATTGCGATACCGGCGCACGAGAGCATCTCTACAGGAGACCAAGACTTCATCCCTGTTAACAGTTACACAATAACAACAGACCCGAATGGTGTAATTACAATTCAGGTTTCAGATGTATCCAACAGTTGTTCTGTAAGTTACACTAATAGTAATCCTGTTAATCCCTCTGGTGATCGCTGGTTAAATAACTCAACATATCAAAAAACTCTTTAGCAGAGAACTGAGCACTTGTCCGAGATCATGACCAACCTTACTATAAGAAACTCGTAAGATATGATGAAGTGGAAGCCAATTAAAACGATTTAACAAACGGTACGAAGTATGAAATATATACCCCCAGTTACAGTATTATTGTGGATCTCTATCGCCGTGAGCTATATCTTTGCTAGAGATATTATTATCTTACCCATGATAATATTCCCAACAATTATTCTGTTGTCGATTTTTTTACCAGTGAGTTTCTGGATCCTTCAAGCCCAAGGAAAAAGACTATATTCCCTTATATTTATAGGGATATTTTGTATTAACAGTACGATATTAACTTACGGATTCTTCAGCAATTACTCAACACTCAATTCATTACAGGGAGACACTGGAAATAGAATTGATCCTGATTTGGCCAGACTTCTTGTCTCAGGAAACAGTGAAAAAGAGAGGAGCGCAGTCGGTCATATAATTTTCCAAAAATACGGTGTTGCTCTACCGTTTATGACACACGATGACTTGTTCTCCATCCATGCACCAACCAAAACAGATAAAAATATATTTTTGGATAATAATGAAAAAAGCTATCTGATGGTTTTAAAAAGACAAAACCTCTCGAACCAGATCATCACAACATTTTTTCTACTTGCACTTCAGGTGTCGATTTTTATAGCTCTACTCATCTATTTAATTCTTTATGACAGGCCTCCTCAGCAAGTAATAAAAGAGGTGACCTGAAGAGTCTTCCCCCTTACTGAATAATTACTGACCGTTGATCGACCGGAATCTACACTCATTAGCTATCGATTATATCGACAGTTATTGGCAGAGGAGACCTTAAAGAATAAGGAATATTATGGTTTTTAAAATTTGATTATTCATGTGAACCAAACATATGCCGACCTTACGTTAAGTCGTTTGAACTGTGATGATGAACACAAGACACAGTAAGAGACAATTCAAAGCCACCGTTACCCAGAATACATTTCTAAAAGATTGTTTTTTAGATTTATGCCTAATAAACACCTGCGCAAGTAAACCACCAGGCCACCCTCCTATAATTGAAAAAAGATGCAGAGATGATTCTGGAAGCCGCCACCCGCCATCTTCTGCAGCAGATTTATCAAAAGAATAGGCAAGAAAAGTAATCCCACAAATAGCGACATAATAAACTATTAACATCAATGGTAACTTCTCATAAAATGCCGAGAACCCAACAAAGCTAAGAAACAAAATCGCTATAAAAACAAAGAAATTATTTTTCAAAAAATAAGTACTTATCCGTTCTGGTTTCATATAAAAAGTAACTTTACCGGCTTGTAATTTTCCTCTTGCATCTGTAAGCAACATGTAAGTCACAATGTCTGTCACTACAGGTCTTCTTCGTCGTTTGACAAAGGATTTAATATGGACGAAGACCTTCTTCCCTCCCCCATCAGGCTCAATAAACCCAAATCCCCTTTCATCGATCCATTCAGTTATCTTTCCTTGACATCGCATATAGCATCTGACCTTTTTTTATTAAAACCTTGGAAGCAAAACTGATAGCCTTAAAATCGTCGCGGAATATACACTGAAACCTACCCAGAGACCACACCCAACCTATCCCAAACTACTTCAGTCGTTTCAGTGATTTGATTTCATCTCTACTAACGGAAACTACCAACCCTTTTTTGTTTTCAAATGTAATCATATCCTTAGTAACTATAACACTGTCAGCATATACGTAACGACCTGACAATAACTGAATTTCGTAACGATTTTCACTATCTTTAAAAGAATGACTGGGTGGATTCTCTTTGGAAATTTCTGTTCCAGTGAGATTTGATTTATTTTTCCGAGCTTTCAATACATTCTTTTTTGCTCTTAATATTTGATCTTCTGAGAAGCTATGCTCACGAGGCTCTGTAGACAAGTCTTTGCTTTTCTCAATGGGATCCGATGTGACGGAGTGCTTGTCTTTCTCCTGGGGGGGGAAGAAAATCGCTGATTGTTTGATAAATTTTTGAATAAGGTAAAAACGGAAATAAATCTGGCCTCAAATACACCAAAGAGAATAAAAAACAGGTGATTACAATTCCAACAGTAAAGGCAATGCGTTTAGCTTTATTTCGTTTCGAAGTCGCCGCCGCTCCTTCCCCAGATGGATCAACCGGAATTTCCCCATTACTATAACCAACAAAGTCATTTCGTGGATTTTCAACTTCTCTTTCCCAGAATTTTTTGTCTTGCTTTCGCCCATCATGAATTTTATCAACTATCCCTTCGATAACTGGTGAAACCTTGTCTTCATTTGAATTACTCATCGTTTTTCCAAGTAAGGACTATTATTTCAAACACCTCAAATAAATATCGTCAAATATATACACCCGGCTCTTCCGTTACACTCGATAATTCATTTTAGTAAACGTGCACAAAAGTAACGTCTTTCTTGTGTATACTTAACTAACGTGCACAATATTTTCTTTTTCTTGTGCACGTTTAGTAAACATGCACTCCAAAGTCCCCTTCCTTGTGCATCTCTTTTTATTCATCACCAACAGGTGCTATAAGATTGTAAAGACCAGTATTTATATAATAGTTGTCTCTACCAAGCTTTATCTTCTGCAATAAACCGACATCAGTAAGGGTATTTAGGTATGATCCTGCTGTATTCCTTCTAAGTAACAAATTCCATAACATGTTGATTATTCATCAAATGTCCTTTTTGTTACTTTTATAATAAACGCCGGAATTTTCGCCTCCGGTTAGGATGCTGTGAATATGCATTTTGTCACTGAGGTAGGATATCTTCGTGTATGAATGCATAAATAAAGCCTCTAACAACTCACGGCTATAAAAATCGTAATTTCCACGTAGCTCTTTTTTGCAATCATTCATCAATATACGTATCTGCTTCACTATACGTATAGTCCAACCCTACAAGCAAGTAACCGGAAAACACTGTCGAATGTGAACGAACAGCAACAGACCTCACAGAAAAAGAAAAACCCCGAAAGCCTTATTGGCTCTCGGGGTTTTGGTCTTTACTGGACTTCTTTGGACTGCTACTTGGTAGAGGCGGCGGGAGTCGAACTTGAGCTGTCCTGACGCTCCCTTAAACATCCTAAGTTGTTGACTTTTCGTTACTCACATTCTTAACTAATTCCTGCGTGGATACAGTGTGTGGATAAAGCTTGGTACTACTTTATTGCTTGGTGAAGGTCAAGTTTTGATGAGTTCCGCTAAAGCTTTTCCAGCACTCCATACTATTCCTTTGACATACCTAGCCATACCACCAAACACTTTTCTGGTTCTTTTTTATTCCCCTACATACTTCCCCATTATCCAATGTCCTGTCTTACGACTACCATCAGAGAAGATAACAACCCCTCTCCCGTTTCTCACCTCATCCTTAAACCCACCAATATATTTTTCACCATCAGGATAGATCACAGTTCCTTGTCCATTTCTGAGGTTATCCTTGAACTCACCTACATATTGTCCACCATCATGAACGGTTAAAATTCCTTGTCCATCAAACTTACCGTCCTTGACCTCACCTACATATTGTCCACCAGCAGGATAGGTAAAAGTTCCTTGTCCATTTGGTTTATCATTCTTGAACTCACCAACATATTTTTTACCATCATAATTAGTGTAAGTTCCTTGTCCAAGTTTCCGTCCTTCCTTCAACTGTCCTACATATTCACTACCATAATAATGGGTGTAAGTTCCTTGTCCATCAAACTTACCATCCTTGTAATTACCTACATATTTTGAACCATCAGGAAAGGTAAAAGTTCCTTGTCCATTTACACAATCTCCATCAACACAATCCGAGTAGGAAGAACAAGGTAGGAACAAGAGTGAAAGGATGAGAGTGAGGATGATAGCTGTGAGTTTTTTCAATGTTTTCTCCTGTGAAGGGTTCTCTGAAATATTCTATAAACAGAACTTTACTTACTACATCAATCTAATAATTTCAATTTGCTTAGGATACATATTGTCAATTGAATGATGGTATTTCGTTGTATAATCAGGTGGTTTGATTACAGGTTGAAACTGATGAGAGTGTCTTCCACTTGTTCTTCATCTATACCGATATATCTTAAAGTTATATTATTTGATGAGTGGTTAAACCTCTTCTGTATCACTTCCACAGACACACCAAATTGATACAGGTGATACGGTAAGCCTCTTAGGGCTTGGCTGTCGCAGTTACAACGGCCCAGTGCAGACGGTCCTTCACCGGGTAAGATCACGCACTTTCATTGCCCACCCACCTCCTATACCCCATAGAATACGGAAAGGATAAACGGAGTGGGAAGACTTAAAGTAGAACAGGTAGTACCTACACTGCGTCTGGATCGTAGTACGGAACTGTGAAGAGTCATGTGCTCCATGATTCGAGTTATCGAGATTATGGGGACAAATCAATCAATCTCTTCCAACATATAAGGCATTAAGCATTAACAAGATCATCACAAAAATGCTTTGCCAAAAAGAAGAACCACGCAAGCTGACTACGTTGTAAAATAGCTACATTGAACTCCGCCGGAACAATTGAAGTATCAACTATTCCACTGAGGTCAGACATTTTGTAGGCATAGCCATCAGGATCTGACTCGCCAGCGATTACACAAGCTCGAATTAACGCTACAAACAATTCGACCAAACATGTCTCGCCTCCAAGATACTCCCACCAGTCACGCCCAATACGAATGTTAACATTTACATCTATTCCATTACGATGAAACTGGCAGTTCCACTTTTGTGTCGGTAGCTGAACAATTTCACTTTCAGGTATTTTTTCCATTAACTTCCTAAGGATATGCCAATCCTTCTTGTTGGATAGTTTTTGGGTGCCATATAATACGCCATAAGTAAAGTCTAGTCCCTCCGAGCAATCTACACTTCTCATCGTTTGCCAAAGTCTCCCTGATATACTTCACAACTATCTGGTGGATAAGATCGGCGGACAGCGGTTCCCTCGGATCTACTGCGATTGAGCTTGTTGGGTGGATAACCTTCTCACCGTTCACTATGACAGACCCTGGACTCGTTATTGCTGTCTGCCCTTGGCATGCGTCATCGTCTTCTAGAACTTTACGGATGTGACCTTTTACTAATTCAGAGATCTTTTCAGGAGTAAACTCGGACATATTTCTTCTTACCTTTTCAAACAATTGTTGGATGTATGATGCTACACAACGCGCTCTATACTTAGCTAAGCGCAGGGCACCAGCGCGCAGAGAATACCTGAACTCTACTTTACCGACAACCTATTTAAGGTCTCTCGGAACTCTTAATCGGAAGATGTAACCAGAAGGACTCTGGTACACATAAGTGGGTGCAGCAGAAACAACAAAACCCATTTTCAGCCTCTCAATTGCTATCTTGTGGATAACAGAAGTGGATAAAAATGGGTCTCGAATCTAGACAATTTCTCTTTATCTAGTTATTACAACTACTTGGTGGAGGCGGCGGGAGTCGAACCCGCGTCCGAAAATGCTCCCCTCTCGTATCTACATGCTTAGTTCCAGACTTTAGGTTTCGCTTTTAGAACTCTGTTGGAACATAGATTTCTAAAAGCTAGTCTGTAAGATCTCGTCCCTTGAAAGACAGACAACCGTCAAGCGACCAGCCTGTTGAGTCGACGCCCCGATTCCAGCCTTACAGGCAAAGACTGGTGGGACGGCAGTATGACAGTTATTAAGCTGCTACTGCGTGGTTATAATCGTCTGCGATTATATTTATTTTCTATCAGTTTTACGAGTAGATAGAAACTCGGCATGCAACGATGAGCTTGCACATCCCCGTCGAATCCGTTTCGCCCCCATATCTTTTTTGGGATGATTAAGTTTATGTATAACTTCCCTTCTTACTCTCTATCGTGGCGCATTGCTCGTTGAATCTCACGATTCGTTTGCTGTTCTTTGAGCGTTGCGCGTTTATCGTACTGCCTTTTACCTCTGGCAAGTCCCAGTTCGACTTTAGCCCTGCCGTTATCTTTAAAGTATATCTTGAGTGGTATCAGGGCAAGGCCTTTTTCATTCAACTTGCCAATTAGTTTCTTTATTTCTCTCTGATGCAAAAGCAATTTTCGCGATCTAAGCGGTTCATTGGGGTTATGTGTAGCAAAGGTATAGAGCGAAATATGGACATTATACAAGTATGCCTCACCTTTTGCATCTATACGAACATAACCATCACGGATGTTGGCCCGCCCAGCTCTCAGCGACTTTACCTCAGGGCCCGAAAGTACCATACCAGCCTCATAGGTTGCATCGATATGGTATTCGTGAAACGCTTTCTTATTTTTTGCTACTATCTTTATTCCCATCTACAGTTCACTCAATTCGTTCAATAAATAAAACAAGGACTCAATCTAGAAGACACTAATCAGATGTAACTCGCAGAGCTTCCTGATAGGTCGTGATCCCACGCTTCACCTTATCCCAAGCGTCCTCGCGTAATGTAGTCATTCCTTCCCGTATTGCAATCTGCCGTAATTCAAGAGAGTGAGAATTCTCCACAATCATACGTTTAATCTGAGAAGAAAATGGTAAAACTTCAAAGATTCCACACCTGCCCTTAAACCCAGTCCCCCGGCACTCCCGGCATCCTTTACCTCTTGTAAGTGTGATAGGGCCCTGCTCCACTACGGGAAAACCGAGCTTTTTAAGTTTTTCACCTTCAATCGTGAACTTTTCTGAACAGTCGGGGCAGATTGTCTTCACAAGTCTCTGTGCCATACAGCCAAGAAGGGTGGATGCTATCATAAACGGCTGCAGACCAAGATCTCTCAGGCGTGCAATGGATGAGGTTGCATCATTTGTATGCAGGGTTGAAAAGACCAGATGACCTGTCATGGCCGCCTGAACCGCGTGGGCTGCTGTCTCCTCATCACGAATCTCACCGATCATCAGAATATCCGGATCCTGCCGCAGGATATTTCTTAAAATTGAAGAAAAAGTAATACCAATAAGTGGCTGCACCGAAATCTGATTAAATTCTTCGTGCACCATCTCAACAGGATCTTCCACCGTGACAATATTTTTTTCCGGTGTTGCAATCTCTTTAAGGGTTGAATAGAGCGTCGTTGATTTACCACTTCCAGTAGGACCTGTCACCAGAATAATACCGTGGGGGGAGGCTATAAAAGAATTATACACCTCCATATCCCGCATGGAAAAACCGAGATTTTCAACCTTTTGAAAGATCATATCAGAATCGAGGATACGTAAAACAATCTTCTCCCCAAAAGATACAGGTACCGTGGACACACGAATCTCCACATCCCTGTTCCCCTTTTCTCCAATCTTTATCCGACCATCCTGAGGCCTTCTTTTTTCGGCAATATCAAGACGAGCTAAAAATTTAATTCTGGAAATAATCGCCGAATGCACCGCTTTGGGCAGGTTATAAATAGTATTCAAACTACCATCTATCCGAAACCGAACCACAGTAGCGTTTCTTTTAGGCTCGATATGAATATCACTGGCCCGCTGCTCAAGCGCATAGTGAAAAATATGGTTTACCGCAGTTTTAATGTGCTGGTCAGAAGGGGTGATCTCTTTTGACGATGATATCTGTACATATCTCTCAAGGTTACCAATATCAATTGAAGCACTGGCACCTGGTGCCACACCAAACTGATCTTCTGCTGCACTTATTGATTTTTGAAAACCAAAAAATTCAGCAATAATCCTCTGAATATCAGACTTCGTTGCTATGTGTGCCCGCACCTTGGTCTGATTAGCGTGTTCAATGTCAGCAATGGCAACATCATTATCAGGATGATATATGGCTACATCCAGAACACCCTCCTCAACTTTAAAGGGAAGAATAAGCTGCCTGATCGCAAAGTTACGAGGGATAGTCTTGGTGACTACCTCCATATCTAGTTCAAGAGGATCAAGCTTTTTAAACGGTAAATCTCTGTCTTTTGCAACAGCCCTCATGATCAGTTCTTCATCAAGCAGACGGTCTTTACCCTTTTGTACCTTCAGATTAAAGGCGACCAGAATATCGACCATATCAGGGTAGCTCTTATCAACTTTGCCTTTCTTGGACGCTTGCCTCTGTAACTTTTGACGTTGCTTTCCTTTTTCCAGGATCACAAATTGACGCTGCTTGGGGGTGAGAACCTTATATTTCAGTAAGACATCGAGTAAATCTTCACTATTTAAAAACTTCATGCGAACACCTGTTTATACGACACAACCCTGTCAGTCCCAAACACACAGGGACATCTTTTATCCTCCAAACTGCTGATCTACAATAATAGAATACTATAAAAGGGATCGAAGTGTTTGTAAATTTTCAGTATCTTCAACTAAAGAATCACTCTTAGGTGTCTCCAAGGTCATGGGGAGTCCCTTAAAACGATCATCACTCAGTAGATTCCGAAAACCTTCAAGACCAATTTCACCTTTACCTATGTGTTCATGGCGATCCACCTTTGAACCAAGACCTTTTTTAGAATCATTAAGATGGAAGAATTGCACCCGATCCGAACCAAAACTCTCGTCCATGGCAACCATTGTCTCTTCATATCCCTCAACAGTGCGCAGTTCATAACCAGCTGCAAAAATATGGCAGGTATCAACACAGACACCAAGGCGTTCAGGAAATTTAGAATGTTCTATGATGTAGGCAATCTCATCAAATTGGCTACCAAGCCCAGTACCTTGCCCTGCAGTCGTTTCCAGCAGTAAGGTTACCTCAGATTCATTTTTCTCAAATGCGCGGTCAAGACCTGCCACAAACCGGGTAAGTCCGACCTCCACCCCATCACCACCATGGGAACCGGGATGCATAACCACATGTGGAATACCTAATTGTTGACATCTCTCAAATTCTAAAACCAGGCTATTGATCGATTTTTCTAACAACTCATCTTTACCTGTCGCAAGGTTTGCAAGATACGATGCATGAGAAGCGACTGGAATCTGACCACTTTCTTCATGACCCTTTTTAAAAAGAGCAATCTCTTCTTCTTTAAGTGGAGCAGGGTTCCACTGACGCTGATTTCGAGTGAAAATCTGCAAAGACTCCCCTCCCACTTTCTCTATTCGCTCAAAGGCACGGTACAATCCACCAGCCACTGACTCATGGGCTCCTAGCAATGACATATCATTCCTCAATTAATTGCTTCTCGGTTTTGAGAATTTTTATTTGTGTTAAGAGAGGCTTCATAGCTCAGAGCAACAAATCGATCACTCTGGGCTTGATAAAATCGCCTTTTTGCCGGATCGACAGCGGCAGCTCTCTGTTCTATCTGCACAGCTTCTTCAACAAGCCCATTTGCCCAGTAGGCTGTAGCTAAGGTGTCTAAAACATATCCTTTTTCCATGACCGTCACCGCTCCCCTTGCAAGAGTCAAAGCCTTGAGCGGATCTCTTAAGTCAAGATCTTCACTGGTGAGTAACAACCATGCAAAATTATTCATAATCTCAGGGTTCACAGGATCAAGACTAAAGGCTTTTTCATAAGCAATATAGGCTTTTTGCTCCATTTTTTTATTGAGCATCAGATCACCGATAAGCCGTTGCCATATCGCCTGTTCTGGCTCCTGAGCCGCCCTCTGCATCAAAATTGTTTCGGTAAAATTTTCCTCATATCGTTGCGCCAATAGCTCAGTTGGAATCTGTCGCACCCCGACAACTGTTAAGATAAGAACAGCAATAAAAGCGACGAGACTCCTTCGCACCTTACTATTGTGTTTCTCGATTCTATCGGGCCTCCTACTCGCATCCTCAAGACAGTCAATACGTTCACCAATCCCAAAGTGATGCCAATTTTTCTGCTCTCTTATGTTGCCACTTAACATGGAGATCTTTTCAAAAGCTGAGACCAGTGCTTCTCCACTGCCCACTGCCTGCAGACTGTATAAATCGGCCTGTCGCTCAAAATTTCGGATAAAATAACCAAAAACGAAACGAAAGTACAAAATCATGGCAACAAGCAACGGCACAGCACCCACCACAGTAACGACCGTTTCCGCCGACAGATTAGCTTTAATCATTAATCCGTTTAGAAACCCAAGTGATAAGAGTAGATGAATAAACGGCTCGGCAAGCAGGCCCGCCAGTAAACTAAAGCCACCGATAAGAAAAACATAAAGAAGAAGATGGCGTTTTTTCACATGACCTATCTCATGTGCCAAAATAGCCTCTAATTCAAGAAGAGTCATGGTTTCTATCAGCGCTGGTGTGAGCAGTATATAGCGCAGGCCGGGTATTATCCCCATTACCGCTGCTGTCAGTACTCTGCCTTCAAAAAGTGGCCAGAGGTAAAAATCTGCTTTAAAATCTTGTTTTTGGCAAAAGCTATCCAGCTGAGTTTTCAGTATTCCATCAGGAAGCTTTTCACATCCCCACAATGAACGAACAATGGGAGGGAAAAACGCAATAATAAAAACCAGAAACAGTCCGTAAAATAGAAGATCCCCCCAACTGGAACTAATTATAGTTTGTAACGCGGGAAAAGGTAAAAGGCCAACAAGGTCGTAGAGAAGTGAAAGAACCATCCATGGCAAGACAATGGGAAGGTTCGCTTTAATGTTAGAAAGTAAAAAAGAAGATGTACTGTATTTCTTATTAAAAACCTTCTCGTAGGCAGGTCGGCCCTGACGCCACATAACCATAAGAAATGTGACAAAAAGAAATAATCCTCCAAATCCGACAAAAGCTGGCACAGCGTCTGCCAAGGGTAAGAGCGCCAGATAGTATTTCGGATCACAAAAATAAAGAGTTACAGCAAAAAACAACAAACTCATAATTGAAAGCTGTTTTTCTGCCTTAAAATATCCGCTTTCGTACCCCTTTGATTTCTTATTAAAAAGGTAACTGGACAACCTGCTAAAGGTAAAAAGAACTCCGACCAAGAAGAGCCCTGCCTGCCAAGGTGCTAACATTGGTGTATCCGGGACGATAGCAACACTAAACAGGAAAATAGCGACAAGAAACAAAATGAGATTTGTGTACATCAAAATAGTTCACCAATTGGATCTACATATCAAAAATAGGAAGTTCTCTGGAGTACAGACTCATATCCGTACTTTTACAGAGTATCAATTATTCCAATAACAGGTAATGCGTAAACACTCAAAACGCCAGAACTGAAAAGACTGTGTTGTTCTGGTACAAAGACGCTCCCCCTACCCAATTCGAAGAAACATCCCCACAAAGCCAAATATAATCTTAATATCAGTCACATACCAGTATTAATATAATATAACACATCCTCCTAGTTAAGAGTTTTCCGTTCTGAAAGAATTATTTCCATTGACTTTAATGCTCAAGTGGTATTATATGAACTGTTTTTTAGTGTGAGAAGGGCGCATAGCTCAGTTGGTAGAGCCATCGGCTCATAACCGATCGGTCGTAGGTTCGAATCCTACTGCGCCCACCACCACCAACACGAATCCCGATAACCGGGATAAGTGGTAAACACAAGCAAAGAGTTCCTTGAAAAGATTATTGTTACGCATACAGACAGGGGTGAAAACAACCCCCCTGATCAATATATTTCGATTCAGACAACAAACGTCTGAATGGGCGAAGTGAGTTAAAGGTACATTCCAATGGAGTGTACCTTTTTTGTTTTTAAAGCAACTAGATAACCAATGTAATGACAGCAAGAGTAATAGATATTCTCAACAATTTGGAACTGAAGGCACCTTTTCAGCTTGCAGAATCTTGGGATAATGTAGGACTGCTCATTGGCAATCCTGAGCAACATGTCACGGGTGTCATTGCAGGACTCGATCCCACCAACGAATTGATAGATGAGGCGATCAACTCTAACTGTAATACCATCATCACTCATCACCCTATTATCTTCAAACCACTGGCATCAATCAACACCGGCACACCAGAAGGCAAGCTTTTACAAAAAATCCTGAGTCACAATATTGCAGTAATTGGTTGCCATACTAACTTCGACAGTGCAGAAGAGGGAGTAAGTGACGTGCTTGGCCAACGGCTTGGACTTAACAACCTTGCCCCCCTCATAACCCCATCAGGAGCTCCTACCGGAACAGGTCTTGGCCGGATTGGCTCATATGAGGCGGGTCTTACTGCTGCCGCTTTCACAAAGAGATTGCTCGCAGCCCTTGAACTGGAAGGCGTTCAGGTGACAGGTCCAATCCCCGAGATAATTACAACAGTCGCTGTTTGTGGAGGCTCTGGATCTGATTTTGCCAAAACGGCATTTCAACAGGGCGCTGATGTATACATCTCAGCTGAGATAAAACACAGCACAGCTATCTGGGCCAGGGAAAATGAATTTTGCATTATAGACGGAACCCATTACGCAACTGAAAAGCCAGCAGTAGCACTTCTTGTCAAAAGACTGCTGCAAGCAAACAAGACAGAGGGCTGGAATACCAAGGTCCAACAATCGGTAAACGAAAAACATCCTTTTGTTTATATAGATATAAATCATCAACACCAGTAACATCTGCATAGGAGAATCCCCTTGAATGAATTCTTAACACAACTTGTCGCACTCCAGGCTATCGATCTTCAAATCGACCAGATCGACAATGCCGTAAAGGTAGAACAAAATGGTCTTGACGAACGCATCTCAGCCCTTGCTGACAGAGAAGCATTGATCAGCAGCCTTGAAGAGCAAATCACCAGTCAAGATTCTGAAAGTCGCACTCTTGAGGCCGAAATGGCGGACAAGATGGACCACGTTCGTGAGCGTCAGTCCAAAATGATGCAGGTCCAGACTGGTCGCGAGCAAACTGCCCTTCTTAAAGAAATTGAAGACGCCAAAAAAAGTGCGAAGGAAAACGAAGAGAAAATCGTTGTCCTGATGGAAACAACTGAAAAGTTGACCACCCAGATAGAAGAGGAAAAAAATCTCCTCAAGGGCGAGAAAAAATTGGTTACCGAAGAGACCGAGAAAGTACGTAAAAAGATCGACTCGATCAACAGGGGTAAAAAAACCAAAGACAACCTTCGAAACAAGCAGGCCAAAGAGATCAAGCCAAACGTTCTCAAGAAATACGACACCTTGCGTCAACGTAGAAACGGCCTCGCTGTAGTAAACGTACTCGACGGTGTTTGCCAAGGTTGTTTTATGTCTATTCCTCCTCAAAGATACAACGTGCTACTCAGAGGCGACCAGATGTTTGATTGTCCGATATGTCAGCGTCTTATGTACCATGAGGCTCCTGTATTAGAAGAAGCGGAATAAGCAGACAACAAACTATCTTTTCAAAAAATCAATTGTAAGAACTTTTGGAGTGGGCGCATGATCGCTCCGGCCTCGGCCGGAGAGGAAAGTCCGGACTCTATAGGGCAGGGTGGTTCGTAACGCGAACGTCGGGTGACCGAGGGAAAGTGCCACAGAAAGCAGACCGCCTGTTTTACAGGCAAGGGTGAAAAGGCGAGGTAAGAGCTCACCGCCTTCATGGCGACATGAAGGGCATGGTAAACCCCACCCAGAGCAAGACCAAATAGGGAGATGTTTGAGGGCTGCCCGCCCGAAATCTCCGGGTAGGTTGCAAGAGGTGTTGGGCAACCAACATCCCAGTGAAATGATCATGGCCCCGCAAGGGGTACAGAATCCGGCTTATAACCCACTCCAATTTTTTTTACAATATTGACGAACCCTGGCGAACTGGAAGTACATCACTTATCAAGCAACCGGGAACACGAAATCCCCGTATGAAACCACAAGCTGCAGTCATAATCCCCGCCGCTGGATTTGGCACCAGAATGAGGACCGCAGAACCAAAGCAATACCTTCTTCTGTGTGGAAAGCCAATTATAGTCCACACAGTAGAGGCCTTCACAAAAAACCAGTACATTACTGATATTATTGTTGTTGTCCCTAAAGAAAGAGTGCAAGAAACAGAGCGACTCTTCAATTTCCATAAAATCGCTGCAACATATATCAAAGTAGTGGCAGGTGGGGCTAGAAGACAGGACTCTGTCTTTCTCGGCCTTGAAGCTCTCCCCCCTGAAAACGAAATTGTACTCGTACATGACGGCGCCAGACCACTCATTTCCCAGGAAGTCATCAATCGCTGCTATGAGGGTGCCATTGATCACGGCTCAGTCATTGCTGCAGTTCCTGTCAAAGACACTTTAAAAAAATCTGGCAACGACGAGAAGGTATTAACGACCGTAGACCGGGAAAACCTGTTCCAGGCACAAACTCCTCAAGCTGTACAAAAAGAACTTTTGCTTCAGGCCTACAAGGCCAATGGCGATGCCCACGTAACAGACGAGTCGTCTCTTCTCGAAAAAGCAAACATCCCCGTTACCATTGTTGAAGGATCTGAAACCAACATCAAAGTCACCCGCCCGGAAGACTTAACATTAGCTAAAAAAATCATCACCCAAGAGGTCTCTACTATGCGTATAGGACACGGTTACGATGCCCATATATTTGCAGAAGACAGAAAACTTGTGCTTGGTGGCATCACCATCCCCCATTCTCATGGCTTAGCCGGTCATTCTGATGCCGATGTATTAACCCACGCTCTCTGCGACGCCATATTAGGAGCCTTAGGTGCGGGCGATATAGGTAAGCATTTTCCTGATACCGATGCAGCTTTCAAAGATATTTACTCTATAAAGCTACTAAAAGAAGTGATCGAAACTGCCCATAAAAAAGGCTACGCACTCGGTAATGCCGACATCACCGTTGTCTGCCAGGCACCAAAGCTTGCCCCACACATAGATGAGATGACAGACATACTCTGCAAGAGCTGTGACTCAACGCCAGATGCCATCAACATCAAGGCAACAACAACTGAGAAAATGGGCTTTACAGGACGAAAAGAAGGCATCAGCTGTCATGCTGTTGTATTACTTAAGCAGTCCTTGTAGTGTAATCAGCTCAGGTAGTTTATTCAGCTCAATAACCTTTTAGACAATACATTATGAATATTTCAATAAATAGAGAACGGCTGGCCACAACCTTTACAACTCTTTGCGAAATAGACAGCCCCTCAAAACGAGAAGGGAACATTTCCAGATGGCTCAAGAAGACCTTTACAGACCTTGGCGCAGACCTCATTTACGAAGATAAATCAGCCCCCCAGACAGGCTCTGAGTCCGGTAATCTTATCATTCGTTTTGACGGCAATCTACCTGAGACAAAAGGGCTCTTCTTCTCATGCCATATGGACACAGTGGAGCCTGGTGATAATGTTCAAGTGGCTCGCACTAAAGATATCTTCACGAGCAAAGGTGACACGATACTTGGTGGTGACGATAAGTCAGGTATCGCTGCAATAATTGAGCTCATTCAGCTCCTTAAAGAAAACAATACCAACCATCCGATGATTGAAATTGTTCTCACCACCTGTGAAGAGATTGGACTCCTTGGTGCTAAACACCTTGAATTTGACAAAATCAAAAGTCCATACGGGTACGCTCTCGACTCCAGTGGAATCAATCATGTCGTTGTAGGAGCTCCAGCCGCCAACAAAATAAGCGTTGTCATAAAAGGCCAGGCTGCCCATGCCGGACTTTGCCCTGAAGCGGGAATAAATGCACTTTCCATCGTTGCAACTGCGCTCAGTTCTATAAAGGTGGGTCGCCTTGACCATGAATCTACCAGCAACTTTGGCATCATCGAAGGGGGTGTTGCTGCCAACATCATCCCGGAAAAAATCACCCTCAAGGGCGAAGTGAGGAGTCATTCTGAAGAAAAACTTCAGCACTACACTAAAGAGATTGAAGCAGCATTTCAAAATGCCATAGACAGCTGGCAACCAACCGCAGCGAACAAAGACCAGCGACCAGAGTTCGAAATCAAGATTGTGGCAGATTACCCTGCTCTTTCAATCCCTTCTGATGCACCAGTCCTACAAAGACTCCAAAAAGGTGCTGAGGAAGCTCAAAAGGATGTAAAACAGATTGTTGCTGGTGGCGGAAGTGATGCAAACATTTTTTGTGGCAAAGGTCTTCAAACCGCAATCATTGCTACCGGAATGGACAAAGTACACACTGTAGCTGAACAACTTGACCTTGACGATATCACCTGTCTTACAGAGCTCCTTATAGGAATTGTGACAGCTCCGGCTTAGGCCCAAACCTAATCAGTAAGTTAGGAAACCGTCTGTTATTCTTATTTATAGTGACCATTATATATTTTTTTCTATACTGTTTCTTCTTTCTTGTTGAATTTAGGCAATAGTTAATATAGATTTCGTATTCTGGGTTACCCAAGAAAGGCACAAAGAGTAGCTCTTTGTGCCTTTCCCCGTTTTTGCATAAACCGATACATGATTGCTATCCACCTTGATCCTATGTTGCTTACTCCAACTATAATCAGGGACAGCCAAGGACTACTACCCGATGTCACAAAACAACTTGCACAACTCAACCGACGGACGCCCTACTCATGAGTGCGGAGTTTGCGGAATTTTCAATCACGAAGATTCTTCAAAACTCACCTACTTTGGTCTTTACGCGCTTCAACACAGAGGCCAGGAAAGTGCCGGAATAGTTACATCAGATGGCAAACACGTCGGTTGCCACAAAGATATGGGCCTTGTCCCGGAGATTTTTTCTGAAGACATCCTGCAAAGCCTAAAAGGACACCTCTCTATTGGTCATGTTCGTTACTCCACAACAGGGGCATCAAACGTCACGAACGCACAACCTCTCATGGTGACCCACAAAGGAACGACGCTTGCTGTTGCTCATAACGGTAATCTGGTTAACTCCGTTGAACTCCGAGACCAACTTGAAGAACGTGGCTCGATATTTCAAACCACAATGGATAGCGAAGTAGTACTTCACCTTATGGCTCGCGCTGCCCATGACGGCTTAGACCAAGCACTCTGTTCAACTTTTTCTGCCCTCAAGGGAGCATATTCGCTACTGTTGATGACTGAAGATACCCTTGTAGCTGTTCGCGATCCGGACGGATTCAGGCCTCTGTGTCTTGGAAAAATCACAACTGGTGAAAAAGACGGCTGGGTAATCGCCTCTGAAACCTGTGCACTTGACCTCATTGAAGCAGAATATGTCAGAGACGTAGCCCCCGGCGAGGTTCTCATCATCAATAAAGACGGTCTACGATCCGTTCACCCCTGGCCAAAACAGGATACCCACTTCTGCATCTTTGAACAGGTTTACTTTGCGCGGCCTGACTCTGATATATTCGGAATCAACGTATACCAGGCAAGAAAGAGAATGGGGGCCATTCTTGCAGAAGAAGCAAAAATCGATGCTGATCTTGTCATGCCTTTTCCTGACTCAGGGAATTACGCTGCCCTCGGTTATGCCCAAGCATCTGGTATTCCCATGGAAATGGGCGTCATCAGAAATCACTATGTTGGCAGAACTTTCATCGAACCCACGCAGCACATGCGAGACTTCAACGTCAAAGTAAAACTCAACCCAGTCCGCTCCTTCCTAAAGGATAAACGGGTTATCATTGTTGAAGATTCAATTATTCGCGGTACCACAGGAAAAAGTAGAGTCCGCGCTATAAGGGAAGCGGGAGCCAAAGAGGTACACATGGTTGTCAGTTGTCCCCCAACCCGACATGCCTGCTACTATGGTATCGACTTCCCTTCAGTCTCTCAGCTTATTGCAAATAAAAAAGTTGTTGATGAAATTGCAGAATACCTGGGATTGGACTCTCTACATTACCTCAGTCTCGAGGGATTGGTAAAAGCCACTGGGCTGACTAAAAAAGACTTCTGTCTTGCATGTTTTAACGGGGAATATCCCATTGAACCTGATCCAGCGTTTCACAAGGATGCGCTAGGCTAGTCAGGCAATGTCATCTTCTTCAGTATTCTACAGTGAGCATAGTTAACTATGGCTCACTGTAGAATACCTCGAACTTAACATCCCCTGATCTGATGAGAATTGGGCGCCAGTAGAAGAACACTTAGGAAACGTATTATGAGTGCAAGAAGTTCATAAAACAAGTGGCGCTACACACCTCACATCTTTGTAATCACACAGTTCTTTCCGCTTTCTTTTGCCTCATACATTGCCATATCTCCACGGGTTTTAATGGCTATTTCGTCTTCTTCCCGGGAGATATTTTTATCTCGCTCGCAAGACACTAAACCTATTGAAAGTGTCGTTGTACCATAATTACGTTCTAGAAAACTGAGCAATATACGCTGAACTATTTCTGTACCCTGAGTAGCCGTTGCCTGGGGAAGAAGCACTGCAAACTCATCTCCTCCCAACCTAAAACAGAGATCAACACTTTCCCTTGTACATTCTTTTAAAATCTGCGCCAGGCTGATCAGGACTTCGTCCCCTTTAAGGTGCCCGTTCTGATCATTATATTGCTTAAAATTATCTATATCAATAATCGCAAGCATCACAGGATATTCTTGCCGAAACGCGCGCTCTACTTCACTGGGAAATGATTCATCAAAAGATCGTCTATTGAGAATAGAGGTCAACCCATCCTGACGAGAGAGAGCTTCAAGCTCACGCATCATTGTCCGTTCACGGACAGCCCGAGCCAGTTTTGCTTCTAGTTCAGATTGATCGATAGGCTTCTTTATAAAGTCAAGGGCACCAGCTTTGATGACCTCAGCATAGCTCGCCTTTTCATGGAAACCGGTGGAAATAATGACATCTGTATCTTTGTATTTGTCTTTAATCTCTGCCAACAGTTCCAAGCCATCCATCCCCGGCATGACAATATCAGACAGTACAAGGTCCACAGAAGTTGACTTCAAAACGGCTAAAGCCTCAACCCCATCTCCTGCCACAAGACAATGATACCCAAGTGAACCCACCAGCACACTGATGGTCATTCTCACCAATTCATCATCATCTACAATCAGAACAACCGCCGTCTCTTTTCCTTCTTTCATTAATCAAAACCTATGTTTTACACGTATTATTCTCATAAAGTCTGATCACAAGAATCATTTCTTCTAACTTAAAAATAGTACCTTTTAAAAAAAACAAAGTCCAGTTGACATCATTTTTTTTACAATAAAATTGAACTTCCAAACACGACAAAGCAGTACAACAAACCAGCAAAACCATGTAATAACAAGAAAATAAATCAAAACAAACAATTTCTCTCAGCAATTTGCCTTCTGTGGCAGGTAACTGTAGAATGTTATGCAAGATACGTAAATTTTACATAACTATTTTGAACAACATATGAACGCTAAAGATCTCTCGAATATCTTTGAAGGAATCCATCAAGGGACTCCTTTGGATGAGATAGTCCATCTCGCACACATTATCGCCCCCAGTTTCGATACGGAACTGTTAAAGGAGGTGCATAGGGATCTGACCGCGTATTTCACAGGAACCCACCCGGATTTCCAAAGAAACACCATGCCATACCACAATCTGCGGCACAGCATACTTGTGGTTTTGGCTTCTGCACGCCTCTTTCATGGCCTCCATTGTAACCACGTACGTATCTCAGCGACTACTCTTTTTAAAGCTCTACTTGCTGCATACTTTCATGATTCCGGGATGTTGCTTCTTGAGGATGATTCGGCTAAGTCTGGGACAGAATATATAGTTGGACACGAACTGAGATCTATAGCTTTTCTCAGTAAATATGCTGAGGAAAAAAACCTTGACTCACAAACAATCAAAGACTGTGCAACAATAATCAATTATACCAATCTGCAAAGCGATCCGGCTGTTTTTGATTTCCACACCCATGACATTCAAATCGCGGGTCAGGTTGTAGGTTCTGCAGACATGCTTGCCCAGATGGCCGATCGCTATTACCTTGAATCCCTGCCCTTACTTTTCCTCGAGCAGCAGGCAGGGGGCATCAGTAAACACCAATCAGCACTTGAACTCATGGAGCACACAGCTCACTTCTATCATAATACCGTGCTCAGAAGACTCATCACTACCTTCTCCAACACCTCATACGCTCTGAAAGCTCATTTCAAAGACAGACACACGATTAACCGCAATCTCTACATCGACAACATAGACAAGAACATTGTCTATCTTAGAAAAATAATAAAAAAATGTGGCAGTATGGAAAATCTACAACAGTACCTCAAACGAACTCCACCTTCTATTTAGTGCTCGACCGAAAACCACCAATTATGCCGATTTCTTCGTTGGCCTCAAATTTTAATCCTCCGGTAAGCGAGGTACGAGACTCCGAGATACTCAATGTATTCCTCCGGTTAAAATTATCGCCCGCCTTGAACTCGACTAAATTTGCAGGTTTTCGTTCAGACACTATTTAGCCCTGGGATCCTTGCCTGTCTCAAACATCTCGAATAAATCAAAAAACAGCTTTGTCACAGTACTAAAATGAGTGGCAGAACCCGAACTGGCATAAGCTTTTGTCAACTCCATTGCTTTTGCTATACTCTCCTGAGACTCCATATTACTGGGATCTTTCATTGCCTGTACAAGCTTTTCACTTATTGTCCTTTCGTCCACGACTATTCCTTTTCACATTTTCACGTTAGCGCTGTAAAGGTTCCTTATTTTGTTAGAAACTAAGAATCTCACACAGGCATCTACCGTATTTCGAGCTTACCCAACGTATCAAATCACCCTTTATGGGTCACAGACCAACTATCAAAGCGTGCACCTATACCAAAGTTCTCTGCTTTTTTATATACGCTTGTAAGTTCAGGATTTAGATTTTCAATCTGTTGTGGGCCCATAAACATAACTCGTACAAATTTTTCAATTCTCCAGTGATGCTTTGCTATAAATCTACCACACCGGGCCCGTCCCATCTCATCAGTATCAGCAAAAACTATCACGGTGGCCATGGCACCAGCTATTTTCCCATAAAGTTCATTGGATGTAGAGGGAAGTATACGATATTGATAAAAAAGAGCATGCATCTTTCCACCTCACTATCTAGTAGATGAACTACAGATCCAACAATACGGGGGCCGTAAAGAGCAAACAGAATTAGATCTTTTTTCGACTACAAACGTTTACAACTTTTCGGTTAAGGTTCTCTAAGAATTTTGATAGCTTTCTCTCTGCATTCTTGATGACATTGGTAATTTTCACATCATCAAGTGCACCGACGACGGTACCGCATGCAACACACTGAATAAGACAATATTTCTGTCCGGTTTTCGTCGTCACAGGAACAGCTTCAAACTCATGATATTCGCATGATGGACATTTTGACCTGGCCATAACAGTGTACCTACCTCTTTGGAGTATGAGTTCCTCAGAAATCCATTCAATCAATTAGTACAAATGAATTTGCTGCAGCTACAAAACCCACTTTGTTTTTGGACTACCCTACCTTATAGCATAACGTTAAAATCATGTTGCTTCAAGATACTCTTTGATAATTCCAACATCGCGACACAGCGCTATTACCCATTATTTCTACCATCATTTTTCTATCTACTAAATACAAAAGTAACAACCAAACGAGTAATACAGACTACTAACAAACGCAACAAAAGTTAAACTCCTTGCAGCGCCCCTTACAGGTGCGCTATTATCAGTAGATTATAATTATTCTTTTCCCGCATAACGAATCAAAAAAGCCCCATCCAAATACCATGAAAGTTCTTCACCTCCTCAGTCAACACCCCGAACAGACGGGTAGCGGTTTCTATGTTCAGAGCATGATAAAGCACTGCGCTGCACATGGTCACAAAAACCATCTCATTGCTGGAATCAGTGGTGACAATACTCCTGAACTACCTTGTCTTGCTGCAACAGAATCTACGTTCGTCCATTTTGAAAAAAACATACTTAATTTTACTATCCCTGGCATGAGCGATGTCATGCCATACCCCAGCTCCAGGTTTTCTTCCCTCAGCGAGCAGCAGCTTGAAAACTATTGCAGGGTATTTGAAAACACTATTAAAGAGGTGGTTCAAGGATTTTCTCCAGATGTTATTCACAGTCACCACTTGTGGCTTGCTACAGTTGCTGCACGAAGAACCTGCCCCGATCTGCCTATGGTAACCTCCTGCCATTCAACAGACATACGACAATATTTGCAAAATGCGCATTTGCGAGACAGAATTTCCGGTATCGAAAAAATAGAAAGGATCCTCGCCTTAAGCAACACGCAACGGGATCAGATCGCACAGGTACATAATGTAGATTATGAACAAATTGATGTGGTTGGGGGAGGATACGATACGGTTCGCTTTAACCCTGGCGAAAAACGTAGAGAACTGCCTCTGCAGTTTGTCTATGCAGGAAAATTGAGCATGGCGAAGGGCGTCCCCATGCTCCTACAGGCAATGGCGTTATTAAATGACTCCAGAATTCATCTCCACCTTGTGGGTTCCGGTACTGGTGAGGAAAGTAAAAGATGTTTGCAACTTGCAGCACAACTCGCCCCTAAAGTCACGGTCCATGGAGCAGTATCCCAGGAAGACCTTGCAACGTTAATGAGAAAATCACACGTGTTTGTCCTTCCTTCATTTTTTGAGGGTTTGCCTCTGGTATTACTCGAAGCTCTTTCTTCCGGCTGCCGAATCATCTGTAGCGATCTCCATGGCTGTAAAGAGTTGCTCAAGAATGGCGATCCAGATATTGTCGATTTTATTGAACTCCCTAATATGGTTAACGTAGATACACCTGTTCCTGATCAGATTGATGTATTTATTAAACGAATTGCCGGAAGTCTTAAAAAAATGGCAGATAGGGCCATGATCAACCCCAACCCTTCTTCACAAAACGCCAAAAGAATTACGGAATCCTATAGTTGGCATTCTGTATTTTCAAGAGTGGAAAAGGCATACCACGATGTTTGTAAAACTACTTGAGGCTTAAAGATATAGCTGCGATATCATCATGCAATTTAAAACGGGGATAGACAGTTAAATCAGGATCAGAATGTTGCAGAGACCTGACATGGTCCCGGACACCCTGTAAACCTTGTTTCTGATACAGATCCACAAATGTTGTCCAATCACTCACTTGAGTTGGGTCTTCTTTAGGGAGATAAAGACCATCAGTAAATAATAGAATATCTGTTACACCAGTGAGATCACAGGTACCATGACCAATAAAATCCACTGCTGCCGGCTCACCATTAAGAACTCCATACTCACGATTCATCTGTAGACGAACTTTTTTAATCTGTTTATTGAGTGCTGTATAGACTGATTTTTTTTCACTCTTCGCACTACTGTTGAGCTTCTTCCATAAAATCAAAGTCTCGCGGTCTATATCCACATCTGGTGTAAGAAATGTGTAACTGTCATCTTCATAGAAAAGCATAATAAGTGCGTCACCTGTAAAACAGTATTCCAGCTCTTCACCCAGAATCCGGACCACAGCCATAGTTGTACTCCAGAGAGTCTCACGCTCATTTACATTTACACCTGCAGCAACCTGACTCAACCCTATACGTCTGTTAGCTTCAACCGCAGTATCAAAAAGGTTTCCAACTGCACCTGAAAAAGTATCTTTAGCTATCTGCGCGGCAAAAGCTCCACCTGTCATCCCCTCTTCTGTCAGGCTATTTTCTTTAAGACTTGTGGCGCCATCAAAAACACCGAAAAGAGCTTTTCCAACAAGTAGTCGATCTTCATTTATATTACTGCTCCCCTTTTCGTAAAGACTGTCAACATGACAACCGGTGAGTCCGGGAACAGGGGCTAGGGACAACTCTTCATTCATTGAAAGATGCATAGTAAAACAATCCTTTAAATTAGCTGATAATGAACTAGTATAGTGTCCTTCCAGAGGATTACCAATTGCATGTTTCGATGCCGTTATCTTTATAAATAGGTTGAACCTATACATACAAAAAGAGACACCAGTGAATACAATTACCGAAAAGAAAAAAATTGCCTTTCAAGGAATGCTTGGAGCATACTCTGACCTCGCCTGCAGAGCTGCACGACCAAAATATGAAACCGTCCCCTGTGAATCATTTGACGCAGCGTTCAGGGCTGTAAGGCAAGGAAAAGCTGACTATGCGATGATTCCGGTTGACAACACACTTGCAGGAAGAGTCGCTGATGTGCACTACCTTATGCCCGAAGGTCAGCTATCAATCGTCGGAGAGCATTTCCAGCTCATCAGGCACTGCGTGCTTGGCCTTGCCAACAGTGATATTACAAAACTCACAGATCTGTACAGCCATGTCCACGCCATCCCGCAATGTAGAAATTTCATCAAAAATAACAAGATCACCAGCCACGTATGCGCCGACACAGCGACAGCTGCTGCCAACATAAAAAAATGGAATGACCCGACTAAGGGTGCTATCGCATCAGAGCTCGCCGCTGAAATCTACGGTCTGGAAATATTGAAACAGGATATTCAGGATGCGGACCACAACACCACTCGCTTTTTAATACTCAAAAGAAATGGACAACCCCCAAAGTGGGAAGCTGGGACGAGGTATCTTACAAGTCTCGTCTTTGAGGTGCGCAACATTCCGGCCGCACTCTATAAAGGACTTGGAGGTTTCGCGACCAACAATGTACAGATGGTGAAACTTGAGAGTTATGTGGATAAATATTTTAACGTGGCAAGATTCTATGCTGACGTGGAAGGACACATTGATGAGCCATCTTTGCAACTGGCTCTGGACGAGTTACATTTCTTTGCCAAAAAAGTTATGGTCCTCGGCACCTACCCAGCACACCCTTTTAGAAGTGGCCTAAAAGAACATCCTATCTTGGACTAAATAGGATGTTTGTTCGGCGGGCACAACCCTTAGAGAAATCAGCAGACTTCCTTAAGGGCCTTTTTCTACTGAACGGTTTCTGGTTTTTCCTGCATCTGAGCCGTACGATATCCCACCATATCTTCAATGGTTAAGACAACCATTTCATGAGACTTGGCGAAATCAACAACCTCAGGAAGTCTTGCCATGGTACCATCTGGATTGGTTAACTCACACAGAAGACCGGAGGGAGTCAAACCTGCAAGACGCATGAGATCCACAGTTCCTTCGGTGTGACCTCTTCTCTCAAATACGCCACCATCTTGCGCCCGAAGAGGGAAAACATGACCAGGACTGCAAAGATCAGCAGGGGTTGCATCTTGTGCCACAGCAGCTTTTACAGTCTGCACTCTGTCAGCTGCAGAAACACCTGTGGTAACCCCGTCTTTGGCTTCAATTGAAATGGTAAAACCAGTCTTATTTTGACTGGTATTTTCGGCTACCATCATGGGCAACTTCAGAGTTTCAATTTTTTCTCCAGTCAGGCAAAGACATACAATTCCGCTCCCTTCCCTGATCATAAGCGCCATCTGCTCCGCTGTAAGATGATCTGCCGAAAAGATGAGATCCCCTTCATTTTCACGGTCTTCATCATCGACCAGTAATACTCCTTGACCTTGACGCAAGGCATCCAAAGCTTTTTCGACTCGACTCTGCGAGTCACCAAATTGTACTAATAGAGACTGATTCATGGTATTTCCCCTACTCCGAATAGATCGGAATTTATATTTACCAGAATCAGGGCATAGAGAAGGTACAGACCTGTGCCGCCATGACACATGAATCTGTAGAGGTACATGAGAACTACAAGACATGACACCGTTTTAGCCTCTCCCATCCGGACTATAACCGTCGGCTCTGGAATCACACCAGATCTGCTTGACCCTGCAGGTATTGCAGGCGCTCGCGGGCTGTCCTTTGCAGGAATCACCGCCGGTGGGGAGTTTCACCCCGCCCTGAGAACATGTTACACGAGCCACCAATGGTCATATAACATACTAAAAACAAATAATTAATTAAAACATGTTAGCAAAAGATCTCTTTTCAAAATGAACTTTCATTTTCATATTTCGAAAGTGTATATCTACAAAACCCGTAGATAAAGTCAACTCCTATGACACCTAAATCTTGCATACACAAAATAAGAAAAAAATTTACCATTGTGAAACAGTATATAGCTTTCATGATACTTATTAAAAAAATCACATTCCATGAGTATTATTTTCTTATATTTGCTACCCTTCGGGACTTACAATTCCACCGAATCTGCCTTGTTACCGAAGCCTTGGAGTATATATATACGTCTGCGGCTCCGGTGTCTCGCATATCCGGTAGACTTGTAAGTTGCAAATTTAGGTGAGACCCTAAATCTTGCATACACAAAATAAGAAAAAAATTTACCATTGTAAAACAGTATATAGCTTTCATGATGCTTATTAAAAAAATCACATTCCATGAGTATTATTTTCTTATATTTGCTACCCTTCGGGACTTACAATTCCACCGAATCTGCTTTGTTACCGAAGCCTTGAAGTATATATATACTTCTGCGGCTCCGGTGTCTCGCATATCCTGTAGGTAGCGCAGACTCCGAACTTGTCAGTTGCAAAATTTAGGTGAGAGCCTAAATTTTGGAGAATTAAAAATAGGAGACCATCTTTCTTCTAAAGAGGAATCTGTTCAAATAGGTTCGTGGTGACTTTACTAACCGGTTCTTTTTTTCATCGTGAGCGGGAAAAATAAGATCGAGAATATGAATCGTAGTTGAAGAATGGAGAGAAACGGTACAACCAGCACAATAGGTCACCATGGCAAGCGAACCGGCTTCACTTTTCCGTCGACTCTGCCATTCATTTTTGTTTTCCTTCTCTTTAAAACCAACAGCCCCCCCTTCCCCACAACAAAGGGTTCGTGCTCCAGAATGTTCCATCTCAGTCACAGCTCCCCCCACACCCGAGATAAGGTCTCGAACAGACTCTTGAAATTCAGACTCAAAACGCATGGTGCATGGGTCGTGAATAGTATATCGAGCGCCCATAACACCTATTTGTTCGTCAGGCACTAACGACCCCTTTTGTTCCAAGAGATGAGTGTAAACCATGGATGTTTCTATCCCCGGGGCGTAGTTTCTAAACACCTGTAAACAGCTCGAACATGAAGTTATAATGTGCCGAATTCCAGCATCACGTAATCTCCTTATTTGTTCTCTGTTTTTCTTTGAAAAACCTTGTTGATCACCTAGATCATGGGAGGGCTTACTACAGCAATCAAGCACCAGACCTAATTGAGGATTTTTTTTCTGTAAAAATGAAAAAAGTTGCTCCGTTTGCTTAGGCCGTATCCCCGGTAGCGCACAACCCGGGAAGAAAACTGTATCACACCCTTCAGGAATAAAATCACGTTTAAGAAGGGCTGAACCGCCAAGAGCTTCATAAAAACGAAGAGGCTTATAAGTCTTTAATATTTTCCTATCACTTGCAACAGCTCTTCTACGCAACTCTAAAAACATATCTGCTATCGGCAGTTGTTTAGGACACTGTTGGGTGCAAAGTCGACAAAGGCTGCATGAAAAAACCAACGATAAAGACTTCTGTTTTCCCTTAAGCACCTTTTCAGCTATCTGGCCCGGAAGACCATTGGTCTGTAAAAAACGGCATTCTTCCATGCATGCACCGCATTGGATACATTCCTGGGCGATAAATGCAACTGTTCCATAATCCAGGGACGGATTGGCAATACCTTCACGGTGCGGTTTGAGTAGTATATTTTTAGTCATAAAAGAGATAGAAGCAAAAAGAGCAAATTAAGTTTTTGCTAAAATACCGCACTGCTCTAGGGATAACCAATAGTATGTTTCTATACTCAGCCCGCCATTCATAGGAGTTCGCTATCAATTGTGCGCTTTCTGGTAGCATAATATTAAGGTAAATAAAGAAAAGATCGTTAAACGTGTAAAGTAATGGCTATTTACACCGGGAAAACTTGGTGTACAGCCCATATCCATGGAAGTGCAGGTTCCTGTTCATTTTTCCATACAATAGGACATCAAGAAGGAGAGGGGGCCATCCGCTAAGCATAAAAAAACTCCCTGATCTGCAAGACACAGCAGATCAGGGAGTAAAAAATCATCAAATCCAGTTACACTTTTTAGTTTCTAGAACCACCAAAAAATCTCAGCAACATGAGGAAGAGATTGATAAAATCAAGATACAATCTTAACGCACCCATGATGGAGCCTTTACGAATGGCCTCATCACCCTGGGTCATGATTCCATCTTCTCCAATTTTCTTTATCTTCTGTACGTCGTAGGCGGTAAGTCCTGTAAATACGATAACGCCGATCATGGAGATCATCCAACTCATCGCCGAGCTTTGAAGAAAAATGTTCACAACGGACGCAATGATAACACCGATAAGCCCCATAAAAAGAAAAGAACCCCACCCGGAAAGATCACGTTTTGTCACAAGTCCGTAAATCGCCATGGATCCAAACATTCCCGCTGTTATAAAAAACGTAGAGGCAATGGAAGAACTCGTATAGGCGAGAAATATAACCGACAGAGTGAGACCATTGAGTACTGAATATCCGATAAATAAACCCGATGCGGTGGACGCCTGAATTTTAGAAATACGAGCCGAAAGATAAAAAACCAAGCCTAATTCTGCAAAGATCAGAACATAAAACAATGGGCTACTGATGATCGAATACGCAACTCCCGTAGAAGCTGTGAAATAGGCTACAACACCTGTAATTGCAAGGCCCACTGCCATCCAGTTAAAGGTTTTGGCAAGAAAGACTGTAGAGGCCTCCTGTCTTGCCTGGGTAACTGTCATTGAGTTGGTGTTTTCATACATAATGTGACTCCTTTTATATATTTTATAATTGTGTCGTAAATGATCCTTTTCACACTACATCTGTCCAGAACATAGGCTTTAAAAGTACCAAGTTACAAAGTTTCGTAAATTTAGACTTTCATATTGTAACCATTTTCTAAAAGAAAGTGAGCATCTTTTCAAATTTTATATGACCCAGCTTGAGCAAACAAAAATTGAGGAGTGAGGTGTTATTGGTTTTGACAACCCTACATTTTGGGCATATGTTATTAAGATAAGGCTTAAATAGATGCTTAAAGGAATGGGGATCAAGATCGTAAGAGATGAGGTCATGAAAATTGACCGCCAAAACAAAACCGTCCTGACAGCTACAAATGACAGTTTTGCATACGATAAACTCTATCTTGCAACAGGATCAAGCTCCTTTATACCTCCATCCCGGGAAAGGACCTTAAAGGCGTAGTCACTCTGCGCGGTCTCCCAGACGCTGAAGATATCCGAAAACTCCTGGCACAGAAAAGTCTAAAAATATTGTCTTTATTGGGGCTGGTTTCATCAGCATGGAAATCGCATCTCTGATCGCAGAACAGGCTCTACAAAACTCCCTCGGTAAATGAGCTAGAACAAGCTCAAATGATGTAGTTTTGAGATCCAACATGATTTACAACTCGTGTTGGACCTCAACTTTTTCACCTACCTGTATCTAAATTTTCTGTTAATAATCGTACTATTTAGCGTACAATGTATCATTGTACATTGGCACGCTACGAGTAGGCTCAGCCTGAACCAGCATAAATATAATCCTTTTCTCACTGAACCTACCGCAATGAGGGTATTATGATAACAAGTGCTCCTCGGGAAATCACAACCCCACACCGCAGAATACCACTTGAAATACCAGACGGAATCGCACGTACAGAATTTTTTAACAGCCCATGTAACCTCAGGCAACTCGCACGAGACAATGGTCTTTTACGTACTCCGGATGGCTTTTTGCTCTTCCGAAAAGCAATTGGCCACTCTAACCTCTTTGACACCTCAATAATGTTCGATACATCCCAAAAAGTACTGGACCCCATGGGACGACCGGTCAGAAGAGATCAACTTTCGCGAGAACAGAACATTACTTTTAGCCGTATGACAAAGGTGACTTTTGATTACATGCTCGAAAAATACCCTGATCATGAAAAGCATTTAATCTTCTGTGGCGAAGCAAGTCTTGATGGCACCTGGCCTCTCAACAAGCCTGGTGTACCTAGCATCAGAATGATACACAACCATTTCATGGTTTTTGACAAGACAGAATTAGCGGCGGCTCCCCACGCCTCAGAAGATAACCCAAACCTCACAGACAGTGGCCACAACGGTCTTTTTCTTAACTATCTTAGTGATGTTTATTTACGTTTTTTAGATGTACTGGACTTAGAAATTCTTCGACCAATTGCCCCAGATAAGGCAAAATTAGCTATAACGGGTTATCCACAAGGGCTTCCAAGCTGGGAGGTTACAGGCGGTGCAGAGTCGCTGGGTAGAGGGAAATTCTGGCACGAGTACGATATGGTCCTGCGAGGGTTTCTCGATTTCTACCGTGCTCTCTTTGCACTGGTCGCTTCAGAAGACAGCAGAATTCCCGAGAATGCCGCTTTTCCTGAGCGAATTGAGGATATTTTACTTTTTAGTGACCAGTTTCACCGTGCCGCTCGCATGTTGCGACTTCAGGTTCTTGAAGATCCTACCTTTGCAAATGAGATCAGATGGAAACCAGCATACAAACAGCTTCTGTACCGCGATGATGAAGGACGGCTTATTGTAACTATCAGCCAAAACTCTGTTGGCAATGCCATCACTGAACTATTAGGTATTGTGGTGAAAAGAGTTGTCGATGAAACTGCATTCGCAGGAGTTGAAGAAAACCTGGTAACTCAACTTCTTGAGCTGAGAAATCGACTGGTGCATTACAATCTCGGCTCGCCCATTGCCACCTCAACGTGGCCCCACGGTCGATTTGTGGCACCTTAAGTAGATTCAATCTTAATCAACCACTGTTACAAAACACAACACAAGGAATATATTATGCAAACTTGGTATGTTGCCATTAATGGCCAACAACAGGGGCCCTTTGACAAAAACTACATTCAGCAGGCTCTTGCATCAGGGCAATTCCCCGAGTCAGCAATGGTCTGGGCAGATGGTTACCCTAACTGGGCTCCAATATCTGAAGTCAACGAACTCCAACAGACTTCATTAACCCAACCTCCACGGCCTCCTGTCGGTCAGAATCAATCCGCACATGAAATTGATTTCACTATCCACGGGAATGAAATGCAGTTTGTTGAAATTGAGCTCGACCCAGGAGAAAGTACCGTCGCCGAAGCTGGAGCCATGATGTACATGACCGATGGTATAACCATGGAGACTGTCTTTGGAGATGGTAGTCAGCAGTCCCAATCTGGTGGACTATTTGACAAAATGCTCGGTGCAGGCAAAAGGCTGATCTCTGGTGAGAGCCTATTCACCACTGTTTTCACCCACCAGGGTCGCGGCAAAGCGCATGTCGCCTTCGCCTCGCCTTACCCAGGGAAAATTATTCCATTGGATTTAAAAGACTACCAAGGTCAACTCATCTGCCAGAAAGATGCTTTTCTCTGTGCGGCAAAAGGGGTCTCTATTGGAATAGCATTTCAGAAAAAAATAGGGGTGGCTCTTTTTGGTGGCGAAGGTTTCATCATGCAGAAACTTGAAGGAGATGGCCTGACTTTCGTCCATGCCGGAGGGACAATCATTGAGAAAGAGCTTAAGGCTGGTGAAACTCTGCGCGTCGACACAGGTTGTCTCGTTGCCCTGACACAAACAGTGCAATATGACATTGAATTTGTAGGAGGGGTAAAATCAGCAATCTTTGGAGGAGAAGGGTTCTTCTTTGCAACCCTTCGGGGACCTGGCCATGTCTGGCTGCAATCCCTTCCTTTCTCACGTCTGGCCGGGAAAATTCATGAGGCAACGCCTCAAAACTCAGGATCAAGCAGTGTGGGTGAGGGGTCTGTTCTAGGAGAACTAGGCAACCTCTTTCAGCGATAAGTTGTAATACCAGAAAGATTTTTTCTATAACAACAGTTGATAAACTCGTAAAAAGGCCTACCGCCCCCCCGATGGCTAGGTCCGATAAGCGTAGACTTCGAGAAGTTTGATATACAGGTAAGCGACAGACTCCGAGGCGTAGTGTTTTTTACAGAGACTTGGCTATACATATGGTATGCCAAGTGTCTGTAAAAAACCTACAACGAAGTAGATCGGGCTTTTTACGACGCCATCAACAGTTACTCTTAAGTGTTTCAGAACTCTTCTTCGATAAACTGCTGCATTGCTGTTGATATCCCCAACTCTTTTGCCAGGTCATCCAACCACTGGCGCTCCTGCTCTGTATCAACAACAATGGTAGATGCTGCCAGACTGTACATAGTCTGCGCCACCATTGGATTGTCCACCCCACGGGTAAGCTCACTAATGGGTTTTGGTGTATGGAGCTGCATTAGAATGTACTGTTTCTCTTCTTTATCGAGTCCCTGTTCTTGAAGTTTTTCAAGAATGCGCGCCTCCTCCTCACGATCCAACGCTCCATCAGCATGAGCGGCCGCAACCATTGTCTGTATAAGCGCTACAGCCAAATCCTGCTCATTTTCTGCAGATTCTTCAACCTCTTGTGGAAAAGCCGGCATAGCTGGAGGAGTCACCGCCCCTCCTGGAATGGGGGGTGGATTTGAAGACGATTGCGGCTGCGGTGGAACTGGAGGCATCGACTGAGGCGGAACATTTCCGGCGACACTTTGCAACTCAGAACTATCTGATTGCTGCTTATAAATTTCATACGCACCAACCCCTAGCCCTAAAGCAGTCATCAAACCTTTGCCAGATGTGAGTCCTCCAACTAAACTCCCAAGAAAGTTATCACTCTTTTTATTCTTCTTTTTCCCAGTTGATTGCATAGCACCAGACAGCACCTTGCCAAGCAATTTTTGTGCATCAATCATAATCACATCCCTAATATTTAATCAGCACCTTATACTTTTCCACACACTTTCAGCATGATCGCATTTTGTACATGCATACGATTCTCCGCTTCATCAAAAACAATTGATGCCTCGGACTCCATCACAGAATCAGTGGTTTCCACCCCACGTTCTGCCGGGAGGCAATGCATGAAAAAACTCTTTTTGCCAGTGGCGGCCATCAGTTCATCATTAACCTGAAAGCCCTCAAAACGTTTTTTGCGTTCTACCGCTTCTTCCTTTTGCCCCATAGAAGCCCAAACATCGGTATATACAATATCAGCACCCTTTACGGCCGCCTTCGGGTCATGGCTGATTTCAATTTCTGAAAGACCTGCCTGTTTTGCATCGTTTATAGTTTTTACGTCCGGTTGATAATCTTCAGGACAGGCACAGACAAAATGGATTGGAAGTCGCTCCGCCATTTTGAGCCATGAATGCACTATATTATTACCATCTCCCACATATACAACTTTAAGGTCGTGAAAATTCCCTCGATGCTCGAGAATCGTCAGCATATCTGCCATAATTTGACAAGGATGGTTGTAATCAGTAAGACCATTTATAACCGGAACGGAGGAATACTCAGCCATTGTCAGCACATGTTCATGCTCAAACAATCGAGCCATAATAACATCGTTATAACGGGCAATGACTCGAGCAATATCTTTTACCGCTTCGCGTTTGCCAATAGAAATATCTGATGGCCCAAGATAGAGAGCATGTCCACCCATGCGTGAGAACCCTGTTTCAAAAGAGATACGGGTACGGGCGGATTCCTTGGTAAACACCATCGCCATAGTATGATCTTTGAAGGGTTTATATTTTTCCCGGCGTTTGAAGCGTTCCTTAACCTCTTTTGCTATGGAAAATGTTTCATGGATCTCGTCTACTGTAAAATCAGTTATATGTAAAAAATCGCGCTTCAACGTTGTTTCTCCTTTGCATTCTTAGTCGGCCTCTGTCATTCATATGAAATAAATATAATACACGTACTTTAAATCACATACATCTGTCTACCAACCATGTCTTCGGTAATCGAATACGAAACTCACTAATCACCGACCAGTAAACGACGCAGTTTAAAAAAACAGGATAGTAAGTCAAGAAAAATGGCACACTCCGAGAGGAATTCAATGTGAAACCTCTATTTTTCATGTGATTCATTAATTTCAGATGACTTTTAATTGCCACTTTTCTTGTTTTTTACAACAGACTTTCATTAGGAAGGCACTAAATTGATATCTCCCTCACCCCACCCTTCTTTATTGACAAAGGCCAAGAGGTTGATACACTGCCCAAATTTAAATATGTCTCTGTCCCCAAAGGATTCTTAACAATAGTCAATTTTAACAAAATTATGTTCCTTTCAACTTTTCACATCCAACTACACTAAGGAAAATCATTATGTCCCACCAGTCAAAGCTCGGAACTCCCGAGCAGCTAAGAGATCCAAACTACACGCCTCCACTGGTGTCTGCAATCCCGCTGGGGATTCAACACGTATTGGCGATGTTTGTTTCAAACGTCACTCCGGCAATTATTGTAGCGGGTGCTGCAGGGTTTGGCTTTGGCTCCAATTCGCCAGACTTTCACCATCTCATTTATATGATTCAAATGGCAATTTTCTTTGCAGGAGTAGCGACTCTATTCCAGACAATCGGCTTTGGTCCTGTTGGAGCCAGACTCCCTATCGTTCAAGGAACCAGCTTTGCTTTTATCCCTATAATGATTCCTCTTGTCGCTGGCAAAGGTGTTGATGCAATGGCAGCCCTTATGGGTGGAGTCATCATCGGTGGTATTTTCCATGCACTTTTGGCAACAGGTATCGGCAAAATTCGTTTCGCCCTACCGCCGCTGGTGACAGGTCTTGTTGTTACAATGATTGGCCTTGCTCTTGTCAAAGTAGGTATTCAGTATGCGGCAGGTGGCGTTCCAGCTATAGGCACTCCCGAATATGGTAGTCTTCAAAGCTGGTCGGTTGCGTTGGTTGTAATCGTCACGACCCTAGGTTTTAAATTTTTTACCCGTGGCATGTTTTCAGTAGCTGCTGTTCTTATTGGGCTTATCATAGGCTACATCTTCGCATTTTTTATGGGAATGGTCAGTTTCGCTAAAGTTGGCGCTGCAGCACCATTTGCCCTTCCTAACCCATTTCACTTTGGTTTCGAATTCAGCTTCGCGGCAGTTATCGGTTTTTGTCTCATGGCATTTATTTCAGCCATTGAAACTGTAGGAGATGTGACGGGAATCACTAAGGGTGGAGCAGGTCGGGAAGCAACCGCCGAAGAAATCTCAGGCGCAACCTGGGCGGATGGTCTTGGTACTGCTGTAGCAGGTATATTTGGTTCACTCCCCAACACCTCATTTTCTCAAAATGTTGGCCTTATTGCCATGACCGGGGTAATGAGCCGAACAGTTGTTACCATTGGTGCAGTATTTTTGATTATTTGCGGCCTTATTCCAAAGGTTGGCGCAATCATTTCAACCATCCCCATTGAGGTTCTTGGCGGTGGTGTGATCGTTATGTTTGGCATGGTTGTAGCCGCGGGTATCTCAATGCTTTCTGATGTAGACTGGAACCGACGCAACATGGTTATTTTTGCAATTTCCATCTCTATCGGACTTGGATTGCAGCTTGAGCCAGGTGCTTTACAACACCTTCCGAGCACAGCAAAAATCCTTCTCTCTTCAGGTCTCTTGCCCGCTGCCTTTATAGCTATTTTTCTTAATTTGGTTTTGCCAGAAGATATCTCCGAAGATCAGACCCAAATGGTTTCTGGTGGTCTTTCAAAGACTGATAAAGAGCAATAAAGGTCGAGAATACATCTTGGATCGTACAAAAAGCCCCTCTGTTGTCACTAAGACGAGAACAGAGGGACTTTGTAGCAACAAATTCTACTCGTTATTTAAAAGCAGATACAAGAGAGCCATACGAATATACAAGCCATTGAGTGCCTGCTGAAAATATCTGGCCCTTGGATCATCATCCACCTCAGGTGGTATCTCATCAACCCTTGGTAGCGGATGCATAATAATCGCATCCTTTTTCATCGTCTCTACAATCTCTTTTGTGAGAATATATTTACTTGCCGCGGCCTCATAATCATCAACAGAGTGAAAGCGCTCTTTCTGCACCCTCGTCATATAGATACAATCAGCCTCTTTTGCTACTTGGGTAAGATCAGTTTCTTCGCGCCAAGTGACATTGTTCTTATCAAGATACTCTTTAATATCTGCTTCCATCTTACAAACAGAAGGTGATACGAAAATAAGCTCAATATTTGCATATTTTGTCAGCAGATAGGAAAGAGAGCGTACTGTTCGTCCATAGCGTAGATCACCGACCATGGCCACCTTCAGGCTACCAAAGTTCGGAAAAGCGTCCACTATGGTGTACATATCGAGCAAGGCTTGTGTTGGATGCTGACCTGCACCATCACCCGCATTGATGATCGGAATAGTTGAAACTTCAGCCGCCCGAGCCGCGCTTCCGGCTTCATAGTGACGCATAACAATTACATCAGCATAACCGTTCATAATTTTTGTTGAATCAGCAAGACTTTCGCCCTTAGAAGCACTGGAAAACTCCCGTGCATTTTCAGTCGTTATGACCGAACCACCAAGGCGTAATATTGCGCTTTCAAATGAGAAACGGGTACGGGTTGATGATTCATAAAACAAGGATGCCATTATTTTACCATCAAGCACCTTGGCATACTTGCGTTCACCCGAAAGATCCGCCTTCATCTGATCTGCAACCTTGAACACAATTTCAAGCAATTTGCGATCGAACTGTTGCGATTCAATCACATGTTTCCATGGAAGAGCCGTCATAGTTATTCTCCTTATTTGTTTCACTATCTGACTGGTATTGTGTAATGAAGACCTTTTGATTTCGCCTTCAATTCGTATTATTTCAAACGCAATACAAACTATTACATACCGTCAAACACAACAAGAATAAACTTGTCCTTCCCAAAATTACATGGCCAACTTATTATTGCTTTGAAGTAACATTGACTGTCACGTGTTCCTCATGAACCTGACCTGTTTTTTCTTTAGCAGTCAGTGTCACAGCATATGTCCCTTCCGATATAAAGACATGGGAGGCAACAGGCCCCTGCGCCATCTCTCCATCGCCGAAGTTCCAGGTATAACTCTCCATGGGACCTACTAACTGCTTTGAATCAAAAGTTACATGGTAAGGTGCTTTTCCCACCAAAGATGCTTTATCTTCACCTGCAACTGCACTTTTTGCAAAATGAAGATAGTAGTTCATTAGTATTAGACTGGGAAGCTGTTGATACCCCATTTGAGAACAGATATGTAGATGCTCCAAGTAGAACTAAAAAAGTAAATATCGATTTTTTTGACAGACTCATATTTTGTTTATTCCCTGTATTCATTTTTGTGAATTTCTTCACATATCCAATCCGACAAAAGCAAACAGAGTGCATTTAGTTTAGGATTTTATCTTCGTTAGAATAAAAAACTACTTCATCCGACCCAGTTTTCTCAAACGTTTCAAGTTGGAGTATAGTCATTTTTTTCACTAGCCCTCAGAGAGCAAGTCACATGCCAAGAAACAACAAAACGAACTACTTATAATATTACAAATTGTTACCAACATTCTGCCTTAACAGGTGCACCCAATATTGCACGCGCCCCTTTTGCTTACGGTCCTTTTTTTGCACTCTTTACCCACAAACACACCATGAGTCAGTTAACCGAAAGAAAGCACCTACAGACGCAAATTGATACAGTAGTAAAAGAACTTGCTTTAAAAGTAAAAACGCAGGGGAGAGGTGCGGCACACTGACATCACCGGAAAAATCCATGGTCACGATGATTGGTATAAAAGTTTAAATAAAACGGCAATTTTTCTTGGTACAGGGCTGCAAATATAAAAGGGCTTCAGCATAAGCTGAAACCCATTACATTTCCTAAAAACACGCCGAAACGTTGTCAGGCAACAAGGTCAAGTTGTTGCATTGTCACGACCTGTCCACTTTCCATAACAGCAAGACCGGTTTCTTTCACCTGCCCAAGCATTGCATTGTCACCATCTTTTACGGAAAACAGTGTTTCGATATGACCAAGATATAAGGCACCAACACCAGCTTGCCCAAGACCTATCAGCTGCTCTGCTCCCAATTGATCTCTTGACCAGATTCGAAGGCTTTCATAAATATCATCTTTTTCGTCAATCCAGTTATTTCCGTCACTATCATATTCGGAAAGGTCGGCAAATCCGTCACCAGAAAGAGCCCCAAAGAGTTCAGTACCATCATTAATCTGGCCATCATCGTTTTTATCAAGGGCAAGAAAACCACTTCCCGGCCCAACAAAACCAATTTGATCGGCATGCCCATCAGCATCTATATCAAAATGAAAATCACGCTGAGAAACTTCTGCGGCGGCTCCAGAAAAATTAACAACAAGCGGGTCCTTTAGAGCATCTCCTGCTTTTATATTTATGTTTTGTTCACTATAAAACTCACGACTCATGGAAAGACTCACATTGAAGTTGATCTCTTGTCCATCGTCCGTACGTATCACACCCTCACTTTGAAACTCAGTTTTTTCATACTCATAATGGGATTCGTGATAATCGTAGATTAACCCAAACCCTTCACTGTCATCTACAGGAGCGGGGGCCTCAGCAGCCTCCACTGAATCCGCATTTCCATCTCCCTGAGCTATTTGTGCAGTCTCGGCAGATACGGGGTCAACCATTTGAAACTTTCTTCCTGTCAACCTTTCAAACATTGCGCGCAAAACTCGCATGTTCAAATCGATATGTATCTTTTCATCTTCAGGAACTTCCATTTCAGCTTTACTCACTTCTCTACTTCTCATGTATCCATGGTGCCCAAGTGACACCTTATCTCGCCCTTTACGACTATTTGCAGTAGAAGGATTAAGCTCACGTCCCCTACCTCGATTAGCGTTGGACACACGGGGTTCTTCCTCTCCTTTCCATACGGTGAGAGATTCACGTTTTTGATGCGTTTCAATTGAAGTACGCTCAGAAAAGAGCTGTATAGTTGAGTCAGAAATTATCATGCGATAGCCCTCCTTGGCTGATTTGTTAACCTGGCCGCTTCAGTCATCCTTGACTAAATAAAGCCATTCACACTCATCTCCATCGACCCCTTTACAAAAAATCTTTAGTTAAAAGTTACGAAACTCAAAAAACCTTTCCATCCAGCTGATGTACCGTCAAAAACACAATAAAGGTCCCTTCACACCATATGTTGGGACCTTCTCATACAACAATCTTACGCTATCTAGTGTCTGAACGAAAACCTGCAAATTCTGTCGAGTTCAAGGCGGGCGATAATTTTAACCGGAGGAATACATTGAGTATTTTGAGGATTAAAATTTGAGGCCAACGACGAAATCGGCATAATTGGTGGTTTTCGGTCGAGCACTATCTACACATGTCCACCATTGCTTTAATATGCTCAGGTGTTGTTCCACAACAACCGCCAACCACTTCTATGCCAAGAGATCTGATCTCTTTAATATTTTGTGCAAAACCCGCAGGGCCTTCATTATACACTGCAATGCCGTTTTCTAACTGCGGTACTCCGGCGTTTGGTTCTGCCATCACTGGAGCTGAGGTGACGCTACGGATTTCTTTGGCTAGGCGTACCATGGCAGAACTTGCAATGGAACAGTTTGCCCCAACCACATTTACACCTGCATCCAACATCTGTTTCATGCTTTCTTCCACCCTATTTCCCATGATGGTTACAAATCCACTTTTTTTCTCCTGAAAACTCATTGTCGCAAATATTGGTGCATCACTCACCGATTTAATTCCTGCAACTGCTGCTAAAAGTTCTTTTAGGTCATAGAACGTCTGAACTAAAAACAGATCTACACCGCCATCCGCAAGGACATTTGCCTGCGCTGCAAAACTCTCTGTTGCCCTCTCAACTGTAAGCAAACCAGAAGGTGACAGTAACTCTCCTGTTGGACCAATATTACCTGCAACAAAACAATCGTCGTCTGCTACACGCTTGGCAAGAACTACCGCAGTTCTGTTAATCAGTTCCATCTGTGCCCCAAGACCAGCCTTTTCGAGCTTAATACTATTTCCACCAAAGGTTGAAGTGGTGAGCACCTCTGCTCCCGCCTCCTTGTATTGTCTATGAATTTTTGAGATCTCGTCAGGCCTTTCCAGCAACCATGATTCAGAGGCTTGTCCACCTGTTAATCCCGCACTAATCAACATTGACCCCATGGCGCCATCTAGAAATAGTCCCTGTTCTTTTACTTTTTTCATGACTGACATAATATATTCCTTATTTAAGGCGTTTTTTACACTAAACCTATTCACACACTCGAACAAACACATACAACATTAGGTGTTGGCATATCCTACGTATACCATATATTCAACAACATAGTATATATTGGTGCGCTTTACACAAAGCGCGGCAACAGGGAACCCGGTGTAAATCCGGGACTGTCCCGCAGCGGTAAATGAAAACGACCACCATCAACAGCACTGGAAGTTAATTCTGGGAAGCGATGGTCAGTAGGCAAGAAGTAGTCCACGTTCATGAGTCCGAAAACCTGCCAATATTACATATCCAACATTTTACAGCCTTCGAGGAAAAGGAGTAAACTATGTCGCAAATCCTGCCACAAGTAGCCCCCCGCAACGCAATATTTTCAGGTGTCAAAAAGCGTAATAATCAGAAAGCACCCTTCCAGGCGGAGAAAATTACCAAAGCAATCCTTAAAGCAGGTCTTGCTACAGGAGAATTTGATGAACCTGAAGCGAGAAGACTCACCATACGTGTACTCAATCTTGCCCAAGATCTCATTACCACACCAAGCCCAACCGTCGAAGACATTCAAGATCTTGTCGAAGAAACGCTTCTGTATTCTCCTTATAAAAAAACTGCTAAAGCCTATATACTGTATAGAGACCAACATACCAAGATGAGACAACTCATCGAACAGGCCGACATCCAGTTGATTGATAATTATCTTGATCGACTCGATTGGCAGGTTGAAGAAAACAGTAACATGGCCTATTCCCTTCAAGGTTTAAACAACTATGTCGCCAATGAAATCAGTAAAAACTACTGGCTGCATAGGATATATCCCAAAGAAGTAAGCAGAGCACACGAGTGCGGTGATATACACTTACACGACTTAGGCCTCCTCTCTGTATACTGCGTAGGATGGGACCTTCAGGATCTTCTTAAAAATGGGTTTAAGGGTGTTGCGGGTAAAGCAGAATCTGGCCCTGCAAGACACTTCCGTAGTGCTCTTGGACAAGTTGTTAATTTTTTCTACACTCTTCAAGGTGAAGCTGCTGGTGCCCAGGCGTTTTCCAGTTTCGACACCCTTCTTGCTCCATTTGTACGTAGAGACAAACTCAGCAAAAAGGAAACCCAACAGGCAATTCAGGAATTTATATTCAACTTCAACGTCCCCACCAGAGTCGGCTTCCAAACCCCCTTCACCAACCTCACCATGGACCTGCAACCACCTTCTACTCTTATTAATCAGAGAGTGATCATTGGTGGAGCGGAACAATCTGAAACCTATGGTGATTTCCAACACGAAATGAACATGATCAATGAGGCATTTCTTGAGGTGATGTCACAAGGAGATGCCAACGCCAGAGTATTCACCTTCCCTATCCCAACCTATAACATCGGTAAAGATTTTGACTGGAACAATAGTGAACTTGATTCTTTATGGCAGGTCACGGCTAAATACGGAATTCCTTACTTTGCAAATTTCGTTAACTCTGACCTTTCTGTAGATGATACGAGATCAATGTGTTGCCGCCTCAGACTCGATACACGTGAACTCGAAAAAAGAGGAGGAGGCCTTTTTGGAGCAAATCCACTCACTGGTTCAATAGGTGTTGTCACAATCAACCTTGCAGCAATTGGATGTCAGGCTGATAACAGCGAGGCGTTTTTTAACATCCTACACAAAAGGCTGCTTATTGCCAAAAACAGTTTAGAAATTAAACGCAAAACACTAGAACGTTATACTGAAAAAAGCCTCTATCCGTATACCAAATATTATCTTCGCAAGATACATGAACGTTTTGGAACCTTCTGGGAAAACCATTTTTCCACAATAGGTGTCATAGGTGCCAATGAAGCAGCGCTCCACCTTTTGGATACAGACATAGGTACAGCTAAAGGGCAACAGTTCGCACTTGAAATATTGCAGTATATTCGCACTCAACTACAAAATTTCCAAGAAGAGACAGGCAATCTCTACAACCTGGAGGCAACTCCGGCGGAAGGTACTGGCTTTAGGTTGGCTCAACTGGATCAGAAACGTTTCCCGAAAATGGTGGTGAGTATGGAAACAGATACCAAGGCAAGCATACCGATTTACACCAACTCTACCCAGCTACCTGTAAACTACAGTAGTGATATTTATGAAGTATTGGATCTGCAAAACGAACTGCAGACACAATATACCGGTGGAACCGTCCAACATGTCTTTTTAGGAGAAGCCGAACCCGACCCCAATGCGGTAAAGCTGTTTATTAAATCCGTCTGTGAAAATTATCAGATCCCTTATTTCACCATCTCTCCATCATTTTCTATCTGCCCAAACCATGGCTACCTGGGCGGCGAAGTTGAATCATGCCCAACGTGCAAAGAACCAACGGAAATATACTCAAGAGTTGTTGGATACATGCGTCCAGTGAAGCAGTGGAACGCTGGTAAACGTGCAGAATTTGCAAAAAGAAGTCATTATCTGGTGGAGGCTCGGCCATGAATATTGGTGGAATGCAAAAACTATCCCTATGCGATTACCCTGGCACACCAGCTATAGTTATTTTTCTACAAGGCTGTAACTTTGACTGTCCGTTTTGCCACAACAGGAAGCTGCTCCCCTACAAGAGTCAATGTGAGAGCCTTAACGAGACAGACATTTTTGCTTATCTTAAGAAGAGACAAGATAAGATCCCTGGAGTTGTCATTTCCGGTGGAGAACCAACAGTTCAAAGAAACCTTCAGAGTTTTATAAAAGAAATAAAATCTTTAGGCTATAAAACCAAACTTGATACTAATGGTAGTAATCCAGATGATATCTGTAATTTACTCAGCCATGAATTACTCGACTATGTCGCTATGGATATTAAGGCCCCATGGCAGAAATATGATCTGCTCGCAGGAAGAAAAATAGATGAAAGCGCAATCAGAGAGAGCATCACCTGTATTGCGGCAAGTGGAATTCCACACCACTTCAGAACCACCTTTTACCCTGCAATATTGTCTAAAGAAGATCTTCTTGAGATTAAAGCCTTTCTCCCTAAAACATCACAACATGTAGTTCAACAGTTTGTTACCCCAAGGAGTAGCTAAGACAACTGATTTTAAACGATGCAACATTAAAATTCAAAAAGCCTTTTGCTCACAGAAGTTCATTCCTGCGCAGGAGTTGAAAACGAATAATCACGAGACGTGCACTATCTCAGATGACTCTTTTAGATGTGTTTAAAGGATTTACGAAACAAAATGGTGAAACAAACAGAAATAAGGGGAGACCTCTATCTACTTATTGCTCCCCTTTACCCTTTTTTGCAACTCCGGCTAATAAAACAAGTCCTATCCCCAGCAAAAGCATCGTTGCAGGCTCTGGTGCAGAAGCAGATACCTGAAAACTTTGACCAGGATCAATTTGGATATTTCTCAATACTCCACTATCCAATACATCGGCAAAACAGAATGTATTGCTTCCAAGCAACAACACAGTTGTTGCTACTACAGATTTTAGACAACGTGATAATATTCTCATAAGTTACTCTCTCCATTCTTTCTTTAGCGTTATCTTTGCAATCTGGAGGCCAATCAACCCAACAGATACCAATATCTATAGTAAGACACTAATCTCACGCTAAAACAACAGTCGTTAAAGCGAACTAAAAAAGCATACAAGCTAAAAATGAGTCCGCTTTCCCGAACTCAAGAAGACACGTGTCCGGAATAACGTGTTCCCGGCAGATAGCGTAGACTCCGAACTTGCCAGTTGCAAGATTTAGGTGATAGTATGCAAATATGAATCTAAAAATAATTTTACCTATACTAATTTTAATGTCTTTTGCTACTCCTAGCTTTTGTGCTGATCAAGTAATAACGATCGGAACGCTAGAAGATTACGCTCCGTTTTGCCAAAAAATACAAGACCGTGAGCCAGATGGAGTTTTCCCACCCCACACAGATTCTAAAGGGTTTGAGGGATATAGTTGGGACGTTGTACGAGAGAGTTTTCATGAAATGGGATATACTATAACATTGATTGTCACCCCATGGGCAAGAGCAATGAGGAATCTTCAGGATGGAACTGTAGATGTACTTTTTCCAGCTGGAAAAAATACTGAGCGTCAAAAACAACTCCATTTCTCCAAAGAACCTGTCAATCAAGCAAATTTCTTAATCTATGTCCGAAAATCTGACCCTATCGAATGGAAGGACCTTCAATCCCTTGACGGTTTACAAATTGGAGTGAAACGAGGATTTAATTACGGTGATAAATGGAAAGCCACAAAAAATATTCAAAAGCAAAGTGTAAATACAATTCTACAAGGTTTTAAGATGCTCGATTTCAAACGGCTTGATGGATTCGCGGGCTATGAAATCAACTGGGATTATGTGCTACGTAAAGCACACTTGGAAAATAAATATAAGAAACTTCCTGTTTTTGATCATACAAATGAGTATTTGATAGCTCTCAAAAAAAATCCTCGTTCCATTGCGATTTTGAAAGCATTTGATACGGGTAAACAAAGACTCATGGCAAACGGAAAAACACATGAGATTGAAAAGAAGTGGTCTGGACAATGAAGAAGAGATTACCTATGCCCTCGGCGTGTTGCACTTATTTCTTGAATCCAGCATCTCGTTTACAAGGGAGAAATCAAGGCTTTGTCCATCACCTATTTATAGGGGCAAAAAAGTAGAAATATCTTGTTCAGCATACATCCAAAAAATGATGTCCCTGGTTCGCAAGGATAATGTTACTTCATGTTTCCACTTTAAGATGAAAAATACTACTTTCCACTATTGCTGTTAATTGATTCTTCCTCTGTTCTTGTTAGAAGGAGTTATAATACTACCCCCTAATCTGAATGTTTGGCACACTGTGTCTATTTCGCGATCGTACCCATAATGGGAGGCATACGGTCTTGAACTCTTATTCTCCAAACTTTTACTGGCCCCATACCATTTCAACCTAAGAGCATCGATATGTAGTGTAGTTGATTTGGGGGATTTCCTTACCTTAGTTGTACTTCTGAGCTTTCTTTTCGGCAAATTCTTATGGTAACAGGCAATAAAAAAGGATAAAGTAGATCTAAAAATATAGCATCACGTTGAGCGCTTTCATGTGACTCACTTATTTGTAGTTATACTTTTTTTTAAAGGTGGATAAATGTCCAGGTATAAAAAAGCAATCGCTTCATTTTTTCTTATACTATCAATTTCATTCAGCCCATTATCTTCTGTTAACGCTACAAAAGACAGTATCAGTCGCCAGGAACAGCCTGACCCGGTAACCATGACGGTTGACTTGCTCATTTGCCGTCCTTTGGGATTTGTGGCGATGTTAGGTGGCACTGTAATCTTCGTAGTTTCGTCCCCGTTTTCTGCTTTAGGGGGTAATATCGACGAAGCATGGGATAGCTTAGTTGTTGTTCCCGCAGATTACACATTCAGCAGGGGACTCGGCCAGTTCGATTAGGGAGCATTTTTTTAACACTTTTGGACAGTGACCTTCATTGCTCTAATACTTTTGTACGTGTGATATATGGTCTTTGCACCCCCAAAATATCGGTGGGTTTAAGCAACAATAACCGTTATGGGCTGTGCATTACATGGCCTTGGGTGTTGATTTTCTTAACTCTTGACCGATGGCCAACCCTATCTTTTCTAATGTATATGGTTTCTTCACAAATTGGCCCGCGCCTAATCGTTGAGCCTCTTTGACAGTGTCTGTTTCCGAAAACCCACTGACGATAACAGCCTTCTGCCCAGGGTGAATCCTCAATATTTGATCATAGGTTTCGAGACCACTTATGCCTGGTTCCATTATCATATCGAGCAACAACAGGTCAACGGCATGCTTCTTTACATATTTGATAGCCTCTTCGCCACAGGAAACTTCCTTGGCAACATAACCTAATTTTTCCAACAAGTGGCAAGCTATCTCCCTTTGACTGGCGACATCATCGACCACCAGGATGGTCTCCCCATGGCCCATATAGGATTCAAACGGTAGCGATAAGGAGTCCTCCCTGACTTCCTCTCTGGAGATTGGGAAATACAACCGAAACGTGGTGCCGTTTTTATCACTTTTAACATCGATATAACCATCATGATCCTGCATCACATTCCATACCACTGCCAGTCCCAATCCGGTCCCACTTCGGCCCATTATTTTCTTGGTGTAAAATGGTTCGAAGATCCTTTCAATTTCATTGGAAGGAATCCCTACCCCATTATCGGTTACTTTTAAAACGGCGTACTCATCAATGTTGACATCATCGTAGCCCTTCAAAGGTTGGTCTACATAGACGTTCTGTGTCGCTAGGGTGACTGTCCCGCTGCCCTGGATAGCCTCCGAAGCATTCGAAACCAAATTCATTATCACCTTGCGAATATGGGAGTGAGAGCCTTTGGTGTTTAGCAAATTGGCATCAAGATCAGAATGCACAGTGACGGAAGGATGGTACTGGATAAGCTTTTGGAACTCTGGCGATTTAAGATAGTCGTTTGCCAGTGTGTTGATATTAAGAATCTCTCTGCTGGTCGCCACCCCTCTTGCAATTGTTAACAAATCTTCGACAATTGCAGCCGCGCGATTTCCTGATGCCTGCACCATTTCGATGGGCCTCCGGAGATTACTGTCATCGGGCAAATCCATTAAAATCAATTCTGGGTAACTGACAATACCGGATAAGATGTTATTCAAGTCATGGGCGACACCACCAGCCAGAAGGCCCAAGGAATCCATTTTTTGAGATCGTTGGATTTGAGCTTCCATGCGTTGACGTTCGGTGATGTCACGGATTGCAGCAATGTGAACATCTCGTCCTTGATAGTTAAAAATACTGGCTGAAATTTCTGCTGGGAAAACAGTTCCGTTTTCCTTTCTATGATACTTGACCGGTATATATGTACCTCGAGTTTGTGTCGCTTTACTTTTCTCTTTTGGCTCTGCAGAAAAATCTATATTTTTCATCCTCATGACTTCTTCACGGCTATAACCATAGAGCTCAATAAAAGACTTGTTAACCTCAAGCATCTTACCCGTTTTGATTTCAATCATAGCTAGTGCGTCTGATTCCATTTCAAATAATGTTCGATATTTTTCTTCGTTTTCCTTTAGAGCCTTCTCTGCTCGTTTGCTTTCGCTGATATCCCGTAGTGCAGTTATGCGAACCTCTCGCCCTTTCAAAGTCGTCATTCGAGCTTGGATCTCACATGGGAATGTGGAACCGTCCTTCCGAAGTGCGTTTACCTCATAGGCCTTTTCGTGTAATTTGAGTATATTTGATTTTACCTGTTCTCGATCCTCGGGTACGATCCAATCCATTCCGTGTCTACCGATTGCTTCATCACGTGAATAGCCAAACATTCGTTCAGCTGTCTTGTTCTGGTCAACACAAAGGCCTTTCTCGGATATAAAGATGGCCTCAAATGTAGCATCCGACAACGCTTTGAATCGCTCCTGTGAATCCTGTAAGGCTTCCTCTGTATTTATTCTGGTTGTGATGTCATGAACGATTGAAAATGAGTATTCCTTGCCTTTGATTGAAATTGGATTGGCGTAAACCTCTACAGTACGTATTTCGCCACAGGCTAGTTGGTGCTCGAAAATGTAGCAGGATCTACCCTCCTCTAATGCCAGCTTGATTTCTGCCCGGATTTCAAGTTCAGGTGTGATATTTAGATCCGGAACGCGTTTGGTAAGCATTGTATCATAATCATATCCGTAAAAGTCCAGGGCTGCTTGATTCGCATCGGTGATGGCAAATGTCGATAAATCGACAATGTACATTACGGCACTGTGCCCTTCGAATATACGCCTGAATGTTTCAGAGCCCACCGTAAATTTGGTTTCATCAGTAGATGTTGTCTTTTTGTCCATGGCAATTGTCTTTCGGGTATGTCTGGTGATCAAGGAAGGTGATCGATAATGATACTACTCTTTTATCGAGGTATCACTAAGTGCTGTCCGCGAACATTAACTATAAGAGAATCCTATCGAAATACCATGCGAAAATCAATCAGGAAGTTCAGTGGCAGGCATCTGCTGGGATAAAAGACAGAAACAAAGAAGCACTATTTCAATTGAGAGCTTAAGGTAGATGAGATCTGGTTATATAAAGAGAGTACACATTCAAAAGTAGCATACGTCAGATGATTGGTCCTTGCTACCCAACCTAATGCAATTCAAGGTTCGCATGTCGAAGTTTTGATAATCATTTAATAACATAAACTTAAGACTACTACTGTATTTCTTCCTCTGGTAGATCCTACCATCTGGTATCGAAGATGTTAGGCCTCTTGGAAGATAGTAAGGTAGTAGCAATCTATTTACGCCCATGACCGTTTTGTTAACTTACCTCTACAAGCAATACGCTTAAATAAATTCCCCTTAACCCCAAATTACTTTGAGATTACAATGTCTTGGCATTGGTGCGGAGGTAGGAACCGAACTATACTCTCAACATACTGTTTTTATTATATTTCACCAATTCGTTTCGGATAAAATCTTTAAAATACCCGCTTCAATCTTCTGCTAAAAACCACTAGAAAATACTATCTTTCCACTCGATTCAAGAGGTTCATAATCAACTTAATAATAGTTTCTTTTTGTTTTGGATCTGATTCAGCAACAAGCAAGGTAAGTGCTGCAAGGCCTGTATCATTAATGATAGGCACATCCTCGTAACTAAAAAGTCGATCATTCCGGTGGAGAAAATCAACAAAGAGAAACGCTCCACTCCGTTTATTACCATCTGAGAACGGATGGTTTTTCACCACAAAATAAAGAAGATGCGCAGCCTTACTCTCGATGGTTGGATACGCTGGCCCTCCAAACACTGACTGATTAAGATTACCAAAAATCCCTTCTAAACCATCTGCACGAGGTCTGGCAAATAAGTCAGTTGCCTCACCACGTGCAATCAACTACTGTTTTAACTCTGTCAGTGACAGCATTCCCTCACCGGCTGTAGGTAGTCGCCCACCACTCTGTCCAACAGGCTCCTCCAGCAAACCATCATCGTAGCGTTGCAACCACAAGAATGTCTGGGCATATCGACTGACAATTTCAACTAAGCCACGGCCCGAGTCCGTATTCAATTCTGGGGATAGGTGATTTACCATCTACCAGATTTACCATCTGTTCTGTTAACCAATCGATTGGAATCTCCCCCAACTCAGTCTGCTTATACCCTTCCCTTACCATGACAGCCCCATCTTCTTGAGGTGTTCATCAACCTTACTGGAAAGCAGCCCTACATCTTCAGTAAGTGTCGTTAGAGAAACAGTATATCGTTCTTCCAGAGTCTTTACCCTATTAGCCAACTGCTGTGTAACTCGTTCAATCTCTGCCTTTATTGTAGCCTCCAGATAACCCATCCACTTGGCATCTACCACCAAGTTTTTTACTTCGTCATTACTGAGCTTGGGATAGTGTTCAAACACCTTCTTATCAAGAACAACCTGCGCCTCTTTCACCACCTTCTTGGCAGCAGTCTCACCAGCAAAGAGTGATAGGCATTTATCCATCACATCAAGCTCATCACGATCACCCTCACCAGCCTTAATTCGCTTCTTACGTGCGGAAATACTTGCCTTGTTGACCTTGTCCTTATCATTTTTGGCTTCTTCCAGTGGGCCATCTTCGCCACTATTCTCTTCGATAAAGCTCTCCAGCTCCTGGCTGACAGAATCGGATATGGACTTTTGAAATGTTACCCGATGCTTCCGGGGTACTGCGACAAAGATGACGGTATGACAGTATAAACGGCACCCCTTTCTTTCCCAGTTTGGGGATATACTTAAATTGCGTATACCCACAAAGAACATAGGGAGAGATTGAAAAATACCGTCATACTGTCATTTCGTATCTTCGAGTACCTGCATCTATGACGACCAATAACATCAATGGTGGGGACAGTACAGCCGCGAACTCGATAAAACGACTTCACCGCAAAGATGCCCCTGATACATAACTTGCAGCAACAAAAATGCTGTCATCTACCTCAACGGCAGAGGAGGGGGAAATACCTCAGCAGCCTAACAGTCAAACAGTCTCAACAGTAAAACAGTCGAAGCAGTATAGCAGCCAAGCAGTATAGCAGCCAAGCAGATCAACACGCCAGGAACGTATTTCCATTGCAGTACCAAAATGTGGGTCTGGTGACCAGACCCACGTCCTGGATCTTCAAATGACGATCCTAACAATATTTTATTATAAGGAGTGCCAGTATGACACGAGAAATACGATTGTCTTACTACGCAGAAGTCAACGAAATGCTAATTCAACTTCAAAAGGTCTGTGAGGAGGAGATCAAACGGAACCCATCCCTTTATGCGCAACGCTACCGCGGCATTCCCCAGATCAGAAAGGAGTCCGTTAACGGAAGTGACCCTAAGATCCTTAAACCAAATTTCGTGTATACGGGGGAGTATCAGAAGGTTTTCAGTGGCCTACAGTTCACATCTCCACCACTCAACTCTGAAACCAACGAGGTTGTATGCCAAGAGTCAGATATTCTGGCACATTATACTCGAAGGCTAATCGGAAAACTCATGGGGGAATTTCACCTGGGACCACTCTGGGAAGTTTCCAGCTCAACCTTAGATACTGAGCAGAAACTGGATTACATCCTTTTGTACCTGAAAGCGTTTATCGCAGCCGCCCAGAAGCGCGCCAGAGAAACGCCTGACGATTTATCTAAGTAAACAACTGGTTGCTTTCAACCCGCTAACCCTTCTCAGGTTACATATTCTGTGTAGCCTGAGACACTGTAGACAAGACCTCCATGTCGTCCGCCATTACCACCTTTAAAGCATTTTCAGGTCTTTCCGATATATGATCCCCCCACTACCCTGCGACAGGCAAAAAAACAGGTATACCTGGTTGGATAGCGGAAATAATAATTGGACTCCGTTGTCGATCATGTTTAATATCAATATTTTAGGGAATTATTTGCGTAAATCCAACAAACACATTTTTACAAAACACACGATTATTCCGCCATTTTCACCTGTTTCGGAAGTCGTTCTAAACCTTATAATGCTTAAATATGACAAGAACAGGAGCAGCTCCCAACTATAATAAAAATGAGGCAAGACCTATACCAACCTACCGAGCGACCAGTTCCCCCCTGACATATCCGACCTCCTCCACCTCGGTATTCTTCCTGTCTCTGGCCTTCTGGATCAGGGCAGTCAGTTGTTCGGCGATCTCCTTCTCACTCAGAGGCGTTTTCTCAATGTGGACATCCAGCTTGTGATGTTGGCCGAACTCTTCCTTACACTTTCGCTCCAGGAACCATCTGGCGGTACTGGTGTCATTGTCCTCAACGATGGCATCGACCACCCGCTTCTTGGCCGCAAGTATTGGTTTTTGACGCAACTGTTCAAACCTGTCTGCATACCGGACATTCTTCTTGATATAATCGTAGTAAGTATCTCTGCTGATACCCGCAACCAGGCACGCTTGTGAGATGTTTGCGCCTACGCTGAATGCGACCTCAAGTTTGCCTACAACTGTTTCTGTCATTAATGTTGGTCGTCCACCTGCATGTTTCTTTCTGGCCATCTCTACACCTCCTGTTCAGGGATACGCTTAATGCGTTATCTTATTGATATTACGTATTAATTATACCGTAAAACCGGGTTTCTGCCAAGGCAAGGATGGCTGTGCGACTTATCATCTCACTGAAGGGCTTAGAGTGCCTCGTAGGCGGCTGCGTACAAAAAAGGAGTGCAAGTACATAGGGTTGCAGGATCGTGCGACATGCAGCGATTTTGGGTCGTTCTGTAAGGGAAGGTTTATTGGCCCAGAGTGACTCAAAATAGGAACTGAAGGAGACAATAACAGAGAACCCTGCTATGCCAGCCAAGTGGAAACCTCCACAGGGCAAGTAACCAGTCGAGCGAGGCTATCCGATCCAGCCCTACTCAGTAATTTTCAACAGATCAAATACCAACCGGGCATATTCAGATGCCTATCTCGGGTCCGACAGCAACTGCATCATCCCCAGCACATTCTCCCGCACCTTGTTCCAGACAAGGCAAGACACATATGACAGTATCGTCAACTACACCTTTGCCCCCCCCAGGTTCTCTGGAATTATCACGCAAGGGCGGGCAAGCTTAAAAGTGTTAGGCATTTGTCCTTCTGAGAACCAGATACTAAGAGGAATAAGGTTAACGTAAGAGGTAATATTTCTGGTCTTAGCCCCACAGTAGAAAGGTAAAGTTATACCAGAGCCTGATGAGTAACAAGTTCGATCTGGCAGTCTTAACGCCATTTCTTCAGCTACTCGGGTTTTCCTGTCTGCAGAATGAGTACTCCTTGTTTTACTTTTCAGTGGTAGATCTTCCACTTAGGTACTTGTTCAATTTTCCAGGGTCACTTCTCTGCATAATCCCTAACACATTTTTGTGCGGGCCTAATCAAATATGATATAATGTGTACATATCACATTTTTAGTTGAAACAATTTATTGTCACCAAATTAACACTTTGAGGGAGGGTTCTGGGGGGATGGACGCAGTTAACCAGGAGATTAGAGTAGTAATTGCTGTTGGCAACAATTTGTTTCGGCAAGGCCTGTTATTAATCCTCAGTGGTTTGCAAGGAATCGAAACCGTGGGAGAAGCAAATAATGGGATTAAGGCCATTGACGTGATCACCGACCAGCAGCCTGATATTGTCCTCCTTGATTTCAACATGCCTATGACAAATGGTTTAGAACTCCTTCCCCTAATCAGACAAAAAAGCCCAAAAACAAACACTCTTATAATCAGCGGTTTCCCAGATGAAAAATCTACCATAGACGCTCTTGAGGCTGGAGCCAAGGGGTACCTTTCTAAAAATGCGGATGTTTTGTGTCTTTTCAATGCCATTAATGTGCTTAAAGAGGGTGAGATGTGGGTTGAGCGCAAACTGATCGCCAAGTACTTTGATGGGCTTTTACCCGCTTGTCTTAAGAAAAAAACGGGCCAGGAGAATATCAAAAATGCTTTAACGCCAAGGGAACAAGAGGTTCTGATCCTTCTTGTGGAAGGGCTTACGAACAAACAAATCGGCATAGAGCTTTTTATCTGTGAAAAAACGGTCAAGAGCCACTTGAGTCGTATTTTCAAAAAGCTCAACGTCAAACAACGAATCGAGGCTATCCTCTGCGCTTTGAAAATGGGGTTTTGTTAGGTCCATAGTCTTATATAATTACAACCAAGGTCTAACAGGCTTTCTCAGCACATTTTCCACAAAGGGTTCTCTTCTCAACTAACTTCGAGGTGATTTGATCCATTCTTTTCCAATACTTAAAGAGATATAAAATCATAGATATTAAAATTTGGTTTTAAAAACTTCAACATCAGCCCACACCGTGGAAATATAATTACATTCTGCGGTAATGCTACGTTAGATCTTTCCATGAAATTTCCCATCTAAAGTCCTATTGACCTTCTGTACCTAAAAACCGACAATTAAACCTAAAGCTTCTTTTTCCTTCACCATTTCTTGGGGAGAATCGGTGACTATTCCGAAGCACACGTATGTATTGAGTTCTGTTCGTGTCTGTTGACAGACACAACTGATTCAAGACTGTTGAATTGAGCGACTAGAGGAATCAGCGCGGACGCGTTGTAGTAGAAATTTGTGAGATTCTACCTGTTGCCACAAAATCTCAAAAATATACCCAAAGGAGTGTATCGATCGACGTGGCCAGTATGTCATTTTTTATTCATTACAGTCTTGAGAAACTATGACGTGGCAGAATGGGAGAAAGCAAATATCGAAAATTATGAAAATCAAGTAACGGTGCAATGTGAGGGAGGTGATGCCTTTAGACGTGAAGAAACGAGGGAAATAAACTAAAAAAATGGGGGGGGACTAATTATGCGAACGCTAAACTTATTAACAATCATTGTGTCTGCAATGGTGCTGGCACTCTATGGTTTTTGGGGCACGACACTAGTTAATGCCCAAATCTATTCTGGCCTGGAGGCAGAATTATGCATGGCCGATGCCTATGGCGGCAGCTTAGTTTGTACAGCCAACGATGTAGAAATATCTAAGGTCGTTCCGGTCGATGCAAACGGGCAGCCAGCGTTTTTTCCGGATGGAACTCCAAATCCCAACTATGATCCTGTCGAGTGTACCTTAGGCGAAACATTTGAATTGATAGCGAATATCACAATTCGGACCAATGCCAACGAGCGCTACGACACCACTTTCTATCTGCCACTTACCGAACAAAGTCCGATGGATATACAGGTAGACCTGGGGAGCACCGACCCAACATATCCTTATTATTGCAGCCTGATATTACCGGAAAATCCACCTGACGACACTAAGCCGGCGTGGGTTAATCTTGATTTTGACGAATGCGGAGATATCAGCAAGGCGTTCGGCACGGATGAGTACACCCTGGAGGCGCAAACCATCACAATGCTATGCATTGATGAGGATGAAAACAATGAAGCCGACTTTAACTACTGCGCGGCATGGGACAATAAAGTTCATAAGGAAGGTGATGAATGTACAGTTGCCAGGGATCCCATTCCTGGAACGGCACCAGGTACCAAGTCAAAATGTAAATGCGATACCTTCAACATTCCTGTGTTTATCGCACCGGATCCGCCAGCTATTACCAAGACTCTTTTGACAGGACCAGCTGCAAACGAACCCGGAGGCATCTTTCAATATCTGGTCACGATTACCAAATCGGCCACGAATACTGCTGAAGTCGACGTTACCGCTTTGGAAGATATCGTGCGGTCTTCAACTGACAATAACGTATTGGCGAATTTCGATTTAACAAGTGCATCTGACCAAACAGCTGGCGGCCTGACCTACCTGGCAACTGATTCTGAAAACAGCTGTGACGAAGTGCTGTTTCCGGTCACACTTACTTCCACGAGCCCAACATTGACATGTATATTGGTAATGGAAATCTTGGATGATGATTTGGATGACACATCAAAAGATGAGGTCTATAATGACTTTATTCGTGCGACAGTGTTAGACAAAAATGACGACCTTGTCGGCGATAACACCTGCGACCTGACAGCTGCAATACCAGTTGATCCAGACAATGGTACCTGCAGCAATGTCGTAGAGGTTACAATCGATGATTTACTCCCCGCTATCACCATAGACAAGTTCGCCATCGATGGTCCGGGGTTCCTCTGTTCGACTGGTGAATACAAGGCTAGTGGCGAGTGTACCGGTCCTGTTTATATCGATGAGCCAGGTGGTAATGTTACCTATAAATTGATTATCACCAATACAAGTACCGCAGATCCGCTGACTATTCCGCTAATCGATGGTCTGCTTGATGATGTTGGTGGCAATGAAATCAGTGTATTAGCTCTCGGTGCTGACACCACCTGTGATGAAAAATTGGCTGAATTGGCAATTTCAGGTCAGCCTAATGACAGTTTTGACTGTACTTTTGTTCGTGCTGTAATAGGCGAACCCCGTACCGTGCGAAATGACGTTACGGTCTCGGCAGATGAAAGTGATGGTCACAGCGAAGGCAATATGGCAACCGCTTCTGATTTTGAAGAGGTTACCATCACAGACGTCCCGCCCGCTGTTACTCTTTTAAAACAGGTAAAAGTCGCAGGAGACGACGATAATACCTATACCCAACTTGGTGTAGCAGTAGACGAGCCGGCCGGTGATGTCGTCTACCGATTCACTGTCACCAATACCTCTGTGACAAAAGAGGCTATCACTTTAATGTCTATAGTCGATCCCACCTTGTTTAATGGGCGGGTAACTCAGACTGGCGGAACTTGCCTTTTTAACGGGACTGTTGTCATTGCCTGGGGCACTCCCTATGTGTGCACGATAGAGGCAACGGTAATCGGTAATGCTGGTATAGATCTACCGAATACTGCCTACGTTACTGTAAAGGATAACGATGGTGATCCAATACCTTCGAACGATAGCTCAGCACTGGTCACCTTTGATAACGTCCAACCAGATGTTCAGTTGTTTGAAGATCTGAGGATGACGATCTTTATCACCATCACGAACCCGAGCACATTTGAATCCGTATACCTGAGCAAATTGAGCCTTGAGGGACAGGCATTAACAGCCGGGCCTAAGGACATCGTCGGCGATGCAGCTTATGATATTATTATCCTGGGGGATAATGGAGGTGAAAATTTTGATGCGAATTCATTTAATCCATTTGTGCGTTGTGTAGATGATCTTGGCATTGCGCAGGTTGATTGGCTTGAGATCGTTGCTGGCGATGATTATTCTTGCTACTTTACCGTTGAGTTACTGAATCATAGCGCCACAGCTGACAATGCGTTCAGTATTATATCAGGCAGCGCTTTAGAGGTGATTGTTAACGATGAAGACGACGGTAGTGTTATTGTCGATAGAGCGATCGTGATTAACGGTCAACTGATTCAACTTTGAGAAAAGGGGTAGCTAAACACAGCACCCATTCTTCCTTAAAACCTTAACCCATGCTTATCAAGCAAGCCATGCCGGCCGGTTTCCAGGTCGGCATGGCTCTGTAATTTAATCTGTAAATTTAGAGCCTTACTACTGAAAGTAAAGTCATAAAAACAGGAAACTCAAAAACTTCTTTAAAATTATTGGCATAACCAATACCTCCAAGGCACTTACACCCCTCAAGGGATTACTGAAAAGAGTCCCGGCTTCTTCCCTATCACCGGCATTAGTAGCATTACCTACTGTTCTTTTTCACTAGACTGATGCTCACCTGAGCTGTGGCAATGTCTTTTCCATCACTGATAGTATAGCTGAAGCTGTCACTGCTTTTGAATTTTTTAACCGGCGTGTACAGCAGACTGCCGCTTCCAATTATCTGAACACTGCCCTGGGCACCCTGTGTTACCTCGGTAATGGTCAGGGTGTCGCCATCCTGATCGGTATCATTTGCAAGCACATCAATGGTTATCGCAACCTTTTCCGATATGAGGACATTGTCGTCAGCGGCCAGCGGTGCATTGTTCTGTGGTGTGGTTACAAGGTAATGCACCATCGTACTGCTCTTAGAGCTGCTATCGGCACCATTCATTGCATTAATGTTGATATAATAATCGCCAGCTGCCTCTTCTGCAGAGGTGATGCTGACAGTGACCGGTGTGGTACTGCCCGGAGCGATGGTGACGTTTTCAGTGCTTGCGCTCCATCCTGATGGCGATTCAGTAGTTACTGTAAAATCCGATGGTGCACAATCGTTACTATCTTGGTTGGTCACTGTTCCGGTATATTGAACGGTGGATCCGGCAGGTGCTTGCTTACTGTTATCGGTTGAAAACGATACCATCGGGTTGCCCGGCTCACATACCGGTGTTGGCGGTGCCACATTGTAAGTCGTTGTTGTGCTGCTGGAATAGTTACCATCTGCTGCGTTTGATGCGTTGAGACCGATCTCATAAGCACCCTGAATGGCGCTTTCTTCTGACGTGACAGTAAGATTGACGGTGCCGCTTTTACCCGCAGCAAGGGCTACGCTGGAGGTGGTAGACGCATCCCAGCCTGCAGGCGCGCTGGCAGTTACATTAAAGATAGAAGTCTCACAGTTGCTGCTGTCCTGATTGGTGACAGTGGCGCTGTAGATCACCGGAGTACCAGGCTCAACCGGTGCGCTATCCGAACTGGATACAGATATTGCTGGATGAACCGAAACACAGGGAGCGATCGGAGCGTCCACCACATAGGTAACTACACCACTATTTTGATAATTAGGATCATTACTGTTTGTCACTGCAACAAAGATATCGTAAAAACCTTCGGTAGCTGCATCGGCGGAGGTGACACTGATGGTCACACTATCGCTGCTCCCTGGCGTGAGATTCAGACTCGCGCTGTCGGCTACCCAACCGACAGGCAGTTCAGCAGCTATATTGAAATCAGAAGAACTACAGCCGCTGCTGTCCTGGTTGGTCACCGTTGCCGTGTAGGAGGATGTAGACCCGGCAACCATCCATGGACTTTCAGCTGGAGACAGTGAGAGTGCAGGGTTTGAGGGTATACAACTCGGCCCGGTAAAGCTGATATTGACACCTACGCCTGTGGTGTCTGCCCACTCGGTTGTTATGGTTACGCCGGCATCAGGGTCGGTATAGCTGTTACTTGCCGATAACACGGCGTCACTCCAGTCCGAGCTGGCACTGGCAGGAGTCATGTCGATCCATTGACTGCTGTTCATGTCACTCTCTGTACCTATATGAAAGCTAACCCCTTTGGTGATAGCTGGATATGAAGCAAGATATGTGTCAAACCCCAAAGGCTGACGATACTCAAGGTAATACCAGAGTCCTTGTCCGGTAATTGAATCAATACCCCGGAGGATTTTCAAGGCCTTGGGAACATTACCCGGAGTGGTTTCATATGGTTCAATCTGGTAAGAGCCATCTGTCTCTGCAACGGCAATCTGCCCCGTAGCAGCTGAAAGGTCACCACTAAGCCAACCCAGCTGTTCTTTATTAAAAGCGTTGAAATTCCCTGTAAATCCAGGGCTTCCCATAATATCAAGGCTATCGCCGTATTCTACGGTGTAACAATCTCCACTGATTGCATTGACGCCGCATTCAAGTTTTTTGGCATGCTGCAGGCCGAGGTTGTGGCCTAACTCGTGGCCAACAGTGCGCAGGTCAAGAGTTCCGTTAATCCAAGCCTTAGACGGATTCCCGCCAACGGTTCCCATACCGGACCACCCGCAATTGTCGATCTGGGGGAAAAGGTAGATCAACCTGTTGTAGGCGCTGGTATCAATCCCATTAGCGGTCGCAACCAAGTTTGCTTGGGTTGCAATCTCATAGGTATTACAAACGCCATCAATAGGCAAGGTGTAGTAGCCATATACATCACCGGAAAGCCAGGTCTGCCCATAGGAGTTTTCCATATAGAAGTCATTAACAGTGCCAAAAACCATCTCCTCCGCTTGTTGCGGTGTCCAGGGCTGGGTAGGGTTATCTTGAAAATTTACCATCAAAACCAGCACACCTTGTTCACCAGATGTGTTTGGCAGGAAGGCAGTACTGGATGAAGTTGTCGCGCTTACAGTAGCGCCATCGGCAAGAAGCTCTAGGCTATCCATCGGATCGTTTAACATCAGTGTGCCTGAGGTCTCACCGCCGTGCTTAAACAACCAACCTCGTGCGCGAACCCTGATGCCGCTTTGCATTGCTTTGGCGTTTTCCGGCAATTGCAGTTCAATGCGGCCAGTAGCAGTCTTCAAGATATGCCGTAACCTGTGGCGGCCATCCTCATAGTCTTCGTAAAGGACCTCCAACTCTCCCTGCATTTCCTGTTTCTGCGTGAGCATTACCTGCACTTCCTCCGGCATACCCTCGCGAACCGTGGACGGGAGTATTGTCCTCATGGCACCAACCGGATCGGTTTGCACCAATTCCCCAAGCAGCAACTGACGCGTTCTGGCCTGGTCAACCAGCTCTTTTAGCCCAGCGGCTTTGTCTGCTCCCTCAGCCTGGCGGTATTTGGCCATAAGGCTGGCTAGTGACATGGTCTGGTTTTCTGCCTGCTTCCATTGCGCCTTACTTGATGGCGGCAGTGTGACCGGAACAGCGGCTTTAGCTGCATAAGTCAAGGAGAACAGAGCGATAAGGATGGTTACTACTAGTGTTGATAGATTGGCCAACGAGAAACGCGATAGTGCGCAGGCAGATACTTTACCCGGTGAGGCGCTGCACCTTGCAGACATTATTTGTTCTAGAGAATCTCTTACGAATGGGTGTAGCATTACATCGACTCCTTTTTCCAGACATACTATCCGGAATTAAAATATTAAAACCAATTAGGTAAAAAGAGGGCCGACGACAGACGGGGGACAAATACTTCATGAAATGAAGGATCTGCAACGGCCCTCTTTTAACAAGAGAACTTAGCAGACCTGTGATGCAGGAACACGGGATTGCATAAGGACCCTCTTTGTTAATCTTCTTCGGAGGACCCCTTAATCCCAGATAGAGGTGTTGTGATCTCCTTTCCTTCGGCAGCCCGGCTGTCCAAAAGACTCAGAGTTGAAGGTCATACATTTCAACTGTGGTCTCATTTCAGATATGGACCCGTGGGCTTTGCGTCACTGTCTTACGGCAGTTTTGCCGGTTCGGGAAAGAGTCCTCACATGATGGATTGTTCAGTCGTCTGATGGTGCATTATCGACTTGTGTTCCATCTTGATTACAAAACGTATAGGCAATAAGTATGCCGCTAGGGTCCGAGAGCTGGTAAAGGTCATGGAAAGATTTTTAAAAGCTGTAATTATAAATTGTTACCCAAGTTCGAAGAGATGTGGAATGGTTGGATTCGATACTAGAGGGCAGGGGAAAAGTGAAGATGTATGAAACTGGAATGCAATTTTCGTACTTGGGTGGAAAAAAACGTACACTGTTTTTCATTGGAAGGAGTGGATGATTTGTGCAGGAAGAACACACCATGATGGTCCGGGGCCAATGGTGGCACGGCAAGACTGTCGGTGAATGGTAAAACCACTGGTGATGGCGTATCGACAACACACAACCCGTGTTCTTCTCGGCAGCTGGGATCGCCCATAACCACTAAATTGAAATGATTATTCACCGCTAATTGGTTAACTATATTGCGCGCTCTTTTGCCGTCATCTACGTCAGGTGTGCCGTCTAAATGATAATCCAGTATAATTAAATCGCTGTGGTGGATGTGTGGTGAATACTCAGTTCCATCTCCCAATTTCGGTGTTTGCCCATCGTAAACGTCTACACTCCAATTGTGATCAGTGTGGCACATCGAAATTATTTTTTTTAATCGGTCTCGGTTTGCCACCTTTTTTTGTGAGTCTTTTAAATTATCATCCAAGAACCCATTAAGAGTTGGGTACCCAACAACCATTATCTTTATATTTAAGCACCTAGGATTCTCCTATTCTTTAGTTCTAAGCTCTTCCAAATAATCACTCCACCACTGCAATAATTCTCTTCTTTGCCCAATATACTCGCTCCTATTATACGCACCTTTGATTTTGTTTTTTTCTTCATGTGCAAGAGCTTTTTCAATAACTTCGCTAGCAAAAAGTGAACTCTCATAGGCAGTTGAAGAAAATGATGCTCTGAAACCATGAGGAGTGGCCTTACCTCTATATCCCATATCCCGAAGAGCTTTTGACATTGCATTATCACTCATCGGTTTATGATCATCCCTTACGCTTGGAAAAACAAGCCCATCCCTACCCCACAACTTACCAGAACGTTCTAAAACCGCTATTGCTTGACTGGATAATGGTACGATATGTTGCCTACGCATTTTCATACGCTCTGCTGGAATTTCCCAATTCTTCTCTTCAAGATTAATTTCTGACCATCGTGCTCCCCGAACTTCGCCTGAACGACATGCAGTGAGCGAGGTAAATTGTAATGCCAACTTTGTTGTAATATGAATCCTCTCGCTGGCATTAATATCTTTGAGAAGTTGACCTAAACCTTTGTCAAAAACAGCAGGCATATGCTCAACAGGTTTTGCTTTCAAGACACCTTGCATGTCTGCAGCAGGATTGTAAGTCGCTACTCCTGTTTGTACAGCGTAACGGAAAACAGCATTCATCCGCTGTAGAACTTTTCGTGCAATTTCTAAACTTCCCCGACCTTCAATTGTTCTCAGGATCTTTAAAACTTCCGGAGGGGTGATTGATTCGATAGCTTTGCTTCCGAATGAGTCAAAAACATCATTCTTCAAAGTACCAAGGACTGCAACCGCATGATCATGACTCCAACGACTTTTTTGCTGGTCAATCCACTCCAACGCAACATACTCAAAAGTAATAGCCCTCTTATTCCGTGCTTCTTGTTCTTTGTCTATATTCGTTTGTTTTTCTTTTCTTCGTTGTAAGTTGGGATTTATCCCTTTTTTGACAAGAGCCTGAGCCTCCATATGCTTTTTTCTCGCATCTGAAAGAGATACGCCTGGATATCGACCGATAATATGCATTTGTTGCTTATCATCGATTCTGAAGCGATATAGCCATCTTTTTACGCCAGATTTGGTAATTTCATAACTAAGTCCGCCACCATCAGCGAGTCGGCAAGGCCCAGTTTTGTTACGAATTTCTAAAACGGTTAGTTTAGACATTTCACCCTACAGTGTGTGTATTTCATCAACCCCAGTTCGACTATCGTTTGAAATATACACACAGGTACACACATTGATCAACAGATTTCTTTGGACGTTCTCGGAAGAATGGGGACCAACAGAACAAAAAAAGCCCCGAATCTGTTGAGATTCGAGGCTTGATAGGACTTTATAGGAAGTCCCTGAACTTGGCATTGGTGCCGGAGGTCGGAATCGAACCGACACGGAGTTGCCCCCGCGGGATTTTGAATCCCGTGCGTCTACCTGTTTCACCACTCCGGCTTAGGACATTGTATATACTCCACTTTCTGCTTTATCGTCAAGAGGAAAAAGTATGCTACTCGTGAGATAGAACCACATGAATGTCATATAAAATTATAAAGCACCTATAGTGCTCGTTACATGACAGCCTTATAGACCTTATACCTCTTCAAAACCTTATTTATATAACGACGTGTTTCTTTAATTTTTGGCACTCCACCAGTTCGGGCTACAAGACCAGGACCGGCATTGTACGCAGCAAGTGAAAGTACAAGATTCCCATCAAAACTATCTAACATCTTACGGAAATACCTTGTCCCACCGTCGATATTTTCTTTGGGGTTAAAGGGGTTAGAAACTCGTAGCTCCCTGGCAGTGCCAGGCATCAATTGCATTAATCCCTGGGCGCCTTGGCTTGATAATGCCCGGTGGTTAAAATCAGATTCAACGTGGATAATTGCTTTGATGAGAGGAGGGTCAATTCTATAGCGCCTGGCGATACGTCTTATTTCGCGGTCGTATTGCGATCGGTCTGTTTTGCCGACACCGATAGTACTTCTATGGTTCGTCCAACCTTTACGCTTTTTCTTGATTTTGTAGGCTGTACAGTTTGGGCTGTTGCGGACATTGGTAAAATTAACGCTTCCAGATTTATCACGACAGAGATACATTTGTGCCTGCCCACTACCATATCCCAGAAAGAGAAAGGCAGTGACAAGGCTTATACATAGCAGGATACGAACCAGATTCCGATTCGTATCCTTGCATATTTCTCTATTATGAAGAAAAGGGGAAATGCTCATTTATTTGGTGCGCTTCTCCCAGTCAGCAAGAAACTGCTCTACACCGATATCGGTAAGAGGATGTTTTGCCAGCTGCTTAATAACTTTAAGTGGAATAGTCGCAATATCAGCACCAACAAGCGCAGATTCCATAACGTGCTGTGGGCTGCGGATTGAGGCTACAATAATTTCACTCTGGTATCCGTAGTTGTCATATACAGTTATGATATCACTGATGAGGTCAATTCCGGGTGTTCCTATATCATCTACCCGGCCTACAAATGGGCTCACGTAACTTGCACCAGCTTTTGCGGCAAGAAGAGCTTGTGCTGCTGAGAACACGAGAGTCACATTGGTCTTGATACCCTCAGCGGTCAACTGCTTTACAGCTTTTAGTCCTTCAACAATCATCGGAATCTTGATGACAATATTTTCAGCAATTTTCGCAAGTTCTCTTGCTTCAGTAAGCATACCATCAGCTTCCAGGCTTACAACTTCGGCACTTACAGGACCATCAACAACTGAGCAGATTTCTTTGATGATCTCTTCAAATGGCTTATTCTCGCGTGCAATAAGGGATGGGTTGGTGGTAACACCATCAACCATGCCCATATCAAGGCCTAGCTTTATCTCTTCAATATTGGCTGTATCTATAAAAAACTTCATTACTGATCTCCTTGGTTTTTTCTGTATGTGTTGCAACATCTTTTGCTGCAAAAATAATGTATTGTTCCATTTTGATCAAACTGTACAGCTTGTTGCCTGGGTACCAGTTTCTTGCACACAGGATCTTCCTCAAGCGTATCATTTTGAACAAAATTATTTGATTCTTTTGCCTTCGAAGATGGTTTTGTTTTTTTCTTTCCACCACCGACGATCAAGCGATAACCTATATAAAGAAGGATTGCTATAATAATTATTCTTATTGGACTCACGTTTTTTACTTTTCCTCAATATATCTTAACTGGCTGTTCTATTGCAAATTTCTCTCGCAACTAAGTAGCCTATAGGGCTAATCTCCCCAGATACTGCGTGTAATTTCCTGTAGTTCTCTTTCTCTTGTGGTAAATCTCGCCTGGAGTTGTTCAACCATCTCTTCAGCTCTTAAGCCACTCGCACAATCACAAAAATTCTGATCAAGTTCGGTTAAAGGTCTGAGAACAAAGAGCCTTTCTGCAATATGGGGATGTGGCAGAACAAGTTCCTCAGTATCCATTACAATATCTCCAAAATAGAGAAGATCAAGATCCAGGCTCCGATCCTGGTAGCCAGATACATTTTCGGGTCGCCTTCTACCAAATTCAGTCTCAACTCCGAGAAGAACCCGTAATAGGCCTAGAGGCTCTAATGTGGTCGTTAGTATTCCCACAGCGTTTGTAAACCAATTCTGACTCTCCATATCGACGGGGGCACTCTGATATGGACTGGAAAGCTGCAGGCACTCAATGCCTTCAATATTACCTAAAGCTTTCCAGGCCTCTTGCAGAGTTCTCTTCCCATCTCCAACGTTTGACCCCAGACCGACATACGCTTTCACCATATTATCCTAACCTCTACCGAGTAACTACAGATCCTGGAGCCCAAGAACGTCAAACATTGAATACACACCACACTCTTTGCCAACAATCCATGCAGCAGCTGTCGCCGCTCCCTTGGCAAAATGATCCCTGCTATGGGCTCTGTGAGTCAACTCAATACGTTCACCCGGTCCTGCGAAATAGACGGTATGTTCGCCAACGATATCGGATGCTCGTATAGACTGAATACCGATTTCTTTAGGCTTTCTCTCACCAATGATTCCATTTCTCTCAAACACACCAACTTCTTCGAGATTGCGATTCACGCCTTCTGCAGCCATCTCGCCAAGTTTTAATGCTGTTCCCGATGGAGCATCTTTTTTCTTATTGTGATGGGCCTCAACAATTTCTATGTCGTAATCGTCGCCTAAGATTGCTGCAGTTTTTTTCACCAGCTTAAAAAGAGCATTGACGCAGATCGACATATTGGGCGCCTGTACACAGGGAAAATTCTTAGCGAGCTCTGCGAGTTCGGTAAGGTTTTCAGAAGAGAGGCCTGTAGTACCTATAACCATTGCCTTGCCATGCTTTGTGGCAATTTTCGCAAATTCCATGGTGGCTTTATGAAAAGTAAAATCAATTATCACGTCACCGTCTGCAATAACAGATTCCAATCCTTCGCCTATTAAAACACTATTTTCTTTGCCAAATGCAATAAGACCTGCATCTCTACCAATATCAGGATGACCTGGAGCTTCAAAAGCACCGGTAAACTTCAGTCCGGGGTGCTGCTCTACCATGTAGGCTACCCTCTGTCCCATACGACCTGCGGCACCCGCAATTATAACATTTACCATACCATCACCTTCGTGGTTACTTCGATTACAGTCTTGCTTCACACAAGCCCCAGACCAATCAGTCCCTGTCTCAAGTTCTCTATCGGCTCTTCTTTCATTGGTGCTATGGGAAGACGAGTACCACCGCTTTTTATCATCCCCATCATCTCCAACGCCTTTTTGGCGGGAGCAGGACTTGGAACACTGAACATCAATTTCATCGCATCATACATCTGGTAATGCAATTCATTAGCGCCCTTGATATCACCTGAGATAGCGCATTCCATCATCTTAGCCATTCCCTGTGGATACACATTGGAAATAACAGAAATCACGCCATGACCGCCAATAAAGACGGTGGGCATTGAGGTAAAATCATCACCTGAGAGAACAATGAAATCTTCAGGTGTTTTTCTGATAACGTCTGAAATCTGCTCAAGGCTTCCGGAGGCTTCCTTTATTCCGATAATATTCTCAATCTGCGCCAGACGGGCAACGGTATCAGCGTCTATACTTATAACCGTACGACCTGGAACATTATAGAGAAAGACAGGGATATCAACACTTTCAGCAATAGCCTTGAAATGAAGATATATGCCTTCCTGATCAGGTTTGTTGTAGTACGGTACTACAGAAAGGACGGCATCCGCTCCACTGGCTTTCGCACTTTCAGTAAGCTCTATAGCCTCAAGAGTATTATTTGCTCCAGCACCAGCGATAACCGGAACACGACCATTCACTGTCTTAACAGTGAGATCGATAATACGTTTATTCTCGTCCATTCCAATAGTTGCAGACTCTCCAGTGGTACCACAAGGTACGATTCCGTGGGTTCCATTGGCAATCTGAAATTCGATTAAATCAACCAACCCCTGTTCATCGAGCTGACCATCAATAAACGGGGTAACTAATGCTACCATTGCTCCGTGAAATTTTTCCATCACTCCTCCTAACCCCGATAAACGGGAAATAATTTGGTGAATGTACTTACTTAGTTATATAACTGCGCCACCTTCACCACTTATAACACTGCTTCGGGGGTCAGGTTACCAATACAAACAACCCTTGCAGGCCCTTCCATATAGACACTTTCAACCAAGGGACCATCCTGTAGGTCAAAATGTATCGTAAGGGTGTCTCCTCCTGAAGTCACTACATCAATGGGTGAATCCATTCCTTTTAGCATTGCAGCATAAATAGCCGATGCGACAGCACCTGTACCACAGGCCATAGTTTCGTCCTCTACACCCCTTTCGTAGGTCCTTACTTTTATCTTCCCATCACCTAAACATGTAACAAAATTTGCATTCGTACCATTTGGTTCAAAGATCTCATGAAAACGAACCTTACGTCCCCACTTTTTTACAGGCACATCATCTTCTTCAATAAATATAACAGCCTGGGGTACACCTGTGTTAACGAAGGTAACAGGATACTCCACATCGTCTAGACGCAGCGAAAGATCAAGACGAAAATCATACGGCTGTGTCATCTTCACCCTGACGTTTTCCTCTTCTTCACAGATTTCTGCCTCAATGACACCAGCCAGGGTTTCAAAACTCATCTTAGGACCGCAAATTTTGTGACGATAGGCAAAACGAGCAGCACAGCGTGAACCGTTACCACACATTTCAGCGACAGAACCATCCGCATTGTAGAAATTCCAACTAAAGTCACACGTTTCTGACGTTTCAATGAGAATAAGGCCGTCAGCCCCAATGGAAAACATTCGTCGACATACCTTCTTAGCAAATTCCGCCTGCTCTTCAAGAGGTATAATGCCACCACGATTATCTATGACGACGAAATCATTACCTGTTCCATTCATCTTCTCAAATGGGATGGGAAAATTCAGAGCCATCAATTTACTCCTTTGTAAAAAGCAGCACATCAACGTGTGCAGTGTTTTTCAGTTTTAAATTTTGAAGATCTCTACACCGATTAATCTCAAGAGGACATTGTAACGAACTAACAGTATCAAATTATACACAATGTTCATGAGACATCCGGGCTAATAACATAGCCCCCTAACCGCCAAGTACGGATAGAGGGCTAGAAAGACCACCTAAGCAGTAAAATCGATTAGTATCTTACAGTCGCTTCTCTCGATTTCTTACTCTCATTTGCAGGCTCCGATCCATCTACTGCCGTTACAGCGTAGTAATAGCGAATATCGCCAGCAGCATGTTTATCCACATAGAGCTTAAATTCAGGTGCGACTTGCCCTAAGAACTCATAGCTATCTTGATCCGCAGCCCGTCTATATACTCTATAGCCAGCAAGATCTGAGGCGCTACTCTTGTCCCAGAAAATCTTTATTCCGACCCCTGTGCCAACTGCAGTAACACCACTTAGAGCCACTGGCGGAGTCATATCCTTAGGACTTACAGCAATCGCTTTTGTAGTCGCGCCCTCAACAAGTTCATTACCCAGTACCATCAGACTTTGTACAGTGTAGAAATATTTCAGTCCATTTCTCACTTGCTTATCTGTATATGAAGTCGTGGTAAGAGGCTCTCCGACTTTGACAAAGTCCTTGCCGCCTGCACTCCTCATAATCTGGTATTTTATAGGATTATCAAGAGCAGAGCCATCACTCAGTTCTGTAACTGCCTTCCATTGAAGAGCAACCTCTCTATCACCTGGGGTTACCACCAGAGCAGTAGGTTCCTTGGCTGGCTGATACCAGACAAAAGTAATAATATTTGAGTCCTCACTTGCAGCGAGCCAGCTGGTACGTGATTGGACTTTATAAAAATATTTATAGCCTGATTTAAGATCCGAGGAATTATAGCTCTTCTGCCGTCTCAACTTACCGTCAAAAACGACTCCTCCGTCCACCTCAATTGCTTTGCCAAATGGAATTGGACATCCACCACAATAATCAGCAAGTGGGACTGCTGACCGATAAAGATCAAAAGAAGAGATGTCTGTAATGGGCGATCCCTGAATGGTTTTCACAGGAAAAGACCACGTCAACTCAAGCCCCTTTTCACTCACTTTATACAGGAGATCACCAATCGGCTCCGGAACCACACTAGCGGGAGCAACGGGTAAATCTTTATAACCACAGCCACCCGCAAAAAGGAAAGAAGCACCAAGGAGCAACGTACCAGTTACTCGTACCATACTCGTCATATTCATTATGAAATCCCCAATTGTTTCTCGGCCGAAATTAAGGCCTCTTCCACTCGTATGAGGCCAGTTCCACCTACAGTGACCCGGCTGTTTACCGAACCTTCAATCCCTAAAACCTTGTACACATCTTTTTCGATCGTATCTGAAAATTGTGACAATTCTTCCAGAGTAAGATCAGGAAGTTCCCGACCGTTTTCAAGACAAAAAGCAACTGCTCGACCTACAATACCATGTGCTTCCCGAAAGGGTACATTCTTCATGACAAGATAATCGGCAAGATCTGTCGCCGTCATACAACCTGACTGGGTGGCTGCTGCCATTTTATCTGTTTTAAACGCCATGTTTGCAAGAAGTTCTGCCATAATAGCAAGTGATGCGGTCACCGTATCCACAGCATCATACACAGGTTCCTGACTCTCTTGAAGATCCCTGTTATAGGTAAGAGGCAATCCTTTCACAAGGGTGATAAGCGTCATCAGGCTACCAACCACACGACCACTTTTCCCTCTGATTAATTCTGGAATATCAGGGTTTTTCTTTTGAGGCATGATTGACGAGCCTGTACAAAAGGTGTCTGAAATATTAACAAAATCAAATTCCTGACTGGACCAGAGAACCAATTCCTCCGAAAGCCGAGATAAATGTAGCTGAATAATAGTGCAGGTACTGGCAAATTCTATGGCATAGTCACGATCACCTGAGGTATCCATTGAGTTTGCAGTTACACCATCAAACCCAAGCGCTGCTGAAGTCATGGCTCTATCTAGAGGCAATCCACTACCAGCCATGGCAGCACAACCAAGAGGGGATAGATTAAGACGTTTGCGACAATCAATCATACGCTCGCGGTCACGGGTAAACATCTCGTAATAAGCAAGCATATGGTGCGCAATCTGCACTGGTTGCGCTCGCTGCAGATGAGTATACCCTGGCATAAGCTGACCAAGATATTTTCTTGCAACAACGACAAAAGATTTCCGTACCTCATCTAAGAGATCAACTGTGACATCACACTGGTCACGCAGGTACATTTTGAAATCAACGGCAACCTGATCATTTCTGGAACGACCGCTATGTAGTTTTGCCCCTGCTGGACCAATTCGATCAATCAACGCCTTCTCAATGTTCATATGAACATCTTCCAGCTCCCGCTTAAACTCAAACTGGCCTGCATCGATCTCTTTTTCAATAGCACTCAGCCCATCGGTGATCGCCTGTAGCTCATCTGCGGTGAGTATACCGTTTGCAGAAAGCATCGCAGCATGTGCTTTACTCCCTGCAATATCGTACTTGTAGAGACGTACGTCATAGTGAATTGAGGCACTAAAAGCCTCAACAGAGGCGGCAGTTCCTTCGCTGAAACGCCCTCCCCACATCTTTCCTGAACCGCTGTTATTGTCGTTACTCATAGTTAGTGTCTTTTTATTTTTGGAATCGATCTTGAAGTGCGTTGATCTTTAGTCTCAAACCGTTGAGTCTGATAAACCCTGTAGCATCACCCTGATTATAGACTTGATCTTCTTCAAAAGTAGCAAAACTTTCCTGATAGAGAGACTGGTCAGACTTACGACCTACAGAAAAACAGTTGCCTTTATACAGCTTCAAACGAACAGTTCCGTTGACTGTGGTCTGGGTGTGATCCATGGTTACCTGCAGGAGTTCACGCTCAGGGGAGAACCAAAAACCGTTATAGATCAGTTTTGAATACTCTGGCACCAGAGAATCACGAATTGCCAGGACCTCACGATCAAGAGTTATGCTCTCAAGATCCCTGTGTGCAATACGGAGCAACGTGCCACCTGGAGTTTCATACACGCCTCTTGCCTTCATACCAACGAAACGATTCTCCACCATATCGAGACGGCCTATACCATTTGCTCCGGCAAGGACGTTGAGCTTTTTGAAAAGAGGCAGAGCATCCATAGCAACACCATCTAGCGCGACCGGATTTCCATTTCTAAACTCAACTTCGAGATAGGTAGGTTTGTCAGGTGCCTCTTCTGGAGAAACTGTGAACTTAAACATGTCAGGATCAGGCTCATTCCACGGATCTTCCAGAATTCCACCTTCAAAACTGATATGCAGCAGATTCTCGTCACAGCTGTATGGATTTTTCTTCGTCGTTGGAACAGGTACGCCGTTTTCTTTAGCGAATTCCACCAATTTGGTTCTTGAATTAAGGTCCCATGTTCTCCAGGGAGCTACAATCTGCAGCTTAGGAGACAGGCCAATGTAGCCAAGTTCAAAGCGTACCTGGTCATTTCCTTTTCCGGTTGCACCATGACTTACCGCATCAGCACCCTCTGCCATGGCAATACGTACCTGCTCTTTGGCAATAAGAGGTCTAGCAAGAGACGTTCCGAGGAGATATGATCCTTCATAAATTGCATTGGCTCTGAATGCCGGAAAAATATAATCTTCAACAAATTCTTTCTGCAGGTCTGAGATGATAACCTTACTCGCACCAGTCGCAAGCCCTTTTTGCCGAACTGCATCCCAATCTTCTTGTTGGCCAATATCAGCAGAATAAGCAACAACTTCACAACCATATTCTTTTGCTAGCCATTTTAAAATAACAGATGTATCAAGACCGCCGGAGTAGGCGAGCACTATTTTACTTAACCCCATTCAAATCCTCAGTGTGAAAACATTTCAATGCTAACTTTTAATATTATATAATGAGTTACAGTAAATCCAAGCACCTGCTATTCATCCAGAACCCTTTAAATTCTAAACAGTTATGATTTTTCTCAATATCTCTTAGAGAAAACATTTATAATTACATAAAAGAACAGCTCTTTGCAAAGCATTTTGTGAAAACCGATAGCTCGCAGGAAGCTTTTGCCCATGGCTTTAAGGGGACCTTGAAAAATCAGATTGTAGCCAGCACTTTTGTAAGCACTGCCACAAACTCATCAATCTCTGCCTTAGTCACAATGAGCGGGGGCACAAAGCGCAGCACTGAGTTCCCTGCAAAATTCATAAGATAGCCGCGCTCAAACATTGCATTTACGATTGCAGTGCCCTGAGATATACCTTCTTCAGTGAGTACCCCAGCTACGATCAGCCCCATTCCACGACTTCCGGAGATAAGCGCTGGAAATTTGTCTGCTAAACCGGCAAGTAACTCTCTAAAATAGGCCCCTTTTTCAAGGACATCCGCTAAAAATCCACCTTCGAGCATAATCTTCATGGTGGTAACACCAGCAGCAGACGCCACGGGATTTCCACCAAACGTGGAACCGTGGGTGCCAGGTACAAAGGCTGCGGCAATGTCATTTGTCGTTACCATAGCCCCTATGGGCATACCGTTCCCAAGGGCTTTTGCCATTGACATAATATCCGGTGTAACCCCTAGCTGCTCATAGGCAAATAAGGTTCCCGTTCTTCCCATTCCGGTCTGAATCTCATCGAAAATAAGAAGAATACCGTGCTTATCACAAAGTGCTCTGATACCTGCGAGATACTCTTTATCAAGAGGTCGCACCCCACCTTCGCCTTGAAGGGGCTCGCATAGTATAGCACAAGTCGATTCATCCACCATCGTCTCAAGAGCCGCAAGATCGCCGAAAGGCGCATAGCTAAAGCCACTTGGAAGTGGTTCAAAACCTTCGTGAAATTTAGGCTGTCCCGTTGCTGCAAGGGTGGCCAGAGTACGTCCGTGAAAAGAACCTGCGAGACTGATAATTTTGTACCGCTCTTTAGGTGAATGTAATCTGGCAAGCTTAATAGCAGCCTCATTTGCCTCAGCACCACTGTTGCAAAGAAATACCTTATCACCAAAAGAGTTGGACACGATCAACTCAGCAAGTTCAGTCTGAGGTTCGGTGTAGTACAAATTAGATACGTGAACAAGTTTTTGGGCTTGAGCACAAATCGCCTCACTCACACGTGGATGGCTGTGTCCCAATGCACATACGGCAATACCTGAGAGAAAATCTAAGTATTCTTTACCATCTGCATCAGTGAGTTTACATCCGGTCCCACTTACCATTGCCGCTGGGTATCTGGCATAATTGCCAACGATGACGGCGTCCCCTCTTTTTTTCAACTCAGCATTCTTACTCATTATTAATATATCTCCGTTCCAACGCCTTCTTTGGTAAACATCTCAAGTAAAATTGAGTGCTCCACCCGACCGTCAACTATATGTGTTTTTGAAACCCCACGCTGTAGTGCTTCTACACAACAGCGCACCTTAGGGATCATTCCCCCTGCAATGGTTCCATCTTCTATCAACTTTTCAACTTCTTGTCTGGAAAGTGAGGTAAGCATCTCACCTTTTTTATCTTTTACTCCGGGTACATCTGTAAGCAACATCAATTTTTCAGCTGAGAGTGCTCCTGCAATGGCACTAGCCACAAGATCCGCATTGATGTTAAAGGCTCTTCCATCTTCGCCTACGCCGACCGGAGCGATGACAGGGATAAAATCTTTTGAGTAGAGACTTTCAATAACCCCTGTATTTACCTTAGTTACCTGCCCGACACGACCGAGATCGATAAGCTCAGGCGGTGCTTGACCATGGGACTCAGCCTTTTTCTTACTGCTCACCTTCAGTTTTTCAGCACAGACAAGATCACCATCCCGCCCAGAAAGGCCAACAGCTTTACCACCACAATGATTAATCAGGCCAACAATTTCTTTATTCACTTTACCAACAAGCACCATCTCAACCACATCCATGGTCTCACCATCGGTTACCCGCATCCCCTCAACATAGCTGGGCTGGATATCCAAACGGTCAAGCAGGGTATTTATTTGCGGACCACCACCATGGACAATAACTGGATTAATACCGATCTGTTTGAGCAGGATAACATTGAGTGCAAACTGCTTTTTCAAATGATCGTCCACCATGGCATGGCCGCCATATTTTATCACAACCGTTTTATGCCTGAACTCCTGCATAAAAGGTAAAGCATCGATGAGTACTTTTGCTTTTTCGATACTCTCTTGGACAGTTTTCACCATATCACCACTTTCGATCAGCGGATCGATCCTTATATTATTTATGAAAAGATACTAGCCCGAATTCCTCATCGGTGTAAACGATACCATGTCAAATTTATTGACAGTAAAACCTTGGGACTTTTTATAGAATTCCACCCAGTTTGCGTAAAAGCTTTGAGATGAGTCAACCTCAGAAAAACAGACACAATATTCATGAGATATCTGGGCTGGAACGCGCCAGGGGTGGACAACTGATCCTGCGGCCGTATTGTAATGGGTCATATGATGTAAGTAAAGTACTGTTTACTGAGCAGCAACACCATTACTTTACATTTAGTTCACCTTACGCTACCATGGGCTCGGTATTCTTTTGAGGCTAAATTTTATCACATTAACTACGGGGAGTCCCGATGAAATTTAACAAAAACTTTTCCTTTATCTCCATTGGCTATCTTGCTACTTTACTGATCTTTATCACCTTTGGCACTACTCTTGCTAAGGATTCACCGATCAATATAGAAGCAAACCACATGACGTCAACAGAGAAAAGCAACTCTGTCATCTTCACTGGAGAGGTCGATGCTACACAGGCTGACGTTAGAATTCGTTCAGACAAAATGACCGTTTACTACACTCCAAAAGAAGCAAAACCGAAAAAAAAGACCAAGGGGAAAACCGGTGGCACTCAGCAGGTAGAAAAGATGATCTGCATCGGTAATGTTGAGGTCACAAGAGGAGAATGGCTTGGTACTTCAAAAAAAATGGTGTACCTCTCAAAAGAGAGACAGGTTATACTTACTGGAAATGCCAAAGCATGGCAGGGCCAGAATATGGTAACTGGAGAAAAAATAATCTACTTTCTTGATGAAGGCCGCTCTGAAGTTATTGGAGAACGGACCTCAACAACCATCGGGGAAAATAAAGATGCTAAGCAAAAGCCTTCACGGGTGAATATGACCATCCTCCAGAATTAATTAAAGACCGAGATCAGATGTCACTGCTTGAAACAAGAAATATTGTAAAACGTTACGGTCCCAGAACTGTTGTAGACGGTGTAAGTCTGCAGGTTCAGAGTGGAGTGGTTGTAGGTTTACTTGGTCCAAATGGTGCCGGTAAAACCACAACATTTTATTCTATTGCAGGATTTATAAGACCGGATGCGGGGAATGTCATTCTCGCAGGAGAGGTGATAACCAATCTGCCCATTCACAAACGTGCGCTGCGCGGTATTTCATACTTGGCTCAGGAACCCTCTGTTTTTAAAAAACTTACTGTGGAAGAAAATGTCCGCATTATCCTAGAGCCTCTAGGTCACTCCAAAAGGGAGATAGACCTCCGCATTGATGAGTTGATGGACGATCTGGGCATTGAGTATCTCAGACATAATAAAGGACATGCTCTTTCCGGAGGCGAAAGGCGCCGGGTGGAAATCATGCGGGCACTGTCAACAAGGCCTCAATTCATCCTTTTAGATGAACCCTTTGCGGGAATTGATCCACTTGCTGTAGGAGAATTGCAAAAACTTATTTTCAGCCTTAAAGAAAAAGGTCTCGGGATCCTCATATCCGACCATAATGTACGAGAAACTTTACAGGTGTGTGACTTTGCATATATCATGAATGCAGGACAAGTTCTCACCAGCGGTGTGGCAGACGATATTATTGAGAGTGAAGTTGCACGGAAAATGTACCTTGGCGAAAACTTTCATATGTAACCTAACCCCGATAAACGGGAATACTGTTTTGCAAATTAAATTATTTTTATTTTGCGTATGCAAGATTTAGGTGTGATTTAAATGGCCCTAGAACTCAGACAACAGCTTAAACTCACACAAAAACTGGTAATGACGCAACAGCTGCGTCAGGCCATTAAGCTCCTGCAGCTCAACAGACTTGAACTTTCTGATGCCCTGCAAGCCGAGATTGAGCAAAACCCAGCGCTTGAAGAAGAGTTTTCAAGCCGGGAGAAAGTTGACGTCAAACCAACTTCGCTTTCTTCGACAACAGAATCAACGGGCCCCGCGCCTGAAGCAGACGTAACTGAAGGGTTTAAGGTCCAAGAGGTCCTTGGTGAGGTAAACTGGGAGGATTATTCTAACAATTTTGACAGTAACTTTTCTTTTGCCAAAGAAACACCTCCCGCAGATGCCCCTTCTCAATTTGAATTTATCTCCGAAAAACCAGGTCTACTTGCCTATCTACAATGGCAACTCGCCTCCAGTGATCTGGATGAAGGTGAAAAGGAAGTTGCTCTCTATGTTATTGGTAATCTCAACCGCTATGGTTTTCTCGAAGTAGATATCGAGCAGATCATGGAGTACACCGGTTGTGAGCACGACGATGCAGAATATATCATCGAAATTATCCAGGACCTCGATCCACCAGGAATCTGTGCCCGGGACGTTAGTGAATCACTCTACCTCCAGCTTGAAAGGTTGGGAAAAGAGGATAGTCTTGCCGCAATTATTGTCCGGGAGCACCTGCCATATCTCGAAACGCGTAATTTCAAGGCACTCTCCAGAGCCACCGGCAAAAAACGGCCTGAACTCGAACGCGCCGTTAGCTACATAATTTCAGAGCTCACCCCGTACCCTGGCCTCCCTTACGCCACTGATCAGACAAACTATATTGTTCCCGATGTGTACGTGAAAAAGATTGATGGCGAATATGTTATCCAACTCAACGATGATGACCTGCCTCGCCTAAAACTTTCTTCCGCCTATCAGGACCTGCTCAAAAACGACAAAACGCTTGAAAAAGAATCCAGGCAATATCTCAGCAACAAAATGAAAAATGCCGACTGGTTCATCAAATCTCTATACCAGCGTCAGCGCACCATATACAAGGTGATGGACTCGATTCTTCGTTTTCAATATGAGTTTTTTGAAAAAGGCGCCGAATACCTCAAGCCCCTCATTCTAAAAGATGTGGCTGATGACATTGAGATGCATGAATCCACGGTAAGTCGGGTAACATCCAATAAGTACACCCATACGCCACAGGGAATTTACGAGCTGAAATATTTTTTCTCAACCGCAATCCCAAGAATAGGCGGCGAGTCGATGGCGGCGGAATCGATCAAAACCCTGGTCCGCAAAATGATCCAGAATGAAGATAAAAAATCTCCGTTAAGCGACAATGCCATTTCTCTCAAACTTGCTGAAGAAGATATTAAAATTGCAAGAAGAACAGTAGCTAAATACAGGGAACAGTTAAAAATCCTTCCCGTAAAACACCGGCGTCACGCAAAATAAATTCCAAGAGTTCTTTCACCTCATTGTACGAAATCATTCTTTGCAAACACTGTACTCTTGGTTTTATTGATCATACGCTTATTTCACTGCAATATTGGATTTTATAATCCTTTTCATTTTAGTTTTATATTATAGGAGATTGAGACAATGAAGTACGCTTTAATCGCAATGGTTGCATTTTATCTGGTCACTTTCGGTTGCAACCCTAAGACTGAGGAAGAAGGCACAACATCCCATGACAAGGTGGAGCATACTGCTGTTGCAGAAAAACCAACAGCTCCTGGGAATCTTACCGTTGAAACTCTTGCGGCAGCACAAACTACCCATCAAGCAGCCCCTTCCAATCAATTGAATACAACCGCCCACAAAGCACCTGCAGCACCTGCTGATGTCCAGATTACAACTGAGAACGTAAAAAGTGTAACTGCACCAGAAAAAGCAGAGAAAAACAATGACCAGTGGAAAATTATTGCTCAATCGGCAGCAACTACTGTCCTTGCACTGATGAATGAAGAGCCAAAGAGCGAACCAGCTCCAGTAGTAAAAACACCGGCTGCAACTAAAGATGCTGTAAAGTCTCCAAAAGCATCTGAGACTATCACTATTTTACCATGTGGGAAAAAAGTATCACAAGACGTTGCTGCGAACTACCCACCCTGCGCTAATAACAAAAGGCCTGCTCCACAGACTGCTCTACCAACTGAAGAGCCAGAGCTCAGTGAAGCAATGCAAAAAATGGTCAACGCCACCAACGACATGGTAACGGTTACCAGACAACTGGTTATGGCTACGCAACAGATGCTTGCCGCTTCAAAAGAAGTTGCAGTTGAAGTCATCGACACAGGCAAAGATGCTCTTGAAGACGCGAAACCAGCAGTGCAAAATGCGGTTAACGAGCAAGAGATTATTGAAACAGTAAAAGAGGTGGTCGCTGCCACAAAAGAGGCCTTCCATGCGACCTCCGAGGCTCTCTCTGAAGCGCTTGAAGCACAGAAAGCTCAACCAGCGCCATCGGCAACACCACAGCAGTAACAATCATCTTTTCATAGCGCCTGTAGACAATTATATTCACTTGTCTACAGGCGTTTTTCTATATAACACCTTGCTCTCAACCACTACTTTAAAGTAATTTTTTCCATACATGAGCCCGTTGATTTACTGTCTTTTGGCCCGATATCTTCGTTATACGAAAAAAATAATCCTCGGAGGTAAGCGCAGACTCCGATATTAATTATATGCCTGTGGTTATTTTTTACGTATGCCTCGGTCTCGAACTAAAATCCTAGTAAATCAACAGACTCATACATTACAGGCTATATAAGTTATCGTTGCCAAACGATCATTGGACAATTACTATCTGCATCTCATTTAACCCAGTAGTATTTTCTATATAATTAACTGGTTATTTCAACTATGCGAATATCACACTTTAAAATTGGCCCAACACGGCACTATACGTATATTCTTCTGCTCCTACTCACCCTGTCACTCAGCTCCTGTGCTGGATTTCTCACAAATCGTCTTCTTGGCCCCATAACAGGAAATCTACAGCAACAAACTGACATTAATCTTGTCTGTGAAGGTGCTCCATCCTACCTGTTAATGCTCGATTCGCTGCTGGTTTCAAACCCTGGGAGCAAATCATTGCTTTTGTCAGCCACAAAGGCGCACAGTGGTTTTAGTAGTTCGCTGAGCGAATGCGGTGCAGATGAGAACAGAATAGTTGCAGTAACTGAAAAAGCACATTTATACGGGATACGACTTCTCCAGCACTACCTCCCACTACAGGATTCAGGAAATTTTGCACCGCCTGCAACTGAAGATGATTTTAACAGTCAGTTGCATCAATTAAATAGAGGTGATGTGGAAGATGTCTTCTGGGGAACCTTTGGTTGGTTGTCTTGGGTACAGAGTCAAAAAGGCTCTCCAGCATCAATTGCCGACATGGTGGTTATTGAAAAAATCATGGAGAGACTTCTGGAGCTTGATCAGACCTATGAAGGAGGCAGTATTCACCTCTTTTTTGGTGCCTATAACGCCCTTAAGCCTGCAATGTTTGGCGGTCGCCCTGATCTAAGCAAAGAACATTTTGAAAAGGCCCTTGTCTTTTCAAATCGTCAATTTCTTATCACACAAACGACCTACGCACAGACCTATGCCAGAAGTGTTTTCGATCAGGAACTCCACGACACATTACTCGATGAAGTTCTCTCATTCCCGATCTCTGACGCCCCTGAGTTTGCACTGAGCAATCAGATTGCGAAAAAAAGGGCTAAAAAGCTGCTAGAAGAAAATTATTTTGGTGATTAAGGTTTGATCGCATACGATTAATCAAAGTTATTTAACAAGCAGTCTAACACCCCACAAGGGAATACTCTGTTTAGTCCCCTTGTGGGGGATAAGTGCCTTGGGATTACTTTACGTTCTTCTTTTCAAACAAGTCTTCAGATTTTCTTGTTTTTTCTGATGGACTTTCAGTCGTAAGGCACTAAACATTACCTTACCATTCGGAGAAACCAATGAAGCGCCGTTTCGTTTTCACACTACTTAGCGCACTTATTATCCTGTTTTGCACTTCACCACTTCAGGCTAAGCCAAAATATTTTTTCAAGGTAGCAACCCTTGCACCAGGGGGCTCCGTATGGATTGAACAATTCAAGAAATTTTCTGCGAAGATTTTAGAAGATACTGGTGGAGAAGTTGGATTTCGTATTTATCCAGGTGGCGTAATGGGAGATGACCAGGCCATGCTGAGAAAGATGCGAGTAGGCCAACTCCACGGAGGTGGTTTTACCATGACAGGGGTTTCCCTACAGGTTCCTGATTTCAGGGTTATGGGGATCCCTCTTCTCTTAGAATCCTATGAAGAAGTCGATTTTGTCAGAAAAGGGCTGATGCCCGAATTCATCAAACAGTTCAGGGAAAAAGGACTTGAGTTTGTCGCAATGACCGAGGTTGGATTCATCTACCCGATGTCCACCAAACCAGTTAATAATTATGCCATGTTCAAAGATTCAAAAAACTGGAGTCCCACTGGCGACCCTATATCAGAAGAGTTTATGAAAGCTTTAGGGATCACTCCGACATCTCTAACCATTCCGGATGTCCTTTCATCACTCCAAAGTGGTCTTGTAGAGACTGTGTACAACTCTTTTTATGGTTCAATTATTATGCAGTGGTTTACCAAAGCCCACTACATTGTTGATTTCCCATACGGTTACGCTTACGGGGTTTTTGCCTTAAGCTCCAAAAAATTCAACAAACTGCCTCCAGAACATCAGGCGGCAATTCATGCAGCGGCGGACACTTATTTCCCGATTCTGCTCGCCGAAACACGAAAAAGCAACGAAGAGTCTTACAAGGTTCTTAAAGAACGGGGTAACGAATTTCTTACCTTAGATGATGAAACAATAGGACTTTTAAAGGAAAAACGCGATTTTGCCATGCAAAAAATGATTCCTGGCGCTGTTTCCGAAAAGATATACAAACAAACAACTCAGCTCATTGAAGAATACCGTGGCCAGAAATAACAAATCCGCTGCTGTTGCTCTTGTCTATTCCTTTCCTGTAGATAGAGGCATCTTCCAGTTCGTTAATAGATTTGAAGATATTATACTCTCACTTATCCTCATTTCTATGATTCTGCTTGCCTGCACCCAGATCTTCTTACGAACTGCTATGTCCAGCGGGTTACTCTGGGCGGATCCCCTGTTACGTTATCTCGTTCTCTGGAGCGGTCTTCTTGGCGCTGTTGCCGCCACGGGACAGGGTAAACATATTGCCCTTGATGTTCTCAGTAGAAAAATTCCTAAAAGCATCGCCCCGTGGGTCAATATGGCGACACTTCTTTTTTGCTGTCTGGCTTCAGCTGGTCTTGCCTGGGCTGGGATCGTTTTCATACAGGGAGAATTGGAGTTTGGTTCAGCTGGCCCTTTGTCTCTGCCACTCTGGTTCTGGAATTCTATTTTCCCTGTGGCTTTTGCTCTGATCACTATTAAATATTTCGTACTCATCTTTCTGCAATTGCATGAGATATTCCGGATTCAAAAGGCATAGGGTTGAATAGTTACAATGAGTTTTCTTAAAATTATCATTTTTGCTCTGGCCCTGCTTCGCACCCCCCTGTTTCTTGTCATAGGTGCACTGGCCCTGGTTTCATTTTACTCAGCTGACATTGATATCTCTGTTGTGATCATTGAAATGTCTCGCCTGGCTGACACTCCACTGTTGGTATCCCTGCCACTCTTTATATTTGCAGGTGTTCTGCTTTCTGAAAGTAAAGCTCCTAAGCGGATGTTACATTTTTCGCAGATATTTCTTGGCTGGTTACCGGGGGGCCTGGCCGTCGTTTCACTCCTTGTATGCGCTATATTCACCGCCTTTACAGGAGCTTCGGGAGTTACAATTTTTGCCCTGGGTGGACTTTTACTGCCAGCCCTTTTAGCCGATGGATATGACGAAAAGTTTTCCATGGGCCTTATCACCTCATCGGGAAGCCTTGGTCTGTTATTCCCACCCAGCCTGCCTCTTATCTTGTACGGAGTGATCGCACAATCACGGATCGATCACCTGTTTTTGGCAGGCATCCTGCCGGGACTCTGTATGCTGACATTACTTGCTGGATATGCCATTATAAAAAGTGGTCCAGTACGTAAAAAGACACGGTATACAAAACAGCAATTCACGGCAGGCCTCAAAGAAATAGGTTGGGAACTCCCTCTTCCCTTTCTTTTAATTGGGGGGATTTACGGCGGTGTTCTTGTTCCGAGTGAAGCTGCTGCTGTAACGGCCTTTTATGTTCTGGTCGTTGAGGTGTTTATACTCAAAGATATTAAATTTTCTCAGCTGCTACCGATAATGAGTAAATCCATGGTCCTCTTTGGAGGCATCCTGGTGATCCTGGCAGCATCAATGGCCTCCACCAACTTTCTCATTGATCAAGAGGTTCCAACCCGGCTTTTTGACTTTATTCAAAAGTACATAGACTCTAAATATTCATTTCTGCTTCTGCTCAATATCTTTTTGCTTCTTGTGGGGGCAATGCTTGATATCTTTTCGGCTCTGGTGCTCATCGTGCCCCTTATCTTGCCTATAGCCATCGGCTACGGAGTCGACCCGATACATTTAGGGATAATCTTCCTCACGAACCTGCAAATTGGCTACTGTACTCCCCCAGTAGGCCTTAATCTTTTTCTCGCTTCATACAGATTTGAGAAACCGGTCACAGAGCTGTACAAATCTACACTTCCATTTCTGGGCCTACTGCTCATTACACTTGTGATTATCACCTATTTCCCACTGCTCAGTTCTTTTTTGATCTCGCAATTTGGCTAGTGAGTGCCTTTTAACTGGGTTAGTTCATTTGAGAAAATCTATATTCTTTCTCCTTTGGCCAAGGTGTACTTCAGCCTTCACCTCTGGAGTCTCTGCGATACATTGCCCTTTGCGAAACACTGCAAGTCTCGGCGTTCGCAGCCTTATGGCATCCAAAACAGATTTTGCCTGGAGCACTACAAAGCTGGCATCCTTTCCAACCTCAATTCCATAATTCTCCAGCTGCATTACCTGTGCCCCACGATCAGTAACCATGGAAAACATTTCTTCCAGCTGTGAAGTGCCAAGCATCTGCAGGCAATGCGCCCCCATGTGAGCGACTTCGAGCATATCGTGACTTCCCATGGGATACCACGGGTCCATTACACAATCGTGCCCAAAGGCGACATTAACCCCAGCCTCAAGCAATTCTGGTACTCTGGTGAGTCCTCTTCTTTTTGGATAGTTATCCTGTCTACCTTGAAGGTGGATATTTATAAGAGGATTACAAATGGCCTGCACTCCTGACTCGGCCATTAACGGAAGTAATTTGGAGACATAATAATTATCCATAGAATGCATGGATGTAAGATGTGAGCCTGTCACCTTCGCACCAAGACCAGTACGCTGTGCTTCATAACAAAGACGTTCAATATGCCTCGACAGTGGATCGTCGCTCTCATCGCAGTGCATATCAACCTGCAGACCTCTTTCAGCTGCAAGCTCACAGAGCCAGGTGATGGACTCAGTGCCACCAGCCATGGTACGTTCAAAATGTGGAATGCCTCCAATAACATCAACCCCCTTATCAAGGGCTCTTATAAGAAGCTCCTTGCCTCTAGGGTTACGCAAAAGGCCATCCTGAGGGAAGGCAACAAGTTGGAGATCAACCCACTCAGCCATCTCCCTTTTCACCTCTAGCAGAACATCTACCGCCAGCAGCGAGGGATCAGTTACATCAACATGGGTGCGTATAGCTAAAGTTCCACGTGCAATAGACCAATCAAGTAGATCAAGAGCTCTCTTTTTTATCGCCTCTGCAGTCAGATGTGGCTTGAGTTCACCCCAGATCTCTATTCCTTCGAGAAGGGTCCCACTTTCATTAAACCTCGGTTGACCTAAGGATAATGCGCAGTCCAGATGAAAGTGCGGATCCACAAAAGGAGCTGTGACTAAGAATCCTTTCGCATCAACTTCCTGCCCGGCTCCCGCCTTTAAGCGCCTACCTATTTCTACAAATTTGCCTTCAGAAATTCCAAAATCAACACACTCTCTAGCGCCTGGCAACAGTGCATTTCTAACTATAAAATCGAGCATCTCTTCACCTTACCTTTCACCTTTTCGAAAGGGTATAAGTAACGCTTTAGGGTACGCCGAACGCCTTGACATCATGATAAGAGCCGCAATTGAAAATACATACGGCATCATGAGATAAAACTGATAGGGAATAACCATGGAGATATCCTGCTGAACTCTCATCTGTAAGGCATCAAACCCGGCAAAGAGTACTACTCCCAACATCGCCTTAGATGGTTTCCATGAAGAAAAGACCACAAGGGCAATACAGATCCACCCCCTGCCATTCACCATACCTATATAAAATGCATCAAAGGCTGATAAGGTCAAAAAAGCACCCCCAATAGCCATGAGAGCACTCCCTGCAACCACTGCACAGGTTCGAATTGCAAAGACAGAAAGCCCTTGAGACTCCACCGCCATAGGGTTTTCTCCGGTCATACAAAGAGCAAGGCCCGCCGGAGTATACTTTAGAAACCAACCGATAAAAAAGACCAGAAAGATGGCAAGCAGTGTTAAAGGAGACTGGTTAAATAGAACTGGACCTAGTAGTGGAATATCACCAAGAAATGGAATATCCATCGGTGCAAAGGGAACAATTTTCGGTGGTGTGGTTATATCCGGCAAAACCATTCTAAAAACAAAGGAAGACAGAGCAGAGGCAAGCATTGTGATCCCAAGCCCGGTCACATGTTGAGACAGACCGAGATGGACAGTAAAAATGGCATGTAAGAGGCCAATAGCACCTCCAACTGCTGCGGCAAACAGGACTCCACCCCACAGATCCCCACCAAAGTAAACCCAGGTCCATCCCGCCATACAGCCCGCAGCCATAATACCTTCAATACCGAGGTTCAAGACTCCTGCCTTCTCACAAAGCAACTCTCCTAAAGTACCAAAAAGAAGAGGAGTTGCCATGCGCACGACAGCCATCCAGAAGCCAACCTCTAAAAACATGTGTAGTATATCCATGGTTACCTCCACCTGATCCTGTATCTAACCAGTAACATACTGACGAGTACTGCGAGCAATGCCACCGCTGTTGCAACGTCGGCAATGAAATTTGAAATGTTGAGCGACCTGCTCATGGAGTCGGCGCCAATAGAGAGCATGGCAACAAAAAATGCGGAGAAAATAACTCCAACGGGATGGAGTGCTGCAAGCATGGCAACAACAATGCCTGAATAGCCAAATCCTGGAGACAGGTCTAAGGTAAGATAGCCTTTTAGCCCACAAAGCTCAGAGACACCTGCACATCCAGCAAGGCCACCTGAAATAAGTGCTGTTCTCATCACAACCGGATTCACCGGAATTCCAGCAAAACGGCTGGCAACTGCATTATACCCCACCGCCCTGATCTCATAGCCCCAGATTGTAAAACGCATAAACAGCCAAAGAACGACAGCCGCTCCAAGGCCCCAGATCAGCCCCATATGCAGGCGTGTCTTTGCAAGAAGCGTTGGAAGTACAGCATTATCAACCACAGACGCCGCCTGGGGCCAGCCCATGGCCATCGGATCCTTCCAAGGGCCAAAAACGAGATAATTGACAAAGAGTAAAATAATAAAATTAAGCAGCAGTGTGGTGACAACCTCATCCACGGCAAGCCAGGTTTTCAAAAGGGTTGGCCCAAGCAATAAAAGACCTCCTACAATTGATCCGGCAGCGAAAAGCAGAGGCAACATCAGATATCCGGGTAGATCTATCATTCCGGTACCAAGCCAAGTGGCAATGCAGGCCCCACCATATAATTGCCCTTCCGCTCCAATGTTCCAGAGTTTAGCCTTAAAGGCGATAGCCGCTGCCAAGCCCGTGAAAATAAGAGGTATTGTTCTGGCCAGTGTTTCCGAGATGGCAAACTTTGAGCCAACAGAACCTTTAATCAAAAGAAGAAGGGCCTGCACAGGCGAGGCACCAGCCCAGACAATTAAAATTGAGCAAACGAGTAGGGCGGCAATTGCCGAGCCGAAAGGGACCATTGCCTTAAGCAGCAGTGAACTATGTTCTCTTGGTTCAAGCCTCATGGTTCTGCCCTCCATGCATAGGTGAACCGAACACATCCAGATGTCCGCTCATGGCAAGCCCCATCTCTCTGGCGTTGGTGCCTGAAGGCCGTACTGACTGTGACAGCGTTCCCTTATACATGACCTGGATAACATCGGCCACTTTGAAGAGTTCATCAAGATCCTCTGAAATAATAATAACACCCACTCCGTCCCGGCTCACTTTTATCAACTGACTGTGTACAAAGGTAGCAGCACCAACATCAAGGCCCCATGTGGGTTGATTTGCCATTATCACAGATGGTTTTTCAGAGAGCACTCGGCCCAAAATAAGTTTTTGCATATTGCCACCCGACATCATACGAACAGGGAGATCCTCACCGCCGCAGCGTACATCATAGCCATCAATAATAGTCTGCGCATTTTTCTTCATGAAGTCAGGTTTCAGTACGCCAAACCGGCTCACATCTTTTTTCCAGTAGTTTTCAAGGATCAGATTTTCCTGAATATTCATATCACCCACAAGGCCTGTTCCTGTACGGTCCTCTGGGATTCGTCCGACACCTCTATCCACCATATTCATAGGAGTTGGAGAAACGAGCGTTTCTCCCAACAGTTCAAAGGTTCCCTTATCAGGAGACAACAGACCGGAGATCAGATCGGCAAGGTGGCTTTGGCCATTCCCTGAGACACCTGCAATTCCGATAATTTCTCCACCACGTAAATCCAGCGACACGTCGCGTAGCAGTGAATAGCCAGAAGCATTCTTTACACTCACATTACGCAGGGAAAGCACGGTATCTCCTGGAGTCCCTGGCATTTGTGTAACCACGGGAACTTTACCACCAACCATCTCGCGGGCAAGGGTATCCATATCTGTATCGCGTGTAGCACTTTCATAGGTCACCTTGCCATGGCGCAAAACCACGCAACGATCACTCACAGCCATAACTTCTCGTAATTTATGGGTGATAAATATTATGGCAAGCCCCTCATCAACCAGTAAACCCAGAGTTGAAAATAGATGTTCAGCTTCCTGAGGAGTGAGTACAGCGGTTGGTTCATCCAGGATAAGAATCTGGCTATCACGATACAGCGCCTTTAAAATTTCTACTCGCTGACGCTGCCCCACCGATAGATTTTTGATCAGGCTTCTGTGATCAACATCCAGCTCATATGTGTTGATCAATTTACTGATTTTTTCAATAGCCTCGCGACTTTTACGGCGAAACCCAAACATTGATTCTGTGCCAAGGGTAATGTTATCTAGCACTGACATATTATCGGCCAAAGTAAAGTGCTGATGCACCATCCCAAGCCCAGCCTTAATTGCCTTGCGTGGAGATCCTGGAGTAAGTTCTTGCCCTCCAATAGAGATGGAGCCAGAGTCCGCGACATAGTGGCCAAATAATATATTCATGAGAGTGGTCTTACCCGCCCCATTTTCACCAAGTAAAGCCAGAATTTCTCCCTTTTGTAACTCCAGAGACACGGAATCACTTGCCACTACTGAACCAAATTTCTTAGTGATATTAGAGATATGGAGAAAAGGCGTTTGATCACGCATAGATTCTATCCGAAAAAGAGAAGACGGCGGGAAGAAATCCCGCCGTCAGATTACTTATAATGCGTTACACGACTCATTGTTACAACGACGCATCACCATTTTCAAAGTGCAAATTGTGTTCATTGATGAGTCTGTTTATTATACTTTAGAAAGTGGATTTGGGCTCACTATCATTAATTTCAACAACAAAGGAACCACTTTCAATTTCATCTTTCTTTGCTACAATAGCCGCTTTTATTTCTGGGGATAATTTATCCTCAAACTCATAATAGGGAGAAAGAGACGCTCCACCTGCAGCCATCATGGTTAATTCTTTATAATCTTCACCTTTAAAGGTTCCGGCTTTCACCATCTCCACAGCATGACCAATAGCTGGTCCCATATGCCAAAGAGCAGAAGCGACAACGACGTTTGTACCGTTTTCTTCCTTATTCATATCGTTGACATTACCAAAAGCCATAACGCCTTTTTCCCGAGCAGCATCGACAACACCTCCACGTTCGGCGTACAGCACATCAACACCTGCTTCCAACTGAGCAAAGGCAAATTCTTTTGCCTTGGGAGGATCATACCAGGAGCCAATAAAGGAGACTTTAAACTCAACAGCAGGATTAACTTCTTTTGCGCCTGCCATAAAGGCGTTGAAGAGACGATTAACTTCACCGATTGGGTAGCCGCCAACCATTCCTATTTTTCCTGTTTTGCTCAGACTTGCAGCAACCATTCCCATCAGATAACAGGGTTCATGGATATAGTTATCAAAAACAGCCATATTAGAGCCATACGGACCAAAGGAATCGCCCATAAGAAAAGCAACCTTAGGGTAATCATCGGCTACCTTTCTTACAGCTTTTGAAATCCCAAAAGCCTCACCGACAATCAAGTTCACTCCTGATTCAGCATACTCTCGCAGAACTCTCACATAATCAGTATTGGACACCTTTTCAGAAAAGACATACTCAACCTCGCCTTTTTCCTTTAGTTCCAACAGGGCCTTATGCAAGCATGCATCCCATTTCTGCTGGATTGGTTGGGTGTAGATCCCTGCAACTTTTATCTTTTCAGCAAGTACCACTCCGGGTGTCAACATCAGCACAGCAATGAAGATTAAGCAACCATTCAAAAGACATCTTTTCATTCTCAATTCTCCTCTCATTATGATTTCAAGGTAATTTCCCGTAACAAATCAACGTTTCAGTTCAATCCTTTAAGGCTTGAGCACACCAACATAGGGTACGTTTCGATATAGCTGCCCATAGTCGAGGCCATAACCAACAACGAACTCATCGGGAATATCTTTACCGCAAAAATCCACCTGCACATCTGAGATCCTCGCAGCTGGTTTATTCAGAAAAGTACAGGTCTTCACAGAATTTGGTTGACGATTTTTCATCATACGAACCACCTTTGCAAAGGTCCGCCCTGTATCGACAATGTCTTCGACAAGCAGTATGTCTCTTCCTTCAAGAGAAGAATCTACATCCATAACAATTTTGACATCACCGCTACTCACAGTGCCGTCGCCGTAACTGGAAACGGTCATAAAATCCACCATCAGAGGTATTTTGATCTCTCTTATGAGATCAGCCATAAAAACAAATGAACCTCGCAGAAGGCCAATCACAATAAGTTCATGTTCAAGGCCACCATAGTAGGCTGTAATTTCAGCGCCCAAACGTTTAACTATCGACTTTATCTCGTCTTCATCAACAAGCTTTTTAGTAATTTCAGGATTTTGCACGATTTCTCCATTTTTTGCAGGTCACGGGCCAGGGCTGAAAAGCTCCAGAACCCCCTCTTTACACTTATTTCGCAAGATACCTACCATGATCTAGTCCATTTGTAACTAAGAGACAGCAATTACTTTTTTACCAAACTTTAGTTGGCTAAATCAAACTTTTCTATCGAAATGAAAGCCCAAATAGGGTATCGAGTTTGTTTTTATTACGTAATTACTCATCCCGGTTTTGGGATACAATCATAGGACAGGAGCATCAATGGAGAACCTGCAAAGAAAATACGGTTTCTGGACAGCCAGTGCCATGGTTATTGGAATCGTTATCGGGTCTGGAGTATTTTTTAAAGCCGATGATGTACTCATCGCCTCTGGTGGCCACCTTTCAACGGCGCTACTAGCATGGCTTATTGGTGGTTCCATCATGGTAATTACTGCGTACGTTTTTTCGCAGATCGCAACCAGGGTTGAAAGAGTAAACGGTGTAGTTGACTATTTCGAAGAAGCCTATGGAGAAAAAGCTGGCTACCTTGTCGCCTGGTTTATGACCTTTATCTATTACCCTACCCTGGTGGCCGTTCTCGCCTGGGTTTCTGCTAACTATTCTGTTGGCCTTCTCGGCCTTGAAAGTGGGGTCTGGGTTATTGCATCTCTATACATGATCCTCTTTTTTGCTCTTAATTGCATGTCTCCAGTTCTTGCCGGAAAATGGCAGGTATCTGCGACAGCAATTAAATTGATACCTCTTGCTCTTGTCGCATGCGTTGGGATTGTCAGTGGCTTTATAAGTGGACAGAGTCTGCGAAGTTTTTCAGTAGCCGCCCAAAATGTACCCAGCGGCGGTGGTCTTGCTGTTGCAACACTTGCTACAGCTTTTGCCTATGAGGGTTGGATTATTGCCACCTGTATTAACGCAGAACTACGAGATGCCAAAAAGACTTTGCCCAGAGCCCTTCTCCTTGGGTCCATAGCCGTTGTAGTAATTTACATGATGTATTATCTGGGAATTTCTGGTGTTCTCTCAAATGACGAGATAATCAAAGCTGGAGACAACGCTCCTGTTGAAGTATTTTCACTCATCTTTGGTCGCCTTGGTGGCACTCTGCTTACGGTATTTGTCATTATCTCATGCCTTGGAACCCTCAATGGTCTGATTATGGGATCTACCCGCGGTATGTTCTCCATTGCCTCACGCGACCTTGGTCCATGCTCCAGTTTCTTTAAAAGAGTAAACGCCACCTCAAACAGCACAGTTAACTCGGCCATTCTCGGGTTCTGCCTCTCTGCCTTCTGGCTCATGGTATGGTACGGCAACTTTGCAGGATGGTGGGGACGGTTTATGGATATTTCCGAACTACCTATTGCTTTTCTCTACGTCGTCTACATTTCACTCTACGTATTCGTTATGAGGACGTTTGATGACTTAGGGATTTTCGGCAGATTCATCGCACCGTTTTTAGCTGGTTGTGGTTCGCTCTACATTATCTGGGGCGCAATCCACAAAGATATGTTTATCCATTTTCTAATCATCACAGTTATCATTATCATCTGTGGGTTGCCGTTTATTAAGAGAAAATAAACACAATAAAGAGTCGAGTAATGTCAGTAGGGTTGATGGCCCACTGGCATCACTCAACTCTTTGGTTTCTTCTGAGATAAGTGCATAATAATAGCTCATCCCTATGAGTAAGAAGACGATATCCAGTTATTGACAGCCCCCACAACCTGGTTTACAACCGTACCATACTGTTTCACCTATTTTAACCTAATGATGCGCAGTTACCTTTAACCGGGCCAGGAATCATTCACAAAGTAGTAACCTAAATCCCAGTTGAAACTCAAAACAGCACTTTATTTTCACTGAAGACACCCAAAAAAGCAGAGATACCCTCTTACTTATCAGCACCCTAAGGGCACGATTGACCTTAATATAATTTGCAATCTCACCTCATTATGTGGTCTAACTTAAAACCTTGAAACAATAAGACATAACATTCAGACCGAAATTTACATACTTTGGGAGTACATGGTAAATGGAAAGTAAAGAGGTTCTAAAACAGGGGTCGGGCTTTAAAATCGCTTATCAGATTTTAATCACCATGTTTATTGTAGCGCTCATTCCAATTGGTGGCCTTTGGTATAACTCAGTATATCTGTCCAAACAAAATTGGGAAGTAAGCATATCTCAAAACCTCGCATCCAACGCACAGAGTCTCAGTCAGAGCATTGATGACTGGACAAATCTGAACCTCAAAGTTCTTGAACAGAACGGTCAAACCCCCGCTATACTCTCTATGGATGCCAAGGCACAAAATCCAGTACTCAAAACCATTAGTGACAAATACAACTGGGTCTACCTCGCATTTACCATTCTTCCAGACGGCCAAAACCTTGGTCGAAGTGATGGAAAAGCAACACGATTCTATGGAGATCGTGAGTATTTCAAGCAAGTCATAAATGGAAATGATGTAGGCCAGCAAGTGTTACTCGGAAAAACGTCCAAAAAACCAGCGTTCATTCTCTCAGAACCTATTCGTGACAGGAACTCAAATCTTCTTGGGGTCATAGCCGTTGCAATGACTCTTGAGGACCTCTCGAAAACTATAACAAAGAACAAACTTGGCAATACCGGTTTTGCTACTCTTCTTGATGAAAAAAATCGAATTATAGCAAGTGGCGACAATAGTATGACCCTTTCACTCCAAGACTATAGTGCGCACCCTGCCATTACCGAAAAGCCGGCATCCAATGTAGGCACATACGTCTTTACCGACAAAGGCAGGGAAGTAGTAGCGTTTACACAAAAAACGGAGCAAAACTGGACCCTCATCCTGCAGCAAGATTACAATGAGGCTTTCTCTGCAGCCAACAAAGCTCAGAGAAATGCGTTCATTCTTCTTGGGGCAACTCTCATCGCTGTTTTTATTATTGCATACCTGCTTGCAGCGAGATTGAGTTCTCCTATTCAGAATTTGACACGAATTGCTGATGCAATCAGTCGTGGTGATCTTGATGCAGATATCAAAGAGACAATTCGTAATGATGAGATTGGTGCACTGGCAAGAGCAATTGAAAGAATGGGTGTCAGTTTACAAATGGCCTTCACCAGACTACGGAAAAAATAGACCACAATGAGCCAAGAATACATACCTTTTACTGACCTAATTGCGAAGATAGAAGAGTTGTGCACTGAGAAAGCAACTGGGATATTCTTCATAGCCACGAAAGCAAACCGTAGTGCTCAAATTGTTATTGAGAACGGGGCAATCGTTTTTGTGTATTTTTATAACAAGCAAGGCCAAGAGGCTCTGGAGCTCATGCTGAGTATTCAGGCCGGTCGTTACCGGTTCCAAAAATACGCGACCTCTCCCAGACGCAACAAACTCCCTCCCACAAAAGACATTCTTAATTTCCTCTATGGAAAACGTAAGACAAAATCTCTAAAAGAGGCAAAGGCACACACCCAGTTAACAGATAAACAGAAACAAATTCTCGAAACAGTTCTTGCCGATTACATAGGCCCGATGGCCGCTATTATCTGTGAAGATCATCTTGACTCGGTTCCAGATCTTGCTTCTGCAATAGAAGCTCTCGCCTCTGAAATGCCATCTCCAGAGCAGGGACAGAAATTCAGAATACAAATTGAGGCGAAATTAAACTAAGCCGTTGTCATAAAATAACATGGCCGAGGTCTCTCTCGGAACGGCATAAGGCTCCGTAACGAAACGGATGGAAATGGCCAGGTTATTTCGTAACGGGTCCTAAAGAGTAACTGTCATCGGACTTCATCTTTACTCAATCTGTACACAGTTTCTTCAGAAGGAACCTTGGTAAGATGCTTATAAATTGTCGTTTGCTAAGAAATCACTAGATTAACGGCCAGAAGTCAGCATTTAGCTCAACAATCCTACTTACGCCATTTTATTCTCTGGTCTTTTTGCAGATAAGTGCATAGTAATAGTTGCGTGGAACACCTCATCGCCCTCCTCATCCCGTACTTCTACTGCCATTGGCAATTCTCCTGTCGTTCCCATCGCCGCAACAGAGGATCGACACTCCGCCACCAAATCAGTCTTTGCCAATTTTTGATAAGAAACTGTCATTCCTTTAGGAATCCAACGCATATCTTTTGGAATACTTGCCTCAAGCATTGTCCCAGCGGCAAGCTCACTCACATTACACATGGCAATGGCATGTACCGTCCCGAGATGATTGGTTATTGATCTCCGTTTTTTCAGATGGATTTTACTGTACCCTGGCTGTAATTCTACAAAGACGGGTTTAATACTTCCAAAATATGGAGCTTTAAAACAGATCATCTTTGAAAAGATCCATTTTCCAAAAGGGAATTTCAGGCAGGTCTTATAGATGTTCAACACAGAATTCATAGTTGTTCTCCCTCTGTTGTTTTCGAGCTAAACACGCATATGCTCTTCACGTAAACGTTAGATTGCATATTACCACTCATCCTCGAAGGTTGCAATCCTCACCTCTCATCGAGATCGGCTAGATTACCCGTAAAAAGTAGATATTTCTAAATTGAGATAAATCGTGATATGATTCTTTTACGTACCAATGAAATAACAGAATTAATGGTGAATTCCTAATATTAGTTTTGGGTGTACATGATGACATGGTCAGATGAGTATAAAATTGGTTTACCGGTGATAGACTCTCAGCACAAGCGACTTTTTAATCTGATCGATGAACTAAACAAGGCAATTGAAACAGGTCCTGAAATCACAGATATTGAAGAGCTACTCGCTGGACTAAAGTAATATGCTACCAGACATTTCCAGTTGGAAGAAAAATATATGGTAGAAAGCAATTATCCAGGGTCGGAGGAGCAGCAAAAATCACATGCTCATTTTTCTGAAATTTTATAGAGCCAGGCGATAAAATTGGTAAAGAGGGCATAACGCCTATTGGGTAGCCGCGTCAAATGGTCGGTAACTGAAATGACTTCAAGCGCTTCATTGGCTCTAGAAAGCTCTTTTGTTCGTTCAGTAACACGTTGTTCCAAGGTTTGATTGAGCTCACCTAATGCCTTGTTGCGTTTGGAAACGAGTGCGAAAAGGAGCGGTTCGGTTGAACTATTTGCGTTTTTTTCCTCATTTTGGTAGGCCTCAGAAGGAGTTGCACCGGCCCTGATAGCGGCAATCTGACGGGCCATGTTTTTATCAATCCCTAAGATGTGATATGCAAGCCAGTCTACGAGATATTCAAAGAGAGAACGGCAGTCTTCGGTTTTTCCAGCATCTATTTCATCTGTGAGATGAGCTATATTTGTGACAAAATCATTGTGTTGCTCCAGGTGGTTTCTAAGGTGACGAAGATCCAGCTGCATAGAAGACATGTCTTAAATATCCTTTTCTTCAACTGAATGTAGAGCTAAAGATCATCTCTTTATTGTGACTGGAAATGATCTGATGATATTGGGCTGCATGAACAGAACCAAACATTATACACTGAAACCATTAAGCAACCTTATGATACTTCAGTACAAGTATATAGAATCTCTATGCTTCAGTCAAAATTATCATCCTCCACCGCCCGTGGCAGTCACAAGATACCGCATTGTGGTTTGAGGCAGTACGCTGTCAAAAGGATAACAGGTGATAAGACTCAGGGTTTGTGATTGTTCTCTATCTAAGTAGAGTTCGTCAGCAAGCACAATCTGGGTACTTTCAACCGTGTACGTATCTTGTCTGGCCAAACTTTCAACAGTTATTTTATCCCCATGCTGTACATCTTTTAAGAACGCAAAGCTGGTATCCCTGTGTCCAGCGAGAACAGGGTGTTTCTTCTCGCTCAGCGGACTACTTCCTTCAAGACGCCCTGGGCCAAAGGCGAGGGCCTCTCCGCTCGCTCCCTCTAGGACGATCAAATCAATTCCTAAGCGCGGTTGGCGTAATCGACCTATCGGCCAGCTATCAGCCCATGGCCATGCTTTCACAGGCTGCCCAGTTTGTAGAGAAACGTGCCATGCTCGTTGCAAGAGAATTTGGGCAAGGACAGCCTTTGCAGGTATCCAAAAGCCCCAGAGAAGACACACTATTCCAACTACGAAAAGAGTAGAGAACACTATTGTTTTTTCACGCATTGCGCCTGTCTGTTTCTTAAATAAGCAATCAGAGATAACAGTAAAAACATGCAGCCAAAAACAATCAATAACGATGACTTAGTCGCAGTTTGAGGCCCACCAGCAAATACTGCTGATGCCTGCCAGCCCTGTGGAAGGTGATTTTTAACCCCTTGATGAGACAATTTTTCACCAGCAGGTTTTGTGACTTGTTCATCTACCGCCACAAGGCTCGTATATTTGCTCATCAAATGATGTTCAAGAGCTGTTGTCACCACTTCATTGCGCGTCTCTTTTTCGCTCGCACCCAGAGCCAGGGATTCCATAAGGGATCGAATTTTCTTTCTCGCCCAAAATACAGCCACCCCTTTTCTTTCACCATGTACGGTTGTATCAACTGTTGTTTTCCAGGACCTTCCTGCGGCTTTTCCAGTTACAGTTAACTGAAGATTCTCCCAGCCACTTCTAAGTGCAAGGGTAAGCGGTTCACCATAATATAAATCCGGTAAAGGTGATGGGTAGATTTCTACATCTGCTCCTTTTTCATCAATACTTATCTTCAGATCTGTTATGGCCGGGTTTTCAATCTTAGTAAAAAGTTCAGTCATCTTTTCATTGACCTCAGTCTGATCACCAATGTAGGTAAACGTGCCACGGCCAAGAGAAGCAGCACGACTCATAAAGTATGAGTTAGGCGCAGATCCGATACCAACGGTGAAAAATCTTGAGTCACCAAGACGTGCGTTAATGAGCTCAAAGAGTTCGCTCTCGTTTGACACAGCACCATCTGTTAAAAACACTACTTGCCTGAGGAGTTCATGTCGGGATGAGCCATCCAAGGCCAGAAGCAGGGCTTCTCTCATCTCGGTTCCGCCTCCGGCTTCAAGTCCATCGACAAAGGCTTGAGCGCTGGTGATATGATTGACACTCGCCGGCTTACTTTTACTAAAAAGAGCTGATGCATCGTTACTAAAGACAATGAGATTAAAACGATCAGACGCTTTGAGCCTCGAAAGAGCCAGTGAGATTGCTCCCTTTGCTTGAATAATTGATGTTCCCGCCATTGAGCCGGAGATATCGAGCACAAAAACCATTTCCCTCGGAATAGTTGCTGTCGTCTGCAACTGAGGAGGTAGCAACATAAGAGACATATATTGGTTATCACCACGCTTTTCTGTAAAAACAGAAGTCACCACCTCAGTCTCAGCCTTTGGACTCCACTGCAAAACAAAATCTCTATCGGCGAGGACCTCACCAGTGAATTCTATTTTGTGGTATCCTTCAGCTCCTGTAGTCTGGTGTATCCCATGGTAGGGAGAAATAATTTTATCTACCTCAAAACCTGGAACAAGGTCTACAGACAGCAGAACAGGTATGTTTGCCTGCCCAGTTGTATCATGCAGCGAACTCACCTCCAGCCACTCACTCACTGCACCGGATACTGTTTGCCCTGTTGGTTCTGCAACACCTTCTGCCTGATCTTTTGACGAAGATACACCCGGCACATATCTTGGTCCGACCACCATGGGGAATCGTAAGGAATATATTCCACTATCAAAACGTACTCTTTGTTGATACTCAATTTGTACGAGAATCTCTTCTCCAGGACCAATATTGGCAACTTTCGTTGTGAATACATTCGGCCTATTTTGCACCAGTAAACTGCTTTTTTTCCCTTCGTTTTTTGCTTTTGTATAGGTTTTTGCAGCTTCTTTTTTTTCCATTATCTTTCCTTCGATGAGATGCTCGCCCACCACAAGATTCATATGATCGACTATACTCTCATCAGGAAGTGGAAATACGTATGTCGCCTCAATCCAACTTTTGCTTGAATTTACAAACCGCTGCGCAACCATCACCCGTGCAATCATGCCACTGACAACAATGTTAACATCTTGCGAAAGGCTTGGAGCTGTAACCGTTCCTTCTTTATCAGATTCAAAAAACAGGCTTCCTTCTCTCACCTGATCTACTCTTTGATTTTCGCGTTGAATTTCTTGTGCCTTTGCCTCCATAAAAGATCCAAAGAACATGAGTAGACAAACCACGACAATGTACCCAACAAGCAGTGCATTACCAGGGTCTACTCTACGAGAGACTTCTCTATTGGTACTTGATTCCGTTTGCATTTAATTTCCTCTGGTTGGATTGGACAATTTTTATATCATCCGAGTAAACCAGAGGATTATGACAATGGACTGAAAGAATTATGATGAATTGAGGGGAATTATGATCAATAATGACAAGAGTAAGACGCTGTGGCCAAAAGATTCAGAGTCAGTTATCTTTTACCGCTCAGACGATATCACTCTAACTCAAAAATGAGCAATCATGACATACACTATTGCCCTCGTTGAAGACGATGACCTGCTCCGAGCAAACTACCGGAAAGCGCTGGAACGAGAAGGCTACCGTGTACGCACTTACACCAACAGGCCGGAAGCAAGCAGCGCTTTTAAGGTTGATCTCCCTGATCTTGCCATCTTGGATGTCATGCTCGAAGATGAAGCAGAAGGTGGCTTTACCCTCTGTACAGAACTGAGGCAACTCTCCCCCACCATCCCCATAATTTTCCTCACCGCACGGGATTCGGATATTGACAGGGTGAGTGGACTTCGCCTTGGCGGCTGGGATTATATGACCAAAGGAACCACAACTCTTGATTTTCTTCCTGTGAGGATTTCTGCCCTTTTTAAAATAATCGAGACCCTCGGAAAAAAGGAAAAAGAATCTTCAGAGAAAGCTCTGTCAGTAGGGGCATTAACCATATATCCCGATCAAAAACGTGTATGTTTGGGAGAAACTCCCATAGACTTCACACTGACAGAGTTCTGGATTTTACACTGTCTCTGCAGGTATCCTGGCCATCTCAAATCCCACGACCAACTGATGGAGGCGGCAAATATTGTTGTGACCAACAACGCAGTTACCGCCCACATTAGAAGGATTAGGGAAAAAATCCAATCGACTGATCCCACTTTTAGTTGCATCCGTACAGAATACGGCATGGGCTATCGCTGGCTTGCGGAGTGAATATGCGTCTCACACTTCGGGTTAAACTTGCCCTCATATCCCTCTTACTGCTCACCATTCCTTTTGCGGGAATACGCGTAAGTGAGAATATTAAGCAAGAACTTCTAACCAGTCGTGAGGACACTCTCCTCTTCTCAGCAAGGGCTGTTTCTTCTGCTCTATCTGGTCGCTCTGGTCTTTTTGATAAAGAGCTTTTCCACAGCCAAAACATCAATAGTGACCTCTACCTTCATCATCTTAAAAATCATATACGACTCAATGGTAAAGCAGACGACTGGCAATCAGATATAAAAGAGGCACGAACCTTTGGTGAGGATCATGTTGTTTTTACAAGCGAAGTCTATAACCCTAATTCTCTGAGTTTCCAGCACCTTTCAGGCGTTCGGGGTGACTATCTCTACACCATATTTCTGGTAAAAGACGAGACCGTCGTCTACAGAAATCCACAATCTCTTCGTCTCGACAAATCCGATTATCTACAAATCGGCATTGAAGATCAGGCGGGGAAGAAACATCAATACCTACTAACGGCCATTGAGCCGGGTTGGGTGAATGGTTTTAAGATTCCCAGTTCCGCTAAAAAATCAAACCAGCCCATACGAGAGAAAAGGATCCAAGGCGCCTGGAGTGAGACGACTGACGGATACATTATAGAGATTCGTCTTCCCATGACCATGGTTGGCCCAAAACTCGCCTTTGCCATAGGTGACATTGACGATGCAAATACACGTTCCAAAAAATATATTATCAGTACCACAACTCTTGATAACGAACAAAATTTCGGTTGGGTTGTTTCCCCTTCGACCACCATTGACGATATCCTTGGATCTCTGAATCGTCCCCACTCGAGAATCCTCATTGTGGACGGAAACAGGCGTCTTCGTGCAAGCCATGGAAAACTATCAGGAGATGCACCAATTGTAGAACCAGAAAGTAGTTTCCTCAATCAGGTACGGAAAATAAGCTATCGACTCTTTTCGCCCATATATAAATTCTTCACCACGTCGGTTGCAACAAATGTAGAACAGCCTGCCAAACAGTTATCAACACTAGATCTTGAAGGAATTAAAGACGCATTACAGGGTTCTGCTACTGTCACTCACTACCGGATAGGACAAGATCTAGACCAGGGAGTTGATGTTATGGCAGCAATCACCCCTCTCTACAAAAAAGACGCCATTGTTGGAGCTGTGGTGGTGGAACAGACAACGAATTCAATTCTTGCCTTGCAAAATATGGTCATTGAGGAATTTATTACCTTAACAATTATGCTTTTTTGTGTTGCGGGTTTTGGCCTTATTCTCTTTGCATTTCGCCTCTCATCACGAATACGCCGACTCGGAAAACAAGCTGCTGCCGCTCTTGACGAGAGTGGCCAAGTCCATTCCACTATAACAAATATTTCTGCAGGAGACGAAATTGGCGATCTCGCTCGTTCTCTTTCTTCCATGCTTGAACAACTCCAGATACAAACCCAGTTCAAAGAAAAAATGGCGGATAATTTAGAGCATGAGATCCGCACTCCTCTTGCCGGAATATCAGCTTCACTAAAAAATTTAGCCATTGAGCTTGATACTCCTCCTCCCCACATACAAGAATACCTCGATTGGGCATTAGAAGACGTAATAAGATTGGAGGCACTGCTCAGTACCATACGTGATGCTACAAATCTTTCCCAGGCACTTATCCATGATCAACGAGAAGAATTTGAATTGAATAAAGCTGTGGAGATGTGGCTAAACCATAGTTGGCAACCAGCTTTTCCAGATGTAGATTTTAGATACGAGGGACCAGAACAGTCTATCCCGTTTTCAGGGGACCCAGGGCGGTTGCACCAAATGCTTGATAAAATTATCGAAAATGCGGTCAGCTTTCATACGCAAAATACGCCGATACAAATTGCTCTCACATCGGCCACAGAACATCACATACAAATCGTCGTCGAAAATAAGGGACCGGTAATTCCGGACGAACTCAAGTCCCAAATATTTAATTCAATGGTGTCGAGTAGGAAGCAAAATGACAATCAACCACACTTAGGTCTTGGCCTCTATATAGCAAGGGAAATTGCATCTCAATACAAAGGAAGTATTAAGGCCGAATCCAATTCAGATAGCTCTGGAACCCGCTTTATCATTAGTCTTAGTTCCAGCGACATTTAAAGTCGAGTCATGACTCAAAAGACCAACTGTTCAAAACTTCAACTTCAACGGGAAAATTCCCTTCTTCGCAAAACACCTTAAAAACCCGGGCCATCCCATAGTCAAGATCCTTTGGGACAAAGATAGCACCCTTTCCGCCTTCAATTTTGTTTGAAATCTGGCCCCCCTATCTGCAATCGATCGCACTTCTTCACTCGAAATATTTCCTACCGTTCCCGAGGTAAAATCCAATAACACGAGCTTAGCCGGTACTCCCTCTAACAGAATACAGGTCTGAGTCCAGATTTCATCAAATGATGTTTCACCAACAACCGTAAAAATAGTTAGATCGTTATTAGACTCGTAGGATTTAGTGATTGTTGCCATTTTATTTTTTCTATGCCTTTGTTGTCTATTTGTGTCTGAGACGAGTTTCCCCCTTGTAAATACTAAAGTTACCTTTCGAGATTGACTGTCATTAAAAACCTAACACAATTGACTTTTAGTCTTTTATGGTAAAATTGATTATTCTTCAATCTTCTTTGTATTGCCATCCCATAAGGAGCAAGTCATGCAACTCCAAAAGATACCTTTTTATCGGCTCTTTTGAAATTCGAGTGGGTAAAACAGCTCTTTTTCTCTGATAGAGAATAATAGACTGTGCCACCAGCTATGCTATGACACTGAGTCAGCCTCATTTTATAGAAAAGTCGTTTT
>JBLHNU010000015.1:0-98939 GCA_047622095.1 Desulforhopalus sp.
GTTGTGCTTTTTTTACTCGCTACGCTCTTAATAAAAAGCACAACTTTGTAGGGCCCAAAACAGCGAGAATCTAATGATGAAAAAGGGCATGAAAATCAGTTAATATAGGGTGCGAAAAAGCGGACAAGGTAATTGTCGCGAACCGGACAAAGTAATTGACATTTAATAGCATGAATCCGTTCTTGCTGCGGATGAGACTGATAGGCAGCAAGTTGTCCCTCCAGACATTCTCGTTCTGTCTTAAGCTTCGATAATTTTTCAAAGCGCTCCTTGCCAATTTTAGATTCTGTATGCAGGCGATCAAGTTCCTCTTTTGCCTTCCCGAGTGAAACACGTATAAGCTTCAGCTCAGCTTCAGCGACATTTTTCTTATTTATCGACGAATTCATCGTCTCAACAAGTCTGTTTTGTTCCTTCTCTAACTGGCGTGAACTGGACTTAAACTCAATAAATTCAGGAGTTTGATTCAAAAATCCCTGAATAGATTGTAGTTGTCCACTAATTTGATCAATCTCTGCCTGAACAGTTGTTTTATTTAATTCTAACTGCTTTTTATTTTCTGCATCCTGAATAGCTTGATCTATATACGTCTCAGTTGCCTTTAGTTGAGTAAGATTTTCAACTTTGCGCTGCGTTTCCAACAAGGAGTTTAGTTGCCGCTCTGCGTTGACCTTTTTCTTATCAAATTCACGCATGGAGTCAGACGACTGTTCCTCTAACGCAACTAACTGCGTCAACAACTCTTCATGGAGCATTTCATTATGTTGAGCGTCAAACGGAGAAATCGGATCTTCTGCAATTGAATTAATTTCCGTAACTAACTGATTTGCCTTGTCAATAGGATTATCGCGTGTTTTAACTGCTGCTAATTCTGCCTCACATTTCTCTGTTTCTTTCCTAAGGTCTTCACGATGGTGTTCTAATTCATTTTTTATAGCCTCTAGAGATCGGCGCTTGTTATCTTCGCCAGTCAAGTCGCCAACTGACTCTATAAATTTGTTGTATCGTCCTTCTGGGGTAGTCTCCCGTAAAAAAGCGTCAATCGACTCCTGAGACAAAAGCACTCTTTCGAAAAACTTTGTCCTCGGTTTACAATCAGATGGGAAGTTGTAATCCAGACTTCTTCGCTGAGGGAAATTGTAATCACTTTTAAATGGCTGAATCCGGTTCGACGTGTGAACCGTAACTTCAGTTAAGGGGGCTACCTGGACATCTGTATCTTGGGCACCAATAGTTTTGTTCCGTAAGAGGTACTGCCGTTTCCCAGTTTCATTAATAGATCTTGCTTCGCTTTTGTGTATATTGCGCAAAGTTGAATCACGAGAAAATCGTTCTATTTTACCAGTGATGGCATAATCAACCGCATCAAAAAAAGATGTCTTTCCAAAGCCATTAGGCGCATAGATCGATGAAAAATTAGCAATTTCGCCTGAAGTAGGCAGCGTGAACTCAAAAGTTCCATCCTTTTTTTCTAGATACGATTTAAACGCTTGGATTTCTACTTTTCTAATTTTCATCAGAGACCACCTTCATCGCATCCGTCAGCGCTACTTTGATCCACGCCGCTCGAGCTTTTTTACTATCTTTTTTACGCAGATCTGGTGAAATTTTTTCATCAACCACACTATATTCCCCCACTTGCTCAACAAAGGTGAAACTGGAGTGTATTCATTTTTGTACCTCGACAGATCAATATGAGAGAGGAGTAACCGACGGTTCAACATTTCGATTATCGCCTTTTCAGGAGTTGCATCCTCCCAGCTAACTAGCTTTTTCTCTACCAGTTTGCGCATGTAAAGTTTGTCATTTTCGATCTCGTACTTGAGCGCTTTAGGAACGTCTACACTGCAGATAAACACAAGGTAAGAATTCCAATACTCAAAATCAGAAATTAACGTTGTTAGGTAGTCATGGCTAATGCAATCACTAACTTCACGCCACTTATCTTCCAGAAGAAAATCACTACTCACGAAGCAACAAAACGCTGTTAATTTAGATGCATCATTGAAGGATGCCACGTAGCTTGAATTGCTTATTCCTTCGTGCGTCGGTATAAAGCTTAAATCTATTTCGTATTTTTTAAATGTTAATTCCATTTTAGCATTCTTCTCCGACTAAGTATGGGGCATACTTCTCTTTCAGCAACTTTACAATCTCCTGCTCATGATCAATCGCATTTAGATTTTCAAACTCATCTTCGCTCTCAAACAGACAGTCGTTGTTTAGTTTTCTCCAATGAATAACATTGTTTTGTATTTTTTTATTAAAACGCACAACTCTGGCGATATTCTCATCCGAGGCTTGAGAGATATCTGGATTGTGTCTATTCAACTTTTCCTTGTCAAGAATGGGATTAGGGGGTTGTTCACCATCATTTAACAGTATAATCTTTGATTCATCCCGCAAAGAATGAAGACCTGAAGTCTGCAAGAAAATATCTCTGTAGAAGTGTTTGTATCCAACGGGCTTACTTGAGAAAATAAAACGATATGAGTTGAATATTTCATCAAAATAAGAAACCTCCCAGCCCTCGGTAAAGCTCATTGGTGGCTGAATGATTAGTTGTACTATCAAAAACTCGAGAAACCATATCCACAAGCGCACATGTTGTAGCTCTTGATGTTCTTGTCGGTAGGCCAATAGTTTTTCAGAAAACTTTTCCAAGATTGTTGACGGAGACTCTTTTGTCGGGAGTATGTGTTCCCGAATTACCTCAGAAAAAACACCTCTAACCCCCGTCTAAGCTTCTTTCATTCGAAAGGTCTTCGGCATGAAAAATATATTTTTGACTGTGCTTAAAATCAGTTAAATGTAGAGGTTTTAACTTTGCTAAGTTATATTCTTCAACAAGATCGTTATATGCGTTTAGCATCACCCCACAAATATGACCATGGTCAGCCTCCACATCATCCATCCGATTTTCAATGCTGACTAAAAAAAAAGAATTAGTTTCGAGATCAAATTCAAAAAAACCTCCTCCAGAAAAGCCCTCTACACCATCCTGGCCCGCAAACGAATTATTTCTAACAATAATTCTCTTTATATCATCTACTTGATCATGTTTACGACATTCAAAACGCTTAATTTGAGAACTAAATTCATGTACGTTTTCATGCTCATTCTGTGGATACCCAAACAACGTAATGGGCGCATTAAGTTCTATCTCATCAAACGAGACACAAAGTGAAAGATCTGACTGATAGGGAATCTTTAATATTAATGCGTCCCATTTATTACTATGGAATATCTCTGTAGCTACCAGCGGAGTCCCATCAGGATATTTATTGATTGAGATATTAGCACACGCAGGTTCTATACAGCCAACACTGTTGGGACATGCCGAGCAGTCAACACAGTTAGGTTGTTCCGTTGTCCCACAATTCATCACCACATGCTTGGCCGTCAACACATAACTATATTCATCAGTTGCGCCGTTTAGAAGTACGCCACTTCCCGCATTCAGTTTTACAGTGTGCTTTTTTGCTAGGTTCTGCAGTGAAATCATGTCGCTCATAGTTCGAAACCTTCCATACTGCACTTATACCCACAATTGATCTTGCTGGAATCATCTACGTTTAGCGAAGTATTTATTGCATTGTATACTCTTCGATAATTAAACCAAATCGTTGAGTGTGGGTGTCGATCTGCAATTCGAGCCAACGTCCGTTTATCTGGGTGCCCATGCCCGCTTCCATTCGTCGAAATAATATAATTCTGGCACTCTATTAATTTTAAAAATTCAGGACTGGTGTTGTGCTGACTACCATGGTGAGAAAGTTTTACATAATCCACAGAAAGAGGATTATCGGTGCTATATGAGCGCTCATTTTCATCCTTCAATTGCTTAATGCTATCCATGGTCACTTCATCATGAGAATCACCAAGTTAAAGAAGCTTTTTCTGATTAATTTCAATCAATAATGCAATAGAGCTTCCATTCGTACAAGAATCATCACCTTCAAATACATCATCAGCTAACAATTCATCAAAACTCATTTCATAATCGTTTTCAGCCCCTCCAGTAAGAGAACTTGAAGCCTCCTTCTGCCACTTTTGCAGCAATTTCCCCAGCTTTTTTCGGGTCGGCGACAGGATGGTTATCTTTGCTCCTAAATCAGTACAAACCTGAGGGACCTCAATTAACCTCTTAATCCAGATTCCTTTTTCTTCAATCGCATCCTCAAAACGAACACCCTGCCCGATGCTGGTCAAATTAGATGCGCCGGAGCCAAAATTAAGGTAATGAGTTTCATCAATAGGCTGATCAAATGCGTTGTCGATCAATATTCCTGAATTAAACCAAACTTTATCAGTCAACTCCTCAAGCAAACCGTTATTTTTAAACCCCTTCAGCAAACCAGCGACATGATCTTCATCAACATGCGAAAGAATCAATAGATCAATGCGTTGCCCCTTTTGTTTTATCTTCTTCAAGGCTTTATACAAATCGCCCTTTCTCTGCGTCGTCCCATAAGTCGAGGACATTCCGCCATCCATCAAAAGGTTTCGCACCTCCCCCTTAAACTCCCATGAGACAAGAAGACTATCCCCACTCTTAGCTTGTAAAACTCTAAAGTCCATAACGACCTATTACCTGACTCTGCAAATTCAATTCGATAGTGCAACCGGTGGATTGAGTCCCCCAAATACATGATATGGGGTTTTTAACCCAAGATACTTTCTGGGTGCTTGTTGAGTTTGTCCATTGCTTTCTGAACCTCCGACAAATCTACACCTTTGGGGAAGATTTGTTGCTGAATCCCGTTGGTGTTATAGTTCAACCCTTGTCCCCATAAATGGTAGGAATGAGCAAAACAACGTTCAAGGGGGTGTAGTTGAATAATTCACAATGGATTTTTTAACTACTTCCTCTTTTTGATCAAAGTCAAAATGGTATTTCGTCCTTGTGTTCTGTTGAACCTACTCCAGTATACAGCACAGGACTCAAAAGTGCGTCTTCAAACGGCAACAGCTCCCACAGCTCGTTCTGATGGTGCCAGATCGGATCGGCATTCTCCTCAATGAACTGATCTACAAGTATACTATCCACGGTTAGTGACCTCTTTATTCTGACTTGCTTACCGTTTATAAAGACCATTGTTACCTCCTTTGCCGCGCGGCTTTCACAACAAGAGGTGTACCAGAAACTGGCTATCCTGTATTCTGTAATGTTATACAGAAACAAAGCATGTTAGGCAAGGGGGGTTGATAGCACAACAATATCGGTAGGATATCAGAACCTTTTTGATACGAAAGCACTCTCGAACCACCTGGAAAAAAAGTGAAATCCAATAGAGCCGACACGGGAGATATTCCATACAGATAGTCAGACTTTATTGTCCGCCAACACATTATACGCTCTTTTCACAAGAGAAGACAATTCCAGCCAGTTATTGAGTCTTATTGATCAGTCGATCATTGAGTTGTATGAGGTTCGTATCCCCACCGGCAAGACTTTTCGATTTGAGGCAAAGCTGCTTCATTTTGCCATACTGGTTATCGGCAAATTTTATTTTGGCAAGCGTATACCAATAGTACCCATTCTTAGGCTCAATTCGAAGTGCCCGTTCCATGGCAAGCTCTGCCTGCCTGTAATCTTTTTGTGCCATAAATGTTTTCGCTTTACGGTATAATGGCGATGCAGGACCAGCGTAACGATCCTTTGGGCTTGTCGGCTGCTGACTACCCACTTCTGGCAATTTCGGTTCCGGGTAGTTATTACCGGGTGGTGATGGCTGATACACCGAAGCTATAGGCCGCCCCCCACATCCATAAAGAAACAGAGCAACAAATAACAGTACAACAATGTGCTTGCTTGCCATCTTTTGGTGAGAGGTTATTGGAAAAATTTTCATATGATGTAACCCATTGAGTTATTGAAATATTTTATTTATTGATCTCATCAGGTTTCTGGCCTCATTTTCTATCGTTTGTAAACCTGAGGTCGGCTTCTGTATAAGACTTTTGGGCTCAGTTCCTTTAATAAACGGAAGCTCTGTGGATATAATATCTCCATCATTTACTCCAGTAACACCTCTTATATTAACCTTAGTCCAAACAATATCCAAGGAGGATGAAGATGGGAAATTTGAGTCTTCGGTGATAGCTTTCATTATATTGCCCCAGACCTGCAGAGCTCCAGAGCTACCGGTAAACGGGGTTGGCTTATTGTCATCTCGGCCAAGCCACACGACACCACTATACTCACTTGAAAACCCGGCAAACCAGCTGTCTCGAAGACCATCTGAGGTACCCGTTTTACCGGCGTAAAACTTCCCCGGTTCAAACGGGTAACCCCGTGCAGTTCCTTCGGTGACAACCCTTGATAAACCGTGAGTCAACAACTCCATCAGTGCAGGGGGAAAACGCTGTTCTATCTCAAGGCCATACCTTGTTACAAGTTCACCATCTTGAGTAATAACACTCTGAATTGATCTCAGAGGCAAATAAAACCCACCGGATGCAATAGTTTGATAGATCTGGCTCACCTGTAGTGGAGACATATCGATTGCGCCAAGTAAGAGTGAAGGGTAGGCGGAAATCTGTTCCTGATATCCCATTTTTTTTAACGTATCAATAACCTTCTCAAGGCCGACATCCATCCCCAACCTTACCGTAGCAAGATTATAGGATTTGGCCAGAGCATAGTACAAAGGCACCATGCCATGTTCTTTTTTATCGTAATTCTTAGGGTTCCACTCCTCATCACCCTTTGCAAGACCTTCAGCACTATCAAGAAGAGGAGAAGCGAGAGTGTAACCTTCTGATAAACCGGTCAAATAAACAGCTGGCTTCACCAGTGAGCCGATAGGACGATTTGCATCCAGAGCCCTGTTAAAACTCCCGGCAGCATTCCCTCTGCCCCCCATAAGACCAAGCACCTCTCCTGTCTCTCTTCTGGTAATAACAACAGCTCCCTGCTCGCCCTCAGAACCTCTCTGCTTTTCTAATTCACTCACCGTCTCCTCTAAGCTTTTTTCCACCTGCCACTGCACTTGAGGATCAAGGTTTGTAAGAATTTGTAAACCCTTGGTCTGGAGATCTTCTCTCTGATATTCATCCTGCAACTGAAAGCGTACAAGATCGAGATAGGCTGGAAACCGGTTAAATCCATTTTTTTGCTCAAAGTCACCTCCTAGTGGCTCGGCCAAAGCAAGCTTATAGGTAGAGTCGCTCAGAATCTTTTCATCAATGAAAACATCTAACACAACATCTCTTCTTGCCTTGCAACGCTCAGGATGTCGTCTCGGGTCATAATAGGACGCCCCTTTCACCATTCCGATAAGTGTGGCCAACTGAGCTGGAGACAGATCGCCCAGTTCTCTTTGAAAATAAAATTGACTGGCCAGCCCAAACCCATGAATGGCCCTTCCCCCGTCTTGACCTAAAAACACCTCATTTATATAGGCCGTCATGATTTCATCTTTTGAATAATGAAAATCCAACAAAAGTGCCATCAGGGCTTCATTGATCTTCCTGGTAAGGGTCCGGCTTCGATCTAGAAAAAGATTTTTAACCAGTTGCTGAGTGAGTGTGGAGCCGCCCTGTACTGTTTTCCCAGCACTGAAATTAGCGACCAGTGCGCGCCCTATAGCTAAGGGCGAAACGCCATGATGTGAGTAAAAAGCCCTGTCTTCTACGGCGATAAGCCCCTGACGAAGTAGCTCTGGAATCTCGGTTGACCCAACAACAACTCTGTCTTCATGAATTTTAGGATGGAAACTGCCAATTCTTGCGGGATCAAGGCGAACAAAAGCAAGCTCTTCATCCGTTTCTCCAGAACGTATCTGTGCAACAGCACCATTTTCGATGGTCACATATATTGCTACCGGCTTTTCAAAACCACTGGCAAAGTGAAAGCCCCTTGTATAAATGCCGAAATAGCCATTTTCTCGAAAATACCCACCAGCAGCACTCACAGGATTCTCTTTTCGGTAATCCGCTAACTGAAGCTCTTTTTCAAGTATATCAGCCTCTATTTTTAGTGAGGAATAGAGTTCCAAAGGCCGTGCGTAAACACTTGCTGGAACGTCCCATTTTCTTCCGTTAAATGTCTCCTGTATCTCTGCGTCAAGTCGTTCAACATAGTGGTATCCTGTATAGCCAAATCCAATTATAGCTATAAGACTGAGCACAAGGAAAGTATGGAGGAAGGATATTCTTTTCATGAAATAACAGGTTGTGTATTAAGGTTACAAGCAACACAGTAAAAACAGAACAGGTCTGCTCTCATTACTCTATTCACTCTGTAGGTGATAACTTGTCGATGAAAGAATTTTTCCATAAACATCCGTACGATATATTCATACCAGATGGGACCACGAAAATCATTATTGGAACTCTTCCACCTCCCAGATTTTCAATTAATGTCCTTAAGGAAAAGGATGTGAACTTTTGTTATGGGAGCTGTGATGGAATGCTCTGGCCTGTTTTGGACTCGATATTCAAACTATCTTTACGCTTTGATAATTCTCTTGAGGCGGTGGAGGAAAGAAAGGCGTTCCTGCGTCGTGAACACCTTGGTATTTGTGATATTGTTGCATCCTGCAAACGACACAAAGTTGATGCGTCAGACCTTGGAATGCAGGCGATAACACTACGTGATATCCTCTTTCAGTTACGAAAACATCCAAATATTACCACCATCATTTTCACCGGAGGCAACTCAAAAAATGGTCCTGAATATTTTTTCAGAAAACAGCTGAAAGAAAACGGTCTTTCACTCACCTGTACAGATAATCAGGTTCCTAGGAGACATACCTTTTTCTATAGCAAAAGAGAGATAACCACAATCGCCCTTACGTCTCCATCTACTGCAGCCAACCGGGCAATAGGTAGTATGCCACTCTATAAAGCAAGAAGGGCTAAGACCCCACATTACACGACTTTTGATTTTCGTATTGAACAATATAAGCAGGTCTTTTTATCAGAACAGAACAAATAGGGGGAAATAAAAAGTGGCCATCCCTTTTGGGACTGCCACTTTTTAAGAACATAAAAATTGTTACTATAATTTACTCTGGAGTGGGAGCAGTCATTTCATGAACTTTACTTTTAGCATTATCCATAAGTTCAGTAGAGCCCTCTTTGGTTTTATCCCAGGCTTCCTTACTTTTTTCCGCGGCGCTATCTGCTGCCTGGCTAGACGCATCAACAGATTTATCTATCATTTCCCCACTTTTTTCTTTTGTTATTGACCAAGCCTCAGCGCTCTTTTCCTTCATGTCTTCGTAAGACTTCTCGGTGGCATCCTTTGTCTTGTCCCAACTTTCACCAGAAGCTTCACCAATCGCCTTTGCTGCTTCAGAAACTTCCTTTCCAGCTTTATCCCATTTTCCTGGCTCCTCAACTACAGGTGTTACAGAGCTGGCCACTTCCGTAGCATTGACCTGAATACCTATAAACAGACAAAAGAGTATTATTAACGTAGTTACGACAAACTTTTCTTTTTGATTATGCATGATGCTCCCGTAAATAGTGCTCGACCGAAAACCACCAATTATGCCGATTTCTTCGTTGGACTCAAATTTTAATCCTCCGGTAAACGAGGTACGAGACTCAGAGATACTCAATGTATTCCTCCGGTTAAAATTATCGTCCGCCTTGAACTCGACAGAATTTGCAGGTTTTCGTTCAGGCACTAAATATGTACAATTAACGTAAAGGCGGGCCATACTGAAGCCCCCCATCATTCCATAGTTTATTGAGCCCTCTATCAATATTCAGGGTCGAACCGGAACCAAGATTGCGCTCAAAGACCTCACCGTAATTACCAACCTGACGAATTATTTCGGCTGTCCAATCGTTTTTAAGACCAACACCTGTACCGTGATTTCCCTCCAATCCAAAAAATCGTTTTATCACCAGCGTATTGCTAATCTTCATCGCGTTGATATTTTGTGTGGTAATTCCAAGTTCTTCCCCGTTAATCATAGCAAACAGAGTCCACCTCACAATATTAAACCAAACATCGTCACCCTGCCTTACTACTGGGCCAAGCGGCTCCTTGGCAATTTCCTCGTCCAAGATAGATGCTACTTGTGACTTTTCCAGCTCCTTCTGCACTCCGTATAATCGAGATTTTTTAAGGGAAAGAACATCACAGGTGCTACCAAAACCTTTAATTGCATGGTCCCATGATTCGTATGGAACAAGTTTAAATTCCATAACATTTCGATCAGAATAATCCTTCAATCGAAGGGCCTCATCCGAATCGACAGCAACACAGATTTTGGCTTTCTTCAGATCTTCGACAAACTCGGCTCCAAGTTTATCCATAACCAGGAATCCCTGACTATCATAGTAACTCACTCCCGTGAAATGTACCGCCAGAGCTGTATCTCTAGTAAATGTCCATTCCGCCTGTCGTGACAGAAGATCAACCTTTCCTGAGAGTAAGGCAGTGTAGGCTGCATTTGCCGCCAATGGTAAAAACTCTACCTTGGTCGCGTCTCCAAGAGTTGCCACTGCAACAGCCCGGCAAAAGTCAACATCAAAACCGGACCACTCCCCACTTGCGTCAACAGAAGAAAAGCCAGGTATTCCTGGCGATACACCGCATTTCAGATATCCTCTTTTGACAATTTCTTGCATGGTATAGCCTTGTGCTGTGGAAGCAGAAAACACTCCCAGAAGCAATAGCAGAAACCAGTTTTTTATTTGCATAACAGTATGATATTATATTTAAAATATTTACATTTACGTTCGTAAATCTGACATCATTAAACATACCAGTCTCAGTCCTAATTGTCCATTGAAAGGCGGATTCAGCAAGGGGAGCAAATCGATTCACATATCTTAATTTGCATAGCCTGAAAGCCAATTAACTGCTAATATAGTTTCATTACTGATGATTATTATCTCTCTCATTTCTTTTTGAGAGAATTTCCAAGAACGGAACAGCATCAAATCCTATTAGCTCATCCCCTCAGGTTTATATATTTTGCAAAATCAAAAGTCCAGATCAGCCCGCTACTGTGCGGCCAAGATCCTTTCATCACTGGTCAAACATCAGACCCCCGTAAAACCAGTCTTCGACCGTGTTGTCACCCAATACAAACTTCCATCCAATGAAAGAAACCTCACCATGCAACTGGTCTACGGTGTCTTGAGAAAACGCCAGTCTCTGGACCGGGTGCTCACTATACTCTCCAAGACGCCAATTCGAAAAATGGACCTATTCATTCATCAGGCATTGGCCGTTGGCTTATATCAGATATTTTTCCTCGACCGTATTCCGGACTCAGCGGCAGTTAATGAAGCTGTTGAAAGCTGCAAGGTTGCAAAGATCCACAAACGCCTCCACGGCTTTGTAAATGGAATTCTCCGGCAGGCTATTCGTACAAAGGATGAACTGGAGCAAAAATCTCGCACCGACAAAAAGGGACAGGAAATACTCAATCACCCTGAATGGCTCACACAGAGATGGCAAGAAACTTTTGGTAAAGACGCAACCAGTACGATGTGTCACAACAACAACAACGAACCTATCCTCAGCCTTCGGGTCAACACTACACGGTCCCAGCAAAATGACTTTTTAACCCTGCTAGACGAAGCTGAAATCAAAGCACAACCCGGCCTCTATGCAAAAGATGCTGTTGTCCTGGCAGAATATTCAGGGGCAATCACTGAACTACCAGGCTTTGACCAGGGATTTTTCCAGGTTCAGGATGAAGCAGCACAGCTGGCCACGACTCTTTTAGGTCCATTCGTGCCTGATGGTAATTACCTCGATGGCTGCGCCGGTCTCGGAGGGAAAACCTCTCATATTCTGCAAGAAACAGCGGGGCTCGGAATCCATGTACATGCTGTAGATCCGGAATCATTTCGCTTACAAAAACTGCAAGAGAATATGGATAGACTTTTTACCTCCCCACCTCTGACCGTACATAAAGCGAGTCTTCTTGATGTTACAGAAGAAACAGTGCCTCTCTTTGATGGTATTCTCATAGATGCCCCCTGCTCAGGCACCGGAGTTATTGGCAGACATCCTGACATTCGCTGGAGCAGGAATATTGACGATCTTCAGTATTACCACAGCGAACAACTGGCCCTACTCTCCCATGCTGCAACCTTAATTAAAGATGGTGGAATACTCGTATATGCAACCTGCTCGCTTGAACCAGAAGAGAACTCTGAGGTTGTGCATACCTTTCTTAAAGATAACCCCCAATTTGAACTCACTGATTGCGCGAAGGTTCTTCCTGAGGCAAGCCACAAATTCATTCACAATGGATTTTTTCACCCCTTACCTGCAGCATCAATTGATGGCTTTTTTGCAGCAAGACTCAGAAAAAGAAAAGAAAAATAAGCGTCAATCTGAAGAGCGTACAAAAGCGGCCTCCTCTTATAGATTTTTCTTTGCCAAGGCTAGTACTCTGTTGTACAGTCTCTGCAATTCTGAGAGTAGGGCCAAATAAACATTAAAAACACAACTCGATTACAACATAAAAGGACCAAATATGGCTGAGATAAAGAGTACAATGGAAATGGTATTGGAGCGAGCAGCCAGAATGGCAGAAACAGCACCGGAGGTCACTGATAACGAAGGTCTGGTCAAAACCGGGATGAAACTGGCTGCAGATTATATTAATTCTGGAAATGCTGACTTTGCAACGCCCCTGGACTCCCACTCACCTGAAGACCAGATATCAATCAAAAAAGGCATGGCACAGACGCTTCTTCGCAATATCGTTTTACCAAGAGACGAAGAGTTGCAAAGCACCGGACAGACTGCACTTCAGGGTATTCTCTTACTGTCACAAAACGACGGTGAAATACAGACTATCTGCCAGGAACTTGGTCAAATTCTTGACCAATACGACCAGCACAAAGAGCAATCCACCCAGCAACTAAAAGAGGCTCTAACTGCACAAATCCAGCAGCAGCAAATGGCCTCGGGCCAGGAGTCACAACAAGAAATCAATCCTGTTATGCATCCTCAATTCAATGAAGAAATGGGCAAAATGATGACAAGCCTGAATAACCAGTACAACGACGCGATGAACCAGCGTAAAGACATGGTTCTTCAGCTCTTTTCACAGCAGGTATAAATGACGCCGTTGATTTTTTACGTATGCCTCGGAGTCTTCGCTTTCCTGATCTCGAACCAGATAGCGTAGACTTCGAAATCCTAGTAAATCAACAGACTCATAAATCCTGTTAATGTACACTTTTTGTAGGAATGAATAGATATGAACTTTCAGAAACGATTACATAAGCTACGTAAAAAAATGGGTCGTAAAAAGGTCGACGCGGTGCTTATCAGTCAGCCTGACAACCGACGTTATCTCAGTGGTTACACTGGGGGAGATCATGGGATTGCTGAAAGTTCAGGTGTTCTTCTTATTCCTCGAAAAGGGCCTGTCTTTCTGCTCACCGATTTTCGCTTCAAAATGCAAGCGGAAAAAGAGGCAGCCGGATTTGAAGTTGTTCTCTACCCTAAGGGACTCATCGACCTATTAGCCAGAATGTTACCTGATCTCGGTATCACTAAGCTCGGCTTTGAATCTCACTACACCCTGCACAGCACTGCAAAACTGATGTCTGAGAAGCTAGAGAAAAAAGGCGTTTTATTGAGTCCCGTGGAAGACCTTGTTGAATCCCTTCGTATCGTAAAGGATGAGGAGGAGATTGCACTGCTTAAGAAATCCGTGAGACTCAATGAGAAAGTGTTCGAAGAGGTGTATTCCTCTTTTTCTGACTACAAAACGGAGATTGAAGTCGCCACTGCCATAGAATCTGCCATGCGCAAATATGGCGCTGAACGTCCTAGTTTTGATACAATCGTTGCTACCGGCGCTAATGGAGCTCTGCCCCACGCAGTTCCAGGAACAAGCCGACTGAGAAAGAATAAAAGTCTCACAATAGATATGGGCCTCATCTTAGACGGCTACTGTTCAGACATGACAAGGAACTTTGTTCCACAGAATGCCACCAAACGTTATCTTAAACTGCACCGTATAGTGCGAAAAGCACAACTTGCTGGCATGGCTGCAATCAGGTCTGGCGTACGTGGCTGCGATGCTGACAAAGCGGCTCGAGACGTCATTGTAAAAGCAGGCTTTGGAGATAAATTTGGTCATTCCCTTGGCCACGGTGTTGGCCTTGCGGTACATGAAGCCCCATCTCTTTCATCACGCAGCAGAAAGAAACTAAAACCTGGGATGATTGTAACTGTAGAGCCAGGTATTTATGTGCCGAATTGGGGAGGCATACGACTTGAAAATATGGGAGTAGTGCGAGAAGAAGGTTTTGAAAACTTCAACACCAACAGCACATGGCTTGATATCTAAATTTTGCACAACAGTATATTACGTTCACGCAAGATTTAGGTGATAGATAAAAACAGTTTGAATTTATTGGTAAAAGGAATTTCTTATCATGCGGCAAATAGTAATTGATGAACTTTCTCCCATGGAGCACGACAACATCGACTCCTACCTGAAACGAACCCTCAAACGAGGCCCCATGATTGGCCTCTACTGGATGGAGCTCACCCCTGATTTGTTATCAGAAGCTCAACAGGGACATGAAGAACACGGTCCATTTTACCTGGCAGTTGAAGTCACGCGGGATGGGGTTAAATTTGAACTCCTTGTTCGCAGCCAAACAAATCTCCACTGTACCTGTATTGCCCATGCAAGTCCGGTTCAGCGACAATTTGTCCTCGACTTTATGGACAAAATGCTCAAGGAAGAGATGATCTACGCATAAAGTCTCCCCCCCCAAAAAAAGAGGCAGACCTTGTAAGGTTTGCCTCTGATCTGTCCTTTACTCTCATTTGATATCTACGCAGGTACTGTTGATGCTGGTTGTTGGCCTCTGGTTTTACGGGGGTTGAACTCTGATTTTTCTGCTAAAGACCGAATCAGTTGCTCTTCTTCCTCGCTCAATCCACCTGGAAGGCGAACATCAAGAGTCACGATAATATCTCCTGATTTTCCATTTTTCCGTTTTAGCCCCTTCCCCTTAACCCTGAGTTGTACACCATTCTGCGCCCCTTTAGGAATCGTTAGATTAACCTTACCATCCATTGTTTCCACTGGGATTTTTACGCCTAGAATAGCCTCCCAAGGAGACACTGCAACGGCAGTCTTTAAGTCATACCCAACCACTCTAAATTGTTTATGGGGTGCAATATTTAAGCGAATATGGAGTTTTTCATTTACACCCCCTGTCCCACCAATGCGAATAACCGAACCATCTGTCACACCTTGAGGTACTGTAACCTTGAGCTCCTTGCTCACCTGTTTCATTCCGCCTTGCGTGTCCGGTTCCCAGGTTTGTAACGAAATATGTTTTACAGCGCCAAAGTACACATCTTCAAGACTTACCTGAAGTTCGTATTCTGTAGGCGTTTCTTGAAAACCAGCGCCAGCCTGTTGCCAGCCTGACGCGCTCTGGCCACTCTCAAACTGTCCTGCGCTACCAAACATGTTTTTTAGAATATCATTGATATCCTCACCACCGGTAAAACCACCACCTTCAAAGTGAAAGTCATTGCCGTGTCCACTCTTATTTGTTGAAAATCCCTTATTATTCTGATGGTATTCACTATTTTGAGCATCTTTATAGTTACTGCCATATTGATCGTATAACTTTCTCTTCTCCGCATCTTTTAGAACTTCATACGCCTCTCCTATCTCCTTAAACCTATCTTCTGCCTCTGGGTCCTTATTAATATCTGGATGAAACTTGCGGGCAGCTTTACGATAGGCCTTACGAACATCATCACTGGAAGCGTTTTTGGAGATGCCAAGAAGTGTATAATAATCTTGTGTCTGCATGTTACCTCTCCATTTCCCAGAATTTTATTCAATTTTCCATAGTCATAAAAGAAACTATAGTTACCAATATTACTTTTTCAAGTTTTTGCTTTTCAGTAATTTAATAAAATGGTAACTTTTACATCAGAATCGAAACAGGCGGGTACAACGTTAGCAGATAAAGAGTTGACGATTCGAGATTTAGTGATTTGACTTCTTCTTACGGATGTAGATTGTTTTATGCACGCGAGCTACAGGTGAGTTGTTCGCATCCACAATATCTACGCGAAATTTCTCCAACATTTTCTTACCTGAGGTAGCTGCTTCCCGGAGTTCGTCCAACTTTGCCTGATCTATAACAAAACTTGCAGTAACTCTTCCTCGCCCCGGTTGAATAAACTGTATTTTTGAAGAACTGTCCCAGACGATATAATCCTTTCCCAGATTAGCCATCAACATCAGCACAAAAAACGGATCGGTCATGGAAAACAAACTGCCTCCAAAATGACTCCGCAAATAATTTTTGTTATACCAACGCAACTTCATTCCAACCCGAATCTTGCGCCAATCTTCGCTAATCGCCTCGATGCAAATCCCTGCACCAAGGTAGGGAGGCCAACAATTCAGAACCATGCGAAAAAGGCGTGGGTGGGCCATAGGGTTAAACGTTTTGAACATAGCGTCTCAAATCAGTAGAATTTACGTAGTGAAATGACTATTCGTGAGCTTTGAGCCATAGTCTTTTCTTTCTCATGGCAACAAGGTTATCGATGAAAAGAGAAAGGAAGAACCCAGCCCCAGCAACGAAAATAATTGCAGCACCAGAGGTAAGATCATACCTGTACGCTCCCCAGAGGCCCGCTGCTATAAATCCCATTCCCATAAGACAGGAAAGCATCATCATCTGTAGGAGCGATTTCGTATATTTTTCAGCGATATACGGGGGAATTGTCAAAAGTGCTATGACAAGAATCAACCCCACAACCTGCACCACAATGACCACAGTTATTGCAACGGTGCCAATCAGCATGAAGTACAAGGGACGAACAGCAACGCCTCGAACCTGAGCAAATTCCTCGTCATAGGACATGGCAAGGAGATCATCGTAGAAAAAAAAGATGAGCAGTAAAATACCAAAGGTAAGGCAACCCATACCGATCAACTCTGAGCCAGGAACGCTTAGTATCGAGCCAAAAAGATAGCTCATTAAATCAACATTATAACCTGGAGTCATATCAAGTAACAGAATTCCTGTTGCCATGCCGACAGACCACATCACTCCAATGATTGTATCAGCCCTCTGTTTTGATTTAAGAGAAACGGCGGCCATAATCATGGACGAGGCAAAGGCAAAACTCGTCGCACCAAGCATATAGGGCCAACCCATAAAAAAGGCGAGTCCAATACCGCCATAGGCGCTATGGGCAATCCCTCCTGAGAGGAAAACCAGACGGTTAACAACAATCAGAGTACCCACAACCCCACAGATAACACTGGCAAGAAGTCCTGCGAGCAGTGCGTTTCGTATAAATTCAAATTGCAGTGCATCAATCATTTCCAACCCCCTGCTCTACATCAGATTTCCCCGGAGTAATAGCCCCCACAGGACACATTTCCTCAACAGAGCATGAATAAAATGCGTCAAGCACTTCCCCTGATGAGCCAAAGGACTGGTGGTAGTGCATCCGGCGATTAAGACATGCAATTGATTTTGCGTACTTTGAGACAACAAGTAGATCGTGACTTACCATAAGAATGGTCAACTCCTTATTTAATTCAATAAGGAGTTCGTAAAACTCCGTCTGGCCTTTGGTATCAATAGATGCCGTGGGTTCATCCAGAACCAGAAGTTTTGGATGCGAGACGAGTGCCCTGGCTATCAACACTCTCTGCCTCTGTCCACCGGACAGGGCAATTATTTTTCTATCGGCCACATCTCCAATACCTAGTTTTTCAAGGGTTGCACGGGCACCGTCACGCTCTGCGGCCGTGTTCCCAAAACGGAACCTGCGCCCTGGCTTATGATTACCCATGAGCACAACATCGAGGGCTGTTGCCGGAAAACTCAAGTTATGGTTTACGTGCTGCGGAACATAACCAATAGCTGAGTCTCCATTTTTAGCCCACTTGTTCTTTTTAATCTCAATCGTGCCTCTGGTCGGTTTCAAGAGCCCCAAGATCAGTTTTAAAAGAGTCGTCTTTCCTCCGCCATTCGGACCAATAATAGATATAAAATCACCCTTATTCACAGTCAGGTTAATGTCATGTAAAATGTCATTTCCATCATTTGAATAACAAAGGTGGGATATCTCAACGATTGGATCGGTAATACTTACGATGTTCATTGTATGGCATCCCTGAATTTTTCTGCAACGACCTTCATATTGGCAAGCCAGTCTTCTGCCAGTGGATCGACAGTGACAACCTGACCACCAATCTCACGCGCAACCAGATTAGCACTTTTAGTAGAGAACTGCGGCTGAGCAAAAATCACTTTGATTCCCTCTGCTCTTGCAAAAAGAATGAGATCTCTCAGTTGTGATGACTTTGGTCCCTTTCCTTCAATCTCAATAGGCACCTGTCTCAGTTTATAGTTTTGAGCAAAATATCCCCAGGATGGGTGAAAGACCATAAAACGGAGACTCTCCTTACCGACAAATATCTCCTGCAACTCGGTATCAAGAACGTCAATTTTCATTTTAAAGCGAGTCAGGTTAGTCTCAAAAAGAGTTGTCTGTTCCGGAAGTAACTCTTTTAAGGATGCACAAATAACAGTGGCCTGTTGTTTTACGAGCTGTGGAGAAAGCCAGATATGAGGATCTAAACCCTCTCCCTGCTCATTTTCGTGATCATCGCCTGCGTGTTCTTCATGGGAATCATCTTCTTCATCGTCATGAAGATGTTTTTCCATGGCCAGCTTTTTAATACCCACATCAGTTTTGACGATTTTCATCTGAGAATTAACACCCGCTATTCTCTCGAGCCAGGCCTGCTCAAACGGAACTCCAACAGCAAAATAGAGCTCACTTACGGCAAGTTTTTTCATCTGTGAAACCTTCGGCTCATAGGTCGCGGGGCTTGCACCGGGTTTTACCATCACCTGAATATTTACCAGATCCCCTGCAATCTGTTCAACAAAGTACTTTTGAGGAAGAATACTGACAAAAACAGACGGCTTGTCTCCGGCAGAACTCAAGGAGCTGAAAAAGACAGCAAAGAATAAAGCAGTACATAACAGTATGGGGTGACGCATATTTTCACCGATAAGATATATAGAGAGGAAAGTGTCTCCCAACTATATTGCACAGTCTTGCTTTTGCAATAATTAAATAACTCTCACCTATTCCGGAAACTTACCGGGGTAAACGTCCCACAACCGTCCCCTTATTTGCAACACCCTCTGTGAGGGTGAGAGTACGCCCCGCTTCCATTCCCTTTTGATATACACCACGGTCAACTCTGGAGCCGCTAGAAGACGACTTCCTCACCCTAGGGAAATGCATCTGCACAAAGGCGTCCAGCCGCCTGTCTTCCACCAGTAGAAGTTCTTTGCGCTGTGGCTCTACTGCCGTCGTCTTTCTCTTCCTGTTTTGGTCCTGTAGTTTTTGAAAAAATCCTAAAACGACGCCTAGGTAATAGCTGTTTTTCTGCGTTCGCCCAGAACTTCTGGTACGCTGCCGAAAGTCATTCCACAGAAGTTCCAGCCTGTTTTCAAGAAAAAAGTAACAGTATTCGGCAATGGCAACATTCTCTCTGGAGCCCATTAGCTCGATGGTTTTCTGCACGGTATCAATATGCGGGTTATATACTCTCGACAACACCACCCGTACAAAAAAGAAATCCTGCAGTATCCTGCAAATGTGTCTTTTGTAGGTTGCTATCTGTTTTTTTCCTATTTCAATTACCCCAACAATATATGAAGAGTGATCCGGGGAAGTAAGTTGCTGCAGATGGTATTTTTCGATCAAGGTACTCGCTTTTTGTAAAGCGGCTTCTGCTTCATGGATATTAGGTGATTCTCCTAGTGCCAGAAGCTTTTCAATCTTTGTCAATACCTTTGGTTCAGATGTCCCACCTTTTCCATGGTCATCTAATTGTTGAAGTAGCTCATCCGTAACCAGACTAAACCCACGAAACTCTGGCAATACGCCTAAGCGAAAACAGGCTTTCTGAAAATCCTCTCCGTGTGCGGTGAACTTTGAGCGTAAGACTTCAGAACAATATTGGTGCGCCATCTCATGTTTTAAAACCTGTAGAGTTACCCCCCACGGATACGATGTAATAAGATGCTCGCTGATACGTAAACTTCTTGTCCCGGCCTGCCAGCAGCCAAGCTGCCTTTCCCCTGAGGAAATTTCGAATATTGGCAGTGATAACTGTACCCCGTAGTTACGACAGATTTCTTCATGTTCTATCTGGAGACGAGTCAACCAGAACCTTCTCTTGCCGGTTTCAGTAAATTTTGATTTCATTAATTCAATGAGGTATGATTTTTTTAGATGTATAAAACAGGACGGTAGCAGCCGCGAATAAGTATTTTTACACTATCCTGACTTGCTAATCCATCTGCCACCAATATATTTTAGAGAAAGCAGATGCAATCCAACACTCCTCTACCCCTGAAATATACATGAAATCTTGCATAACAGAAAAGTCTATAATGAAAAAGCTACTTATTCTTCTCCTCCTTTTCACTCTCTCTGCCTGTGCCACGAGTCCAACTGGCAGGTCACAGCTCATGCTTATATCACCTGAGCAGGCAATACTATCGTCTAAAGAAGCCTATGTCCAAACCCTGCAACCTCTCCATGACGATGGAAAGATCGACAGTGATGTGGTCGTCTCAAAAAGGATACGACTCATAACAGGTAGACTTATAGCCCAAGCTATTGTTCTCTACCCCAACACAAGTGAATGGGAATGGAGTGTCAAGGTTATCGATGATCCAGAAATGGTGAACGCCTGGTGTATGGCGGGTGGTAAAATGGCCATCTACACAGGTCTTATTGAACAGACAAAGGCCACAGACGACGAAATTGCCCAGGTAATGGGCCATGAGATCTCCCATGCTCTGGCCAATCATACAGCGGAACGAATGTCCATAGCCATGGCATCACAGGTTGGCCTTATGGGACTCGCCGTTGCTTTGGGTAGCAATGAATACGGGGGTGCTGTACTAGCAGGAAGTTCTGCCGCTGCAGCCGTTGCCATCACTCTTCCCAACAGCAGAACATCTGAGGTTGAAGCCGATGCAATTGGCATTGAACTTGCTGCAAGAGCAGGTTACAACCCAAAAGCTGCAGCCAGCCTTTGGCAGAAAATGGGGGAAGTTGGTGGAGACGGACCTCCTGAATTTTTATCCACTCACCCATCCCCGGACAATCGTAAAGAGACTCTTACCGCTCTTGCTGAAGAGGTTATGCCTTACTATCTCGACAAATCAAAACGCCCAGTGTATCAGCTCCAATAACCTTCTACAGTCATCCATATAATGCTTATAGCAACCACGCATAAGAATACAGATTTTGACGCACTGGCCTCTGTTATCGGGGCGACTCTGCTCTATCCTGGTTGCATTGGGGTTGTGCCTAAGATGACCAATAGAAATGTAGAACAATTTCTGTCCACCCACAAAACTGCGTTTGATCTGGTCCTCCCAAATGAGATCGACCACGATAAAGTTACTAAACTCATCGTGGTCGATACCGACCAATGGCATCGTCTTGACCGCATGGATAAACTGCGTAAACGGGAAACTCTTGAGATTGATTTATGGGACCATCACATGACAGGCAAAGGAGATATTCAACCCACCTGGTCACTGCGAGAACATATTGGCTCCACCGTTACCCTTCTTGTACGTGAGATGAAAAAGAGAGGGACGAAACTCAGCCCACTTGAGTCAACAGTTATGCTCATAGGGCTCTACGAGGATACCGGCCATCTCTCCTATCCCTCCACGACCAGTGAAGACGCCAGTGCTGCCGCTTTTCTTCTGAAAAACAAGGCGGATCTTAACGTAGCCAACTTCTTTCTTAACCCACCCTACGAAGAGACGCAGAAAGAAATTCTCTTTGAGATGATGAAGAGTACTGAAAAGAGTACAATCAATGGCCATGCCGTGGGATTTAATTGTGTAAGACTGGATAAAAAGGTTCCAAACCTCGCATCTATCGTCTCCATGTATCGTAAGATTGTAAATGTAGACGCACTCTTTGTGATATTTAACAATGATGACACAAATACTGTTATCGGCAGAAGTGGAGTAGAAAACATCCATGTGGGTGAAGTGATGCTTGCCCTTGGTGGAGGTGGTCACGCTGGCGCTGGGTCAGCTACAATCAAAACAGCTCTTTCTACCCCCCAGCAGATCAAAGCTAAAATAACGGCTATCCTTAATGCAAACAAAAGTGAAGTAGCTTCAATTTCAGATATCATGTCGTTTCCAGTGGTGACAGTCCCTCCCACCACAACCATGCGAGAGATCCAGGCGACCATGGGGCGAGAAAAAATTAGAGGAATTCTTGTCACCGAAAATGATACGATCTTAGGAATTACCGTTCTCTGGGACATGAAAAGAATAAAAAAGGATCGGCAGTGGGATAGTCCTGTTAAAGCGTTTATGTCTAGAGACGTAATAACCATCACCCCAAAAACGTCTCCCACTATGGCTGCACGTCTTATGATAGAAAAAGATGTGGGTTATCTCCCAGTCATTCAGAACAGCAAGGTTATAGGCATTGTTACCCGTACAGACATCCTCACCTACTACTATGATTTGCTACCCGAATAGCCGGTAAAATTCATGAGGCAGAGAAAAATTGAGAATAAAAATGCAAATAGATAAAGAAAATACAATAAAAACTGTTGACTTACTCTTCTCATTTTGCTAAAAAGCACATCCTCAGCAGCAACAAAATGAGCGGGAATAACTCAGTGGTAGAGTGCAACCTTGCCAAGGTTGACGTCGCGAGTTCGAATCTCGTTTCCCGCTCCATTTTATCTTTGCATCACCTTCCTTGAAAACCATAACTATTTTCCAAACAAGCATTATAGGCACTGCGCCTTCTTGTTCCCAGTGAAAATAAAAAATCCCCACCCGCAATGAAAAATTCATCAATGCAAGCAGGGATCTAGGTAAAACATTTTTTAACCTGGCTACTTTTTAAAACACAGCTTTTTCACTTCTTCAAAATTTGAAACAAAATGGGCTGTGATTCCCTCTTTTATATACTCAGGAAGCAGTTCGAAATCCTCCTGATTGTCTTTTGGTAAAAGCACTTCTTTTACCTTGGCCCTCTTTGAAGCGATCATCTTCTCTTTTACACCACCAATGGGCATCACCAGCCCCGTGAGAGTAAGCTCTCCAGTCATTGCCATATTGGCCTTTACCGGTTGCCCTGTAACAACAGAGTAGAGAGAACAGGCCATGGTTATACCAGCAGAAGGACCATCTTTTGGAGTAGCACCTGCAGGTACATGGAGGTGGATCATATTCTTATTAAAGAACTCAGCCCCAGCTTCCTCACTCTGCATCAGTGACCGAATATAGCTATATGCAATTTCGGAGGATTCAATCATGACGCTTCCCAACTGTCCGGTCTGTTTAAATCCGGCCTGACCTGTCGGAATCGCCACAGACTCAATATGAAGGGTCACACCTCCCATACTTGTATAGGCAAGCCCCGTTATAACACCCACACGAGGTTTTTTATAGGCCATATCCTCTGAGAAAAAACGTTTGCCTAGAAAGTCACGAAGATCAGCCTTTTTGATCGTAATTTTCTGATCAGGATTTTCAATAATCTTCTGGACACTTTTTCTCAGGATCTTTTTCACACAATTCTCTAAACCACGAACGCCGGCCTCCCGCGCATATCCATCCACAATCCCTGAGATCACAGTTTTAGGCAGACTGATCTGCTTGTTTGTCAGTCCATGCTCTCTCAACTGTTTAGGGATCAGGTGGCGTTTTGCTATTTCCACCTTTTCTTCCAGAATGTATCCTGGAAGCTGAATCACTTCCATACGATCCATCAGTGGCCCGGGGATAGTATCAAGCTGGTTAGCAGTACATATAAAAAAGATTTTTGAAAGATCAAAACGAACATCAAGGTAGTGATCAAGAAAATCTCTATTCTGCTCTGGGTCCAAGACCTCAAGAAGAGCTGAAGCGGGATCGCCGTGAAAGCTTGCTCCGATTTTATCAACCTCATCGAGCATAATCACGGGATTTGCCGTCTTACAAGTTTTTATTGCCTGTACAAACTTACCCGGCATTGCACCTATATAGGTCCTTCTATGCCCTTTAATTTCGGCCTCATCACGCATTCCACCGAGTGAAAAGCGATAAAACTCACGCCCAAGACTCTTGGCAACGGATCTACCGATAGATGTTTTACCTACCCCTGGAGGCCCTTGGAGAAGAAGGATCGTGCCGGAGAGATCCCCTTTAATCACGCCCACAGAAATAAGTTCCAGAATTCTGTCTTTCACATCTGTAAGGCCGTAGTGGTCCTTATCAAGAATCCGTTTCGCTTTATCCCGGTTATAGCTGTCTTTAGAATGAACACCCCATGGCAGGATTGTCAGCCAATCCAGATACGTGCGTGTCACATTAAATTCAGGAGACGAGGAGCCCAGAAGTTTCAATTTATCTATCTCTTCTTTTACCTTATCTCTTGCTTCATCAGAAAGAACAAGCTTCTTCAAACGCTTCTGGTATTTTTCGATTTCAGCCTGGGTGTCATCCTTTGCAAGCCCCAGCTCTTTCTTGATTTCCTGAAGTTGTTGTTTAAGAAAAAACTCTCTCTGCTGCTTAGAAAGCTGCTCCTCAATTCTCTTGGAGATTTTTGCTTTTAGCTTAGAGATTTCCACTTCATTTTTCAGCAGAATCAAAACCATCTCCAAACGCTTTCTCACATCCATGGTTTCTAGTATCTTCTGGATCTCAGACCCGGACGACGTAGTCATGGAAGCCGCAAAATCGGCAAGTGACCCTGGATCACTAAGATTTATCCTTTCGATAAGCAGGCTTAACCCTTCCTTAAAAAGTGGATTGAGATTGACCAACTCTTTAATACAGTCAATTATTGCAACTGAGTAGGCTTTGAGCTCTTCATTGTTTTCCTGAATCGTCTCAAACCAATAATTGACCTTGGTTGTAAAAAGAGCCTTATCTTTTCTCATTGAAACAACATCAAAACGTTCAAGAGCCTGGACAAGCACCTGAAGCGGCTCCCCTCGCTTAAAAGGTGAGACCTGTATAACCCTTGCAGCGACTCCTACTCCAAAAAAGTCCTTTCGACTTTGAGCGGCATGGGCCATACCATCATCGGTTGGTCGCTGTAAAATGAGAGCGAAATACAGGGGTGCGTTCTGATTCATATGCTTCATGATCGCCTGCTGTAACCCAGCGTCATCCACAATAATGGGCCCCATCATCTTAGGAAACATAGGCCTGTCGTGAAGAGGTATAACCATCATTTTTTCAGGTAGAAGATCCTTTGCTACCATTAATGATTTTTCAGTACTTTCTTTTTCTTTATCTCCCGGTGATTCGATTCCATCAGGGGTTAAAACAGTGGTTTCTTCAGCCATCCATTGTCTCCTTTTTCTTTATAGTGCCTGATATTTGGCACAATACCCATCTATAACAAGCTCCCTTTCCAGGGATGATTTACGTTGTTACACAAAACCTTAAAAAAGACCGTACCGATTTCCATGCAATGGTCTTTGTGATAGGGATAATCATTTGCAGAAACAAAAACAGTTATTTTAACAAAATATACTGTTTTTCTCCTCACTGACAATTGTATCACAAATTATACAATCACATTTCTTGATCTATCTGCTATAATTGTTACTTTCTTCTAATTCTAATTAAAGACACTCGCCCTTCCAACATTCAAACGAGGTGAAACATGACTGAAAAGGTTCACACGATTGTTTTAGAAGATGAATTTCGCACCTGCCCCTTGTGTGATTACCATGACGGTTTTCACACCATGTTACAACGAGATAAAGTCAACGATCTTGTTCGTTGGCTTTTTATATGCCCTTCTTGCCACGAAATTTTTGACATCGGCCAAACGGTGTAACCTACAATCCGACAAGAGATAAAATATATGAATGTTATCCAAGCCCTCGAAAATCGAAAGTCCACTCGTGCATTTCTACCAAAAGAGGTTAGTCGAGAACAGATTACACGAATTCTAAAAGCTGCAGGTCATGCCCCCTCAGGTACCAACGCTCAACCATGGGAGGTTGCTGTTGTCACTGGTAAAACTAGAAAAGACCTCACCACAGCCCTTGTCGAAACTTTCGAAAAAGATGGTCTTGGGGACATGGACTACAACTATTATCCCGAAAAATGGAAGGAACCGTTTAAGAAAAGAAGAGTGACCTGTGGGGCAGCGCTCTACTCAGCACTCAAAATCGAACGCAGAGATAAGGCCAAAAGACTTGAACAATGGGTTGCAAATTATAGAGGTTTTGACGCTCCCGTTCTTTTCTTCTTTTTTCTCGATAGCGTAATGGAAAAAGGGTCCTTTCTCGACTATGGCATGTTTATCCAATCAGTCATGCTCGCCGCTGTTGAAGAAGGCCTTGCCACCTGTGCCCAGGCTGCGCTGGGCCAGCATCCAGATATCATCAAAACAAAACTCGGGTATGGGGCTGATCATACACTACTTTGTGGAATGGCTCTTGGTTATGAAGACACAACGGCACCCCAGAACAATTACCGTACAACACGGGAGGAGGTTGAAGTTTTCACCAAATTCTTTGAATAAAAGACTATCCTGTTTTCTGAAACGCGGTACAATGAGCTATAGGCTTCTCATACTTTTTTGAGCCGCCCTGACCCAATAAAGCGTTCATGAACAACGGAGAGATTATGTTTACCTTTGGTGACATCAAAAATATTGCAGTACAGATTGAAAGAAACGGAGAAGAGAGCTACCTTAAAGCAAGCAAGGTTTCAACAGATCCCAAAATTACAGAGATGCTTCTCTGGATGGCTGAGCAGGAGCGAAAACACGCAAACTGGTTTGCCAACCTTAAATCTTCAAAACCTCTTACACCAGAGCAAAAAGAGATGGAAGATGTGGGACAAACGCTCCTGCAGGATATGGTAAAAGGTAATGACTTTCTGCTCGATGAAAAAAATCTGGAGACAAGTCGCTCAGTCAAAGAAGTATTGGATATATCAATTTCTTTTGAAGAGGACACCATCTTGTTTTACCAATTCCTCTTAGACTTTCTTGATGATAAAGAGGACCAGGAACAACTGCAGCGGATCATAACAGAAGAACAAAGTCATATTACTCAATTAGAACAGATGCTAGCAAGAGTAGATGATCCCTGCGATGAACTCCCTTGCTGATACAGCTATGCAAGGAAGACAGGGGGGAGTGAACGCCCATACGTTACAAAAGTGAGGCCCATGCACCTGAAAATAAAGATCGCCTTTTATAGTGTATTTCTTACCACCCTGTTTTTTTCTCTCGTTTCAATCACCCTGGCTACGGATTTGCGCCCTCCTCGCCAGGGGCAAGATATCTACGTCCCAGCCTATTCACATATCTATCACGGCAACAAAGAAACCCAGCTTCTTCTGTCTGTGACCCTGAGTATTCGCAACATCGACCAAATTAACTCTATCACTATCACCAAGGTGGATTACTTTGAGACTGCGGGTGCACTCGTGAAACAATACATTTCTAAACCTCTCACCATCGGCCCTTTAGGTTCTGAACGCTTTATTGTCCCACAAAAAGATAATACGGGTGGTTCAGGTGCCAACTTCATAGTGACTTGGGAGTCAGACAATCCCACAAACCCACCAATTATTGAATCAGTAATGATTGGCACCCAGTCACAGCTCGGTATATCCTTTACATCACGTGGACAGCCATTACAGTAGTATCTAAAATCCATTACAATTTCAGGCAAACGACCGTTGGAATCGGCTATCCTAATTTCACCAATCTTGACCTGAAAGCCAACGGATTCATTAAATATTTAATGCAAAATTACTCTTTGTGAGGAGACTATGATTAATAAAGACTTCGTGCAACAGTTACAGGTAGGCGATACCAACTACAGCTATTTTGACCTGCGTGAACTCGCAAAACAAGGTGTTGGTAACATTGACCGACTCCCATATACCATCCGTATTCTCGTTGAAAACCTCTTGAGAAAACTTGATGGTACAATCGTGACAGAAGAAGATCTGACCGCAATTGCCAACTGGAAGGCAAGTTATGAACTACCTGTTGAAATCCCCTACCACCCGGCCCGCGTTCTTATGCAGGATTTCACAGGAGTTCCGGCTGTTGTCGACATTGCAGCTCTTCGAGACGCTGTAAAAGATCTCGGCCACGACCCATCGGTTGTTAACCCGACAGTTCCGGTAGAACTGGTTGCAGACCATTCCGTTCAGGTCGATTTTTCTGGAACCCACGACAGTCTTACTGGAAATGTTGCCAAAGAATATGAGCGTAACAGTGAACGATATGCTGTTTTCAAATGGGCACAAACGAGTTTTGACAATTTTAAAGTTGTTCCACCAAACTCAGGTATCTGTCATCAGGTTAATCTTGAACATCTTGGTCGGGTAACCATTACAGAAAAAGATGGGAACGACAACATTGCCTACCCTGACACCGTGATTGGTCTCGACTCCCACACCACTATGATCAACGGCATTGGTGTCATGGGTTGGGGCGTCGGGGGAATAGAGGCGGAAGCTGTCATGCTCGGCCAACCATACTATATGTCCATCCCTGAAGTCATTGGAGTCAGGCTCGTTGGTGAACTGAAAGCCGGAATTACTGCAACTGATCTGGTACTCACTCTCACCGAATTGCTCCGCAAGACCAAAGTCGTAGAGAAATTTGTCGAATACTTTGGTCCTGGCATGGAAAAACTCTCCATTCCAGACAGGGCAACAATCTCCAATATGACGCCGGAATATGGTGCAACACTGGGTTTTTTCCCAATCGACACTAAAACCATAGAGTATTTAAAACTCACGGGAAGAAACCATCATGCAGCAGTTACAGAAGCTGTTGCCAAAGCAACTGGACTGTTCTACGAAGACAACGACGACCGAGAATACACTCAGATCGTAGAGTTTGATCTCGGCACGGTAGAACCTTCTCTTGCAGGACCCGCGAGGCCTCAGGACAGGGTACCGTTATCGCAGATGGCAACTGCCTTCAAGGGACAACTTGGCGATGGGAAAACTACTCAGAAAAACATTGAATTTTCAATGAACAATAATTCGGAGAGAATTGGAGATGGCAGCGTTGTCATTGCTGCAATCACCTCCTGTACCAATACCTCCAACCCCGATGTTCTTATCGGTGCTGGCCTGATTGCAAAAGAGGCCGTCAAACGTGGTCTGAAAGTGCCAGGCTTTGTTAAAACATCCTTTGCCCCGGGATCAAAGGTGGTAAGCAACTATCTCTACGCAAGTGGCCTCATGCCATACTACGAGGCTCTCGGCTTTCATATCACCGCATTTGGTTGTACAACCTGTATTGGTAATAGTGGCCCTCTCAACCCGGAACTTGAGCAAGTCATCGTGGATAATGGTCTCAATGTTGCCGCCGTTCTCTCGGGTAACAGAAATTTTGAAGCCAGGATACATCAAAAGATACAATCAAACTACCTGGCCTCGCCAATGCTGGTTATGGCCTTTGCCATTGCCGGACGAGTAGATATCGACCTCAGTTCTGAACCTCTCTCCTACGATCCTAATGGAGAACCAGTATATTTGGCCGACCTGTGGCCTGAAGCGGAAGCGGTGAATGAACTTGTTAATAAATATGTTACCCAACAGGCCTTTTTGACAGAATATAAAGGTATCTTTGAAGGGGATGAATTTTGGAAAAAACTTCCGGTAAAAGAAGGAACCACCTACAGCTGGGATCCACAGTCCACCTACATTAAGAAACCTCCCTATTTTGATAACTTCAGCCTCATACCACCCGCTGTTGGTGATATAGTCGATGCTCGCACCTTTCTCCTGCTTGGTGACACTGTAACAACAGATCACATCTCGCCTGCCGGAGCTATTGCAAAAGAATATCCTGCCGGAAAGTACCTTATCGAACAGGGAGTGGAACCTTCTGACTTTAACTCCTACGGTTCAAGACGTGGAAATCACGAGGTTATGATGCGGGGAACTTTCGGTAATATCCGTATTAAAAATAAAATGATCTCCCCAAAAGAAGGAGGCTTCACCCTCAAGCAACCGGAAATGGAAGAGATGTACAATTTTGATGCATCTGTTGCCTACAAAAAGGAATCGACCCCCCTTATCGTGCTCGCCGGAAAGGAATATGGAACAGGTTCGTCAAGAGACTGGGCGGCAAAGGGTGCATACCTTCTTGGAGTAAAAGCCGTTATTGCAGAATCTTTTGAAAGGATCCATCGTAATAACCTTGTTGGAATGGGACTCTTACCCCTTGTTTTTAAGGCTGGGGAAAACATTGAATCACTTGGCCTCACGGGCAAAGAACTTTTCACCATTGAGGGTCTAGCTGATATTAGCCCACGAAAAGCAATTAAAGTAACCGCTAAGAAAGAAGATGGTTCCCTCAAGGAGTTTGAGGTAATTGCGCGTCTTGATACCGAAGTTGATGTTACATACTTCCGTCACGGTGGTATCCTGCCATACGTTCTCAGACAGATGGTAAAGGATAATTAAACAACGGCTGACTTTATTACAAAAGCACTATCCCGCATGACAAAGCGGCCCGCATCTTTAAAGATGCGGGCCGTTTTTTTACTCTATTCTCTACATATCAGCACTACAAGAAAGTAAAGAAGAGACGATTAAAAAAGGTTAAATTTCTCCTTCAAACAATTTCTTTAATTCTGGTTTACGGACAAGTATCTGTCTTTTTAAATCTGCTACCAATGCGTGATCATCATGGGATTTCACAAAGTCGTAGGCCTTTACATAATTTTGCTCCACCAAAACATCGATCATCGTCTGTACTTTAGGATGATCAGGTGCAACATCAAGAATGAAAATGATCGCATTTGGAGTCAATTTATGGATATCGGCGTTATCGGTGATAGCATAAATACCATCAAAAATACTAGCAACTTGGGGATGATCCATTTTTTCCTGCAAAAGAAGTACGGCTATGTTTGGATCGCGATCAAACATAGATTTAATCAAAATCTTTGTGTAAACATTTTCAGGATTTGCAGTAATAAAATCGTAGGCATTCGTCAAGTTCTTCTTTGCAAGAGCAGTGGTCAATTCAGCTGCCAGGGGATGGTCAGGGATAATAGTGAGCATCCCAGCAATAACATCAGAATGAAGTTCTCGGATGTAGTCGTTTTCAAGCTTATACATACCTTTGATTATCGAGTCACTTCCCGCATGGCCTGGCATTCGCCTTACAACCTTCACAGCACTTGCATAACTTAACCCTTTAAGCTGCTGTCCAGATGTCGCATACATTTGGCCAAAAAGTATTTCAGCCTGGCTTGTATTGGAATACAAGTCGATAAAATCAAAAGCCCTGTCAAAATCCCAACCCGTCAAATGTCCTGGATTTTTCTTCACAGCTTCAAACTGCTCCAGCATACGCTGCAAATCTCCACCAGTCAGCTCTTCCTTTCCAGATGCCGTATTAACCTGAGCCCCAGAATCTTTTTTACGCATTTTACCGAAAAACTTGCTCTTAGATTTATCTTTCTTCATTTGATCAATCCAGGTCTCTATATTTATAAGGGATTAAAAGTTCATTCATCCAGCTTTTTTATACACCAATATAACATCAGTTGCAAATTACTGCTTACATGTTAATGCAGACAGTAGAGGTTTTTCATTGCTCCAAAGCCTCTATTTTGGTTACAACAAACGAGGAACCTAGGCATCATCAGGAAACACCAAAAGGATCAAAAACTATGCAAGATAAGATAATCCGTCTTCTTGAAGACTATGCAGAAGAAAAACATCGTCCAGACGACAGCCAATACACAGCCATAGATCTTCACAATGCACTCAAAGTAGCTGCTGAAGCGGGAGCTTCACTCTATGAAGTCGAAGAAATAGCTCTCTCAAGCGGTATCACTCCCACAAGATTCTCGCGCAACCAACGTATCCTTACAACCAGTGACCAGAAACAGCTCCACCTGGCCCACGTAGCAATTGTCGGACTCGGTGGCCTTGGAGGAGGTGTTACTGAACTCCTGGCACGAACAGGAGTTGGTAACCTTACTTTAATAGACGGTGATTCTTTTGATGAAAGCAACCTGAACCGCCAACTTCTTTCTACAGTCTCTAATATCGGAACGCCTAAAGCAACAGTTGCCGGTGAAAGAGTACTCAACATCAACCCTGCAACACGTGTAACAACGCATCTTCAGTTTTTAGAGCCACACAACGGATATGACTTACTGGCCGGAGTTGACCTTGCCATAGACTGCCTCGACACAATATCTGACCGTTTTACTCTGGAACAAGTATGTAAAAAAAGAAAAATACCCATGATCTCAGCTGCCATTGCAGGAAAAAGTGGTCAGGTAACAGTTATTTCCCCAGAATCTACAGGTCTTAAAAATATTTATGGTGAGCGAAAAAATGCCCCCAAAAGAGGTATTGAGACAAGCATCGGAACCTTGTCATTTACAGCCGCCTACATGGCAGCTGTCCAATGTGCAGAGGCCGTAAATATTATCCTTAAAAACGATTCTCCATTAAAAAACACCCTCCTCTTCACCGACCTCAGCGATTACAGTGTAGAGCGTATTCAAACTAACTAATTCTCTTTCCTAGCCAGAAATCCATCTCAAGCTAAATAAAAATCATTCAATACATGTCCCAGAACCAATGACCATCCAGAATCCTACCCACTATTATACTATCACAATTTACGGGTGGTTCACTATGGTTTTCTGGCAATGCTATTCTTAAAAACCTGATAGCAGAATGGAATATAACTGACAGAATTACAGGGTTGAGCACATCCTCAATACAACTTGGCTTTATTGCAGGGATACTTTTTTTGCCCGGTTTACAGTTGCTGACAGTTATTCGCCACGAAAAGTATTTTTCACCTGCTCTTTGCTAGGGGCCATTACCAACAGTCTCATTCTATTTCTGCAAGGCAATGTCGTCCGCCTTATTCTGCTTCGTTTTTGTACAAGATTTTTCCTGGCAGGCATATACCCTGTGGGAATGAAGATACCTTCTGGGCATTTCTACCGTTTATGCTCTCTACTTATAATTTAAATAATCCAGGATCAACCTTTCACATCGCCCTCTGGGTATTTATTATTAACGCCAGTGGCAGTATTGGTTGTGGGGTGGGAAGGGGAAATGTTACGTTTAGAGTTATTTGATATTATCAGATAATCGATGTGGCAATATCAACGTATTGGACAACTGGCGCACCCATTGCTATTGCTTGATTGACACAGCCTCTCCGCGTCCAGTTTATCCGTTCGCTAGGTAGCTCTTATGAAAACTTACTGATTTTCTTCTTCCTCGGCAGGAGGTGTACCTTCCTGTTTAGCGGCGCTGGCTTTATCATCGAGTTTTTGCTGCTTTTTATCTTCTTTCTTCTTTTTCTTTGCCAATTCTTTCTGGCGCTTCTCGTAAGAATAGTTGTTTCTGGCCAAATTTCTCTCCTTGTCTCATTTATCTTATGTTTTGGTGCATCATCAAACGCTGTCTAAGCAGGCATGTCAACTGATCAGCCTGAGAACATCATTTCTCCTCAACTTTTCACATATTATTATCGTGATTCAGAAGAGAAGAAATGAAAAAGCCCCGCAAAAAGCGGGGCCTCTATCACGCTATCTTAGCCTTTAGAGCTGAGTAACGTTTGTCGCTGCGGGGCCTTTAGCACCATCAGTTACTTCAAAGGATACTCGTGCGCCCTCAGCAAGGGATTTGAAACCCTCAGACTGAATTTCTGAATGATGAACGAAAACATCGGCTCCACCATCTTGCTCGATAAAACCGAAACCTTTCGCATCATTAAACCATTTAACTGTTCCTTCAACCATTGTGTACTGCTCCTTTGTGCTGGGATCCATCGTGGAACCCTTTGTAGTGTAGCCGACTATTTACATAGTTTCGACTGGCCGTCTGGAAATCCAGACATTAAAAAAAAATCATTAATTATTTTTGTGTACGTCTATCTATTCTAAAATCGAAAGAAGCTTCTTTAGAACGTTTTTTTCCCGACTTGCAGTAATCAGCTTCTTTCTTGTTGTACCCTGTAAAATAGATCACTTAACAGCTCCAGTAAAGGATTATTCCCAAGTAATTTCAATATAAGACTCTTTGTACAAAGATAACAGAGTGTTCGGGGTGGTATTATAGATTAGTAACCTGCTTGATTTCGAGATTTTGGTCGAATCGTCCTCTTTGGGATTGAAAAAAAACAAAATCCCAAAGATATTATTCATACATGGCTACTGCTCGTACCGGGGATCCATCGGCGTGTTCAAATTTCATAGGAAAACAAGAAAAAATAAAATTCGTTTGCGGTAGCAAGTGCAAACGAGTCAAATTCTCAACAATAACAATATCTTTTCCGAGAAGTTTTTTATGAACAGGATACTCCTCAGTATCTGAAACATCTGCTGAAATGGTATCTAATCCAACCCCTTTGAGTTGCAACCCGCTCAACCACTGAGCAGCCTCAACAGTGAGTGTAGTATAGCCAGAAAAATACGTATCTGTTCCCCAGTACTTACTCCATCCAGTATATAACAATAAGAAATCAGCTTGTTTAATCTCCTTCTCGTGAACCAATAGTGACGATAATTCGATTGTTGTTTCGTTTGAACTCTCAAAGTTCAGTAGCAATGCCGAACCACAAAAGTGATCAATTCCAAGCTGTCCTAATGTCTTTGCATCCTTTAATAAATGGGCTGGTGCATCAACATGAGTTCCTGTATGGGAATACATTGTGATCTTCTGTTCAAGAAACCCATCTTCTTCAATTGAACAACCTTTGAGAAATTGTGGTTGCTCTGTACCCGGATAAACCGGCATATCAGCTGAAAGCGTGTGACTCAAATCAACTATATTCATTCCGCTAGCCCTTGTTTTCTTTATACTTCTAAGTAACAAATTCCATAACATGTTGATTATTCATCAAATGTCCTTTTTGTTACTTTTATAATAAACGCCGGAATTTTCGCCTCCGGTTAGGATGCTGTGAACTGCCACTTGCCTGAGTTCTTTGTTATGCACTGCTATTTCCCTTTACGCAGCCGAGCAAGTTCAGCTCTTAGCCATTCTGCACAATGTAGAGACTCACCACCACACTGTACAAGATAGGGTTTACCCGAAAGACTGCTTTTGGTTGCAGCATATTTTATAAAATCTTCTACCGTTTTAACCAAACCACGTTTTTTAACATACTGATATTTTTTGTTTATGTGATCTGCAGCCTTACCCGCCTCATGCCAATCACCATTTCTATAGAATGTACAATTTGATACTCTTACAAACTCGATGAGTTGTTCAACCTCATGAGCTACCTGATCATCATTTCTTTGTGCAGTAGCCTGTGCACATGCACAAAAGAATATTATTACAATCAAGATACGTTTAAAGTAAGCAGAGGGCCGTTTCATCATTTTTCGACCTCAAACCAGCGACAATCCCCTTGTAGCTGAAGATTTAATGGTCGTGTTCCTCATTCTTTCCTTTTGAAGAAAGGGCAGGAAATTTTTTCGTAGCAAAGACCGAGTGACAGTCTACACATGCTCCTGTCATTTCAGAAAAATAAAAATTTATAAGTTCTGATTTTTTTTCTTTAGCCACATGCTCAAGCATACCAGCCATATAGTGGAATTTCTGATCTTTTTCTATGAATGACGGTGGTAATGCCGAGTGCAGCTCATGCACCTGGCTCTCAGTAAGGCTTTGTTTTAAAATGTAACTACGTTCAATTTTCCCTGCAGTCATAGCAATTTCGCCCCAGTTTCCTGAACTATACGCGGGGATAATTGAAACCATTCCATTTTGAATTGCTATCATTTCCTTTGCGAGCAACTCACGTAATTCAGGCGACAAGGCTTCTACTCCCACCGTAGCTTCAAACGTATCCTGATGCTGTTTATCTTCTCCATATCCGATTGTAGGAATTAAGAGAGCTAAAAGTACAATGCGGAAAATAATTCTCATGTGCGCCACCATTATTGAATTGTTGGGTTAAAACGTCTCATTTTCTCAGTTGTTTTTCTTGTACTTCTTTTCAGCTTGTTCATACGCTTCATCAGAAACAACAGCCTTAAATTGGGGTGTTTCTATAAGCTGGTATTTACCTGAGCGAGCAAGTTGTTCAGCTCTATCCATTGCCTCCTTGACCTCTCTGTTGGCAGCTTTTGCGCTCGGTTTTTGATCCCGACGAATTGTTGGACGTTTTAGCTTACCTGGGTTCACGCCCTTTTGGAGTTTGATGATATACTCAGCAGCCTTAACCTGGTTTGACACAACCTTATTATTTATACCGTTTTAATTCATACCAGTCATCTTCAATATTTTGACGCATCTTCTGAATCAAATCGAGCACTGTTTTCTGCTCGTCTTTTTCAAAGCCATTGTAGCACTTAATTGTCAGTCGATTTTCCTCCCTAATGACGGTTGAGTACACGTCTTTAGTTTTCTCTGTGGGAGTCAGGTGGTACGATCTTTTATCTAAAGGATCCTGGTCTTTGTTCACCAGCCCTTCGGCGATCAACTTTTGTACAACTTTTGAGGTAGTGGTTTTATCTACCATTAAGAGCTGCGACAGCTCTTTCATTGTGATGCCCGCATTCTCACATATTCTTGTGAGATAAATTGATTGTCCTTTTTGCAGGTTCAACTCTTTGAATTTAATTTCTATAATTGCATGAATGGTTCGTGTAAGCGCTCCAATTTCACGGAGTATAACATCATCTAGTTTCATGCCTGGCCTTCATGCACACCTCAACAAACTCTTTAACCGCACTCTCCGGTGTAGCCCATGAGGTAACAAGACGAATGGCTGATCGCTCATCATCCACCTTTGCCCAAACATAAAATTCAAATTTGCTTTGTAGCTCTTCAATCATACTATTATTTAAAATCGGAAAAATCTGATTGGTGGGAGATTCTATCCAAAAACTGCAACCAGCACTTTTCAGTTCACTTACCATGTACTGTGCCATCTCATTTGATTTTTTCGCCAGATCAAAATAGAGGTTATCCCGAAAGAGTTCTTCAAATTGAAGGCCCAGCACCCTTCCTTTTGCAAGCAGTCCCCCTCTTTGTTTAATAAGGTAACGAACATCATCTTGTAAGTGTTGATTCCTTATAACCAAAGCCTCACCGAGCAAAGCTCCATTTTTTGTTCCCCCTATAAAAAGAGCGTCTGTCATTGCATACATCTCAGCCATAGTAAGCTCAGCATCCATACAGGTAATAGCGGCACCCACACGTGCTCCATCCATATAGATCAGCAGATTATTGTCTTTACAAAAGCTGTGTAATTCTCTGAGTTCCGGTTTTGTATAAACCGTTCCCAGCTCCGTCGGATTTGAGATATAAACAAGACGTGGCTTCACCATATGCTCAAAATGATGTTCAACCAAAACCGGCGCTATCAAGTCGGGGGTGAGTTTACCACTTGTCGTCTCCACTGTGAGGAGTTTATGACCTGTCGCCTCAATAGCGCCCGTCTCGTGGGTTGCAATATGACCGCTTGTAGCAGTTATACAGGCTTCATGGGGGCGCAGGAATGAGCTTATGGCAATAAGATTTGTCTGGGTTCCACCTGAGAGCAGGTGCACATCTGCGGTAGCATCTCCGACCAGCTTTCGTATTGCTGCAATAGCATTTCCTGTGTGTTTATCACCACCGTATCCTTCTTCCTGGCTGGTGTTATGCTTCAACATTGCATTTAAGATATTTGGGTGTGCACCTTCGCTGTAATCGTTTTTAAAACTGTACATACTTTTGTGTCCTCAATGAGCAGTAGTGAATAATATAGTTGAACCTTCAACTATATTTCAGAGCAAAGATACTGTCAATAGATACGCTACAATATGTTAGATGATTAAGTAATAAGGGACTATAAAAGAGTTAGTTGTTTGCAGGTTCCAACGGACAAGAAAGATAACTTTCTTCCACTTTAGGAGAAATGATTTCAAGCAGATGTTCACTGTAAAGGTATGGACAGGGTTCGTCGTAGGGGAAGTCTTGGCACTGTTGTGGACTCGCCATGTGAATACCACATCGCTTATTGAGCTTTCCATCAATAAGAAAGATGCAAGAGCCATCCGCTTTGACCTTGAAGGTGTTCTTACCTTCAATATATCTTTTACGGACCTCTCCATCGCTTATTTTAAAGTGACGGGCAATACGATTAATATCTATGGCAGTAACAAAAAGGGTCGAACCTGGAAGGCGGTAACAACAAAATCCGGGGCAATAATTACAAAAAATTCTATGTTTGGAAACGGTATCACTTTCTTCCATACGACAACCCTCTCAACTTGTTTATTCAGCAGCCTACAAAATGAGAAGCGTATCGCTCTTACCCACTAGATATTCAGTTGCTCCATCGGCGTGAAGTCCCACCTGAATATATGCTTTTTGGTTTATAGCTTATGAGGCTTAGCCCGCAATGTTTTCATGAGGTGCCTCAATTTTAACAACACTTTGATCTTCCGGTTGCAGATGGGCATGCCATTTTTTCTCAAGCCTCCTGATAAAGAAGACCAGGGTGAAAGTTATGGCCATATAAAAAAGTGCTGCAGTTATAAACGCTTCATATGGGCTATAAAATCTTGAATTGATAATTCTCGCAGCACCAGTGATGTCAACAATAGTGATAACACTTGCCAAGGCACTTCCATGGAGCATAAAAATGATCTCATTTGAATATGCCGGCAATGCCCTTCTAAAGGCACTGGGTAAAACGATACGTCTTAACATCAGAAACTTAGACATTCCCGCAGCCGTTGCAGCCTCAACTTCACCTTCGGGCGTTGCAACGATAGAACCTCGCAGGATCTCAACAGTGTAAGCACAGGTGTTAAGAGAAAAAGTAAGAAGAGCGCAGAAGTAAGCTTCTTTAAAAAGAGGCCAGACAAAACTATCTCTCATAAATTCAAACTGACCAAAACCGTAATAGACAAGAAACATCTGCACCAGAAGTGGAGTTCCCCTGAAAAAAAAGACAAAGGCACGAATAGGGAACTGCACAAAACTATTACCGACGACCCGAAGTACCGCGAGAGGTATGGCCAGGAGCAGTCCAATAATCAGAGATAGAGAGACAAGAATAAGAGTATTCTTTAACCCTTCTAAATAGATATCTATGTTCCCGGTGATAATTGAAAAATCCATCATCTAATTCCTCCTCACCCCAAGTGAATATCTCTCCTCCAGATACTTTAGCAGATAGATTGAAACTGTTGTGATAAGCAAGAAGTTAATTGCAACAACAACATAGAAAGTAAAAGGCATTCTGGTAGCACCTGCCGCCATGGAGGCTTTGCGTACCATATCATCAAGACCAATAATCGAGACAAGGGCAGTCGTTTTCACAAGTACCAGCCAGTTATTACCAAAACCAGGCAAGGCGTGGCGTACCATTTGCGGGAATAAGATTCGACGAAACACCTTAAAGCTACTCATACCGTAGGCATACCCAGCTTCCAGTTGACCTTTATTTACCGCAATGATTGCACCGCGAAATGTTTCGGTCATGTAAGCACCAAAGATAAAACCAATGGTCAAAACACCAGCTATAAACGGGTTGATATCAATATACTCGTCATAGCCCAAAACAGGAGCAACCTGATTAACAAGGATCTGGCCACCAAAAAAGACCAGCAACATCAGTACGAGATCGGGAATACCACGAATGACGGTAGTATACAGCGTAGCGAGGCCTCTGAGTACTATTGAGCTTGAAAGCTTGGCCAGGGCACCGCCCATGCCAAGTATCATGGCGATAAAAAGAGAAGCAAGAGAAACTTCGAGGGTGAGAATTGTCCCTTCAAAGATACTTGGTCCGTAACCGTGTAGTGAAAACATAGGATAAGGGCTACGATAAAAAACAGGAACTCCCTGCCGACAAGACCAGCAGGGAAGGGAAATTATGCCGTTAACAGTAAATTACTCGCCGTAAACGTCAAAATCGAAATATTTGTCTTGGATGGTCTTATACACACCATTTTCACGGATGGTAACAATAGCTTTGTTAAACAGTTCTTCGAGATCTTTGTCCTGCTTGCGAAGAGCAACTCCAATTCCTTCACCGAACCATTTTGGATCGTTGAAATCAGGACCAACAAATTCGTAGTCTTTACCTTCTTCTTTCTTCAAAAAACCATCTAAAAGAACAACGCTGTCCGCTAAAAGCAGATCAACACGACCTGCAATCAGGTCAAGGTAGGCTTCATCCTGCGTTCCATAACGCTTAATTTTAACGTCTTTACCATACACATCGCTCAAGTATTTATCACTTACAGTCGCACGCTGAACACCAACAGCTTTTCCTTTGATTGCATCTATAGAAAATACTGGAATAGCACCTTTTTTAGCAACGAACTTAACAGGAGTTCTGTAGTATCTTTTACTAAAGTTTACCTTCTTCAAACGCTCTTCAGTAATGGACATAGAAGCAATAATTGCATCATATTTTTTTGCCATAAGAGCCGGTATCATACCATCCCAATCCTGGGCGACGAGGGTCACTTCTGCACCCATGGCTTCTACAAGGGCTTTTGCGATATCAATATCAAAACCTGCAAGTTCACCATCAGGTTGAACATAGCTAAACGGAGGATAGGCACCTTCAACACCGATACGTACCTTTGTCCAATCTTTAGCCATGACCGGGCCACTTGCCGCAAGAAACATACACAGTGCAAAAACTACCACAAACTTTTTCATATACAGTCTCCTTTTATGTTTTCCTATCAGATTACCCTTATCGCTTCATCTACATCATTGCAGCGATAAAGGTCTTAAAGCGCTCTGTCTTTGGTGAGTCGAAAACCTCTTGGGACGTACCGTTTTCAATGATAAGACCCTGCTCTAAAAAGATAGTCCTGGAACTTACCTCCCGAGCAAACCCCATCTCGTGGGTAACCACAATCATGGTTCTCCCTTCATCTGCGAGATCTCTCATAACCTGTAAAACTTCTCCGACCAGTTCAGGATCAAGCGCCGATGTCGGTTCATCAAATAACATGACCTCGGGCTCTATACAGAGTGCACGAGCAATGGCCGCTCTCTGCTGCTGACCACCAGAGAGATGGATAGGGTAGGCATCAAGCTTATCGCCAATACCGACCTTATTTAAATACTGGATTGCTCTTTCACGAACCTCAGCACGATTTTGTTTCAGCACGTGAATTGGCGCTTCCATAACATTATCAAGTATCGTCATGTGCGCCCAGAGATTAAACTGCTGAAAAACCATAGCAAGTTTTGAGCGAATTCGTTCTACCTGCTTCATATCTGCAGGTAAATTCTCTCCCCTGCGATTAACCTTCATCAGCACTTCTTCTCCGGTAACTCGAATAATGCCTGAATTGGGAATTTCAAGCAGATTCATACAGCGCAGAAGAGTACTCTTTCCCGAGCCTGAAGATCCCAGAACAGAGATAACTTCACCTCTATCTGCAGTAAGATCTATACCTTTAAGTACTTCGTTTGCACCAAAGCTTTTGTAGAGTTGTTCGACTGAGATAGCGTGCTGACTGATATTCATAGAGTCCATTAGCGCTTTAACACTGGAATTTTTAAGTAAAAATCAAATAATGAGAAGAACACAACAAATGTTGAGAAAATCCCCAATAAAACATTCACCTCTGTTGCTTCACATTTTCAGGATGAACTCTATGCTCAGATGGTATCTATAGTTACTTTTTTATGTGAAATGTGCACATGATATAATAAACTATTGCTGTTAAAGTCAAACCGAAAGAGAGATAACATATTATTATTATACCGACGACTTCGTAACGAAAAGGATGTTTGAACTTAATTATCGGAGTATACTGCAAACTACTACAAAAGGCACACTGGCTAAAACATATTTTTTACTCTGAAATAACAAGGACCTATGTCACAAGACATGAAAGAAGAGCTCGCATCACTGGATATTGGGTCTAAGATTCGCAATCTACGGACCAAAAGAGAGATGACCCTGCAAGATCTGGCGACACTGACAGGTCTTTCCAAACCAAACCTCTCCCAGATTGAGAATAACCTTGTGAGCCCCCCCATTGCGACCCTCTTAAAAATTTCCAGCGCACTAGGGGTAGAAATTGGCCATTTTTTTCAGGATTCACCACATGAAACCGACATCGTCGTCGTCCGCAAAGATCAACGACACGGAATTGCGAAAGGCAAACATATTTCCCACATTGGCTACCAGTACCACCCACTCGCCTACCCCAAGATCAACAAATCCATGGAACCTTTTGTGGTACACATGGAGGATCGAGAACCGGACGATATTACCTTTAACAACCACAGGGGCGAGGAATTCCTCTATGTTTTAGAAGGCACCCTCGAATTCCACAGCGGCAATAAAATTATCACTCTTGAAGAAGGTGACAGCATCTACTTTGACTCTGTTGTGCCGCACGGCTACAGAGGTGTTGATGAAACAGCCAAAGTCCTGGTTGTTATCCACCGTCCTTACTAGGAGCTTGTCTGAGAATAGGCATTTTGTTTAAAATCGAGAAATTCCTAAAAAATAAGCACAGCCATATATTTGATATCGGAGTCAAACTTACCTGCGAGCATTATTTTTTGGGAATTCCGAAGAATTTGGGCAAAAAGGCATTCTCAGACAGCCTCCTAGTGTTCAACTCCCTAAAAGCTGTCTTAAGGGGTACAAACACGTCTACCCTCACAACCAGCTGTGATATGCAGAGCTTTTTATGAAACTTATCCAGGCTAAACTGCGAGGCACTGGCCCACTCCTCGAAAGCAACTGGTTTGAACTCAGCACAGGCCTCAACCAGTTCCATTTCGTAGACCAACAGAAAGGGACCGCTTTTCTTCGTGCTCTACAAAGCCTCCACCCTCCAGTTTCCTGTAAAATAACAGATCCATTCAAGCCTCTTCCCCATTATGAAAAAAGAGGAGCACACACCAGACATATTCAACCGGCCAAAAGGACTATTGCACTTGGTGTCTTTGGCGCCACGGCAATACTCGTCAAAGAGCTTGGACTGCTGGATCAAAATTTATACGAAACCGACAGAATAGAGATAGGGAGGCGCCTTGACTACAGCCGCTGGCTTAATTTTGTTGAACTCTCTTCATCAACAAGATGGGAAGAGCTTGAAACGAGCGTGAAAGAACTTTTCCTCCCTCTGCAACAAACGTATCCTGATCGATACAATAACATGCTCTCCCGGATCAACGATCTTAAAGGAGCAGACAGAGTAAAGGATAATTTGGCGTCCGACCTTCTCGCATTTTTTATTTTTTTGACAGAGCAGCAAAAAAACGCACCTCTTTTCGAGGAGACAGTGGCACTCATCAAAAGAGCCGCCAATTTCCAAACGGCAAGAACTGTTGTATTAAAACGCATTCCCTTTCTCATCTATTTTAATAGCAAGGGTGAGGTCGCGGCCCCTATCTCAACAGAACAGCTACTCCCAATTCATGAACATCAGGAGTTGTTTCAGCTCCTTGAACAAACAGGAATAAATGATTCTTTTTCCGCTAACAGCGCAAACCAACAGCAGCTATCTTTAATAGAAAAACTCCGAGCAGGTATTCGTCTTTCATCTGCAGTAAGTAAAGAACTCCAGCGGATGAACCCTATTTTTTTATTTGATGCACCAGAGCACAATGTAGCGCCTTCGAAATACAAGGAATTACGACATCTCATACAGGAAACATCACAATCACACCAATGCCTCTATCTTAGCTCCACAAAAGACTTCTTTCAGCAAGCCGACACAGGAAGAAATTTCAATTGTTCTCAGCTGGAGTTCATCAGAGACTAATATTTCCTTATGCTTACCTCGGCAAACGGAAAACACCCTCCTCATAGACGAATTATAAAAGAGGGTGTATATTCAAATATTTGCTGTAACTTAATTCCACAGAGGTAACTTCATGTCATCATTTGCCCTATCCCAGATCCTTGTAGGGTTTGCTCTATGTAGTGACATCCTCTCCTTCCAGTTCAAAAACCGAAAACATGTCATCATCTGCCTACTGATCTCTTGCACTTTGATTTCCAGTCACTTCATGCTACTCGGTCACTGGACAGCGGCATGCCTCGGCATTGTAGCCGCAATACGCTTTACAACATCCCTTTTCTCTACATCCAGAAAACTAATGTATCTCTTCGTTGCATCAACATGGATAGTTTCATTTTTCACCTACGAAGGTTTTCTATCCATCCTCGGCTGTGCTGGTGGCACCTTTGGCACTATTGCCGCTTTTTGCAAGACAGACAAACAACTCCGTCAAATGATGTTTGCATGTACCTGTCTCTGGATTATCCATAACTTATTTGCCGGCTCACCAGCTGCGGTCATTCTCGAAATATTTTTTGCAAGCTCCAATGTCGTCGGTTACTACCGTTTCTATATTCGTCCTCAAAAACAAGTTCTTATGCCGTAGAAAGCTCTGTAACAAATATTGACTTCAATTATGAAATATTGGTTTCAATTATGGTTAGGTGTGCAAATATGTCTAATACAGTTGTGATAATCAAACGAGATCAGCTCATGACTTTACACACGGGTACTCTCATGAAGAGGCGAGATGAGTTGTTAAAATGTGATGAATCTCTGGAGATGTCAGATAGTCTCAAGACTAAACAAAATCCACAGGACCTTGTTCAGTACAAAAACACTAAAGAATGGCGAGAAGCATATGCAGATGTAAAGGAAATACTCTCAACAAGGGAGCACGTCCCCAACAAAAAAGAACGTAAATTGCTACGTCAACAAAAGGCTAAGAAACGCTAACCACCTGATCAACTGGCCTTTAAATATACTTTCTTATATATGCCGTATATGCTGATAAGGAGCCAAAAGAGCTCCACAACAAATGCGGAGAGATTGAAATCAAAGTACAAAGAAACCAAAATCATGAACGCCCCACAAAAGTTCATAAGGCTAAATATAAGAGATTGGTTATTAATCCGGTTGAGCTGCAACATGAAGTAGGCAAAAAGAATCAAAAAAACGCCAACATTACCGACAAAATCATACCAATAGTATCCGTGCATTTGGCTCTTCCTCGATGGCCTTATTTACTCTGATTGTCTGCTACGCCAAACTCTTGTAGAGCCAGCAGGGCTTCATTCGCTTTTTCTGATTGCACAAAAATATGATCGTGATAGTACGCTGCCACAACATTTGCACTAATACTATAAGATGCCAATTTGGTGGCAACAGCCGCAGTTAAACCGACTGCATCCAAGCTGGAATGAACCGTTAAGGTTATTTGTCTGAATGTACTTTCATACGACAATTGTGCCTCTTTGGCCGCTTCGACTGAAACAATGAGTGTTAAACCTTCTGCCTCAACAAATGATGCCAGTGGGTTTAGCCCAGCATAATCTGAATAGTTCCCAGCGACTGTACAAAACACATATTCACCACTCTTTATTTCCGGTGTCATAGATTTCAACAACTCATCTAATTCGACAATTCCAGCCATAATCTTTCTCCCGTGGACTTAATAGCTTAAGAACAACAGTAACCTTTACCCACTACTTTGGAACAAATGCGCAGTAACCTGAGCGAGGTCCAATCTGTGGATGGTTACGGCAGGTATCCGGTCTTTTGTCATAGATGGTACAACGCCTACTTTTAGAATCGAGATACAAACAGTCACCGTTTGCCATTCGTGAAAGAGTAAAGGTTGTGGCCTTGGCGTGAAAATGTTCAACAATCCTTTCTTTGCTGAGACGCTTGAAAATACCTTTCATGTTCTCTTCAAGTTCAAAGGCATCAATTGCGCCCATTCGCACAAGGTCTTCCGGCTTCACCTCAACGGGGAGACTGCAGCAGGTACCTTTGCAATAGTCACACATTTTCTTTTTGTATTTCGACCATGTGGCCAAGTCATCCACATGTGATGCAACGATAGGAATTTTAAACATATGAGATCTCTCATTACCCCCGATAAACGGGAAAAGTACCTTCACGAATCGATTTTTTATTACAAAAATAGAGAAAATAATTTCTAAGATTGTAAATACGCTATACTGTGCTTCTCAGGTAAGGCCCAAGAAGAAATCGCGTATCTAGCACATTAACAGAGAAAAGGACAGGAGGTTGCAGTAAGTATATGGATCGATTCAGAAGAACAGAACAACTTTTGGGAAAAGAAGTCTTTAGCAACCTCCAATCCAAAAGTGTTACGGTGGTAGGTCTTGGTGCTGTTGGCGGTTTTGTGCTTGAAGGCCTTGCCCGTGCAGGCGTGCAACACATAAGGATTGTTGACTTTGACACGATTCAGACCAGTAATATCAACCGACAGATTATTGCTTTAGAATCCACTCTTGGTAGACCAAAAGCGGAAGTACTCCAAGAGAGACTTTACGATATCAACCCGAATTGTATCATTGAAGCACTACCGATCTTTGCCAGTGAAGATACCCTTGAGGAAATCCTCAGCCCGGAACCAGATCTACTCATCGACGCTATAGATTCCCTCAACCCAAAGACACAACTCCTCCACGGAGCATACATGCGAGAAATCCCTACCATTAGTTCTATGGGCGCAGCGCTTCGCACCGATCCAGCGCTCATTCGTACTGGAGATATTTTCGATACATCTAATTGCCCACTGGCAAGACATATCAGAAAAAGATTACGAAGACGCGATGTCGGACGTGGCATTAAATGCGTCTACTCTACAGAAAAAGTGACCTTCGACTACGCTCAACCAGAAGAAGACACCACGGTGGGCGAGACTCCTTTTAGTGATAGGGGAAGAACGAGAAATATCCTCGGCAGCCTTCCAACAATTACAGGAATATTCGGCCTTACCATAGCTAATCTTGCCATATTCCAGCTCACCAAGTCTGCAGACAATAAAGCCTGACCAGTTACCTTAGACTTTGACCAATATCAGCAAACTATCTTTCACCATAGTTGATAAATGAATGATCACTGTGTGATCTTGACCTATTTTTGACATGTTTGACCAATAAAATGTGACATGAGAGACAAAACAACAGACTGCGCTTCAAAGTGGGGTACATGGCCACAGCCTTTTACAAATTCCAATTGAGCCGCTCCCGAACTAAGAGAAGCTATGCGCGTTGCTTGAGCAATTGATGCATACTGGTCGTTTCCCCCTTGAATGATCAATAGTGGCGCCTCAATTTCTGGTAGAAGATCTTCAATATTCCACTTCCTGAACCATTGCGAAAGCCACGTTTTTGACCATGCGCTAAATACTGTTTCAGTTTTATCTCCGTGGTGCTTCTCAAGTCCTTTAAGTTTCCCGTCTGTCCATGCCGTTTGAGCCTTTTTTATACCGATAAGGGTCACTTCTTCAACGGAGACGTGGGCAGCCTCGGTTATAATCCCACGGAGTAAAAGTGGTTTTTGTGCGCCATAAATTAAGCTTACACTGCCACCGTCAGAATGACCTATCAAAACAAAAGGTGTCTTGGGGATAACCTGTCCCAGCACCCATGGCAGCTCCTGGAGAGCGTATTCATGCAAATAGTTTAGAGTTCTGGTGTAATCATGAGGCCAGGGAGAAGAATGTCCGTATCCTATGCGATCATATAGTAGGCCAGGACAGCCTGTCGCTGTACATAACTCTTTTGGAAAATCACGCCACATTTTGGTACAGCCTAAACCCTCATGCAGAAAGACCAGATAAGGCTTGGCCGTATCTCCGCCAATAGTTTCGTAGTAAACGTTATGGCCATTATGGTGGGGTAATTTAGACAAAGATATCACCTTCAAGTGTGGACTTATCAATAATATTATTTTGGGTTAATGCTTTTTTGATGAATCATATTCATTATTCGTCATAAAAATAGGCAAATTTGTAGACAAATTACAAGGAATACAATAGATTCCATGGCTTATCAGAAAAGGAGCGCCAGGTTTTTAGGAATTTAACCGACCGCTAAATGACTTCCTATTACTGAGCAGGAGAGCAATGAGTTGCGAGAAGCATGGTGATAAATCTCATCCTCATATTATTCAGGACGAGTGCAAAGGATGTGGCAGGTGTGTTGACGCTTGTCCTAAGGATTGTCTTCAATTGTCAGAGAAGATGAACGGCAAGGGATATGTCCCTGCGGAATATATCGGTGAGGGATGTACCGGCTGTGGGATCTGTTTTTATAATTGTCCCGAACCCTACGCCATTGAGGTGTACAAAAAGGACAAGGAGTAACTGTTCATGAGAAAATTCATAAAAGGTAATGAGGCCGTCACTGTGGGTGCATTGTATGCGGGATGCGAAATTTATTTTGGCTACCCAATCACCCCGGCGAGTGAAATCGCTCATTCAGCTGCATTGCTTTTTCCACAACGTGGAAAAACATTTTTGCAGGCAGAATGTGAGACTGGTGCCATCAATATGATTTACGGATCGGCGAGTAGCGGGAAAATGTCTATGACAGCCTCTTCAGGGCCAGGTATGAGTCTCATGTGTGAAGGGATTTCCTATCTTGCCGGAGCGCAGCTTCCTGCTGTCATTGTAGATGTGCAGAGAGCGGGACCCGGTCTTGGAAATATTGGACCAGAGCAGGGAGACTATAACCAGGCGGTAAAGGGCGGTGGACACGGTAATTATAAAGCCATTGTTCTGGCTCCTTCTTCGGTTCAGGAGATGTGTGATCTGACAATAAAGGCCTTCGAACTTGCATATAAATATCGGAATCCTGCCATTGTTCTCACCGATGCTGTTTTAGGACAGGTGATGGAGTCTTTAGAAATACCGGAAGAGGAACTGACTCCACCGGAAGTGAGTGACTGGGCGGTACAGGGCAGTAGTGAAACACGGGAGAATCTTATATCTTCCATCTATTTGCAGAACGATCTCCAGGAAAAACATAACTGGCTGCTTGATGCTAAATACAACTCAATGAGTGTTGATGCCGCATCAAAAAATTATCTCACTGATGATGCAGAATTGATTTTGACAGGATACGGTTCCAGTGCACGAATTGCACGTTCCGCTGTGGACGAACTCCGTGCTGAAGGTATAAAAGCGGGTTTATTCAGACCTATTACTCTTTTTCCTTTTCCGGAAGAAGAACTGCAGAAAGTTTCAAAAGGCAAAAAAATATTGGTTGTCGAGTTGAGTAACGGCCAGTATCGGGATGATGTTCTTTTGCATCTCGATCGCAAAGTATTTACCCCGGTAGAGTTGGTTAACCGAATGGGTGGGATGCTGGTGACGACGGAGGAGGTTGTGGCTGCGGCTAAGAAACTCATGGAGGCAGATAATGATTAAGAAGGCAGAAGGATTTTACGAGCACTTCGAGAGAAAAGACGGCAGCAAGACCAAGGCCACCCATTATTGCGCCGGTTGTGGTCATGGTATAATCCATAAGCTTATTGCAGAAGCTGTATCGGATTTTGGCCTACAGGATGATACCGTATTTGTTTCACCGGTCGGTTGTGGAGCTTTTTGTTATTATTACTTTGATTGCGGTAATGTTGCGGCTCCCCATGGTAGGGCTTCAGCCGTTGCTACCGGACTTTCCCGTGCGCTTCCCGGTAAGGTTGTTATCTCATACCAGGGTGATGGCGATCTCGGTGCCATCGGTTTTAACAACGCCTTCCAGGCAGCAAATCGTGGTGAAAAATTCGTCTGTTTTTTCATTAACAATGCCATTTACGGTATGACTGGTGGTCAGATGGCCCCCACTACTTTGCCGGATCAGAAGACTGCAACTTCTCCAGCAGGAAGGGATGTTGCGACAGATGGTTTTCCACTCAAAGTTTGTGAAGTGTTCAATCAGCTTGAAGCTCCAGTATTTATCGAAAGGGTATCCGTTGCCGATACTAAAAGAATCTTAAAGGCGAAAAAAGCAATTCGAAAAGCCATAGAGATTCAAAAAGAGGGTAAAGGCTACGCCTTTGTGGAAATTCTTTCCCCTTGTCCGACAAACATGAAGATCGGTGCAGTGGAAGCGGCACAATTTACCATTAATGCCATGGAGAAAACCTTTCCATTGGGGAATTTCCGTGATCGCAGTGATGATGATGTCCTACAGCCTCGAAATATACCGGTAAAGCCTCTGGGCGATTTAGTGATTGCAAACAGTTCCATTGATGCTGAGACAGAGCACTTCGCTGAAAAAGAGTTCAAATTTTGCGGTTTTGGCGGTCAGGGAATTCTCAGCCTCGGTCTGGTACTTGCAAATGCTGGAAACAGCGTGGGCAAAAATGTTTCATGGTTTCCAAGTTATGGCCCTGAACAGAGGGGTGGAACTGCTTCCTGCTCTGTTGTCCTGGCTGATAAGGAAATTGGCTCTCCCGCGGTGGACAAACCGGATGTACTGGTTGCGATGAATCAGCCATCTCTTGAAAAATTTGCTCCGACGGTCAAGGCTGGTGGAGTGATTATTTATGACTCGCAGATACCAGTAGAGTTTGATCTGCCTGAAAATGTGTCCGTCTATGCCTTTCCCGCAGCAGAAATTGCGACATCTAAAGGTGTGCCCAAGGCTGCGAATACTGCTCTCTTAGGCTCTCTTATCGCACTAGATCTTATAGGGTTACCTGAAGATGATGTTGTAAATGCCTTAAAAGATAGTTTTGCCAAGAAGCCGGCCTTAGTTCCGAAAAATATGGAAATAATTGAGACGGCAAAAGCGTGGATGAAAGACAACTTCTAACACATAAAATCTGTAACCCATCTATGAGTGGCCCGGCAGTGCGGTATACAAGTACCTGTAAGTTATACTTAGGTATTGCACTGCCAGCTCATAAGCACATCTAGAATATGTGGTATCTTAGGTATCATTACGAGACAGAGCAGTGCGGATGAAAGTTTTATTTAAAGCTGATTATGCGTGTCGGTTTTAAAAATATTCTCATTAACGGATTAGAGAACGGAGAAGAGAAACATGACTGATTCAGGGAAAATTGGTAAGAGAGTCAATACATTCAGAAATAAACTCGATATGAGTGTTGCAGATCTCGCAGAGAGAACGGGTCTATCTGAAAAACTTATTGAAGATATTGAAAATGGTACAGTTTCTCCAGCACTTGGACTTATGATGAAGATATCTCGCGCTTTAGGACAGCGGGTTGGTACCTTCATGGATGATCAGGTTGCCAAAGACCCAGTTATTAGTAGGGCATCTGAGCGAGTAGAAGGGGTCGCTCTTCATAAGGGTGAGGAGAAGGGACAATATAAATACCATGTTCTCGGAGATGGCAAAACTGATCGACACATGGAACCCTTCTTTGTTACCATATCACCTACCACGGAACGGGAGTTGTCTTCCCATGAAGGAGAGGAGTTTGTCATTGTCCAGTCCGGCGAAGTGGAACTGCAGTATGGTAAAGAAACCCATGCGTTGAGTGTAGGCGATACTATGTACTATAATTCGCTTGTTCCTCACTGTTTAAGTGCTATTGGTGATGAAGCACAAATTTATGCCGTAATCTTTACTCTTTAAAAAGGGGAGAACTATGCCAAGAAAAGAGATAGTCAGAGAGGTGACACTCGGCCAACTCCTCGCAGAAACCGTAGAAAAATATCCTGATGAGAGGGCGATTTCCTTTGTAGATAGAGAATATAATCAGACCTGGAAAGAGTTTTCAGATACAGTTGATGCTATGGCCAAGGGCTTGATGGCCATGGGAATTAAGAAAGGGGAAAAGGTGGCTGTATGGGCGACTAATGTTCCCCACTGGGTGGCACTTCAGTTTGCTACCGCACGTATTGGTGCAATACTTCTCACTATCAATACCAACTATCGCTCAGAAGAAATTGATTATGTGCTCAAGCAGTCCGATTGTGAAAATATATTTATCATCAATGGTTTGCGCGACGCCAACTACCTGGAAATATTAAATGGTCTGATTCCTGAACTCAAAACGCATCAAAGAGGTGCTCTCAATTCCACAACATACCCATCTCTGAAAAGAGTTTTCTTTCTCGGGCCGGAGAAACACAGGGGCCTCTATTCCATGTCCGAGGTCATGTCACTTGCTGTGGCTACAGGGGACGATGAGTATCAGAAACGTCAGGACTCTCTTGATCCTTATGACGTTATCAATATGCAATATACCTCAGGAACAACAGGTTTTCCTAAAGGTGTAATGCTAACCCATGTTAACATTGGCAATAATGGCTACTGGCTCGGGGCTGGTCAGAATTTCACTCATGATGACCGTATATGTATTCCTGTACCTCTTTTTCACTGCTTTGGTTGTGTTCTCGGTGTGTTAGCCTGTGTCAATCATGGTGCAACAATGGTCCTTGTGGAGGCATACGATCCTGTTGATGTGATGGCATCCATTGAAGAGGAGAAGTGTACCGGGGTGTACGGTGTTCCCACTATGTTCATCGCAATGATGGACCATAAACTGTTTAACAAATTTGATTTTTCTTCTCTGAGAACCGGCATCATGGCGGGCTCTCCCTGTCCGGTTAAAAGTATGAACGACTGTATAGAGAAGATGAATATGACCGAGGTCACCATTGTGTTCGGTCTTACTGAGGCGTCTCCCGGAATGACTCAGACGATGTATAACGAACCGTTGATTCAAAAAAAGTGTGAAACCGTGGGTAAGTCAATGCCCGGAATTGAGGTTAAAATAGTTGACCAGAAAACTGGGAAAGATCTCCCTGCCGGGCAACATGGTGAAGTGGTCTGTCGTGGCTACAATATCATGAAGGGCTATTACAAGATGGATGAGGCCACCGCTGAAGCCATTGATGAAGACGGTTTTCTTCATTCAGGAGATATTGGCGTGATGGATGAGGATGGCTATTTTGCCATTACCGGACGGATTAAAGATATGATTATCCGAGGTGGTGAAAATATTTATCCAAAAGAAATCGAAGACTTCCTGCACCATATGGAAGGAGTTCAGGATGTTCAGGTTGTGGGGGTGCCCAGTAAAAAATATGGAGAGCAGCCTGGAGCCTTTGTGGTTCCATATCCTGATTCCGATATTTCTCCACAGGATGTGATTGACTACTGTCAGGGTAAAATCGCCTGGTTTAAGACACCAAAATATGTGCACTTTTTAAAAGACTTTCCACTTACTGCCAGTGGTAAAGTTATGAAAATGAAATTAAGAGAACAGTCTGGAGAACTCTGGCCTGAAGCTTAATTGATATTTGTAATTCTTGTGGTTTAAGACAGATTGTATTTGCAGGACAGTGAAATAACAAAGGGGGAATTCTCGCAAATGAGAAATCCCCCTTTACTGGTTTTGGAACCAAGCTATTTTACAGGAACAACCCAGTCAAATGAATCTTCCGCTTTTCCATATTGAATATTCATAAGGTCCTGAAAAAATCTCTCTGAAAGTGGTCCTACGCTACCATCGCCAATGGTTATTTCATTACCGTCATATTTAATTTTTCCAACAGGAGATATGACAGCAGCGGTCCCGGAGCCGAAAATTTCTTTGAGTTCCCCTGATTTATGTGCCTCATAGATTTCGTCGATACTGATTTTCCTTTCAACTACTTTTAAGCCCCATGATTTCGCCATTTTTATTACGGAGTCACGGGTAACACCAGAGAGAATACTCCGATTGAGCTCAGGGGTAATCAGTTCATCTCCGATCACAAAGAAGATGTTCATGGATCCAACTTCTTCAACATATTTGAGTTCAACGCCATCAAGCCACATGACCTGAGTATACCCATCTTGATTCGCAAGATTAGTAGCATAGAGGCTTGCAGCATAATTACCAGCAGTTTTAGCCTGGCCGACTCCACCTCTCACCGCGCGAACGTAATCGGTAGTGACCCAGATTTTGACCGGGTCAAACCCTTCAGGGTAGTATGCACCCACGGGAGACAAGATGATAAAAAATCTGTAGGTATGAGAAGATCTAAGACCGATATAGGGATCTGTGGCTATGATAGCTGGTCGGATGTACAACGATGTACCGGGTTCACTGGGGACCCAATCTTTTTCAACTTTTAAAAGCTCCATAAGAGCTTCAAGAATGAATTCTTCATCTAGTTCAGGCATACACAGCATGTTGCCTGATGTATTGAGGCGTTTGAGATTGTCTTTAGGTCTGAACAGCTGAATCTCACCAGAATCAGTTTTATAGGCCTTTAAACCTTCAAAAATGGCCTGTCCGTAATGGAGGACCATGCTGGACGGATCCATTGTAAGCGGGCCATAGGGCTCAATACGTGGGTTATGCCAGCCTTCTTCAGGATTGTAATCCATATTGAACATATGATCTGTGAATACTGTTCCAAAACCAAGAGCCGAGTCTTTTGGGTGATCTTTAAGCTTTTCCGCTTTTTTGAATGTGATGTTCACTGTAACCTCTGGAATGAAATGTTATTAGGAATATTCATTTGTAAAAAATATTATTTTTTCATGCCTGGAAGTATACTATTTGTGCTCGTGTTTAAGCAATATCTACTTTTGTTTCTTGCGTATCACCACCTGTATAATGAGTCCTAGACTGGAAAACCCACTTGAGCTTTAAAGAAGAGAATCTCTTTACAGATCCTCTCAGAACTCTGCCTTTCCCACCGTACAACACGCTTCAATTCCCACCATATCTCCTGGCACAATAGTTGCTATTCTTTTCATAAAAAGCCTGAATCTAAGGTATTGAAGTGCAGTTATATTTCCCATATTTAAACAAGGGAGGAAAAGATGAAAGAACTACAAAGAATCCTAGCATGTGTAGACTTATCGGAATACTCTAAACTGACAATGGATTATGCGGTAGGGTTAGCAAAAGGCTTAATGACTGATCTCACAGTACTCAATGTCATTAACATCCGTGATGTCGAGGCAGTACGCTCCGTAAGTGTCCATTTTCCTCAGACAATCGACATCGAGCACTATGTTGAACGAACCAAGAAAGAACGTATACATCGACTACAGGCAATGATTGACAAGGATTTTTCAGCTGACAAAAAGAGAATACACACTGTTATCAAAACAGGGATTCCCTTTAAGACCATCATGGAGACTATAGACAATGAGAACTTCGATCTCGTTGTGATTGGTAACAAAGGCTGGGGAAACCTTGTGGGAACGTTATTTGGATCCAATGCTGATAAAATTTTCCGCCATTCAAAAGTTCCTGTTCTCAGTGTGAGAAAAAGTGATAACCACAAGAGATAAGGGAAATAATGCAAATAATGATAATTTTATAATCCAAAACTATAAAATTTTGCACTAATCGTATGTAACCTAAATCTTGATGGCGTCGTAAAAAGTCCGATCTACTGCGTTGTAGGTTTTTTACTAAAACAAGACATACCATATGTATAGTCCTGTCTCCGCAAAAAACACTACGCCTCGGAGTCTATCGCTTACCTGTATATCAAGCTTTTTGCCTTAGCCATCTGAAGCTTTGAATGACCTTTTTACGAGTTCATCAATCTTGCACTGGTAAAATTAATCGGATATGCGAGGTGCCGGAGCTACAGTTGTATAAATATACTCCAGGGCTTCGGTAACAAAGCAGATCCAGTATAGCTTTCAAGCAGCACCAACAGACAAGGAGGTTGGTATGGAAAAGAAGCTCACAACAATATGTGTACATTCTGAAAAAGATTTCAAAAAACAGGGAAAAGCTATTATTAAACTGGCCAAGAAACAAGGCCTTATTGCCATTACTAATCGGTTATCACTTTTTATCGACAAGCCCTGTCGTCGCTGGTGGTTTGCCGATAAAAAGAGTGGAGTTCTTCTCTCTGTAGAGTATGGGATAATTGATCGAGAAGCCATTAACTTCCTCACCAATGATATCTCATAATAAGCGTGCCTTCTAATCTCTCTGGCCTGATTTCTTTCTCCTTTTGAAAAGAACTCAGGCCAGTCCGATAAAGCTCACGCTGTAGCCTTACAAAAATCACATTTTATCTGCGATCTCCACACCCTGTGATATTGCACGCTTTGCATCAAGTTCCCCTGCTTTGAGCGCTCCTCCAATCAAGTGATAAGTTACCCCCGCACTATCAAGTTCACTTGCAAGATCAAGAGAGGACACCTGTCCGGCACAGATCACAACATCATCAACCTGCAGAAGTTGACTTTCTCCACTATGACGAATAGCAAGGCCAGTGTTATCAATGGAGAGATATTCAACCCCTGTGAGCATTTTTACCCCATTTTTTTTGAGTGTTGACCGGTGAATCCACCCCGTGGTCTTACCGAGATCAGCGCCAGGCTTTGTGCTCTTACGCTGCAGAAGATAGATAGTTCTTTTGGGAGTTTGTTTCACAGGTACCCTCAGGCCGCCGGCCTCGGCATATTCAAGATCGACACCCCAATCAGCCATAAAAGACGGAATACTCACATGGCCCTGATCGTGGAGAAGATATGTTGCCATATCAAAACCAATGCCCCCCGCGCCAATGATGGCAACCTTATCCCCTACAACTTTTTCTCCATTTAACACTTCGTTATAAAGACTAACATTTGCGCCTTCTATACCAGGTATTGAAATAGTTCTCGGAACAACTCCAGTACTCATGACCACTTCATCAAAAGCTTTCAGCTCTGCAACACTAGGTGAACACTCCATCTGCACATCCACCTCGTGAAGCTCTAGTTGTCTTAAATAATACCGCAGCGTCTCAGCAAATTCTTCTTTACCGGGGATCTGTCTCGCCAGACGAAACTGACCACCAAGATCTGCCGAATTCTCATAGAGGGTTACCTTGTGGCCTCTCGCTGCAGCCGTAGTTGCACAGGCAAGTCCGGCAGGCCCTGCTCCAACCACTGCTACTTTCTTTATCTTTTGAGCTGTGACAAAAGGTTTTTCCAGCTCAAAGCATGCCCTTGGATTAACAAGACAGGTTGAGGTCTTCCTTGCAAAAATATGATCCAGACAGGCCTGGTTACAACCTATACAGGTATTAATCTCATCACTGCGCCCTGAGACTGTTTTCTTTACCCAGTCAGAATCTGCAAGAAACGGACGTGCCATACTCACCATATCAGCACACCCCTCAGCAAGAACAGATTCTGCTACATCCGGCATGTTAATCCGATTTGTAGCGATAAGAGGAACTCCCACCTCTCCCATCATCTTTTTTGTGACCCAGGCAAAACTCGCCCTTGGCACCACTGTGGCAATGGTTGGGACCCTCGCTTCGTGCCAGCCAATACCTGTATTAATGAGAGAAACTCCCGCCTTTTCCATCATTTTAGCAAGTGCGACAACCTCCTCCCAACTGGAACCGTCTTTTACAAGGTCCAACATAGATAGACGATAAATTATGATGAAATCGTCTCCAACCGCCTGACGTACACCTCGCACTATTTCAAGAGGAAAACGGACTCTATTTTCAAAAGAACCACCCCAGTCGTCTTTTCTCTTGTTGGTTTTTCTGGCTATGAATTGGTTGAGCAGATATCCCTCAGAGCCCATAATTTCAACCCCGTCATAACCGGACTGTTTGGCAAGGGTTGCGCATTTTATAAAGTCAGCGATAGTGCTTTTAATTCCCCGAACACTCAGTGCTCTCGGCTTAAACCGGTTGATAGGTGCCCGAATCGCACTGGGTGCTACACAAAGAGGATGATAACCATACCGACCTGTATGCAGTATCTGCATACAGATCTTCCCTCCCACCTCATGAACCGCATTAGTGACAATTTGGTGATCTTTTATTTGGGAGGCCTTAGCAAGTCGAATCGAAAACGGAGACACCCAGCCAGCACGATTGGGAGCGACACCACCAGTCACCATCAGTCCCACTCCACCAGCTGCTCTTGCGGCATAATAGGCAGCCATTTTGTTAAAACCGTCTTTTTCCTCTTCAAGGCCTGTGTGCATTGATCCCATCAGCACACGGTTTTTAAGCGTCGTGAACCCCAGATCAAGAGGTTGAAGCAGGTTTGGATATGTTATTTTTCCCGTTTTCATAATCGGATTGATCCTCCATAACGTGATGTATACTTCGTATTCGTACTCCTAACCCCGATAAACGGGCTGGTTTTCCCTTGCACCTCTGACCGGTTACGCTATAACTACAACTGTGTTCGCTGCATACTATCAACTTCACTAAAAGGTATCGATTATGGACTATCAGGGTAACATCTTTAGACCTCCAAGTGAGGCTAACTCAATTCTTTTGCAGGTTACCACCGGCTGCTCCCATAATAAATGCACGTTTTGCGGTATGTATAAGGGAAGTCGCTTTTCCATCAAAGACGACAAAACGATTATGGACGATATCGATTTTGCCGCCACTCATTCCCGTAATCAGGAACGGCTCTTTCTCTGTGATGGAGACGCCCTGATCATCCCTCAAAAACGTCTCATTCCAATTATTAAGCAGATTCGCAAAAAACTCCCCTGGGTAACCAGAATAGGAACCTACGCAAACACAAAATCCATTAAAATGAAATCTGAGGATCAACTCAAAGAGCTGTATGATCTCGGTCTTACCATCGCCTATATGGGACTTGAATCTGGAGACGATGTTACTCTTGCTAGCATTAACAAAGGTGCTGACAGCAAGCAGATGATTGATATGGGGAGAAAGCTTCGCGCAGCTGGTATGAAACTTTCTATCACTGTTCTGCTTGGTGTTGCCGGCCTTGAACGATCCCACATCCATGCAGAAAAGACAGGCAGAGTGCTGAGTGCAATCGACCCGGAGTTTGTTGGAGCCCTCAGCCTCATGCTCACACCCAACACCCCATTGTTTCGTGACGAAGAAAAAGGTTTCTTTACTCTTCTCGGTCCAGAACAGATGCTGGAGGAGCTGTTTATAATGTTTTCACAAACAGAACTCTCTAACGGCTACTTCCATGCCAATCATGCCTCAAACTATCTCCCTATTAAGGCGAAATTACCGCAGGATAAAAACAAGACCCTCCAACTGATTGAAAAAGCCCTTGCCGGAAAAGTGAACCTGAAGCCGGAATATATGAGAGGACTATAAGTCACCTCGATCATAACCTACCGCTTGTCACAAAAAAGCCCCTTGCTGCATCTTTTGGCAACAAGGGGCTTTTGTTTTCATCAAACGTCTCTGATCACTTTAGAATCTGTAATCCAAACCAACAGTAATCAGGAAGGCTGAGGCATCTGTGAATTTTCCATACACAAATCCTGAAGGATCAACCAAAACTTCGCGCTCTTCTTTGTAGTCATAAAGAGCTGCTATACCTAAATCCATCTTGTCACTCACAGCATACTGCATACCGAGAGAATAGAGCCATGCATCTGAATCTGGGATAGAAAAATCAACATTCTCTGTTGGAATAGGATTATTGTCATAACCAAATCCGGCCATCAGGTCGATTGCATCATTCAAACCATACGTTAGACCTATACGAAATGCATCGGTATCATCCCAGTCTCTTGGAACCGGAGCCTCATATGGATTTCCTGGAATTTGTGGGGAGTAATTAAAATTAAGAGTCTCATACTCTGACCAGAAGGTTCTATCCCAGGTTAACTCAATATTCAGATTTTCCATAACATCATAGGCTGCGGAAAGAGCTACAACCCCTGGAGCAGGAACAGATACAGTTGCAGGAATGCGCATAGCATTTCCCATCAGGCTAAGGTCTGTGGTTTCATCAAAATCCAGGTCAACATTCGATCTATATGTAGCTGATATATTTAACTTGTCGTTGGGCTTTACAGCGAGTGCAGCATTCCAGCCCCATTCTATAGTATCCCCTTCCATACTTCTTGCTGCGGGGAAACCAATTGCATAACCATCACTTGAAACAGTTGCATCAGCATAGACCATTCGAGGCCCTGCGGCGATGGAAACCATGTCATTAAAAGTGTAAGAAACCGTTGGGTTTACCTCTATTACAGCAAGAGAAAATTCTTCTGCAAAAGCCTTTCCGTAACCTTCCCAGCGCTTAGACAGCCCATATGGCGCGGTAATCGCTAAGCCAAAACGCGCTCCGCTATAATCAGGAGTGACAACAAAACCGGTTGGAACGAAAAAATGTTCTGACTCGGACTCGTCACTCAATGTAGCACTGCGAGCATCGGTGTACTCGATTGGGGAGAGATAAATGTAAGTAGCATTCGCCTGAAGATGCCAGGTATCCTCCATCCATCCCATATTTGCCGGGTTGTAAAATGCTGCATCAGCTCTTGTGGCAGAAGCGATGTTCGCACCCGCTTTTGCAGTTGAATCAACAGATTGCTCCGGAATACGCCAACCGGAAGCCATTGCAGAACCAGCAACAAAGATAGAAGCTAATGCCAGTACAGAAATTTTTTTCTTCATACTCTTTTCCCCTTAGTATTAAGAAGTTCCTCGAATCCGTCGAACAGACGACAGAAATCCCAAAGCTTCCACCTTAAAACAGGACGTAATAACCAGAAGCTCCCCTACTACTACATGACCTTTACGTACAAGTTAATACAATTGATAAGACAAAGCCTATTTTAACTTCTATCTTGTCTAATACATAAACCTAATATAGGTCAACTATAAAAACAACTTAAACTCTTTATTCATGATGGTTTCAGCGGAGTTTTCTTGCTTAGGTAAACCAGTTCGTTTTCATCCTTCAATTACGTAATATCTCTGATGCACGTAATTTCTCAATCTCGGAAAGCATTTCTCCTTCGATCGACACAGCCTTACCGCTTTTATCAGTAATAACAAAGGTTATCAAAGCATCTGCGGCCACTTTTTTACTCTCTTTAAACAGAATTTCCTGTTTCAAAACAACACTTCTACTCCCTATCTCTGCCACATCTGTTGACACAAGAAGGGTTTCACCAACGGGTACAGCGCGTCTGTAATTCAAATTAACGTTGACCACAAGAAAAATTATACCCTTTGCGGCCCATGATCTTAAATCTATTTTCTCTTCCAGATGCGCCCAACGATCTTCTTCCAAAAATTCGAGGTACCTCGCATTATTTACATGACCATAAAAGTCGGCGTGATACCCTCTTACCTTAATCTCTGTTAAATACTCCATATTCCCCTATCCTTTCAAAAAACCGGTTTGAATTACCATGGAAATACGACTGACGCACAGGTTTCTCTCTGTCATTTTACAATTATGAAAACGCAGAGAGAAACGTAAAAAAATATCAAGAAGGTTTGCCAAATCCACGCAAAAACTCCTGTAATGCATTGGGATTATTTGATTTAATAGTGCCGGAGAGAAAGTCCTTCATCCCTGGACGATAATCTTCTTCCCAGATTTTAACAAAAAACTCGGGACTGGTTTTACAAACGCAATCAGCGTTATCAACAACTTTACCATCGCTCACCGCAAACGACTCTGGGCTCAGTTCCACAGTCTTTTTTGTGTCACCCAGGGAGAAATAAAACGTTATTGGTTTAGCTACAGCACCCTCTACAAACAACCCGTTAAGACTAGCAAATATATCTTCAACCATAGGATCCCTCACCTCTGCCGATCTGAACTGATACAGGAACTACAGGGCTTTAATTTTTTCAGTTAAAATAGGCACGAATTGTTTCAGGTCAGAGACAACCAGAACATCAGCAGCCTCACCGATAGGAGCATCCTTATCTGTATTTACCGCAACAATAAACTCTGATTTTTTCATGCCGGCTAAATGCTGGATTGCTCCTGAAATTCCACAGGCCACATACAACTTAGGAGTTACCGTCTGTCCTGTTGTGCCGACCTGTCGATTATGTTCAACCCACTCCGAATCAACTACAGGTCTACTGGCACCATATTCGCCACCTAACGCCAAGGCGAGCCCTTCTATCATTGCGATATTTTCTGGTTTCCCGATGCCTCGTCCCGCACTGACGATAACTTGGGCCTTTCCAAGATCTACTCCACCCGCTTCAGCCTGTTCAAATCCGGTAAACTCAACGGCTCCCACAGCACCTCCACTTATTTTTTCAACCGTTGGACTGCCTGCTGGTTCATCCGCGAGGCCAAAAGCACCACTCTGTAGGGTAATAACAGTTTTCTCTGTTGCGGCCTTCACGTCACGTCGCAGTTTAGCATTACAGACAGGGACAACCATAGCGCCATCAGCAACTCCAACCACTTCAGAGATTTGAGCTGCTTTTAGGGCGTATGCAAGCCGTGGAGCCAGGTCCCATCCATATGACGAATGACAGAAAACGACACTGTCTGGATTTTCTTTTGCTACAACATCTAAAATAAGGTCTTTATGTACACTTGGATTATATTCTCCGGCCTCAGCTACATCAGCGAGATACAACGTGCCATCGTACTGCGGCAGGTCAGCATCAGAACCGACGAGAAACATTGCTGTTTCTGCTCCAAGTTCCTGTGCAAACGCCATAAGTTCATAGCTGCCGCCCAGGAGTTTCCCTTCTCTGCTTTCTGCAATAAGTAATAATTTCATCAAATCTCCTCCTAAGCCAAAACACCGGTTTTATCTTTTAGTATCTTTATCAACTGATCAGCAAGGTCTGCAGCTTCACCTTCTAATACCAATCCTCCGCCTTTCTTCTCAGGAAAATACATTTTCAATGTTTCCTGACGAGCGTCCACTTTTAGTAATTCAGAAATATCCGTTGAAAGCAGCTCTTTTTTCTTTGCTTTCATTATGTTAGGCAACGTTGGATAACGTGGAGTATTGAGACCAAGCTGGCAGGTTATAACCGCCGGTGTCGTTACATTCACACAAGCCTTAAGACCTCCCTCGAGCTCTCGTTTTGCTTGGATTTTACCATCGGCATATGCAAACTCCACAACAGTAGAAACGCTTGGAAATTCAAGCATTTCACCAACAAGAACCCCCACTTGACCACTACCGCGGTCCTGGGATTGCATTCCCGTAAAAATCAGATCAAAGCCCTTATCTCTTGCATATTCTGCAATAGTACCCGCTATTTCAAAAGGCTCTTTTCCTGAGGCATCATCATCTTTGATGTGCGCCCCACGGTCACAGCCCATGGCAAGCGCCTTTTTCATGGTTTCCTTCACCTGATCGGAACCGATACAAAGAACGGTAATATCGCCTTCTTTTACCTGGTCTTTGACCTGAACTGCTTGCTCCACCGCATATTCATCGTATTCGTTCATCCGCCAGGCAAGATCAGTCTTTGCGTACCACTTCCCGCCAGCGTCCACTTTAAATTTAGATTCCATATCGGGAACCTGTTTGATACACACAAGTATTTTCATCTTATCCCTCCAGTTTTCAGGGGTGAATTTGAATATTTCATCTACACAATTCGTTCTGCCAATACTTCCGCGATATCCAGCGGTTGTAATATTCCTTCAAGTTCAGCACCTTTCACGCCATCCTCAAACATCGTCAAACAAAATGGACAATTCGACAACAGCACATCTGTTCCTGTTTCCGCTGCCATCTGCACTCGTCGTATATTTATTCTTTCACCAATATTTTCTTCCGCGAGAATACGACCACCACCAGCACTGCAACAAAAGGCTTCGGCCCTGTTTTTCTCCATTTCAACGAGCTGGCCACCCGCAGCCTCTATAAGTTTTCTTGGGGCCTCATAAATATCATTATGGCGACCAAGATAACAGGAGTCATGGTAGGTACACGACAAGCCTTCACTATTAATTTTCAATCGTCCTTCACTTATAAGTTGCTCTAAGAATACGACGTACGAGACAATTTCCATCTCAAACCCTAAATCCCGATAATCCTTCTCAAGAGTGTTGAAACAATGAGGACAGGTAGTCACAATCTTCTTCACTCCGTACCCTTTAATTGTCTCAATGTTTTCATTTGCGAGCGTCTGGTAGAGGTATTCATTTCCCATCTTTCTCATGGGTTCACCGCAACATTTTTCTTCCTTACCAAGAACACCAACTTTCACGCCTGCCGCCTGACAGAGTTTGACGAAACTTTTGGCTACAGCGATGTTTCGCTTATCAAAGGAACCATAACAGCCAACAAAAAAGAGAACGTCAACGTCTGGATCTTCGGCCAGTGTCTTGAGGTCAAGATCGGCTATCCAATCACCACGTTCTGCATAACCTACGCCCAGGGGGTTCCCGTTCACTTCAGTGGCTTCCATGGCAGCCATCACTTCTTCACCTGGAAACTCTCCTTCCATCAGCACCATAGCTCGTCTTAAATCAACAATCTTATTCACATGCTCAATGGCAGCCGGGCAGATCTCCTGACAGGCACGACAGGTGGTACAGGACCAGAGAACATCCTTACCAATGATATCCACAAGCACGCTATCCGGAGCATTAAATGCCACATCGCCCAGCTGATTTATAAGCTTCATTGGTGAAAGCGGTTTATCCGTTGCAAAGGCAGGACATCTATCCTGGCAACGCATACAAAGTGTACATGCATCCGTATCGAAAATATCTTTCCAGGTCATCTCCTGGATTGTTGAAACGCCAAAACTTTCGGCATCTTCATCTTCCAGATCTAGAGTCACCAACTTTCCTTTGGGGCCTAAATCGGCAAAAAAGTAGTTGGCACTGGTTGTGAGGATATGTCTGAATTTTGTAAAAGGAATAAGGATGAAAAAGCCCATCACAAGAAGAAGATGGAACCACCAGGTCACCTTATGTAAAGCAAGTACCCCTCCTTCTCCCATTGGGGCAACAGCCTTTGCAAACAAAAGACCTAACGGTGACCAGAGAGCAAGTGGAGTACCCATTTCGGTGGCCGACATCCTGGCACCTTCAATGATAAAACCTGTGATCAATATAGCAAAGAGCAGACCGTGCATAAGAGCATCGTCGTTCTTTGTCTCTAGGCCCTTAGGCGGAAAAAAATATCTGCGAACCAAGAGTCCACCCAACATGACCATACACACAAGGCCCGCAAGATCTAACACAATGGAAAAAAGTATATAAAAAGTGCCTTTAAGGAATTTGATGTCAAAAAACAGATCAGTAAAATCGGCCTGAATAACAATCAAAGTGGTTCCAATAACAAGTAACCCAAATCCCCAGAAAAACAGGCCATGTAAAAGCCCCGGCCAGACCACACCACTCACTTTCTTTTGCAATATTACGTTTTGTAACATCAGGACAAGTCTTTTACCTCGCTGGTCATCCCGAACAAGTGGCTGTCCCTGCTGATACACCTTCACTCGATCCAAAAACCCTTTAACCAAAAAACCAATAGAAAAGATAGCCAACAGATACATAGGAACCAGAGTCCAGGCTCCGTGTCCGACATTCCAATAAATTTCCCTCGTGTATTCCATTGTTTTCTCCAATTTCAATAGGTCTGAATTTATTTTGAGATTTTGGTTATCTTGTCAAAAAACTTCCAATAACTAAACGTTGTGTTCTACTTGTTTCTTCGTCGATTTCGGTGTGTTTTACTTCCCGCATAGCGGTTCAGTCCTAACAGAATATGAGCCTGTCGCCAGAGGAACAAGAAACTGCTCTTTATGTTGTTCACTACCAAAAAGGAAAATCGGGTTTGACCCGAGGAAAGAATGGACTGAAAGGGTTACAGCGGTAGAGCCACAGACTCGGTTTAACTCATCAACGGCGGTGCTATATTTTATGTGCTCGGCACCAACCCCGCCATATTCTTCAGGAAAGATAATCTCGGCCAGGCCAAAACCAGCAAGACGATCAAACATCAAGGGCCGATCGAAGCGTTCGTTTTCATCACGCTTTTTGGCCGATGGCAGGAATTCTGATTTTGTACAGCCTCTTACCATATCGCGTAACAGACTCTGTTCTTTGTTGTGTTCAAAAATCATGACTCAATCTCCAAATCAGAATAGATCAGAACTTTCAAAGGCGGCTAAAAAGAGCAACAAGCATTCAAGAGTACGGTACTAAACATCAAAGACCTTCCTTTTATAAAAAAAGTTTACGTAAAGGTCAAGACAATAACGATAACTTTTTCCATTGCGCAGATATTGCATCTTATCATACACAAAAGTGCCTTTTTCAATTGACACCTTAAGAAGCCACATGCTACGTTTACGTTAACAGATTACGTAAAGGTGAGGTGTAACCTCCACAGAGGAATCAAACATGAGCAAAGCAAACCAGAAACCTGTACAGATTGGTGAATTAGCCAAAAATCTCAACATCACCACTCGAACAATTCGATATTATGAAGAAATTGGCTTAATGGGCAGAAACGAACGACTGGACGGAGCAACCAGGTCGTATAGCAAAGATGATGTGCTCAGGCTTAAATTTATACTCAAGCTGAAAACCATGGGAATTTCCCTTAAAGAAATACATCAGCTGTCTGATATATTTGATATAAACGCAAAAAACTTTGGCAAGATAACACCAACACTCATTGAAATCCTCGACAGCCACATCGCAAAGGTTGATGAGAAAATGGCCAACCTCTCCTCTCTTCGAAACGACATCGTCGAATACCGTGTTCGTATAACGGATCTTCTGAAAAACAACGTAAAGAAGTAAACCACCCAAACATCTTCAAAAAAACAGCCTCTGCTTTAAAAGCAGAGGCTGCATTTCGTACATATAAAATTTCTAAAACCAAAGCGAGCAACGGAGCGAGTTCCTGCTTATAAATATATGTCCCCAAATGTTCTTCATTGAGCGCTTTTGTTATATTTCCAGGAACCATCTAATCTTCACCAAATAATCAAGGTAGTACAAGAACACAGAACTCCGTCAACGCCTATGATACCTCTTGACAATGGATGCTGGACGTGGCTATTTGAATACGATTTTGTAATCTTTTTCACATGAGCAATGTATTCTTTTCCTTAAGGAATAAAACATGTTTTTTCAAACTGCGGGAATAGAAGTCGCTCCTTGGCTTCCGCCCCTTGTAGCCTTCGCAATCTCTTTTTTCACCTCGATGGGAGGGGTATCGGGCGCTTTCCTGCTTCTTCCTTTTCAGATGTCCTTTCTTGAATATACCACACCATCAGTGAGCGCCACCAATCAGTTGTTCAACATTGTCGCAATTCCAAGCGGGGTCTATCAATATTGGAAAGAAGGCAGAATGGTCTGGCCTCTCACGTGGATAGTAATTGCTGGAACCTTGCCTGGCGTGCTGCTTGGGGCCATTATACGTATCAAGTATTTACCAAACCCTCTACAGTTCAAATTGTTTGCTGCTGCTGTTCTGCTCTATATCGGTATTAGGATGCTCCGTGATCTGCTTCGGAAAAACAGTGACACTCAAGCCAAAATCCAGAGTGAAAAGAAATTTCAGGAGATAGTCAAGCGATATCGGGCCGGAGAAGAGGCTGCTGCGTATTCAGCGTCTCCACTCTTGCCCGCTGTCCGGTTAACTCACTTTAATCTTAGGCGATTTGGGTATACTTTCTACGACGAACATTTTGATGTATCAACTTGTGGCATTTTCTCACTCAGCCTGATAGTTGGTGTTGTTGGGGGGATTTATGGTATAGGTGGGGGAGCAATAATCGCCCCATTTTTCGTGACATTTTTCAGGTTGCCGATATATACAATTGCTGGAGCTTCACTGATGGGAACCTTCGTGACTTCAGTCGCTGGTGTTGCATTTTATCACATCATAGCACCATATTATCCAAGTATTTCAGTGGCCCCCGATTGGCCACTTGGGATCTTGTTTGGGATAGGTGGGATGGTTGGCATGTACCTCGGGGCCAAGTGTCAAAAACATATTCCAGCCAAAGCCATCAAATGGATGCTTGCAAGCATCATCGTCTTTACAGGGCTGAAATATGGAATTGAGGCATTGTTGTAGCAAGGTCCAGCTTGGAATTAATTTTGCTGGAAACAAAAATAGCGTTTCGAACCGTCGCGAAGTCCGAAACGCTACACAGGTGGGTGCCCCAGTTCTCACCGCACCTGATTTTTTCAGTCTACCTAAATTTCGCACACGCAAAATCTAGGAACTAACTTAAACCGATCTTCCTTTTGATTTTCTTTGTCACTGTCTCAATGACAAAGGGAGTCAGTCTCTTTTTTTCTTTCAATATCTGTTTCATCAAATCTTTCTTCTTCTCAGGAATCTCAGGGCGAACAGCAGCCACCAGTGACAGTGAATTCGTCGGACAGGCACTCACACAGGCACCACAACCTAAGCAGTTTTCCTCTATGACCCGCATCTGTTTTTTATGCTTTTTCCCTACAACCTCAAAAAGTTCGAGCGCTGTTACGTTGCAAGCCTTCTTACAAAGCCCGCAGCCGACACAGGTTTCTTCATTGATAGCAAGGGTGTAATTTGTTTTTGCCACCCCCATAGGAAACCCATCCTGCACGCCGCGAAGCAGCTCACAGCAACAAGAACAACAATTACAGATAAAAGATGGTTTATGACGTATATTATCAGTTATATGGGTAAGATTCAAATCCCGCGCACCTTCCAGGATTTTTAACAGTTCATCGGTAGTTCTTTTTTCTGCAAAACCTCGACGCACCATAAATTTTGCTGCGGTACCAAGAGAAATACAAATCTCTTTTGTGGGAGCCTTCTTGTCACAGCTCTCACCCAGATGTTCTCTTTTATGACGGCAGTAACACATGCCAATGGCACCGTACCCAGCCTTCTTAATAATTTCCCGGGCACTCTCATAGGTTGCTATCTGTGAAGAAACTGGAATATGTTCTTCGTAGGCCAAGGTTCTGGTCAGAGGAGTTTTAGAACCAAAGAACTCTTTGCCCATCTTCTTATCCGGATCATCAAAAAGATATTCTTCCATAAGCTGGGCAAGTTCGGATACTGGTAGATCCTGGCGCTGCTTCATGAAAGTAAACTCAAAAAAACCGATCAGCCCTGGCATCAGAAGATAATATATTTTACCACCATATTTCGACTCAAAGACCAACCCCTTTTCTGCCATTTCATCGAGCTTTACAGCGAGCCTGTCTGACTCCCAACCGGTTGCTCGAACAAGCTCTTTTAAGGTTGCTTCTGTAAGAGGAAAACGAGAGGCAATATACGCCTCATCTTCTGAGAAAACGATTGCAAGTATTTGTCGTAACTTATCGCTGTCAGGCAGTCCGATAGGATATTTATTCAACCGATCAATAAGTGGTACGATACTGCTCTTTCCATCAAGATGATGCCCCATCACAGCTCCTTTTTTACTACATGTTCATGGTGTATTGATCCCTATGTGCATACACCTTCTGCCAAACTCGCTCAAAACCCTCGGTATCATTAACAGGTTTTTTGATCATTTTGTTGAAAAACTTTTCCTGCTCTGGGGAGTTGTCATAGCCTAGAATCATATCAAGAGCATATCGACTGTAGTCTTTCACAAGAAAACTAAATATTTGTTCAATAACATCCTCATTTGTTGCGTATATCCTTGCATTTTCGAGAATTAATTGAGCATAAACAATCAAGGTAAAAAGCTCACCTGCGCCCAGCATATAATCGATATTCTTAGCCTGCTCTTCACTTGGAGGCGCGCTGATCAACAACGCCTTAAACAACTCAACCTGTTCAAAGAAAAGACGCACATTAGGTGAACTCCATCCTTCATATGCGAGGTCATAGTCAGGAAAACCAACAGTGGCCAGTTTACCTGTTTTCTGCCGGAACAGGTAATTATCATCGCCAGAGTCCTTCATCTGTGGCACCATTGGATAGCTGACTGGAGCAAAGAAATAATTCTTAACAAACTTAATAATAAGAGCCATATTCACATGCTCAGTACCCTCAAGCTTTGGTAGCATCCCGATATCACGAAGAGCCATCTCAAAGTAGGTATCCTGCTCGTAACCTTTAGCTGCAATTACCTCATGGAGCAGATGCACGACACGCTCTCCCTGGCCGGTCACCTTCATTTTTACCACCGGATTAAAGAGGAGATACCGCCTGTCATCATCAGATGCCGTTCGCATGTAATCAGCAGCTCTAAAAGCAAAGAGTTTTCCTGCAATCAATCTTGCGTAACTTTCACAAAAGAGCTTTTTCACGTGGGGAAAATCAGTCACCCAGCGACCATAAAGATTGCGGCCTGCTGCATGATTTAGTGCTTCGTAAAAACAATGGGTTGCAATACCCATGGATGCACAACCGAGCTCAAATTTACCAATATTTATGGTGTTGAGAGACGAGTTCCAGGCAAGTTCTCCTACAGAGAGTATATCTTCTTTTTTGATCGGATAGTCATGAAGCTCATACTCAGCAACATAGGCTTGCCTCACTCCGGAGGTATCAATTTTCTTTACGCATTCATAGTTCTCATGCTCAGGGTCAACGACGAAAAACACATATTCACCGGTTGGCTCTATCTTGGCAAAGGTCGAAACCAGACTTGCACAGTTGCCATTACCAATATAGTATTTTGATCCTTTAGCAAGATAGGCACCTTTACCATCCGGAAAAAGCCTCATCTCAGAAGAATAGAGATCCGCCCCGTGGGTCTTTTCTGACAGCCCAAAGGCAAACACACCACCATCTTCCAAGAATTTTGCGGTTTTCTTTTTTACCTCTTCGTTTTCTCCCATCCATATAGGACCAAGCCCCAGGATCGTAACCTGCCAGGCGTACCAGTAGCAGAGACCATAAAAAGCGAGGATCTCATTGAATTCGCTAATTCGATACATATCCCAGCGCCCACCAAGCCCACTATATTTTTCAGGAGTGAGGAAATGTGCAAAGATTTGTTCTTTTTTAATAAACTCTAAAAAATCTTCATACCAGAGTGCCGCCTGATCATCTTCTTTTATTCTGGCAAGACCCTTTTTTTCAAAAAACTCGATAGTTTTACGAGCGAGCTCTTCTGACTTCGGATCAGCATGAAAACGCGTGTATTTTTGCGGATTAAATAGTTCCACTGTTTCTCCTGTTTCCAAGGTAAAAACGCAAAACCTGATTTGCCCAATAATCTACTCGTCTACTTTAGTACCGCAAGCTGATACAATTCGGCAACTTCAGGCCATAGCCCGGATCTCTCAAGAGCGTTCTTGAGGCGCTCAGGATCTTTGAGTAAATCCATCATAAAAACAATTTCAGACGCCTTGAGGTAGATGTGAAGAATATCTTTCATCCGGCCATTTAAGAGCTTATCTATCAATTGCATCACATTCTCTTCACCCAAATATTGATGTAACTGTTGCACCCTTACCAACAGTTTTGAAAGATAAAATTTCTGCGTCTCTTTTATACCGACAATGTTATTCCGGTGACCAGGCAAAACCGTCATCCCCTCCAGTTGAGAAAGTTTGACAATAGTCTCGCAGTAAGCGCCATAGTTATCAAAGCGCTCCCCCGTCTCCAAATCTACATCAAGAAGAGGAGACTGAAAAATTCCTTTTAAAAGAGTGTCCCCGGATAGCACAAAATCGTCTACCGTATACACCAAGTCACTTTGAGAATGTCCAGGACAGGCAAGCACCCCCACCCTAAGAGAACGAGGAATCTCATTTTCTGCGACCCTGTATCCTAGCGGAAATGGAGGCAGGCTTGCCCCTTTATAAAAAACCTTTTCCAGCTCGTTTAAATAGGCGCTACCGAAGCCCAGACTTTCAAGAATTCGATACATTCCATCCAAGCGCTGGTCGTGTAAGTTTGCTTTAAGACTATCTCTGTACGGTAAGTAGATGGTGGCATTGCTTCTTTTTTCCAGCCACAGAGCCTGACCATAATGATCAATATGACAATGGGTGATAATAACATGACGAAGCTTATCAAGATCAATATGTTCTTCCAGATAAGAAGAAGCCTCCTCTGTGGGTGGCCCGGTATCAAAGAGAACCAGTTCTCCGTTAATCGTTGCGCTATAACAGTGCACCGGGCCAACCATATAAGGGGTGTTAATAGTGTGTTGGGTAAAATCAACCATATTGATCCATTGTGTTAAACGAGTTTATCAGGATCAGAAGATATATTTTTCCTCCTCACAGGCTGCAGCGGCGAGCGCTCGCTTAGCAGCCAAAAGGCCCGAAGCATCGTATTTGGTGAAACGCCTTACCCCAGAGAGAATCATGGTAAGGGTATCCCCTTCTTCTATATAAAAAGCGCCCTTTCTTGCTGCAGTACCCGCGATCTCAGCTGCTTCAAAAGCAAAGATCTTAACCGCTGCGTTAAGTAGTTCCTGCTTACGTTCACTCTCTTTGCCTATAATTTTTTCAGTACGCAAAACTGTACTTTCAAGGGCAAAGATCTGGATAGCGATATCCGCTGCTGCCATCAGGATTTCCTGTTCATTGGCAATCTTATCCATAAACTTTTGAACGCCAGCACCTGCCAGAATAAGAAAGAGGGTTTTCAGATTTTTAATAAGCTCTTTTTCCTGAATAAAAGGAATAGATTCATCAAGCTCTTCAAAACTTGGGGTCATCAACTTCTCAAAAGCCTTCATGGCTTCCGCCTGTAGAGGCATCTCACCCTTCATGGCTTTTTTGAGAATCATACCGGGGATCAAGAGTCTGTTGATCTCATTTGTTCCTTCCCAGATACGATTAATCCGCTCATTACGGTAGTGGCCTTCCGCAGGATATTCACTCAAAAAACCATATCCACCGTGGATTTGTACAACTTCATCCACCGTTTTGGCAAGAACTTCACTACAGAAAACCTTGGCAATACCACACTCAGGAGCATACTCTTCGATTGCCTTGAGGTACTGTTCATAATAGTTCTCGACACCTTTATCAATGGTTGCCAGTTTATCGTCGAGCATTCCTGCAAATCTGTACACAAGAGATTCAGATGCATAAATACCTGCGGTAAGATCAGCAATCTTTTCCGAAATTGCACCAAACTTGGCAATAGGTGTATTGAACTGCTTACGCTCATTTGCGTATTTAATACCATCTATCATTGCCAGCTTTGCAGCACCAGTGACGCCCGCACCCAATTTAAAACGGCCAACATTGAGAACATTGAACGCAATCTTATGGCCTTTGCCTTTCTCACCAAGAAGGTTTCCAACAGGCACCTTGCAATTATCGAGAATGATCTGGGTGGTAGAGGATCCTTTGATACCCATCTTTTTTTCTTCAGGACCGACAACAAGGCCTTCAAAGCTTCTTTCCACCAAAAAAGCGGTGAAATGTTCTTTATCTATCTTGGCAAAGACAGTGTACAGCTCTGCAAAACCGCCATTGGTGATGAACTGCTTGGTTCCGTTGAGAACATAATGACTCCCATCTTCTGAGAGCACTGCTGAAGCCTGGGCTCCAAGTGCATCACTACCCGAACCGGGCTCGGTGAGACAATAGGCGGCAATCCATTCTCCGGAGGTGATCTTTTCCAAGTACTGTTCTTTCTGGGCATCAGTTCCAAAATAGATAAGAGGAAGAGTACCGATACCAGTGTGGGCTGTGTAGGTCACTGACCATGGGCCGGCGTAGGAGATCTTCTCGGCCACCAGCATAGAAGAAACCTTGTCCAGCTCCAGACCACCGAATTTCTCCGGTGCATCCATCATGAGAAGACCCAATTCGCCACACTTCTTCATGCCTTCAATAACCAGATCGAAGTTCTTGTTTTCGATCTCTTCAAGGTGGGGATTGATTTCATTTTCAACAAATTGCGTGGTCGTCTCACCAATCTGACGTTGTTCATCTGTAAAATCTTCCGGGGTAAAAACATCTTCACAGGAAGTTTCAGCAATGAGATATTCACCACCTTTAAGTATCTTTTCAGCCATTATATTTACCTCGCGAATTTATAATTTTTCAAAAACACCAGCAGCGCCCATTCCACCACCAATACACATAGAAACAAGGCCATATTTTGACTTCCTACGCCCCATTTCATGGAGAAGGGTCGTGGTAAGTTTTGCACCGGTACAACCCAAAGGATGTCCCAGGGCAATAGCACCACCATTCACATTTATAATATCCGGGTTAAGGCCTAAGGTTTTTATGACGGCCAGAGCCTGGGCGGCAAAAGCTTCATTAAGTTCAATGAGATCAATTTCATCAAGGCCGACACCCGCAAGCCTTAATGCCTCTGGAATTGCAGCAATTGGGCCAATCCCCATGAGTTCAGGAGGTACACCTTTAGCTGTGAATGCGAGAAAACGTGCAAAAGGGTCTTTACTGATTTTTTTTAAGTAATCCTCAGAGACAACCATGGCTACTGCTGCACCATCTGTTAGTTGTGAGGAGTTACCTGCAGTGACAGGCCCTCCGATTTTAAATGCGGAGCGCACCTTACCAAGACTTTCGGCAGTGGAACCCTCACGAACACCATCGTCTACCAAAACCATCTCTTTGGTCTTTTGGATCTTGCCATTGACCAGTACATCTTTTTCAATTTCAACAGGGATAATTTCATCAGTAAACGTACCTGAATGTATCGCAGCGGCAGCTTTTGCATTACTTGCTGCTGCAAAGGTATCCATGGCTAAACGATCAATACCGTACTTTTCTGCAACCAGTTCTGCTGTGACGCCCATGGAAGAAAAGGCTTCAGGCCAGTCCGCCATCAGGCCAGGATTAGCGCTGTACTTCAGGCCACCAAGTGGAACACAGGTCATAGACTCCACACCACCAGCAATTATACAGTCGGCAAAGCCACACATCACTCGCTCTGCAGCATTGGAAATGGTCTGCAAGCCAGAAGAACAAAATCGGTTAATAGTCTGGCCCGGAACTTCTACGGGGAGTCCTGCTTTCATTGCAGCCACACGACCAATATTCATTCCTTGTTCTGCTTCTGGGAAGGCGCAACCCAGATAAACATCATCTACGGTCGCAGGATCTATTTCGGTTCGCTCCACAAGTCCTTTTATAGCTAGAGCTGCCAGATCATCTGGCCGCATATCTTTTAACTTTCCTTTATTAGCCCGGCAACCTGGAGTTCTATGGATGGCCAGTATGTATGCTTTTTTCATAATATATCTCCCTTATGGGTAATTATTGCTTTCAATTCCACTAATTGCGAAGAGGCTTGCCGGTTTTTAACATGTGCTGAATTCGTGCCACTGTTTTCTTATTACCAATAAGCTTCAGGAAGTTTTCCCGCTCAAGTTGCAGCAGGTAGTCTTCAGTGATAAGCGTTCCGGGATTCACATCACCACCACACATTACATGGGCAATGATTGTTCCCATTTCTGCTTCGTATTCGCTAATAAAATTACCCATCTGCATGTTCCAGAGCTGGCTCTTGATGGCTGAAGCTATTCCACGGCCTGGAGCTGGCAGATTTTCAACTGGGCGCTTTGGTCTGTAATTAACAGCAAGTCCCAAAACTTTTTGCTTGGCATCTCCAATGAGATTGTCGATATCCATACTGATAGAATCTCCATTTCTCATGTAGCCCATGTCATAAAGCTCAGCAGCTCCCATTGACACCTTGGCCATGGCGATCTGTTCAAAGTTCTTAACAATAAACGGCTGCACGTCCGTTTTATACTGCTGGGCCAACTGGATTGCCCGCATGGACATTTCTTTGGTTCCGCCACCACCAGGTAACAGACCGACACCGATTTCAACAAGGCCCATATAGGTCTCGGAATATGCATTTATCGCATCGGAGTGCAAACAATATTCAGCACCTCCACCGAGAGCCATATTAAATGGAGCTGAGACCACTGGAATCTTTGAATACTTTACGGCCATGGTCGCTTTTTGAAAGGACCTGAGCACCATATTAATATCATCAAAAGCGCCTTCAGCAAGAGCCACCGCCATCATCATCAAGTTGGCACCGACTGAAAAGTTAGCACCCTGATTAGCGATGACAAGGCCAACGCCTTCAGACTCCGCTCTCGCTATAGCTTTATGGGTCCAGGAGAGAATATCTCCGCTGATAGCGTTCATCTTTGAATGAAATTCAAAACCAAAAACACCGTCGCCAAGATCTACGATGGAACAATTTGCGTTCTTTTCAACGACCTTGCCACCCTTCCTCAGGATCTCAAGATTGATCTGCCCCTCTTTTTTCTCAACAGGCTTGTACGCTTTGTCTGCCAGGTCGTAGTACTCTTTCTCTCCGGCTTCTGTATAACGATAAAAAGATTCAATTCCTTTCAAGGACTCAGGCAAGGCAACACCATCTTTTTCCGCCCGTTTTACAAAAGCTGCGACACCTATGGCATCAAACATCTCAAATGGACCAATTTCCCAGTTAAAACCCCAGCGCATGGCGTTATCAATATTGACCACGTCATCGGCAATCTCTGGAATGCGGTTAATCGTGTAAATAAGGGTGTCACGGATTGATTTCCAGGCAAATTCGGCCGCCTTGTCGGAAGCGCTTAGAACCATCTTCAGTTTCTGCGCAGGATCATCTACTTGTTTTACACTTAAGACTGAAGGGAATTTCGGTTTAGCCAGAGGTTGATACTCCCCTGTATTGTAGTCGTAATAGAAGATCTGACGTTTTCCGTCGACCATCTCTTTTTTATAAAACCCCTGTTTGGTCTTGTTTCCCAATTGCCCCGCATCAATCATGTTCTTCATGAAGTCCGGCAATTTAAAAACGGCCCGCTCTTCATCGTTTGGAAGTAGATCATGGGAGTTAGTACCAACATGTGCTAGGGTATCTAAACCAACCAGATCGGCAGTTCTAAATGCAGCACTCTTTGGTCTTGCTGTTGCAGGACCCGCAACGGAATCCACTTCTTCAACCGTCATCCCCATCGCGACCATATGCTCAATACCTTTATAAATTGCATAGGTACCGATTCTATTGGCTATAAAATTGGTGGTATCTTTAGCAAACACAATCCCCTTACCGAGGCGCTTTGCTATAAAGTCACTTAAACCTTGTACAATCGCTGGATCAGTGTCGGCACAAGGTACAATTTCCATCAGCCTCATATAGCGAGGTGGGTTGAAAAAATGGGTGGCGAGAAAATTCTTTTTGACTTCAGGTGGCAATACTGCGGCCATCTCATTTACCGAAAGTCCACTTGTATTTGTTGTAAGAATTGCATCTTTTGCAAGGTGTGGGACGAGTTTTGCCAGAAGATCGAGCTTAATTGGCATGTACTCAACGACAACCTCTATGATCCAGTCGCAGTCACCTAATTTACCTAAATCATCTTCAAGGTTTCCAACCGAAATCTGAGAGGCATAATCCTTGAGGTAAAGAGGAGCAGGCTTCATTTTCAAAAGCCCGGTAAGACCATTCTGGGCAATTCGATTACGAACAGCCGGACTTTCCAGAGTAAGTCCTTTGGCCGCTTCTTTTTTGTCTACTTCTTTTGGAATGATATCCAGTAATAATACTTCCAGACCAGCGTTGGCCAGATGAGCTGCAATTGTTGCCCCCATTACGCCAGCACCAAGTACGGCCACTCGATTAATCTGTCTCATATTAGTTCTCCAATATTATTTTTTTCGGCTGGGCTATAATGCCGTTCCCATTCGCCTCATATAACTCGTCCACAAGTTCCTTGTACTTCGCATAAATAACCTTTCGTTTCATTTTTAAAGTCGGGGTAAGTTCGCCTCCTTCAATTGAAAAATCTCTTGAAACTAATACAAAATATTTAATGGTTTTATACGGTGGAAAATGTGAGTTTATCTCTGCTAGCCTTTTTGAATAAAGATCTTTTACCTTCCGGTTGTTCACCAGCTCATCGATATCGATATATGTAATCTCCTGCTTTCTGGCCCAATCGATTAAGCGCTCAAGATTAGGAGTTAAGAGAGCCACAATATACGGTTTTCGATCCCCAAAAACCATTGCCTGGGAGATATACTTATCCAGCTTCAACTCGTTTTCTATGGGTTGAGGTGCTATATTTTTACCTCCTGCAGTTACAATCAGTTCTTTTTTTCGATCGATGATATAGACAAACCCTTCCTCATCAATGCGGGCAATATCCCCTGTTTTAAACCAACCATCTTCCATTGCATCTTTAGTGGCCTCTTCATTATCATAGTAACCAGACATGAGCTGTGGTCCTTTGATCAAGAGCTCACCATCTTCTGCAAGCTTTGCCTCTGTCTCTTTTAAGAGTTTACCAACGGAATCAAATCGAACCTCTCCTACGCTACTAATAGTCACAGCAGGGCTGGTTTCTGTAAGTCCATATCCATTAAATACCGGGATACCAATAATCCACATAAACTCATTAATTGTCTTATCAAGGGGAGCCCCTCCGCAGACAAAGAACTCCAGCTTCCCACCAAAACGATCCCGTATTTTCTTGAAGACAAGACGGTCATAGAATTTGTACTGCAGATTCAACAATCCAAGAGGCTCTTTTTTAACGTACTTCTTGTGCACATACTCACGACCGACCTCAATGGCTTTGTGAAAAAGATTTCTCCTCAGTTGTGGCATCTGGTGGACGCTTTCGTAAACTCTGGAATAAATTTTTTCAAAGAGCCTGGGCACGCTCACCATAGAGGTTGGCCGTATCTCCACCATATTTTCCATCACTGCAGCAACATTTTCAGCAAAGGCGATATGGTTTCCGTGCAGTAACGTTACATAATAACCCCCTGTCCTCTCAAGCACATGACTCAATGGCAGAAAACTGAGCGTCGTCATTTCACCCTGTGGCATCCCCAACTGACTCGCACCATACTCCGCATTTATCATCACATTGCGCTGGGTGAGGAGGACACCCTTTGGAACTCCCGTGGTCCCGGAGGTGTAGATAATCGTGAGAATATCTTCTGGAGTTATTGCTTCGATTCTCTTTTCTATGGAGTTTTTATCTTCCTCGCTGAGAGGCGTACCCGCTTCAGATAATTGATATTGGGTATACACCGGAAATGAGAGGTCCCCCATAAACCTTTCGTACGCAACAACAAGCTCGACATGTGGAATGTCTTCTTTTACTGAGAGCAATTTTTCATACTGCCCTTTAGTGGAGCAAAAAACTATTTTAGCCCCACAGTGGTTTAGGATGTACGCCGCCTGTTTTCCAGTATTCGTTGCATAGATAGGTACAGTGATCCCTCCAGCACTCTGAATTCCAAAATCTGAAATTGCCCATCCCAGGCGATTTTCAGAAAAAATGGCAACTTTATCCCCAGGCTTCATCCCCAACTTACGCAATCCCCTTGCGAGCATCAAAACCCGTTCATAAAACTCTTCGTAGGTAAGGGAGAGAAACCCCCCTTTTTTCTTGTAACTTATCGCGGTCTTTCCACTGTACTTTCGTGCGTTTTCTTTCAGTACTGCCGGGATTGACTGATATGACATTATGTTCATACGACCTATCTCCCCAGATGCTGTTCACACATTCACCAACCGTAACGTTTACGTTAAGTTAATCCATATGTTTTTCTCTATACCTCACCTTAACGTTTAAGTCAACTCCTATTCTCATCATAATTTTTTGTTAAATATGCAAAATGACAATTTTTTAGACATAAAAGAAAAACATTTTACAACTTTTTTCAACTAGATATCAACAATTTACGCAATATTTGCCTAGTGCCACTAAGTGACGTCAACAACAACCCAAAAATGTTCCCTAACATCAGCACAAACATGAGAACATTTACGTTAAGTTCATTCAAACAATCCCATCTCTCTCATTAATACACCCGAACTTCTGAACTGAAACTAATTGATGATATGCTCAAACAAGCACCTATACATCTGTTTTAACAGACATATAAATAGCTCCAGTTAAGATTGTTTTTTATTCTTTGAGGAAATGCTCAATGCCATAAACATATGCCCTGTAGAAACCGTACCTGTGGATGTTTTACTAGACCACCAAATCTGTTTTTTTATTATGTACTTTCAGTTGTTTACAAAATTACAAGATTGTTGATGCCTCAGGATTAACAACAGGTACATTTTTTGCTTCGATTACCGCAGACACCATTGAGAAGCAATAAAGGTGAGGTAAAAAGCATGGCAAAAAGCAACTCGCAGAACTTGTAATAAATATAGAATGGTGCAAAGGTTGTGGAATATGCATCAGTTTTTGTCCAAAAAACGTTCTTGAGTTAAGCCCTGAAGAGAAGACCATAGCAGAGCTAGCTGGTTAATTAAAAAAAGTTACGCAATCCGCTCGCATGAGCCCATGGAAAGCGTGTATTATACAATATTAGATCACAGAAGAGATAACGCTTCACAACATTTTAAAAAGCAAAATACTGACAACTCGTCTCCAAGGATGTTAAACCAAAAGGATGCACATAATGGACGCAACGCTTCAGAATGATCTGGCTACAACTTCAGAGAATAATGCTTTTACCTCCAACGGAGCAGATATAATAAGTAAAGCGGAAGCGGTCGGTCTCGACCTCAGAATCCTCTATCAATCGGTCATTGATCTTTCTGGCAATGGGTTGCTTACTGCAAACTGCATAAATCTCGCGGCAGGAATCCTTCTTCAGGATCTCGGACTCCCGAATTATTTTTTCGCCCATATCACCAAGCAGTCACTCACCCAACTCCTCCAATCTATCGCTTCAAACATCAGAGTAGTTGAAGGTCACGCTGCACTTTTTGGCAGGGTTGCTCATATCGACTTTGACCTCAGCTATGAATCTGAAGAACAACGGGTACGAATTGCAACAGAAGAGACCCGTGATAGTATGGAAGCTGTCCTTGAAGAGCTCCTCCCTGGACACCGGAGAGAATACTATTACAGCCCGGAAAATGGTTATTACACCTACATTATTCGCTCCGAAACAGTCGCGGATTTCACAAAAGAAGATTTCAAAAAATCCCCTTTCGTTTTTGCCCTCTCAGGTAACTACACCGTCACTCCTAGCCCAACAAGAGTACGGTATGAAAAATTTTTAAACCTCTCCAACAACTCTCCAAATCCTCTTATCCAGGTATTTAACCTGCCAGAAAGCGGTGAGACACGGTTGATGTTTAAGTCTGACTTTGAGTCATCACAACTTCCGATACTCAGAAAAATACTTCTCGACAGGGGTTACACCTTGGTACGTGCATACTGGGAGCCATACGCTGCAGAATCAGAGCTACATACCTCTCTCTGCTCCATGTACATCCGTGGCGAGCTCACCAGAAAAGATGAACATGACCTGGTTACTGACCTCAAAAACTTTTTTTCCTGCCCCACCGGGTCTATTATGGACTTGTATCTGGCAGATGTCTTGACGTTTAAAGAAATGCTCTTTGGAATGAATGCCATCGATTTCACCCATCTTTTTATTTTCAAAGAAAGCGAAAATGCAACAGACGAAGACATCCTGACCCACTTAACCAATAAGGACCACCAGGATGCCTTTGCCAAACGAATCCAGGACTCAAACAAGTCTACTTACGAGGCTGGTCTCATTGCGCGAACAGTTCTCAAAAATCCGAACTTCATCAAAGAATTATATTCCCTCTTTGAGAAACGGTTTGATCCAAAAAGCAAAATCCGCCTGAGCGAAGAAGACCTTGAACAGGGTTGGCAGAAATTTGAAAAAGTTATCAACAGCCGTTTCATCGATTTCAAAATTGGCTATGACATTTTCAAATTTATGTTCAAGATCGTTTCCTGCACCTTAAAAACGAACTTTTACTGTGAAGAAAAGAGATCATTTTCTTTTCGTTTTGATAACCGTATCCTTGACCCTCTGGTTTTCAGTCAGTTTGTTTTTGGCGTCTTTTTTGTCAATGGACATTACGGTTGCGGTACCCACATGAGGGCTGCTGACATTGCAAGGGGTGGACTTCGCCTACTCAGGGTCTCTAGGTCAAACTACGAGAGTGAAGTGGATGGCGCAGTACTCCTCAACTACGCTCTCGGTCCAAAGGCGCAACGTATTAAGCATAAGGATATTTGCGAAAGTGGATCAAAAGGGGTCGTCATTCCTCACCCATATTTTGCTAAAATTGGCAAAGAAGCCCTTAACGATTACACCGACGGTATCATGGACCTGATACTGCTGCCGGAAGACTGCGTAATCGACTATTACGATAAGCCAGAAATGATTTTCTTTGGCCCCGATGAAGGCACCGCACAATTCATGGACAGTGTTTCTCTTCGAGCAAAAGATCGTGGCTACACCCACTGGCGCACCCTGACTACCGGGAAAAGTTTTGGTATCCCCCATGACACCTATGGACTCTTAGAATCGGGCAAGGCATTTGGTCTCTACAGCCTTGGGGAAGAGGGTGTTGAATTACAAATAGAAGACAGTCCTCCTTTTGTCACACATGATATGGAGGAAATCTATGCAAAAATTGGCGAAAAAGTTGAAATCAGCGGCATGACAACGACCTCGGTCATGTCTGCCTTTAGAGCACTGATCGAACATTATAAGGTAAAAGAAAGCAGCCTTAACCTCATGATAACCGGAGGCCCGGACGGTGATCTTGGTGCTAACGAGATACAGTGTTACAAAGGGAAAATATGTCTCATAATTGATGGCGGCTCCATCCTTTTTGACCCAGAAGGACTCGACAAAAAAGAACTCCGCAAAATCAGCTTCATGAGAAACGGCAATCCTCGCGTTAACAGCCTCGGCTATCCTGCAGCCAAGCTCAGCAAAGAGGGTTTCCAAGTCCCTCTTGCCGCAACAACCATAACGCTACCTGATGGCAGATTCATCGATGACTGCGCCCTTTTCCATCGGAGCTTCCTTACAGATTCAAAAAACCGAGTCTACCTCGAAAAGGCAAACATCCAAGCGTTCATCCCTTGCGGTGGATTCAAAGACACCATCAATCGAAGTAATATTAAAGACTTTATCGCTAACTTTAACGAGCTCAAATTCATCGTTGAAGGGGCCAACGTATTCTTTGACGACAGTGCCAGAAGATACATAGCAACCAACACCCAAATTAAGCAGATAAAAGACAGTAGTGCAAATAAGGGAGGGGTTTTCAGTAGCTCTATTGCTGAAGTTCTCACCTCATTTTTATTTGGCGACAACTACGAAGCGCAACTCCTGGAAGATCATGACACCCAATGGGGCCTCATCAAGGATATCATGATGCTGGTCAGTCGCTATGCAAGGCAGGAGACTCAGCTTTTAATCAAGCTCCACGAGGCAAACCCTGAGACACCACTCTTTGACCTCTCTGTAAAGACGAGCGAACAGATATTTGAACTTCAGGACAAGCTGGATGAAAAGATTGAAGAACTCGCCAGTAATCAGGACATTCTAACCCGTGTCCTTACGGACTATATACCACCAATCCTCATACAAAAACTCGGACTGGAATACATCACAGAACATCTTAGCAGTCCTGAGTTACGCCCATATCGAAACGCGATTCTTAGTAAAAAGATGGCATCCATGGCGTACTATAAATTTGGAACAACTTGGGACAAATTCCAGAAACGTGTTGACGCAGACATTGAGAAAGCCATAGTAGAAGCTCTTAACGATTAACAACTTTGTACGATTGATATTTATTTTACCCAAGTGAGGTAGAGCATGAAAATGATGAAAGAAGACAAATTACGAATCCTCAGTATTCTCAGTCATAACCTTACCAATCCACAACCCCAGGTCGTGGATATAAAAACTATTGCTAGTGCAACAAAGCTCAGCCTCAAAGTAACAAGACAGCTTTTATTGCGTATGGACCAGGATGGTGAAATCCAAAGTGACATAGATGGGAACTATTCTATCATCACTCCGGCTGGATTATCATCACTAAACGCGGCTCCAATGAGCACTATAATTTAAAATTGGCTCTACTTTTATTCAGAGAATAAAAGCAATCTTTAACTTGCTGTTGGACTATACAGACAACCGACGGCTACAAGCCTATATTTAACCCTACGCTGATTCTTCAGCGTAGGGTTGTGTCTTTGCCGCAGTGGTAAGCACTCCCCCCCCCACGTATCATCTTTTCAGCTTCCACCCATCTCCGACCACCGTACACACATCATACACCTCATTCTTGGCACATCACTGCTACAGTCTTCACTGTAATTACTTAAAATACTCAGCTTTTCATTCAGCCACTGGGACAGATTTCTTTGACAAAATCGCATTGATGCAATAGAAATTATGGCTTCAATATAAATTTTCGATTTTCAACCAGTTTATAACTTTAAAGATCAGGAGGTAGTATGCACAATTATCTTGCCAAAGATCTCATGGTTCCAATTTCCGAGTACGCAACAGTGGAGATAGGAACGCCCCTTATTGAAGCTGTCCAGGCGCTTGAAAAAGCGCAAGGAATGTACACGGATAGTAAGTATCAACACCGTGCCGTCCTTGTTATGGACAAATCCGGGAACGTCGTAGGTAAAATCACTCAACTGCGAGCTCTTAAGGCAATCGAACCCAAGTTTGATTACATTAACGAAATTGCGGAAATTAAAAAATTTAATTTCAGTGAAGATTACCTTGTCGAACTCCGTTCTATGTACAGAGAACAAGGAAAAATCATAAACAAGAAAACACTGACGAGTGCATCGAAAAAGAAAGTAGAAGAGTTCATGCAAGCCCATTCACCTGGAGAATATATCACTGAAGACGGCAGCCTTGACCAGGCAATACATAAACTGGTTTCCGGAAAACACCTATCCCTGCTCGTGACAAAAGGTGATAAAATCACAGGCATATTAAGAGTAGCCGATGTTTTTACAGCCGTCTTTGGAGAAGTTACAGCTCTCAAAATCTAACAGGGCAGAATGTAATTTTGAATACTGTCCCTCGACAGGACAGGTTTGAGTAAATTTTACCATACTTCTATATTCTAAAGGTTCCTTATGAATGAGCTCATTAAACTATATCAGCGGATTGTTCAGAGAGTGAACATCAATCTCCGTGAGTTGAAATTTGACGTTAATCCCTACGCACAACATCTGATCGCCATTGAACAGATGAAAAATTTTTACGCCTTCTACGGTATAACAACTGACCACCCTCTCGATCTCCACTTTGAGCACTCTGCTCTTGCTGGCAGTTATTTTCTTGGCAAATGCAAAGTTAAAAACTCTATTTTATACAAGAGTGATATCAGAGGAGACGAACTAAAACGTAAGGGTGATATCTTAAATTCAAATGGATTTGAAATAACTCTTACCAACGATGAAATCATCGATGTTCAAGCCAGTATTCTCATAAAGACACTGGTCCATAACTACTCCCATGACCCTGAGACTCCCGATTGTTTTTTCATAAAAGACACTCTCGCCATGGACTACGCCAATATCCACGGTGCACCAGCAGCTGGATGTTTTCTTGGCCCTTTCGTAACAGTCGACCTTACAACAATGCGTGATTGTGCTATTGGGGCATTCTCATATATCCAGGCGGGAGAAATTTCTCACCTCAATGTTGATCCAGGAACCATCTGGATTAACAGTCCCGGGAATTTTAATTTCCTCTATAAATTTCCTACAGAACTTCTAGAAGAATACATAACTCTGTCATCTGACATGGTACCTCTTGGAAAATTGATTGATTTTGTTGAAGAGAGAAAAGAAAAATTCCAACGAGTGTTTGACTTTGCCAACCTCGATGTAATGGATAAAGTCCCTGACACGTCTTCTCTTGATCGCTACGCGGTCGTGCTCCCAAATACCAGCATCGATGAAAACGTTCTCATTTCCCAACGCGCATATGTTGAGAATTCAACTCTTGGAAAAGGCGCAAATGCTCAGGAAAATTGTTTTATCATCAATTCAAATCTGGAAGGCTACAACGTCTCCGCTCACGGATCAAAAATCTTTGAAGCTGACCTTAAGCCAGGCGTCTTCACAGGGTTTAACAGTTTTCTCCTCGGAAAAGCAGATGCAAGAATCACAGTCGGAGAAAACAGTATTATCATGCCACACACCATCATCGATATTGAAGAACCGTTGGATATCCCTGCCAATCATTTTGTATGGGGACTCATACGAAGCCAGCAAGAGCTAGAGACGAACAGTGCATCCATTGAAGAAATTAGTCTACAACGAGAAGGCTTCACCAAAGGCAGAATGCATTTTGAAGGCAACGGTTCTTCGCTAGTCCAGGCCTTTAAAGACAGAATCCATCATATTCTTGAGGTAAACGGAGCCTTCTTTGACAATGGCGAAAATGATGGCCATGCCCAAAGAAATCAAAAGCTGTCACTTAATACGATCCAACCTTTTCAGTTTGGTGAGGGAGAAGGAATGTATCCAACCATTCGAATACTGCCATAAAGCTCTGAAGCATCTTAAGCTCTAACGTACAACCAGGCTCATTCGGATTTTATTCCGGATGAGCTTTTTTGTTTGCTATAGAACGGTTGTGAAAACCATAACATTCCCACTCGCTCTATCTCTTTGCAAGACCACCCACTCTTGTCTGTAAAACAAAACGCATTTAATTAATTGGTAGTACCAATTACCTCACTGTCACATCCAACAGCATACACATATTGCAGGAATCACTCAAATAACGCCAGAAACAGGCGAAAAAGTCTCATGAAGTACCATAGAAAACCGCTTGACAAAGCACCTTTAAGTAGAATACCATCGCAACCAATCAACATAAAACTCTCTCCAAAACGACATTGGTACTTAGGTGTCACCCTGTACAACTGAGAGACACAATGAGTTCTTTGATTCTTTGGATGGAATTCACTGGAACAAAGATTCACAACAACACAAACAGAGGTCATTATGTCAACATCGATTCAGGCTCTCCTGGCTGCAACACCAATACTTGTTGCCGCAATTTTACTTGTAGGCCTTCACTGGCCAGCAAGGCGGGCAATGCCCGTTGTATATTTAACTGCTGCGGGAATTGCTCTTTTTTTCTGGGACATGAGCTTTACCCGTGTTCTTGCATCTTCCCTTCAGGGAATCGTTGTTACTATTGCCGTACTCTGGATTATCTTTGGCGCCATCTTACTCCTGAACACTTTACAGAATTCAGGTGCAATCACCACCATCCGCGCTGGATTCACAAACATCAGCCCGGATAGGCGAGTGCAAGCACTCATCATCGCCTGGTTGTTTGGTTGTTTCATTGAAGGTGCTTCTGGCTTTGGAACCCCGGCAGCAATCGCCGCACCACTGCTCGTTGCAATCGGCTTCCCAGCTTTGGGTGCCGTTATGATAGGTATGATGATCCAATCAACTCCTGTATCCTTTGGTGCTGTAGGAACACCAATTATCATTGGTGTAACGAACGGCCTCGACCATGCGGCGCTAAGTACACAACTCGTAGCTAACGGTTCCAGCTGGGAGGCCTTTATCCGACTCATTACCTCTGAAGTTGCCATCGGCCACGCTATCGTTGGTACCTTGATGCCACTTCTCATGGTAATTATGCTCACCAGGTTTTTTGGTAAGAACAAAAGCTGGACTGAAGGCTTAGACATGCTTCCGTTTGCTATTTTCACCGGACTTGCCTTTACCATCCCATATGCTCTAACGGGCGTATTCCTGGGTCCTGAATTCCCCTCAATTGTGGGAGCTCTCACTGGCCTTGCTATAGTTGTACCTGCTGCAAAAGCTGGTTTTCTTATCCCTAAAAAGACCTGGGACTTTCAACCACGCGAAGAGTGGCCTAAAGGATGGCTGGGAAATATTGCACCGAAAAAGCCCAACCTTGACGAAAAAAAGATTTCCATGGTTATGGCCTGGGTCCCTTACCTTCTCGTTGCAGGTATTCTGGTAGCGACTCGCGTTTCTCCTGAGCTCAAGGGATTCGTCAAAAGTATATCTTTTGGCGTTAAAAACATCCTTGGAGAGACTGGAATCAACGCGGCAGTGCAACCATTCTACCTTCCTGGCGGAATCCTGCTTTTTGTCTGTTTACTCACCCTTTTCCTCCACAAGATGAAACCATCTCAGCTTCTTTCCGCTGCAACTGATGCCGGAAAGACGCTTGTCGGCGCAGGATTTGTTTTAGTTTTCACTATTCCAATGGTGCGTATCCTGATCAACTCTGGTGTAAATGGTGCAGACCTCGCTTCTATGCCAGTTGCAATGGCAAGCTTTGTAGCGGAAACCTTCGGATCAATCTACCCACTCTTTGCTCCAACAATCGGTGCTCTTGGGGCATTCATTGCGGGTTCCAACACCGTGAGTAACATGATGCTCAGTCAGTTTCAATTTGAGGTCGCAGGCGCTCTCTCTGTCTCCGGTGCCTTGCTTGTTGCCCTTCAGGCGATTGGTGCAGCAGCTGGTAATATGATCGCAATCCACAATGTTGTTGCAGCTTCTGCAACGGTTGGACTGCTCGGACAGGAAGGTAAAACACTGCGCATGACTATCATACCAACATTTTACTACGTCCTCTTTGCGGGACTCCTTGGTATGGTAACCATCCACTTTATGGGACTTACCGATCCCTTAATTGCTGCAGTGAACTAACGTCTATTCACTCTCATTTCATCAGGAACAGTAATCTCGAAAAGGGTTGCTGTTCCTGACCTTGCTCTTACTTCTTTTCCCGTTTTTGAATCTCGCTCAGGTTGGCAATGGCATAATGCGCCCCTTGTTTTTTCTTTTTATTGCCATCGTCACAGACAAAAAGGACCTTATCTTCTCCCTGTGTCCTGAAAAATGTCAGGCCTTCAATATTTTTCAGTTTTTTTAATCCTAGAACTTTAATTCGAACCACTGCCCGTGTTTTTTCACCATCCCAGGCCCATAATCGGGGTCGCATTTTCTTTTTTTTCGTTTCGACCTCACTTATAAAGAAATACTTACCTGAGCTATCAGAATATGCCAGTGCTCGTACTCCCGCCCCACCAAGGTCAAGCAACAACGGCTTTGCTGAAAATTTGGCAGTGAAACTATCCGAAATGACTTCATAAGGGTTTTCAAGCAGAAGAACTATTGCTTTACTTTTATAAAGAGGGGCTCGTAGTCCAATCATCAGCGTGTCTCCAACTTTTGAGAAACAAAGCCCTTCAATATTAATATCATCCGCCCGCTCAGCTAGTGCAGGATCAATTTTGAGTAATTCACCAACAATTGCCTCCCTCATCCCTACATTTCCAAGGAGACTAACATCCATCCCATCATTCATCTTAAGCTGGACGAGTTGTTCTCTTTTATCTCTTCGTTGATCTTTTTTATTAAGAGAATGAGATGCTATCGCAAAAACAGTATCGTCCGCTCCACTAGCAGCCCCTTCAATATCAGTAATATCAAGATCCATGGCAGTCGAATGCTGCTTTTTCAATGTAAGTCCTAAATCATCTTTCACTACACTGTGTAGTGAGATCATCTTGACCCCATCATCCTCAAAAATCACAATACCTTGCCCCTTAATGGGTATCACCGCTGAAGGCTCGTACAAATCTTCAAAGGTGCGTATAACAAGTCCCCCCTCTAAAGGGGTGGCCATAGTGCTCTGAGCAAGTCCACACACCATCATCCAAACGGTACAGTAGAGCAAAACCCTCATAATCTCTGTCATATCGCCCATCCCTTCCTCCCTAAAGTCGTTAGACTATCCAGGCTTTCGTTCCCAATTTTTATCCTCTACATGTCATTATATATACACTCCTTGCTTATTCTACATATACCATACCACAAGAACCGAGCAGAAAAATCCGGAGGTTCCCCTATTGCAGAAACAAAACAGAATATAGGAATTAAGCTTTAGGACTTGCCAAAGAGGAAAAAAATCGCGCAAAAACAAATGGAAGGAGTAGTAGCAGGCAGGTGTACAAAAAAGCGAGACCCGAACATCATCCGAGCCTCGCCTTATAAAAGACTTACTACATCAGACCAGCTTCTTTGTAATACTTTACAGCGCCATCATGCAATGGAGCAGAGAGACCTTCTTTGATCATCTCTTCTTTCTTCAGATTTGCAAATGCTGGATGCAGTTTTTTGAAACTATCAAAATTCTCAAAAACAGCCTTAACAACCTGATAAATTACATCTTCAGATACCTTGGCAGAAGATACAAAAGTCGCAGCCACACCAAAAGTATTAGCATCTCCATCGGTTCCACGATAAATTCCACCAGGAATAGTTGCAGCTCTGAAATAAGAATTGTCTGCAACAAGCTTGTCTATTACTTTACCATCTACATTTGCAATAATAGCATCACAAGTAGTGGTAGCTTCCTTTATTGATCCATTAGGCACACCAACCATATAGACGAAAGCATCAATTTTATTATCACAAAGCGCTGCAGACATCTCTGCTGCTTTCAACTCGGAGGCCAGTTTAAAATCATCCTTAGTCCAACCCATTTCACCCATCAACACTTCCATGGTATTGCGCTGTCCTGATCCTGGATTTCCAATATTTACGCGCTTACCCTTGAGGTCCATAAAATTTTTGATGCCGGAATCAGTTCTAGCAACAACTGTAAATGGCTCAGAATGAACTGCGAAAACAGATCTTAAATCTTTTTGCGCGCCATCTTTTTCAAATTTACCAGTACCATTGTATGCCTGAAACTGTACATCAGATTGCGCAACACCCATATCAAGCTCGCCACCAGCAATAGCATTGATGTTGTATACGGAACCACCAGTACTTTCAACAGAACAACGGATACCGTGCTCTTTCTTGCCTTTGTTTACCAGACGACAAATTGCTCCACCAGTTGGGTAATACACACCAGTAACGCCACCAGTTCCGATGGTTACGAATGTTTGCTCCGCCTGAGAATATGTTGGCAACGCGGTAAGCGCCAAGGCAAAACAGGACACAGTGGTAATAGCCAGTTTGTTCATAAGCTTCATACAATTTCTCCTCATAATACTGATTAACAGTGAATGTCCCCAACGGACATGGTTCTTCACCGTGTACCCCGCCCAAAAAACGAGCAGATTCTATAAAGGGGTTTGATTTTTCGTAGCATTGATTTTATTGCACTTTACCCACCATTACAAAGCAAATATTCATATCATCTCTTTTTTTTTAATTCATAACTCCACTTGATGGTTTACAACAAACCATAATCTTATAGCTATCTCTACGTTTATGGAGAACATCTGAACTATGAGTTGATCTTGCTTTTAGTTCCGTATGTCACGGAATAAAACAGAAAGATTGCAGGAGAACGCATGATACGCTATACGACAAAGGAAGCTGTTACTAAATCAAATACTTAAAATAAAATTACCTGTTGCAAGATGTAGGTAATGGTTAAAAACAGATGAAAAGATTAAAAAACATTTCAAAAAAATTCCGACAATCTTTTCAATTACGTATTTTCCTGGCACTTGTGCTCATTGTTATGATCTTCATACCCGGTACTGGCTATGTTGGGTATCTTCAGGCTCTTAAAGTTACAAAGAACCAGATGGAGCAGTACACAATCGGAACAGGGCAACGGATCGCCGGCCATGTTCATTCTTTCCTGTCCCAGCACACATACAATGTAACTCTTCTGGCCTCACTTTTTGAAGAAAAACTCATCAACACAACAAACAATACCGAACTTTTACAATACTTTACGCTGTTCAAAAAAGATCACCCAGAATTTGTCAACATTTACTATGGTGATGAAAAGGGACATTTTGTCATGGTTCCCCCACAACGCCCAGAAATAAAGAAAAACTTCGACCCTCGAAAACGCCATTGGTACAAAGGAGCGGCCACCAATAAAGCCACCTCTTGGACAGATGTGTATCATTTTGCTTCGAGTGACAAATCGGGTATTACCGTTTCATCACCTGTTTTCAACAGGTCAGGGCAGTTACGTGGGATCTGTGGAATTGATGTAGACCTTGTCGCTTTTTCCAGTTTTCTCCAGGGAATCGATATTGGTAAAGACAGCATTGTCTACGTTCTTGAGAACAAGACAGGCCGCATAATCGCACACCCATGGCTCACAGGCAAACCAGATAACGAAAACAGAATTGATCTACTCAAAGCCATCAAAAAACAACTGGGAACTGGAAAAAATATCTCAGCCCAAACCGTTCATAATGACGAACAATTTTTCACAACATACACTGCGTACCCGCAAAACGACTGGACCATTGGAGTCACCGTATCCACCTCGAGCTACCTCCAGCAAATTCAGATTATCAAACAGACAACGGTGAGCCTTATCATAGCGGCAATTTTGCTTGCCAGCCTTCTCAGCTACCTCTTAAGCAAAAACATTATCAGTCCCTTGCTCAAGCTAAAGCAGGGAATTGAGCGTATCACCAGTGGAGACTTGGAATACAGAGTTCAGGTAAGTGATCCAGATGTTGCACGTGACCTTGCACACGCCTTCAACAAGATGGCTTTGAGCCTTCGCACAAGCCTTGTCGAGGTAAAATCTACCTACGTTGAACTTCAAGAAAAACAAAAACTTGCGGCAGTGGGTAAGATGACGGCAGGCATTGCCCACGAGATTAAGAACCCCCTTGGTATCATTCTAGGTTCCACCCAGGTTGTACTTGATCGAAAGCGGCCATGGGAGATGCGTGAAAAGGCAGCAAGTTTTATAATGGACGAGGTCGTCCGCCTGGATACCACCTTAAAATCATTTCTTGCCTTTGCAAAACCAGCAACCCCCGTATTTATTGAAGTGGATGTGGTAAAACTCCTTGAGGAAATACTATCGGCAACAGAAGAAAGATATTCAGATGATGGCTATGCGATAATACGTAACTTTCCTCAAAAAACACCCCTCATCGAAGCCGACCCTGCACAGGTCAGACAGATATTTCTTAATATTTTTCTTAATAGTTTTAAGGCGATGCCTGATGGCGGCAGCCTGACAATACGAGTACGCTCTGAAACGGAACCAAAGATTAATGGTACCAATAAACGATTTATTTCCATTAGAAATCCGTTTACAGTAGCAAGGGATTGGCTCATTATCTCCATTACCGATGAAGGCCATGGCATTGGAGAGGAACAATTAAAAAAAATAATGGACCCGTTTGTTTCATTCCACGACGATGGGGTTGGCCTCGGCTTGTCCATTGTTTCGCAACTGGTGAAACTCCACCGGGGCCACATTCTGGCCGAAAGTCAAATTGGCATTGGCACAACCTTTCACCTGTATTTTCCATGCATAATCAAGGAGCAGTTTGACGATGTCCAATCTATTGATAGTTGAAGATGAAGCAAGAATGAGAGAGGTGATCAAGATGTTACTCTCTGATATGAAGCTTAACATCTTTGAGGCCTGTGATGGTGAAGAAGCAATCAACACTTTCACAAATGAAACCATTCATATGGTAATCACAGACCTTAAACTCCCTAAAATTGGTGGAATGGAGGTATTAAAACACATAAAAAACGCCAAACCTGAGGTTCCAATCATTGTTATCACAGCATTTGGCTCGATTGACAACGCAGTGGAAGCAATCCATGAAGGGGCCTTTGATTATGTGACCAAGCCTTTTACCGAAGAAAAATTGCGCTCCAGCGTAAAAAAGGCACAGCAAATCAGCAGACTCACTTCAGAAGTGAAATATCTGCGCCGTGAGATTGAAGGAAAGTATACGTTTAATAATATTGTCGGCGACTCAAACGAAATTTGTGAAATTCTTCGCATGGCAGGCGAAGTCTCCCACCGAGAGACAACTGTTCTCATCACAGGAGAAAGTGGTACGGGAAAAGAACTCCTTTCAAGAGCTACTCACCTCAACAGCCCCCGTTCAAAACGCCCATTTCTTCCGGTTAATTGCGCTGCTATCCCATTTGGACTTCTAGAAGCTGAGCTCTTTGGCCATGAAAAAGGTGCTTTTACCGGGGCACATCAGCTCAAAAAAGGAAAATTTGAACTCGCGGCAGGAGGAACTCTTTTTCTCGATGAAATTGGAGATATGGAGCTGGATGTTCAAGCAAAATTCTTACGAGTTCTTGAATCAAAGAGCTTTGAAAGACTTGGCGGCAATAAAACTATCCAGGCAAATGTCCGGATTATTGCGGCAACCAACCAAGATCTTGAAAAAATGGTCCAGGAAAAAAAATTCCGAGAAGACCTCTATTACCGCATAAGCGTCTTCCCTATTCGCATCCCACCTCTTCGAGAACGTCGCAACGACATTCCACTCCTGTCACAACACTTCATTGGTGAATTCAGTACCGCTTTTGGTAGACGCCCACCAACCATGACAGAAAAGGTAATGGATATGCTCTACAACCACCCCTGGAAGGGAAATATCAGAGAACTGCGTAATGTTCTCGAAAGAGCTATGATCCTCACCAAAGGTGATAAGATCACCGCCCAACACGTGATCCTCCATGAAACCCAAGGTAAACCACTGGGAGAACTCAATCTCACCCAGGTGGTTGAACTTTTGATGCGCGATCACCGGGTAGGCCTTGAAGATCTTGAGAGAACCTACATTCAATACGCCATGGAAGTTGCGAGTAACAACGTTTCCAAAGCAGCACGTCTTCTTGGGCTATCGAGAGCCACACTCCGATACCGACTTGATAAGATGTGACTCGTCTAGAGCAAAGGGTTCTAAAATGATGATGCAGAAATCATCAATTTAGTTTTACCAAAAGTTTTTGAATGGGACGCTTCTTCCGATTGCCCTCGAACACTGAACTGAATCAAAACAACGGCTCCTGATTCATGAATTACCACACTTTGAAACTGGTTATCATCATGTCACGACGACAATTTATGCGTCACAAGACACTACTTTGCACCTGATTCACGAATGTTGTGTACTCTGGTTAAGATATAGTGGAAATATATTGACTCTCGGTCAAGATGGTTTGTGACGTATATTGTTGTGGTCTCTTACAATCAGCCTAACAATATACCTAAAGTGAGACGCAAACATAATCTGGAATTATCAAGGGTTTTGCAATGCGCTTTTTCTGTTAGGAAAATATTGCTTTTCTAAAGGTAATAAATAGCTTTCCATGTTGTTAGGTTTCAAGGATGAATTCTCAATTACATGTACAGGAAGAAGGTTTGCCTGTCGCTATCTTTATTCTGCTGAGACTGGCAGGGGAAATCTTTATACTCAAGTTTCGGACTTGACATAATCAACTGAATGTATGTTTAAAAATAAGAGTAGGCGCAGGGCCAACTAATGATTGCAACATGCAAAACAGCGATAAATTAAGTGAAACGACCAATGATCTTGCCTTTTGCGCAGATTTCACTCAAATAGACGACGTTTTAGCTCGTTAAGCAACACTGAAACTTGAGTTTATATTCCGGCTCAAACATTCTGAAATGTACCAATTCATGTAAAATAAGCGAAATCACGAAAAATAAATTGACATATATCCTGATGTTGTCTAGATAATTGTGAAAGAAAAAGCATCGTCCTGTCTGCGGCTTGGCCTTATATGTAAAAAGGCGTCACTGGTGTTGGTGATTCGGCAGGATCTACTCTATTTTTCCCTGATTCAGCCGTCTTGCTTACTCTTGCGCCCAATCGCTGAAAGAGTAAATTCTTATCATCGTCTCTCATCTCCCAGGAAAAAAACAGTACCTTATAACCGAGTATTTTTCCCAAATGGAACCCATGTCGACTACTGCACCTTTTTTCAGACGAGAACATAGCCCATTACGCTGGTCGGTATCTCTTGTCATCACAGTTCTTATCTTTGCTGTGGTTTATGTCCTTGTCGATCTTTTCGTGCTTAGTTCCTTTGACAGGGTTATTGTGGAGATTGAGTCGGATATCTCTTCATCTGCCAAGATCTATTGGTCCAGCCAATCGGGGAGCAACTACTTTACTGAAAAACAGGCCAAGGAGTCTGGCCACTATGAAGCTGGGGTGCATCAAACAGTCAGGTTTGATATCGACAACCGGACGGTCAAGCGGCTTCGCCTCGATCCCGGTCAAGAGCCCGGAAAATACATCATTGGCTCCATCACTCTGCTGAATTTTTTGGGCCAACCGGTGGTTGTCCGCCCTCATCAGGAGATGACTGCCCTGCTGCCTAGTTCCGGGGTGCATCTGAACAGCAAAGAGGATACCCTTGAAATAGTAAGCAGTACCGATGACCCCTATGTCATTTTCGACAGGGATCTGGTTGTGGACAATCCCGGTTTCCGATACGGGGTTCCCCTGATACTTGCAGTCCTCTCCTTCTTGGTGGCCATGACCATCCAACCCCAGCAGTACAAGCTCTGGCGGGATGAAATGCGGCGCTCTTATTTCTTTGCTATACCCCTTTTTTGTCTTGTATCTTTCGGCTTGATAACATCTGTCAGTGATCATGCAATGGCATGGTATTTTTATACGCTACCGCTCGGGTGGGCAGTGCTGATCATTTATAGTTTCGCAAGAGGTTTCGGATGGTTATCTACCATAGGATACCTGTTGTTCTTAACAATCCTCTATGCCGAGGTGCTCAATTTTGAAGTGATACGGCTAAGAGAGGTAATGCTCTACGCTCTTTTCTCATTTGGTCTATCACAATTCTTTGCCTTGATCTATCGGTTGTTAGCATATTTCGGTCTGCACAAAACTGCACCATACATCTGCATCATTCTGTTCACTTCTCTCATTTTACTTCCGATAAGTTTTATTATTTACAGCCTGAATTTTGATTCAAAGATGTCGAAAGAAATTCTATATGCCATTTTTCAAACAAATGGAGGGGAGGCATACGAGTACCTCTACGATTTTATTTCCTGTAAATTGATTGGTGCGGCTGCATTATTTTTTATTTTTTGTATGCTCCTCTTTTTCCAACAAGCAAAATCAAGGAAATTCGAGATGAGTTTTTTCCTCCTCGGAATTTCATTTCTCATGACGATACTGGCCTTTCCGAAGCTACACGGCCTAAACCTACCATTATTTATCATTGAAGCCCACGCCGAATACACTGAAGAACTTGAACAGTATCGAAAAGTAGCCAGTAGAAGAGGCACCGGAAAAATCCACTTTGAGGCTACAAAACAGCAGAAAGGTGAAACGTATATTGTGGTTATTGGGGAATCCCTGAATAAAAAGCATATGGGGATTTACGGATATTTCCGAGAAACTACCCCCAATCTCTCAAAAATGTTGATTGATAATAATCTACTCGTTTTTGAAAACGCATATTCAAATCATACGCACACTGGCCCTGTTCTCAAACGAAGCTTGACCGAATCCAATTTGTACAATGGGAAAACCCTGTCTAAGTCACTGTCGATTTTGGAGATTCTAAAGAAAGCGGGAGTGAAAACATACTGGGTGACAAATCAGGTGCTGTATAGCGTTTATGATAATCCCGTTACTGCCCTGAGTGCCGCTGCAGACGAATTAATTACCCTGAACAAATCTATAGGGGTTAAAGGTCAACCACATGAATTCGACAGTGGCTTACTTGATAAAGTTCAGAAAATACTAAACGATAAAAACAATGAAACGAAGGTCGTTTTTGTTCATCTTTACGGAAATCACGGGAGCTATGAATTACGCTACCCCCATGATACGTACAAAAATTTTTACGGACCTTTATCCTTAGGTGATTTCGGCACAAATGCGTCGAAGAATCGATACATCAACCACTATGACAACAGTGTCTTATTCAATGACTATGTAGTTAGTTCTTTATTAAAGAGTGTTGTTGATGTGGGTGGTGTTGCGGCGTTTCTCTACATGTCTGATCATGCGGATGATGTGATTGCTGGAAAAGGGCATAGCATTGGTCAGTTCACCTATGAAATGACGAAAATACCCCTGATTTTTTGGTTGAGTGATGCCTATCAAGATAGGTATCCAGATAAATATGGCAACTTAGCCCGAAACAGAAATATGCTATTCTCTAATGACCTGCTCTACGATGCGCTCATTGGTCTCGCTTCCGTTGTGACAAATAATTATGAAGAGCAATATGACCTCACTTCTCTGAATTATTCGCTGTCTCCGGAGAATGCCTCGATAATCGTTGGAGGTCAAAAGTACAATGCGTCCAACAACTATATTTGGTGGCAGAGGAACAATATTAGAAAATTGAAGCAGTCACATCAATCATTGCGGATAATTCCCCATAGGGTTAATTCTGTTGGCAAATTGACAGATATATGGAGAGACGGCTACCGATCATTTGAAGTTGATGTGCTTTTCGATGACGCGTCAAATCAATTCATCGTTGGACACAACGATGGGGTTATGGGGCATAACCTAGAGCACTTCCTTTCTTCTATCGACATTGATGATCTGAAGCGTGTATGGTTGGATGTTAAAAATCTGACATCAAACAACAAGCAGGCAATCCTGGAATACTTGAATTTGTTCAATGAAAAATTTCAAATAAAAGACAAATTTCTTATAGAATCGAATCTTACCGATCGCTGTTTCAGTGAATTTACACAGTCAGGCTGGAAAACATCCTACTACATTCCAACGGGTAACATCCTGGAATTGCTTGAAGATGGGAATAACAAGAAAATGATAAAAGTAGCTTCACAGCTTGCGGAGCAGATAAAGGTGCAGGAATTGTCTGCAATCTCATTCGATACTCGTTTGAGACCCTTTGTTAAAAATTATCTCGAAGACCTCATTGGTGATGAAATCGTGTACCATTGCTGGCTAGGACCACAGTTGGCAAATTCTGATTTGTTTGAAAAATTGAAAATGGACAGTTCATATCGAGACACCAGGGTAAAAACCCTGTTGGTTCATTACAAATCCCAGTTCGACCTATAGATGAAGAACTGACATACGATTGACGAAAATGGTAAGGGGTCTGAATCAGCAGATAACCTATTTTTACATATTTATGTTAACCTTGCCACATCGAAGATATGAAATTCCAATAAGTCTTCCAACTTAACCCTATTCCTTCTAAGTAACAAATTCCATAACATGTTGATTATTCATCAAATGTCCTTTTTGTTACTTTTATAATAAACGCCGGAATTTTCGCCTCCGGTTAGGATGCTGTGAAGTTCAAATTTGACCATGTCCCAAAAAAGACCTCGAAAAGGAGCATCCTGGTACGCTTTTTTAAATCAAATATACTTCCATAAAAACAGCTGCAAATGGAGCATTCCAAATTATTGATAATTCCAGACCATCAATCAAAACAATTGCTCTATTTTGAATGGAGCTGCTGACTGGAACTACTACTGAATCTCCGATTTCCAATAGTACAGATATCTCCTATCAATCTATAGTGGCAGACATTGAACCTTGGTCAAGCAGTTTTGTTATGTTTACTACCCCGCCCCACCTCAATCATGCCCATTGCTGTTCAATAAACCAAGGCCCTTTTTCTCTTGAAAAAAATCAACTTTACCAGAGACTTGTTCAAATGTTTCTTGTCATAGCTGAATAGCTTTGATTAAATGTAGTGAGGCATCAGCAATGATTAACTAAGCACCACTATAGTGCATTATTAAAGCACGGTTTTCCAACCATATGAGAGAGATAAAACGATGGCAACGTATACATTGAGTATTCCACGCAATCTGGACAGTCAGTCCAGTCGAAACTGGACGCTCATTCCACGTGAATCTGGTCACCCAGTCCAGTGATTTCGGACACGGGAGTCGGAGCGCAGCGACGCTGTTCTTTTAT
>JBLHNU010000016.1:0-97816 GCA_047622095.1 Desulforhopalus sp.
AACCTATATCTGCTTGTCGGTTCGTTTTACACTCTTTACACTCAACTTTGGGAATTTCTGTCTTGATATAGGTTGGTTTCCTCCCAATAGGAAGGCAATGAAACCAGCGGGGTAATCTTCTCAAGAAAGGATACACCTGGGTGGTGGATGCGGACTTGAAAAGTTATTTCGACACCATACCTCATGAACAATTACTTGAACGAGTTAAAGAAAAGGTTAGTGATGGCAAGGTAATATCCCTGGTGGAAAGTTTTCTCAACCAAGATATTATGGAGGATATGGAACGTTGGACTCCCACTGCGGGAACTCCTCAAGGCGCAGTCCTCAGTCCCTTGCTGGCTAGGGGGGGGGCTTATTTTTGGCAATAAAAAAAGGTTTACGAGATTACTCGTAGACCCTTGGATTTATTAGCTGGTGACCCCAAGGAAACTCCTGATTTACTCACAAAGTTTTATCGTCATTCATCCCTACGCGAACTACTATAATCGGCTTCCAAGGTGGGAAGAAATATAAAGATAAATCTGAATGGCTCATGTATGAAAATTCACATCCTGCGCTAGTATCTGAAGAAGTAGGACAGGCTATTAGTGAGCTGAAGAAAAAGGGCAAACAGGCAAATCGCTTTAATCAAAAACGAACCTACGTTTTGTCTGGTTTGTTGAAGTGTGGAGATTGTGGATATAGTTATATTGGTGATAGGACGACGTACCGCTGCAATGCACAAACAAAGGCTGGTAGCGGATGTACAAACAACGGGATTTCCATTAAAAATATCGAGGATGCAATTTTTAGTTATCTGCACCAGCAGATATTGGCTTCCGACAGTGTGACTGAGTTAGTAAAAGAGACTCAGAAAAAGATGGAAAAAGGGAATCCAGAGATAGAGTATGTTGCTGATCGGTTGGAGAATATCGAGAGTGGCATAGATAAATTACTCGATTTATATCAAAGCGGTCTCATTAACAAGGATATGTTTGCGACAAAAGTCGCTCCTATGAACGAGCAAAAGAAACTTGTTGGAGAGACATTGGAACAGCTAACAGGAACTCAGGATATAGTAAATGTATCAGCGAAAGATATTCTGTACAGCATTGCGCACTTGTCCGAAGAGATGAGCCACGCTGACCCAATAGTCGTCAAATCAGCTGTCCATTCTATGATAGATGAAATTGTTGTGAATCCGAGAAGAGCAAATCAGGAAAGAAGCATTCAGGTCAAGGGGAGCTATCTCCCCTTAACCTGAGCAACTTTGGTGACCCCAAGGGGACTTGAACTCCTGCTACCGGCGTGAGAGGCCGGCTGGCGCTTTTATACTTGAACACACATCTGTTGTTAATAATTTATTTTATTGTAATTGGATAAATTTCAAAATAAATGTATTGGCAATATCTTAGCGTTACCTATTACTTTCGATCCCTTCCAAACCGTTTTGTCGAATCTGCAAGATAGTTTTCAATTTCACTGGTAAAAAACTCTTTTCCGCAACGCCAGCGCCAATTTCCTGTAGGAACTCCAGGGCTATTCATTTTACAATCATTGCCAAAACCGAGAACGTCCTGCAAGGGGAAGATACACAACTGGCTGATGGAGGATTGGGCAAGGTACATAAGGTCTCTATTAATAGGCGAGCTATCGTGTGGTGTTCTGTTAGCTGCAATTTTAATCTCGGTTCGTTGACTCTCAGAGACTTTATCGCTTAAATACCAGCCTAAGGTTGTGTCATTGTCGTGGGTCCCTGTGTATACAATACATTGATGATTATCAAAGTTATGGGGGAGAAAGTTGTTTTCAGGATTTCCGTCAAATGCAAATTGAAGAATCTTCATCCCTGGGTATTCAAGAGTATCACGGAGCTGTACGACCTCTTCAGTTATAATGCCCAAGTCTTCAGCAATTATGTTCATTTGGCCGAGGCGTGATTCCATTTCTTTGAAAAAGTTAACACCAGGCCCTTTGAGCCAAACACCAGAAATTGCATTTTCATTTTCCTCAGGGATGGACCAATAGGATTCGAAGCCTCTGAAATGATCTATTCTTGCGACATCCACTTGCTTGAATAGATGTTGTAATCTGTCTGCCCACCAGTCATTGAGACCGTTAATTACAAGAGGGTCTTTACTTTGCCAGTTGTATAGAGGATTTCCCCACCTCTGCCCTGTGGTGCTAAAATAGTCAGGAGGCACTCCAGAGACATAGGATGGACGCAAGGTTGTGGGGTCCAGTGTAAACAAGTTTTGATGAGACCATACGTCAACGCTGTCATAACTTACGTAGATAGGGAGATCTCCAAAAAGACGTATATTACATTTCTTGCATTGATCTTTTAATAACTCCCACTGTCTGAAAAATTCATACTGCTCAAAATAATAAAATTCAATAAGGGATTTATGTGTGTTGTAAAAGGCAGATAGGCCTTCTTTATCCCGCGTGGCGATTTTTGTTGGCCAATCAAACCAGCCTCGTTCTTTGTATATATTTTTGCAGGCCATAAAGAGGGCATAGTCTTTGAGCCAGGCACTATTGCTTATAAAAGTGTTAAAATCTACAGGTGGTTGTTTTATGAAATTTGTGAATGATTTTTCCAGCAACTGCTTTTTAAAAGGCTCAACCTTATCAAATTCTGTCGTATATGGAGAAAAGTCAGGTTTGTTTTGGAGATCACTTTTCGTAATGTAGCCAGCTTTGCAAAGTAACTCGGGGGAGATGAGTAGTGGGTTACCCGCAAAGGCTGACTTTGCCATGTAGGGGGAGTTGTCAAAGTGACTGTTGGTTGGGTTGGTGGGTAAAAACTGCCAGTAGGTTTGTTCGCTGTTTTTTAAGAAATGTAAAAAGTCGTAACTACTCGGACCTATATCGCCAATACCATATGCAGAAGGAAGAGATGTAATATGGGCAAGAATGCCACTTGCGCGATGGGGTATCATAATTTAATTCCTGCGTTGAAGGTGATCAATCCGTTGGGTGGCACATAAAAAAGTGAACTAAGGTTGAAACTGATTGTATCAGTGCATAATATAGTGCAGAGTTCAAAAACGGCTATTACTACATGGTGGTTTATTATTTTTAAAAATTGCATTTTACTGACACATGATGTACTAATACGTAGTTCTGAATTTACTACATGCTAGCGAGGTTTGTCTCGTCGGCTTTTTTTTTGTCTAAAATCTTCAAAGTAGCCTTTGATGATTCTTGAGGCTATTGAAAGCAATACCTATTGCTGATTATACAATTAATAGTCTCTAAAACTCAAGATATGGAGTGGGTGTCTAGTGCTGCCTGAACTTAAAGAAAACCTACTAAAAGCTGGAAAAAAAGAAGGTTGTATCAGTTTCGATGATCTGAACGACCTACTTCCCGATGAGATAAAAGATCCCAATGAAATTGAATCAATTTTCAACTTTTTGGGTGCCCATTCAATTGAAATAGTCACCGTTGAAAAAGACGGCGAGAAAAGAACTCTTTCTGGTGAAGTTTGGGAAAAAAATGATTCTTCAGCTGATGACGCTGCAAAAGATGCAGCAGCAAATTCATCTGAAGAAGAAACCCACGAAGCAGAAGAAACGACAACGACATATCTGAGGGAAATGGGTCGATTTGATCTACTCACCCCAGAAGAAGAAGCAAAATACTCAAAAACCATTAGACAGGGGTTTGAGGCTATTATCACGGCTATCAGAGAAGATGACTCCGGGGTAAAAGAGATTCAATTGCTTCGAGAGCGCATTGATTTGTGGGAAAAGCGTGACCCTACGCTTAAGCCCAAAAAGCAACAACTCAACTTCATGCGGTACAATGTAATTAGTACCTCTAAAAAATACCCAGACATCAGATGTTTGTTTGAGTTGCAGGCAAAGCTTGAAGCGTACAGTCGCTCTATCGAAGTTGCCAAAGATACGATGATTCGTGCTAATCTCAGGTTAGTCGTTTCTATCGCTAAAAGATATATGCACCAGGGGCTGACCCTTGCTGATCTGATTCAGGAAGGAAATCTCGGTCTGATGCGTGCAGTTTTTCGTTTCGATTACACGAAAGGAAATAAATTCTCGACTTATGCGAGTTGGTGGATTCGACAAGCCATAACACGGGCTATTTTGGATAAAACGAGAACTATTCGTTTACCTGTTCACTTTCTAGAGTTGAGAAGTCAATTTTTCAAAGCATTCTATGCCTTGTTTAAGGAATTAGGGCGTGAGCCTACTCCTCTTGAAATTTCTAAGGCGACTAGTCTGCCGATGGATAAGATTCTTTCTATTTTGGAAGCATCAAGAGAGCCTATTTCTTTAGAAACTCCTGTTGGTGATGATGACTCAACATTAGGTGATTTTCTTGAAAATCAGGAGTCTCAATCTCCTTATGATGCTGTTCAGACAAGGGAGCTTTCCGGTAGGGTAAACGATATTCTTGAGACTCTGAGCGAGCGTGAAGAAAAGATTATTCGTCTTCGCTTTGGTATAGGTGAAAAGGCCGAGTACACCTTGGAAGAGATTGGAAAACTTTTTAATGTGTCAAGGGAACGTATTCGTCAGATTGAAAAGAAAGCGCTCAACCGTTTGCGACATTCAAGTCGTAGAGAGAAACTTAAGTTTTTTATCGATTGATAATTAAAACACTATAAATATTGAGCCGGGTTAATAACCCGGCTTTTTTTGTTCACTGTGGAAAAAATAATTAATGCAAGAGGGCTTGGAACAATCCTCGACAAGGTAAAGGCAGAAGAGCGATTAAGTCTTGAAGATGGAAAAAGACTTTACGAATGTGATGATATTTTAGCTCTTGGATATCTCGCAAATATCGTTAGAAATCGTAAAAATGGTGATAACACCTACTTTATTTACAATCAGCACATTAATTACTCTAATATCTGCACTAATTTATGTAAGTTTTGTGCCTTTGGTTGTGAGAAGGACTCTGACCTTGCATATGAAATGAGTGTAGAAGATGTGAAGCAGAAGGTAAGGGAGAGACTCGGAGAGCCAATTTCTGAGGTTCATATGGTTGGGGGAATTCACCCTGATCTTCCTTTTGAATATTACATCGAACTCTTAAAAGGTATAAAGGAAGTGAAGCCTGAAATGCATATCCAGGCTTTTACCTGTGTGGAAATAGCACATCTGGCTGGTCTTGCGGGGAAGTCAGTAGAGGTTACACTTGAATTACTTCGTGATGCAGGATTAGGTTCCATACCTGGTGGTGGCGCAGAGGTCTTTAGTCCCAGAATCAGAGAGTTAACCTGCGAAAAGAAGATTTCTGGAGATGAGTGGTTAGATATTACCAAGATTGCTCATAGACAGGGCCTTAACACCAACGCTACTATGCTTTATGGTCACATTGAAACCATAGAAGAACGGTTGGAACATCTTGATGCCCTAAGAAAGACTCAGGATGAGACGAATGGCTTTCTTGCCTTTATCCCACTTGCATTTCATCCTAAGAACACGAAAATGTCTGATATATCGAATACAACTGGTATTAATGACTTGAAAAATATTGCCGTTTCGCGCCTTCTTCTAGACAACTTCCCGCACATTAAAGCCTATTGGGTGATGATAGGACCTAAGGTTGCACAATTGGCTCTGTCTTTTGGTGCAGATGATATGGATGGAACTGTTAAGGAAGAAGTTATTACTCATATGGCAGGAGCTGAAACGGAACAGGCCATCGGAAGTAATACTTTGATTCGTCTTATCAAAGAGGCGGGTAGAATACCCATTGAGCGAGACACTTTATATAACAACATTGAAGTATATAGTTAGTGCTCGACCGAAAACAACAACTAGGCCGATTTCTTCGTTGGACCCAAATTTTAATCCTCCGGTAAGCGAGGTACGAGACTCAGAGATACTCAATGTATTTCTCCGGTTAAAATTACTGTCCGCCTTGAACTTGGCAGAATTTGCAGGTTTTCGTTCAGAAACTCGTTAATCGTTAGAGGCGAAAAGTATGATGCAAAAAATTATCGATAAGATTGAGGCTGATGAAAGAATCAGTGATGATGACTATCGAACATTAGAACAAACTGCTGATCTGCATACTATTGGGTTTCTTGCAGATATTGTTCGTCGTAGGAAGCACGTCGAAAAAAACGTCACCTATGTCATAGATCGTAATATTAATTACACTGATATCTGCGTTTCTGCCTGTAAGTTCTGTGCCTTTTATAAGGGGCCTGAAGATAAGGATGGTTACCTCCTCAGTCTTGATGAAATTGGCGAAAAAATAAAAGAGACTCAAGAGCTGGGTGGTACACAAATCCTACTCCAGGGAGGCTTGCACCCTGATCTTCCTCTTGAGTATTATGAGAAGATGGTCCGGTTCATGAGAGACACCGGAATTCATGTCCATGGTTTTTCTCCTCCTGAAATTCACCACTTTGCCACTATTTCAAACCTCTCTGTTGAGGAAGTAATTGGTCGACTTGTTGAAGCGGGTCTTGGGTCTATACCTGGTGGTGGTGCAGAAATTCTTTCTGACCGTGTACGAGAACTCTCAGCTCCAAACAAGTGTACAGCCGATGAGTGGCTGAATGTGATGACGACTGCACATAAAATGGGTTTACGGACGACGGCCACCATGATGTTTGGTCATATTGAGACCAAGGAGGAGCGGTTAGAGCATTTAAGAAGAATTCGTGCTGCTCAAGACGAAACATCAGGTTTCACAGCATTTATTCCTTGGCCATTTCAGCCAGATAATACTGTTTATGCAGATATTGAAAAGACGACCGCATTTGAATATTTAAAGACCTTAGCATTATCAAGAATATACCTTGATAACATAGATAATGTTCAAGCATCCTGGGTTACTCAGGGCCCTAAAGTCGCACAACTTTCCTTATCCTTTGGAGCCAATGACTTCGGAAGCACGATGATAGAGGAAAATGTAGTTGCTGCTGCGGGTGTTAGTTTTCGTCTTTCAGAACAAGAAATAAGAAGACTTGTTAGTGATGCCGGATTTAAACCAAAACAGCGTTTAATGGATTATACCCTGGTAGGCTAAGACCGGGGCAGGTGTGATACTATGACGAGATCTTTAGCTAGCAATATTTTACGTATTGTTACTGCAGGATGGGTGTTGACTTTGGACGGCCCTGCAATTCGTAATGGTGCGATGGTCCTGGAAAACGATAGAATTGTGGATGTTGGTGACGTGGACGGCCTCGCTGCTCGATTTCCCGAAGTTTCTGTAGAATCCTATCCTGGCGTATTCATGCCCGCACTTATCAATGCTCATATGCATCTAGAGCTATCACATCTACAAGCCGATTTCCCACTTGAAGAAGATAAATCATTTACGGATTGGGTTGAGTCACTTCTTTTAAAGCGCGGACAAGATAGTTTTCCGGAACAGGACGTCACAGAGATAGCGCTTAACCAAGTAGAGCAACAGCACAATTCTGGTGTCGTGTTTATTGGTGATATTGGTAACGATCCCAACCCAATTTTTCTACAGAAAAGGGCTGATGATGTTCCTGAAATATACCATATGCTGGAGTTTCTTGGTTCGACCAAAGAGGCACAAGAATTCGCTCTTAATAGACTCTCTTCTCTTGGTGATTCACAGCATGCCACCGCTCACGCGCCATATTCCACTCGGCCTGAAGCTCTTGCCATAATCAAAAAACGTTGTAAAGACCTAGGTCATGTTTTTTCTATTCATACAGCAGAGATAGCTGCGGAAAAAGATTTTATATGTTCCCAGGCTGGTGATTTTTTTGATTTTTCAATGAAAAGAGGCTCATGGAATGGAGACTTTTTTGAGAAAGGACCTAAAAGTAATAGTACTATAGATTATTTTTTTAAATTGGACTTACTCGATAAACAGACCTTACTTGTTCATTGTGTACATTTATCTGATCATGATCTAGAAATTATAAAAGATTCTGGAGCACATATTTGTGTTTGTCCAGGATCAAATTCGTTTCTTCATTCCGGTGTGGCTCCAATTGGCGAAATGATTCGTCATGGTATTATGCCAGCTATAGGAACAGATTCACTGGCCTCCAATCTCTGTCTTGATATGTGGGCTGAAATGCAGCGAATTGGTAAAGAACATCCAGATGTCGGCTCTTTAGATATACTAACAATGGCAACGCAGGCTGGTGCCAAGGTTTTTGGTAGAGATAAAGACTATGGAAGCTTGTCTAGGGGTAAAAAGGCTTCTTTTTTACATCTATTTTCAAATGAAATTAATAATTGCATTACGGAGAGTGACTTATTAAACATGTTAGTAACATATGGCAGACCGGAAAAAATCGAATGGATTCAGCCATCTTCAATGAGCTCCAGGAGTAATTAAGGATTATGTCAATGGAACAGTCAAACGAATGCATCGCTAGAATAGGGATGGTAAATTACCTCAATACAGCACCTATTCATGAAAAATGGAAAAATAGTGTAACAAGAAAAGATTGGCTTCTGGTTGAAGATGCCCCAGCAGTTTTAAATAAAAAACTAGAAGAAGGTACTATTGATCTTGGTTTTGTTTCTTGTTTTGAATACGCGAAGCATCCTGAAATGTATAAAATACTCTCAGGGCTCTCAATTAGTGCAAATGGGCCAGTAGCCTCGGTAGTATTACTCTCCCATGTGCCAATTGAACAGTTAGATGGGGCAAATGTACTGCTTACGTCTCAATCTGATACATCGGTACAGCTCGTAAAAGTTATCTTAGAAGAATTTCACAATGTAAAACCTGTCTATCATCGTGGAGATATTCTTTTAGCAGATGAAAAAGATTTTAAAGCAGTACTTGCCATAGGAGATGATGCATTACGTCTCGTTGAGAGTGCTACGTATCTTTACCAATTTGATCTTGGTGACATTTGGAAGAGGAAAACAGGGCTTCCTTTTGTTTACGCTGTTTGTGCTGTCCGTGAGGAATTTTGCCAAAATCATCCTGAAGTGTTATCAGAAATCCATCGGGAATTATTACGGTGCAGGGATGAAGGGACGGAAGATCTTGATGAAATATGTGAGATTTCCGCCATTAGAATTCCGTTGTCAAAGCAGAAATGTCGAGATTATCTCATGGCAATTCAATATGATCTCACGCCTCAAAAGTGTAAGGCTTTAGAAGCGTTTTTTGAAATATTAATTAAGCGCGGGACGATAAATGAAAACTCGCTTCCCATAAAAATGTTTGCAAATATGAGTTAAGATTATTCTCAGGAATTCAGTTATATGATTAAAGGACAAACACATAAAATTCTTCTTGGAGTTACAGGTGCCAGTGGAATGCTTTTTCTGAAAGCTTTTTTAGAAAGCTTTTTGAAGATGGATGTTACCATTCATGGGATTTGTTCGAGTTCTGGTGAAAAGGTTCTGAGAATGGAGCAGTCACTCACACCTCAAGACTTACCTGTTGTGTCAAAATGGTTTGATATTGATGATATGGCCGCATCTCCTGCTTCAGGCTCAAGTGATTACACTTCGATGGTGATTCTGCCGTGTACTATGGGGACACTAGCGTCAATTGCTGGTGGGATGTCGATTAACCTTATTCACCGTGCAGCTGATGTGGTGCTCAAGGAAAGAAAAAGACTTGTTCTTGCCGTTCGAGAAACGCCCCTGAACAGAACGCATCTTCTCAATATGCTAGCTGTCCATGATGCGGGCGCCACACTTTGTCCTACGATGCCGAGTTATTATCTCAAACCCAAAAGTCTGGAAGAAGCAGCACAAACCTATGCCTGGCGACTTGCAGATCAAATAGGCATTGATATTCCAAACCGGAAACGGTGGTAAAATGTCTTTCACAAAAAAAATTAAAATATTACTGGAGATGATTCAGTTCAAACTTACGGTGTTTGCTCTGCCATTTGCTTTGACTGGTGCTTTTCTAGCTTCCCGTGGTTTTCCTAAGTTCACAACACTTTGCTGGGTTATTCTTGCAATGGTCGGTGCAAGGACAAGTGCTATGGGGTTTAACAGGATCATAGATTATAAATATGATAAAGAAAATCCTCGTACTGCAACTCGGGCAATTCCTGCAGGAGATGTAAGTTTGACTGAGGCCTGGACAATGGTCGTTCTGGCAAGTGCGGTGTTTTTCTTTGCTTGCTATAATCTCAATGAACTGACTCTACTACTCTCACCATTTGCTCTTGGGCTCACTCTCTTTTATTCTGTCACAAAAAGGTTTACCTCATTGTGTCATATCGTTTTGGGAGTAGCTCTTGCATTCTCACCGTTTGGAGGGTGGGTGGCTGTAAATAATAGTATTGCTGGATATCCATTTGTTCTTTCGTTGGGAGTGCTCTTTTGGGTCGCTGGATTTGATACAATTTATGGTTGTCTGGATGCTGAGTTCGACAAAAAAAGAGGTCTTTATTCATTACCTTCAAGGCTGGGTAAAAAGAATGCCTTTCGACTGGCAGGTGTCTTTCATTTCATAGCCTTTATTTTATTTACAGCAACAGGCTGGCATCAGTGCCTTAATATATTTTATTACATTGGTATTGCTCTTGCCTCAGGCGCTTTATTATACCAACATATGCTCGTCAAGCCTGAAGATCTTTCCCGTATACATGCCTCTTTTTTCCAAATGAACGGGTTAATTAGTATTACACTTTTTTTTGCAACTTGGATTTCTCTTATGACACTTTAACTATGTGAACCATAATGAAAGCAGTTCTTTTTTGTTTCCTTCTTTTATTACCAATCACAGGCTTTGCTGAAGAAGACAATAATGTCGACAATCCCATAGTAATTCCCTTAGGAGTTATTGATCCCGAAATTGTTGATGTTGGGTATTCTGGAAAAGAGATTCTAAAGTACGAGGTATCCTGGACCGGGGGAATCAAAATTGGTGAATTACACCTTGAGGTAAATAGCTTACCCGATGAGAACGGGAGTTTTGAGATTCGCTCTTATATCACAACGAAAGGTGGTGCTGTGCATTTCATTTATCCTATCTCTGATTTACATGTTACTAAAGTTCGTGGTGTAAAAAAACTTCCATATCATTACGAGGTTTCGCAAGAAGAGGGTTACAACTACACGGCACATCGTGAATTTGAGTATGACCAGAAAAATGGAACTGTTAGTTACTGGAAAAATGATAATTTTAAGAACGAATATCAACTAGAAGGAGAGGTAAATAACGAATTTTCTTCCTTTTTTAATAGTCGATTGATGGATTTCTCTCTTGGATCACCATTCTTAGTACCAACCTTTGCAGATAAGAAAAGAGTTGAGGTGGTTGTTTATCCGCGAGGTGTTACCCAGATGAACAACACTATAATTGGTGATGTCTCCGCTGTAGAAATAATGCCTGTGATGAAATTTAAAGGCTTGTACGACAAAAAAGGCGATACCGTCATCTGGTATACCAACGATAAGTGCCGGGTACCTGTAAAAATAAATTCTAAAATTGCTATCGGTTCTCTTACGGCAAAACTCATAGAATACGAAAACTCTTCCTGTGATATCTATCCTGCAGTACGGAAGAAATAAATTATTATCCAGAGATTAAAGGAGATATAAAATGTCGAATGCAGTTAAAACAACAGATTTTGAAAACCTTATACTTAAACACAGAGGTAAGGTTCGCGATATGTATGAAATACCTGGGCATGAGGATAAGCTTCTGATGGTAGCTTCTGATAGACTTTCAGCGTATGACGTTATAATGGAAGATCCTATTCCAGGAAAAGGGGCAGTACTCACGGAACTATCACTGTTTTGGTTCGACTTGCTTGGTGATATCGTAGAAAATCATTTGATCTCTGCAGATGTGGCTGATTTTCCTGAAATCTGCCAGCCTTATGCGGATGAGTTGCGTGGAAGATCAATGCTCGTGAAAAAGACGAAGCCACTTCCAATTGAGTGTATTGTGCGTGGATATATATCAGGATCATTTTGGAACGCCTATAAAAAAGACACGAATGTGTGTGGTTTCCAACTTCCTGAGAATATGCAGGAATCCGATAAGTTTCCTGAAATATTGTTTACTCCGTCAACGAAGGCTGATATGGGTGATCATGATGAGAATATCTCTTTCGAAAAAATGAGAGAGATTGTCGGTGCGGAAAAAGCTGACCAAATCGCGAAAATATCCATCTCATTGTATGAAAAAGCTGCAGATTTTGCCAAAACTAAAGGTATTATTATTGCCGATACAAAATTTGAGCTTGGTGAGGTTGACGGAAGACTGATTTTGATTGATGAGGTACTGACACCTGATTCTTCAAGGTTTTGGCCAATGGATGAATATACTCCTGGTAAATCTCAGCCAAGTTTTGATAAACAATTTTTAAGAGATTATCTGTCTACTCTCGACTGGGATAAAAATCCGCCTGCTCCTAAGCTTCCTGAAGAAATTATTGCTAAAACAAAAGCAAGGTACTTAGAAGCGCAACAAAGGATTTGCTCAAAATAAAAAGTCTGTCTTTTGTTAGCTTATGACTGAAAAGGTGTGATCATTGTTAAATAATGATCACACCTTTTTGTTTTTGGATGATATAGTGTGCCGCTTCTAACTCTCTTCTGTGCAATAACGTAGAACGGCCTCTAGGGATTGATCAGTGTATTGGTATCCTGCCTGTATCAATTTTTGAGGTGTAACTCTACAACTTGTGAGAAGCATCTCATCGGCCATTTGGCCAAATATCAGGCGGGCGGCTGAAGCGGGTACTTTAAAGAGAGTTGGACGCTTGAGTACTTTGCCTAAAGTTTTGGTGAGTTCTCTGTTTGTGGTTTGTATCGGGCTTACGATATTTACAGGGCCGCTTATTGATTCATTTTTAGTAATGAAATCGATAATTGAAACAACGTCTCGTATACTGACCCAGCTAATGTGTTGCTCCCCGCTCCCTACCACACCACCGAGTCTTGCTCTAAATGGTGGAACCATCTTATTCAATGCTCCGCCGTTGGGGCTAAGAATCATTCCAAAACGTAAGTTAACAATCCTGACACCAAGGCTTGTTAACCTTTGAGTATTTTTTTCCCACTGGCGACAAACTTCAGCTAAAAAACCAACTCCGAGTGAACTTGTTTCATCAAGGAGTTCGTTGCCACGGTTACCATAGTAGCCAATTGCGGAGGCACAAAGGAAAACCTTAGGTTTATTGACGAGCAGGGAAACGTAATCTATGAGTTCTCTCGTACCATCAAGGCGGCTATTGAGTATTTCTTCTTTCTTTTTCTTCGTCCAGCGACCATTGGCTACATTTGCACCAGCAAGATGAATAACAGCATCAAAACCATTATTCTGATCTTGAGGCAAACTGTCAGTATCCCAAAAATGGTGTGAATCTGGAGTAGTATCTCTTTTTAAACACTGAATTGAATGGCCATTTTTGAAAAGACTCTCGATGAGTGCACTACCAACAAGTCCACTACAACCTGTAATCATCGTTTTCATGGGGTTTCACCCTTTGTTTTATTATTGAGGTTGTCGGGAGTGTTGTCGGTTTTTCTTTGTAGAGGCAATGGTTGAGTTCTCCCGTCAAGCAGATGACGTATTGCAAGTATTGGATGAGACAAAAGCAGGCGAGGCCCAGAGTATCGCATAATCAGTTTCACTTTATTCTGCATATCTTTGTTGTAACAGTGTACGAGACACTTAGCGCACGTTGGTTTGTTTGCAATGAAGGGACATTTTTGCAAACGTTTAATAGCGTACTCCTGAATATGCTTACACTCATCGCAGATTCCACCAACACTTTCATCGTGGTGATTTTTACAATACAACGATACCATAGCTGATATTGTTTTTGTCTCGCGGTTTATACGGGCATTTGTATTACGTACCATTTTGGGAATCTCTACTTGGTTTGGAGTCTATATACGATGTTACTTCTGTAGCTTATATACAATCTCGTCACAAACTTGATCTTGTGTGAGATGAGAACTCTCTACTGTGATGTCAGAGAATTTTCTATAGAGAGATTCTCTTTCATCGAAGAGGTCTTGAAAGCTTTGTTCAGGACGTTTTGCAAGCCCCCGTGTCTCGTAGTTGTGGATACGGGATTTGAGTTCATCGAGTGAAGTTTGCAAAAAGACAACAGAACCACTTTGCTTAAGGTGCAACATCGCGGGCTCGCTATAGGCCGCACTTCCACCTGTGGCAATAATGTGGTTCTTACATCGCACGGAGAGTAAGACTTTTTCTTCAATGTCCCTAAGGGCCATATGACCCTCATTATCAACAATATCTTGTAGACTTTTGCGTGCCAAATTTTGAATGAGAATATCGGTGTCGAGGAATCTTTTAGTGATTTGTTTGGCGAGAATAATTCCAACTGTGGATTTACCAGACCCTGGCATACCGATTAAAACAATATTAGATTTGTTCATTATTTTTATGGGGATTACGTTAAATTTAAATGTTTTATACTTTTATACTGTAAACATTATTGCAGTTCATGAGTATGTTTTTCCAGTTGTGCCGGAATGAGTTGAACAGCACTCAGCGAGATTAAACTGAGAGCTGCACCAGCGTAAAAAGGAATTCTATAATCAATGAGCCATAAAAGACCACCTGCAGCTGGTAGCACAACTGCAGCAATATGATTTATGGTAAATCCCACAGCCATGCTTGGCGCTATGTCTTTGGGATCGGCTATTTTTTGGAAAAATGTTTTTATTGCAATCGCAAAATTGAAAAATATATGATCAAAAATGTACAATAAAGCAGCAATATATTTATCTTCTACCAGTGCATAGCCGATAAAAACAATAACAAGAGCCCCATATTCGAGTGAAAGGACTTTATGTTCTCCAAATTTTGCAATACAGCGCCCAATAAATGGGCTTAGAAAGTAATTTATCACGTTGTTAAACAGAAAAAGGGTTGCTACTTCATAGACGGTGAAATCGAATTTTTTAACGAGCAGGAAAACAGCAAAGGCTATAAAAACCTGCCTTCTTGCTCCAGCAAGGAGTGTCAGTAAATAAAAGAGCCAATATCTTTTCCTGTAAATCATTTTTTTGTGCTGTGCTGGGAGGTCTATTCTTGTAGGGTTTTGCATCAAAGCAAAAATGGCTATAATAATGATTGGTATGCCAAAACTAAGGTACATTGCTTTAAAGCTTAACATCCCAGAAAATAAAATGAAAAAGATCGCGACTACCACATTGCAGGCAGCTGCCCGACTGCGTAGTAAACCAAAGACTATCGGGGAGTCCGCTTTACTAAAATATTGCAGTGTTAAAGACTGGTTCACCGTTTCAAAGTAGTGAAAGCCAAAGCTCATAAGCATTGTTGTGGCAATAAGACCGTAAAAACTGGGAAACATGCCCGTAAGACATACCCCAAGTCCTAAAAATAAAATGGAGAGAGCTGCGAGTTTGTGTTCTTTTATAAATAGAAGGACATAAACGACTAGAAGTGCAAGAAATCCTGGCACTTCTCTTAGGGATTGTATTATACCGATGTGGTGTCCATCAAGACCAATGTTTAGCACTGCAAAATTATCAAAAAGCGTACGCCATGCCTGTAGTCCACCAGTAGCGCAGAGGGTTAGTAGTAAAAGATAGAGGTACATTGGATCTTTTTTAAACATTTGCATAATGGTAGTTTGAGTGAAATAAGAGTATGTTGCTGTCGTTTATGCTAAGAGAATAATTAAATGATTGTGACTGGTTTCATTTTAATTATTTTAGAAAAGTAAGGACAGATAATAGAGTCTTCCAGTAATGGGTTTAGCACAATACGGCTTATAGAAAATTTATGGTATAATGTTTTCGTAGTCTATAATAATAATCAGAACAAGATCGGTTGAATTCGGTAATAAGGAGTATTTTATGGAGTTTTTTACAAAAATAGCAAATTGGTTTGAGTCAACGCATATAGATGAACAACTCAGAGGTGTCGATTACATAGGGCTTTTTACAAACCCCTGGTTCATTGTACCTTTTGTTATTGCTGTTGCTTATATGATATACAAACAGAGATGGACGCGGATTATTATAACCGGAGTAGGTATTGGGGCTTGGTATTTTTCGGGTACCAACTATGCTCATTCGCTGCTTGTAAACGGTGAAATTGACATCAGTAAGATTCTACCTGTAATGTTTGGCGGGGCCGTAGCACTTGGATTTGTAATTTATCTATTGTTTGGTCGATCTGACTGATAAGGATTCTGATGCAATTTAGAAATGGAGTGTTCATAATTACAGAGGATGATCATTGTCCACTGTACAATGTCAGGGAAGAGTTGAAGGTGAGCGATGGCGTTTTGCTCCTGCCAGCTGCAAAACCGACCTGTCTTACTCTTGCCAAGGATCTTGTTGAAATTGCACTTGCTGAGAGCAGTTATGAACGATACTCCCAGGGGAAAACAGAGAAAGCCAAGTTTGAATGTGGCGGATGTACTGGACTTATTCGTTTTGAATACAAAAAAGATAAAGAGTTCGCTACAGTTCAGATGAAACTTCTGGCGGTCACTGAACGTCGTGAAAAAATACTGGGTGTTAGACATTTCGCAGGTTTATTACGCTCCATTTCGATGTTTAAGGTCCTTTCAGACGAAGACTTACTCGATTTAGCCACGTTACTTGAGTTAACGGAGTATCCTTGGCAATTTCCTATTACTCAGAAAGGGGATCCTGGCAATCGCCTGTTTATTCTCCTGTCAGGTCGCGCTGAAGTGATTGATGAGCAGGGGGTGGTTTTTGCTAAACTCGGCAAAGGTGAGGTTTTTGGAGAAATGAGTCTGTTGTCCGGGGAACGGGTTACAACTACAATTATGGCATCTGAGCCCTGCCAGGTAGCTGTGATGAACCAGAAAAACTTCAAACATGTCCTCAATAGATTTCCTACTCTTCAGGTGTTCTTTTATAAATTGCTGGTCAGTCGTATTACAAAGATGAATGAGCAGCGAGCAGAAGAGCTATCTTCAGGTATGGTAGGCCAGATTTCAGATATCTCAATTGTAGAATTATGTCAGATGGTCAATTCAAGCCAGAAAACCGGACGGCTTAATTTAGAGAGCAACGATGAAAGAGCGACGATTCTATTCAACGAGGGAGAGCTGGTTCATGCTGAATACAAAACAATCCTCGGTAGGGATGCTTTTTACGAAATAATAGGTATTGAAAATGGCCGATTTAAGTTCGCTCAAGGTTTGACGATGAAAGAAAAGAAGCTTGATGTTTTAGGCGGCTTTATGGGCATCATCATGGAGGCAATGCAACGTCTTGATGATAGAGCTTGATAGTAGTAACTCGTCAATTGTAGATTTTTGATAAAGGATGTTTTGTTGAATAGACGACAGGTAAAAAAAGAAGTTTTCGAACTACTCGACCAGTATGAACCCGCCGAACTCACTCAAAAACTCACGGTTTTCCCTCAAACACATGTTATCAACTCACTTTTCATGGCGCTCTGTGATGTTCGTGAACGTGTGAAGTGGCATGCTGTTAGCTGTTTTGGGGAGATAGTTTCAACAATGGCGGATAATAATGTTGAATCTGCCAGAATTATAATGCGCAGATTTCTCTGGACGCTCAATGATGAATCGGGGGGGATAGGGTGGGGCGCTCCTGAGGCGATGGCGGAGGTGATGTGTAGGAGTGAAGTTTTGCGCAAGGAATACATTCATATGCTTATCTCCTATACGCAAGAAGATGGGGAGGAGTTGTTTCAGGATGGTAACTATTTAGAATTACCTCTAATCCAAAGAGGTCTGTTATGGGGAATAGGTACCCTGTGTTATGCATTTCCAGCTGAAATGAGAAAAAGAGGTTTAGATGTAGGTCTTAAAAATTATTTAAAATCGGATGATTGGCACGTGCAAATGCTGGCTCTTTGGTCTTTGGTTGGCCTGGGAGTGACCTATACAAGTGACTTTGTGAAACCATTTCTTGAAGACAATAAATCTCTTACTCTCTTTATTGATGGGGATTTTAGAGAAGTTAAGGTGAGTGAAATTTGTAAGCAACTTGTGTCGTAAGCCTATAGTATACCTCCCGGCATTGGCGGGACTTTCATTGACCCAAGACTGAAGCCTCCATCCATTTTTATAATTGAGCCGGTAATATAGGTTGCAAGGACTGAAAGAAAATAGACAGTTTCAGCAACTTCATTAGGATTTCCTGTTCGGTTCAATAAAATATGCTCATGTATTCGTTCTTTTTCCTTATTGGTAAGAGTGTCCCAGCCCCTTGTACTCTCTCCATGTCTGCTCTTAATTAAGCCAAGTACGAGTCCATTGACCCTGATGTTGGGAGCACACTCCCTTGCCCATTGTTCTGTGAAAGAGTCGACCGCTCTATTGGCAGCACTGTATCCATCATTGAAAAAACACGCTCCTGGACCACTTCGACCTGTGATCCCCGCTATTGAAGATATATTTAGAACAGATCCATCAGCACTCTCTTTTAGAAGTGGTAGGCAGTGGTGAAAGAGTAACCACTTTGCCTTAAGTGTTGTGTCGATTTCTATCTCCCACTGCCCAGCATTGTGTGGCTGATCATAGCTTCCATGCACTACGGGCATTCCGCCTCTCTCAATATTGTTAATGAGGTGATCCAGTTTACCTGTGGTCTGGTTAATGAGATCTACGAGCGATGTTACGTCCGATTCACTGCGTAAATCTTTCTGGGTGACATGAAAGTCAAAGCCTAATTGCTCGAATTCACTTTTCATCTCTTCTATAGATTCCGGCCAGTCAAAAACAGGAAGGATGAGGGTGGCTCCTTGGGATCCAAATTGCTTTGCTATAGCCTTGCCAATAGGTCTTGATGCTCCAGGGATGAGAACGGTTTTATCTTTTAAATCCATAGGGAGAAAGCGTTATAAAATTTTATTAAGAATTGGTTGGGATGGTTCGGTAATGGAGTTGGTGTTGTCCATATATCGCTGGAGGCCAAACATTGCCAGAATATCGTCATCCATACACAATTTATAATCATTGCTTGAAATAATATTATTATTACTTGGGTTAATAAGCCGTGTTGAAAGATAGAGAATTCGATTTGTACGAGTGAAAGTACCAACTGCTATTGCCTGAGCTTGTAGGTTTGGAGTCAGCTCGGAAAGATCTCGGGTCAGAATGGTTTCTCCGGATTGCTGTTCAATGTAGAGATTGTTGGCCATTTTGAGCTCGCGAACTGTATATCCTAGCTGTACAAGGCGAGAGGTAATATGTTCTTGAAGGAGACGACCAAAAGATCCGGTTTTTTCAAGGTCACTGTTACTCACAAATGTTGTCACAAGAACAGGCATTTCAGGATGCATAGGGGTGAGTGGTGGCATTGCTTGTTCGACGAGATCTTCAGCTATTTTATATGAAAAAGTGACGAGATTCGTTTTACCTCCAAGTAGGCCTTCTAGTCTTGTGCAGTTAAGGTTTACACATCCACTGAGTGATAAAAGAGCCAGTCCCAAAATGAAAAGTCTTAAACTGTATCGCAGTATGTTAAGCTGATGACGAGTAATGTTGGCATAATCTGTCATATTAAATACCCTTTTGATCAGTGGACGTTGAGCCTTTTTCTATGATTGACTCTATAGGAGAAGGAGGTGGAGAAGGGAAAGGATTCTTTGATATATTAACACTGATATCGGAAGAGCTGTTTTTTGATTTGAGGGTGATAGGGGTTGTTTCAGTATGAGTCTCTTGATACTGATAAAAATCTTTATCATTTATATAATAAATATCTGATGCCCTGAACAGATATTTGCCATTTTCAATCATGGATGTAGTTATAATTACCTCATAATGTCCATTTGCTGTATAACTGCTATTGGCTATATCAGCAGCTACACCAGTAGCCAGGAGAATAAGTTCGCTAGGTGCATTACGTAGTACGACAACAGCTGCTGAAAGTGTCGTCAGGACCCCAGGTTGCATGGTACGCATTCTCTTGGTGTTATGTCGTACCACTTGGACTTTATAGAGTACCTCAATGGATTCTGGTGTTGATTTGCTTCTGGTTGGAACACCATAATCATACAAGCTGGTTATAAGTAAATCTCTAAAAGCTTCATTAAAGGTAGATGTTTCATTGGCTTCACAAGGGGTGATTTCATCTCCGCAAGTGGGCTTTACGTAAACTGCTGTTTCTATATTGTCACTTAAAATCAATTCATTATTAATCCGATTGGCAAGATCTTGAGCGAGTATCTTCCAATGTTCTGATGCCTGCATTTTTTTTTGCTGGCTGTAAGGGTAGGTTATTGGCTCAGGCATACGACTACTACAATTGGTGATAAGTGGCAGACAGAAAAGTACAAATAAAGTTAAGCGCATTGTGAGAACTCCACATTGTTAATGTATTATTGATTACCGAACTGTATCGGACAATTCCAGATAAAGTAAAGGAAAATATGTAATTTTAATGATCTATGCTATGTTGGTCATGTAAATAGAACATGTTTTCCAGTTGTTCTGTATATCAATTTTTTTAAAATAATGAGCGACCGTATGAGTGTTGATTTACATATCCATTCAACGATGTCTGATGGGACGATGTCTCCAACTGAGATCGTTGATTTAGCGTACAAAAAAGGTTTGTCATGTATTGCTCTTACTGATCATGATACGGTTGCAGGAAATCAGGAGGCACAGGAGAGGGGGGACGTTGTCGGATTAGAAGTGATTTCAGGCATGGAGTTGAGTGTTTCCTTTGAAGAGTTTAATGTACATCTGCTTGGGTATCTCATTGATTCTGAAAATGTTTCTTTGTTACGTTCTTTACATACACTCCAGGAAGCAAGAGAGACGAGAAATCGTGAAATCTTACATATACTTGAAGTAAGCGGAATACACATAACCGAAAAGGAATTACAGAAAGTCTCGGGCACTGGGCAAACTGGTCGCCCACATATTGCCAAAATCCTAATGGAAAAAAAAGTTGTACGTTCAATGGATGAAGCATTTGAAAAATACTTAGGTCGGGATGGAAGTGCTTACGTAAGTCGGTTTGTTCTCGATATGAAGAGTGCTGTTGATGTCATTCATAAGGCTGGTGGTCTTGCAGTTGTAGCACATCCGTATCATCTTATTAAAAATGACATGATTTCAGGTGAAATACTCTTCCGTCTAAAAGAGTTGGGGGTGGATGGAATAGAAACATATTATCCCACCCATTCCAGGAAATTTAGAAAGCAGTTGATCAAACTTGCTGAAAAATATGGACTGTTGCTTACAGGCGGAAGTGATTATCATGGCACAATTCGAAGAGGAACAACTCTTGCCGGTGGAAAAGGTGTATCAGTTCCTGCTGAACTCGTTGAGATTATGCGGCGAACGAGAAATGTGCATCAAGGTATGTCAATTAAATAATAAGGGCTAAACAGTGGCAATGTATTCAATTTTAGTTGTTGATGACGAACCAAATTACCTCATCGTATTATCAGAATTATTAAAAGATGAGGGCTTTGAGGTTTTTACAGCTTCATCTGGCGAGGAAGGGCTGAGAATCGTAGAAGATGTGGATTTGGATGTCGTAATTACTGATATGCAGATGCCAGGTATGGATGGATTAGAATTTCTAAAAGAAGTTAAAAACAGGATTTCTGATTTACCAGTTGTTGTGATAACTGCATTTGCAGAAGTAGATAAAGCTGTGGAGGCTATGCAAAGCGGGGCTTTTAATTATCTAGCAAAACCATTTTCAAATGACGAGCTTATTGTAACGATTAATAAGGCGGCGTCGCTCCATCTTCTGGTTCGAGAAAACAGTAGGTTAAGAAAAGAGATTAAGGGCCAGAACGGTTTTAGTGGCATGGTTGGTAAAAACCCAAAAATGCTTCAGGTATATCAGTTGATAGAAAAAGTGGCCCCAACCCATGCTTCAGTTCTCATTACTGGTGAGAGTGGTACTGGCAAAGAATTGGTAGCAAAGGCTATTCATAATAATAGTCCAAGAGAATCTAAATCGTTTATAGCTGTAAATTGTGCAGCACTCTCAGAGAATTTACTTGAAAGTGAGCTTTTCGGTCACGAAAAAGGGGCATTTACCGGTGCGGTTGCAATGCGCAAGGGTCGCTTTGAACTCGCAGATCATGGAACTATCTTTCTAGATGAAGTAGGAGAAATACCTCTTGCATTGCAAGCTAAACTCTTACGCATCCTCCAGGAAAAAAACTTTGAAAGAGTTGGCGGTGGAAAGACCATGGAGGTAGATGTAAGAATTATTAGTGCTTCCAATAAAGATTTACGCGAGGAAGTGGCTGGGGGGCGATTTAGAGAGGATCTTTTTTACCGGCTAAATGTCATCCCCGTGGGACTTCCTCCTTTAAGGGAACGTATGGATGACATGCGTCTACTTGTAGACCTTTTTATAGAAAAATATAAAAAAGAACTCGGTAAAGAGAATTTGGATATTTCCCAGGATGCTATGAAACTTCTTATGAAACTCCCATGGGAAGGTAATATCCGAGAATTGGAAAACACCATCGAACGAGCTGCTATTCTTTGTAGTAATGATTCAATTGAAGCCGAAGATGTACAACCAGATACGCTTTATGGTGAAGATAAAACCTTGATAGGACAAGATATCGATATTGAACAGCTCATTCCTAAGGGTACTCCTCTAAATGATGTGTTGTATACGATTGAAAAAAAGATGTTGATTCAGGCCTTATCTGATACCGAGTACGTACAATCAAGGGCAGCCGAAAAACTAGGTATTACAAAAAGTCTGCTGCAGTATAAAATGAAGAAGTATAGAATTAAAAAGAAGAAATAATGTATCTACGTTTTGCCTTCAGGCTCTTTATCTGGAGCCTGAAATACCCCAGTTAAGCTTACTACGAAGGATGGAAAAGTAATCACGGTTCTCAGATGCAACTATCTGCAAGGGGTGTCTTGCTGTAGAAATTTCCAGATTATCTCCTGGTTGCATTTCCATAAATGGTTGCCCATCGATTATAATTTGTGCACGGTCAGCATCTTCTTCTGCTTCATAGGTTGTAACTAAATTTTTATGTGCAGGCAGGATGATGGGGCGGCTGGAGAGCATAAAAGGGCAAATGGGCGTAACCGTAATTGTTCCAAGTCCAGGGTAAACAAGAGGGCCGCCAGCTGAGAGGTTGTATGCAGTTGATCCTGTTGGTGAAGAGAAAATCAGACCGTCAGCCCTGTATGTTGTAATATATTCTTTACCTGCTCTTGTGGACAGACGCAGGAGCCTATCGCTCACGTTCTTTGAGATAACCACATCGTTTAATGCATAGCGGGATTCACTTCGCTTAAGCGGTGTAATCAATCTTGTCTTCAGCATTAATCGTTTTTCTATGGTTACATTACCTGCAAGTATTTTCTCTAAAGCTGAGTACGTCTCATCTTCTCTGAATTCGGTGAGGAACCCAAGATTACCGAGGTTGATGCCAAGGACTGGTATTGCATGTCGAGCCGCCAGTTCTGCAATGTGTAATAGGGTGCCATCACCGCCAAGTACAATGATTAAGTCCAATTCTGGAATGATTGTTTCCATCATGGTGGCAATATTTTTTGTCTTCAGCCACTGGGTTAGTTTCTGAGCATATTGCTGGGCATTGCTGTCATCTATTTTGGTGACAATGGAGATCTGTCTAAGCGATAAAGTTACATCGCTGCGAAAGGAAGACGAGATGGATTTCATTTGGTCTTACCCAGCTCTTTTGAACGATTTACCGCAGATTCAACTATATCCATAATGATTCCATGAAAGCCTACTTTTTCAAGTACGTGCAGAGCTGTAATTGCCGTTCCTCCGGGAGAGGTTACCTTGCCCCTGAGAGCCGCTGGATGTTCACCACTTTCTTTTAATAATTTCACGGAACCGGATACAGTTTGAAGCGCGAGCTTTTCCGAAATAGCGCGGGTGAGACCAGACTTAACCCCAGCATCAATAAGCGCCTCTACAAAAGAAAAAACGTATGCAGGGCCCGATCCACTAAGTCCTGTTACTGCGTCTAGGTGTACTTCATCTAAAATAACCACTTCTCCAACAGCCAGAAAGATCTCTTCTGCCCTACGTAGTTCTTCATCTGTTACGTTTTGATTACGGGAAATGGCAGACGCTCCTTCAAGCACAAGTGCTGGTGTATTGGGCATGACACGGATTATCTTGGTTTCAGGTTTATCAATGTTATCCATGTAGTAGGATATTGGAAGTCCAGCGGCGATACTTATAATAATGTGCTGTTGTTGAACTCGCTCACGACAATCATCTAAAAGTAGCCTCATGGTCTGAGGTTTTACCGCAAGTATTATAACCAGACAGTTTTCAAAGAGCGGTAGATTGCTGTAGTGCGTTTTAACGGAGTACTCGGATTCTAAATAGTCTCTGCGACTTTCATTTGGTTCGGCCACGAGTATGTCTTTATTCTCGTATAAACCGGAGGCTATAATGCCCTTGATAAGTGCTTCGGCCATTTGTCCGCCGCCAATAAACCCAATTTTTTTACTCATAATAAACCTGTATAAAATATTGAAAGGAATGTTTAATATATCGCTAAAAAGATATTTAGTGCCTTACTCTTTAAAACCTGTCATAAAAAACAAGTCATATATAAATTCTTAGAATGAGCTGGTTTGAATGTAGTACCTTATAAATTATGTTCTGCTTTTTTGTGACAGAAATACATATTTTGCCTAAGCAAATCCATATCAGGTAATTATCAAATTAGCTACTTTTATACAATACTATATGTTTTCACCAAAATCACGATAACGCTTTAATACATAGGAGGATCCAATGATTGATAAAGATTTACTTGAGATTTTAGCCTGCCCAAACTGTAAAGGCCCCGTCAAATTAAAAGACGAAACCGCTATTGTCTGTGAGAAGTGTATGCTTATCTATGAAATTCAGGATGATATACCCGTTATGCTAATAGATAAAGCACAAAAAATAAAAGAATAGAAATGTTATGGCGGAGGTAATAGGTATGAGCTCAAACGAAGCCGATGTTGCGTATTCTACGTTTGTAAAGGAGGGTGATCATGCCAAGAGCGATTACCTTGGTTTGATAAAACAAATAACGGCTAGTGAACTTACACGTTCTAAAGAAACACAGCTACAAATAGATATGTTGTATGCACTACTTCTGAGCGAAATAAAAACGAATGATAATGATCCGACCCAGGAAATAGCGTTTGGTACATCCGGGTGGCGTGGAATCTTAGGAAAAGATATCTTCTGTCGATCGGTGGCCCAGGTGACAAAAGCCATTGTAAGGATGTATGAAGAATTAGAAAATGACGCTACTCTAAAAACGCTGCTTGGGGTTGACAGTCTTAGTGAAGCTAAATCACGGGGGTGTGTTCTCGGTTTTGATAATCGTTTTTCAAATGAGCTGCTTGCAAATGTTGTGGCAGGGGTTCTGACGGGGGCCAGATTTAAGGTTTATTACGCTGGGGAGTCGACAACAGGCGTATTGTCCGCAGCCGTTCTTATCAATAAAAGTGCTTTCTCGATTAACCTAACACCTTCGCACAACCCTCTTGATTATGGAGGTTACAAGTTTAATGCTGCTGATGGTGGTCCTGCTGCAGGCGCGGTAACGGAAAAAATCACTGAGAATGCTAGAAACATAGTTCGTGAAGAAAGTGGAAAGAAAAGCCAGTGCTTGCCAGAATTAACTCCACTTACAGAGATGGATGGAGTTGTTGAGATTGATTCATTTAAAAATTGGCAGCTACTCGTTCAACAAAATGAAGCTATTCATGGATTGTCAATAGATCGAATTCTTGGAGCTTTTCAATCTTGTAAAGATATGATTGTCGTTGTCGATTGTGTTCATGGTGCCAGCCGTATCCACATAAAACGGCTCTTTGGAGGCGTAGAGAATAATTCTTTACATCTATTTCGTGATAAAGCTGATGTTACTTTTGGTGGGGTTGCTCCTGAACCATCAACGGCTAATATGGTAGGTGTCGTAAACGCTTTGATTGAGAGCGATCAAAAACTCAAATTGGGCGCAATTATTGACCCCGATGGTGATCGCATTCGATTCACTGATGGAACGACAGAAATTAGTATGAACCAGTTCGGAGCTATGGTGTACCACTACCTTCATGAGTATAAGAAGAAGAAAGGATTAGTAGCCAAAACCGTTGCGACTTCTAATCTTGCAAACAGCATAGCTGATCAACTGGGTGAAAAAATATTTGAGCCATGTGTTGGTTTTAAAAATTTCAAACCAGTAATTGGAGAGGCTCTCGTTTATTTTGAGGAATCAGATGGTATATCAATACTTGGTCATACTCCTGAAAAAGATGCCTACATCGGATTAATACTTGCCCTTGATATGGTCCTGACCACGGGAATCAATTTAGGTGAGTATTTACGAGAAATTGAAAATGAATTTGGTGCATACTTCCCTGACCGAGATGGGGTTGAAGTTACAGTTAAGGGTGATGAGCTTCTATCACTGCTGGCGCGTTTAGAAAAATATGATGTAGGTTCAAAGGTAATTGTTGGTGAAGTAGAGAAAAAAATTGTTGAGGTAATCAGTATTGATGGCCGTAAAATGATTTTGGAAGATGGTTCATGGTTGATGATACGTCCATCAGGTACGGAGCCTAAAGTGCGTTTTTATGTTGAGTCAAGAACCCAAAGAGGAACGGCAGATCTTGTACATGCAGCTCAATGCATGTTGAAAGAGATTGGAGTATTAGAATAATTAATATACCTGTTTGCAGGTAGTTGTCGAAATAGATCTTGATCTATGGATGGTTGCCTTTTGTTCATGAGGTCTTATTGTCAGCACTTAACAAAAGCTATCTATTATTACATTAAAAGCAGGAGAGTTGTATGTGGGAATATACTGACAAGGTTCAACAACATTTTCTAGAGCCTCAAAATGTGGGTGAAATCGAAAAAGCCAGCGGCACCGGAGACGTAGGATCTCTTGCCTGTGGCGATGCATTAAAACTCACTTTACAAATAGATGATAACGATATTATCACAGATGCAAAATTTAAAACCTTTGGTTGTGCCAGTGCTATAGCCTCTTCATCGGTACTTACCGAGATGGTTAGAGGGATGAGTGTTGATGACGCTGCCAAAGTAACTAACGAAGATATCGCTGATGCATTAGGCGGTTTACCTAAAGAAAAAATGCATTGTTCTGTTATGGGTAGAGAAGCGCTAGAAGCCGCAATTGCGGACTATCGGGGACAGATTTTGCCGATGGCTGAAGGCGAGGTTGTTTGCGAATGTTTTGGAGTTACTGATGTTGAAGTAATTCGCGCCATAAATGAATCAAGCTTACGATCTGTTGAAGAAATCACAAACTTCACGAAAGCTGGTGGTGGTTGTGGTAAATGCGAAGATAAATTGCGGGCAATTCTTCAGGAAACTGTGAGCGGCAAAACAGATACACCTCTTGTTTCTATTAAGCCAAAACGCATGACTGCTCTACAAAAGATTAAAAAGATTGAAGAGGTTCTTGAGCGAGAGATCAGGCCAGGTCTTACCAAAGATGGTGGAGATATTGAACTTGTTGATGTCGACGGTGATTTTGTTACTGTTTCTCTGCTTGGAGCCTGTAAAAGTTGCAATAAATCGCAAACCACAATTAAGGACTATGTTGAGAAAAAACTCCGTGAACTTGTATTAGAAAGCCTGATTGTGGAGGAAGAAAATTAATGTCTTCTCAAAATGATAAAATTGTTTACATGGACAACAATGCCACCTCACAGGTTGCCAAAGAAGTTGTTGATTCTATGATGGAATATTTGACCAAGTCTTACGGTAATCCTTCGAGTATGTATACTTTCGGTGGTGCTGTGGGAGGTGCCGTTTTAAAAGGTCGTACTCAGGTATCCGACTTACTTGGTTGTACACCTGAAGAGATAACCTTTACGAGTTGTGGTACTGAAAGTGATTCTACTGCAATTCTTTCAGCACTTAGGTCATATCCTGAAAAACGGCACGTTATCACAACAAGGGTTGAACATCCTGCGGTTAAAAGCCTTTGTGATAACCTGCAAATAGCAACTGGTCAAAAATATAGAGTCACCAGGCTGAAAGTTGATGGCGAGGGTATGCTTGATATAGCTGAGTATGAGGCCGCGTTAAGTGATGACACTGCCATCGTGAGTGTGATGTGGGCCAACAATGAAACAGGTGTTGTTTTCCCTGTCCAGGAAATGGCACGTATGGCAAAACAGAGAGGTATCTTATTTCATACAGACGCTGTTCAGGCTGTAGGTAAGATCCCAATATCTCTTAAAGATCTTGATATTGATTTTCTTTCCCTTTCAGGTCATAAGCTTCATGCTCCAAAAGGAGTAGGTGTTTTATATATTAAAAAGGGAACTCTGTTTATTCCATTTTTAGCCGGTGGCCATCAAGAGCATGGTAGGCGAGGTGGTACAGAAAATGTCGCCTCTATCGTAGGATTAGGTAAAGCATGTGAGCTTGCAGCTGAAAAAATGGATGAGGAGAATGGTCGTGTAAAAGATTTACGTGACCGACTTGAAGAAGGACTGCTCAAGTCCGTTCCTAAAGCTATGTTGAATGGCCATAAGACTGAAAGGCTGCCTAATACCACCAATATTAGTTTTGAATATGTGGAGGGGGAGGCAATTTTGCTGCATATGAACAGATATAATATTTGTGCTTCCTCTGGCTCTGCGTGTACTTCAGGTTCTCTTGAACCATCTCATGTGCTTCGTGCTATGGGGGTACCTTTTACCGCAGCGCATGGGTCTATTCGTTTCTCGCTGAGTGTGTATAATACCGAAGAAGAGGTTGATTTTGTTCTAGAGAAGATGCCTCCAATTATTGCTTCTTTGAGGAAAATGTCACCATTCTGGAAAGAATAATATGTAGTAATTTCTCTTGAGTATAATAACGTTTTTTGTATTAAGGCTACCCGCTGCCAATTGAGGCTGCGGGTAGCCTTTTTTTGTGGGCAGTGAATGTGTATTAATCAATGTCTTTTAGCATGTTTACTTGTGCTACTAAGTTCATACGTGCTAGTATATCTAGAGATTTTAAAATTAATTATACATTTCACTATTTCTTTGGACGGATTTTTTTATGGCTACACGTAGTGCATCAAACAGTCGCAAATCTTCAATGAAGAGAACAGTTAAAGATCAGTCTGGAGCCGGTAAATTAAAAATTGGCGAACTCTTAAGTAAGGCTGGCTATATTACTCCAACACAACTTGAAGCTGGTAAAAAGGTGTTGAAAAAAAATGGTGGTAGGCTTGGAGCCATTTTAAGACAACTTGAATTCATAGATGAAAACACAGTTTTTAATTTTTTAACCCGGCAGCACAATTACCCTGCTGCTATCATCAGTGATGAGACACCTTCAAGAGATGCGCTAGCACTATTACCATACGATAAAGTAAAAGATTATATGGCTTTCCCCCTACGTATGGCGGGTAACACGTTGCAAATTACAATGTCAGAGCCCTCTGATGATATGGCGGTTGAAGCACTCCAGGACCTGGCTGGAATGGATTTATCTGTTTGTGTTTCTACAGAAACGGATATCGTTGAAGCCTACAAAAAATATTATAAAATTAGCGACGAAGAAGCGAGTTCCTTTATAGCTCTTAAGGAAGAAAAGGAAGAAGAACTTGATATTACTCAGGTTGAGGATTTTGGTTCCATTGTTGCTGAAGCCGCAGATGATTTTGAAATTGAGGGTGATGATGAAGATGAAGGAGGAGATAAGTTTGCCGCTTCAGATGCTCCTATTATTAAGCTTGTTAACGGAATACTTATAAAAGCTGTTCAGGATGGTGTGTCTGATATTCACGTAGAGCCTTACGAAAAAACGATGCAGGTTCGTTATCGTAAAGATGGTTCGCTTTATAAATCGATGAACCTGCCACTTACAATCAAGAACGCACTAGTTGCCAGAATGAAAATTCTCTCAGGACTTGATATTACTGAGAGGAGAGTGCCTCAAGATGGCCGTATAAAGATGCGAATGGGGCGTAACAAATCTGTTGATTTTCGTGTTTCATCACTGCCTACTTTATTTGGTGAATCTGTTGTTCTTCGTATCCTAGATAAATCGTCTCTCAATGTAGATCTTACAAAACTTGGATTTGAACACTCCACTTTTGATATGCTCAAAAGGTGTCTTACAAAGCCACAGGGTCTACTATTGGTAACGGGTCCTACAGGGTCAGGAAAAACTGTTACTTTGTATTCTGCTCTCAACTCGATGAATAGTGAAGATATCAAGATTCTTACAGCAGAAGATCCGGTTGAATTTAACTTTAAAGGTATTAACCAGGTTAATGTTCACCAGGAAGTAGGGATGACCTTTCCCGCTGCTCTTAAAGCGTTTTTGCGACAGGATCCTGATATTATTATGGTTGGTGAGATTCGTGATATGGAGACAGCTGAGGTTGCAATTAAAGCTGCAATGACAGGTCACCTTGTTTTTTCAACACTCCATACCAATGACAGTCCTGCAACAATTGGTCGTCTTGTTGATATCGGGATCCCTCCCTATATGCTTGCCTCGTCTGTTACTATGGTGCTGTCCCAGAGACTTGGAAGACGCCTATGTCCAAAATGTAAGAAAATAGTTGATTATGATAACGACGAGTTGCTGAAGGTAGGATTCAGGGAAGATGAATTAGATGATCTGGAAATATATGGTCCAAATGGTTGCAGTGAATGTAATGGGTTAGGCTATAAGGGTCGTCTTGGCTTTTTTGAACTTATGGAAATCACAGATGAGGTTGGAAAGGCTATTAATGCAGAGGTCCCAGAAGATCAACTTCGTAAAATTGCTATTCAAGAAGGAATGACACCTCTTCGGGAGGCGGCTCTTCAAAAAGTTCGTGTAGGAGAAACGAGTATTAATGAAGCGTTAAAACGTACTGTGGCACATAAAGAAAGTCTTCCCGCGTATATGGTCAATCCTGATGTGGAAAAGTATGAAGATGGAGATATGATTATTCGTGAGGGGAACAATGATATTGACTTTTTTAAGCTTATACGAGGTTCTCTCACTGTTATAAAGGGTGGTAAGAAAATTGCTGACCTCACAGAACCGGGTGAGTATTTTGGTGAGATGGCATCTATTACAGGGGAAGAGAGGACGGCCTCAATTGTTGCCCAGGGGCGAGCAAGTGTAAAGCGTTATCCTGGTGATAAGATAGATGAAATAATTGAAAAGTATCATGATGTTTCCCATCATATATTTAAAACTATTACGACACGGTTGCAGGCGTCAAATCTGATTAATGTAAAGCTTGCTGCGCGATTAAGAGGCTCAGGTGGCTCTAAAGTACCTCCTAAACAACGTCCACAATAGTAACTGTCAAATGGGAAATAGTGATAAAAATGCAGTGGATGTGGTTATTGTAGTTGATGGGCGCCCCGGTCATGAAAAACAGTCTTTTGGTATAGTCCAGAGTCTCGGGAATAGGATCTCTGTAAAGACAACAGTTATTGATATTTCAAAAAGAGGTTTTTGGGGCCAGGTATTAAGTTACATTAAGTTACTCTTTTCTTTCGGATCTTATGACTTTTCTTTACCTGAGAATGCAGACCTTGTCATCGGTACAGGAACACGGACTCATAGCACAGTCTTAAATATTAAAAAACATTTTCAAGTTCCTGCTATAACGTGCATGACGCCTGGCCGCCATCTTCGGAATCTTTTCGATATCTGTTTTGTTCCGGAGCATGATGGATCAAAAAAACGGGATAATTATTTTTTCACCTGTGGAGCGCCTAATAATTGTGTTGATAAAAAACAACATGAAGAAAAGAAGGGCCTTATCCTTCTTGGTGGGGTTGACGAGAATAGTCACACCTGGGATTCAAATGTTATAGAAAAAAAAATAACGCAAATAATTTCTCGAGAAAAGGGTACCACCTGGATTATATCATCTTCTCCAAGGACACCTCAGGTCACTGTTGAAGGGCTTCAGAAGATCATAAATAAGGCAGACAATGTTCAGTTTTTTGATTATAAAGACACCCAGAAAGGGTGGATCGAAGAACAATATACTCAATGCGCAACAGTTTGGGTGACAAGTGACTCAATATCAATGCTGTATGAAGCCTTGTCGTCTGGTTGTAGAGTAAATGTGATACAGATGCCTTGGAAAAAAAACTCAAGTAAATTTAAAAGAAATGAAGATTTACTCATAGATAAATCTTTAGTCACTCCATTTTCTTCCTGGGAACGAGGAGAGGCGAAACAATCTGTTGTATCTCAACTTAACGAAGCACAGAGATGTGCTGATTATATTATACTCACATGTTGGCCAAAAAATTAACTGTAGTTCAGCTTCTTCCGGAGCTTGAAGAGGGGGGGGTTGAGGGTGAAACTGTTGATCTTGCAATTTATCTTGCCCGAAATGGTCATAAATCGATTGTCATATCTGGGGGAGGCCGTTTAGTAAAACAGTTGGAAGAGGCCGGTTGTATTCACGTTCAATGGGATTTCATCGGTGAAAAAAGCCTTCGTTGTCTTCAATACATCCTCAAGCTAAAAAAATATCTGCTTGAAGAAAAAGTAGATATTCTCCACTTGAGATCTCGGTTGCCCGCTTGGATTGGGTATCTTGCCTGGAAACTCATTCCTGAACGCCAAAGACCTTCCCTTTTTACTACTTATCATGGTTTTTATTCCGTAAATTCATATTCCTGTATCATGACTAAGGGGCAGACTGTTGCCGCTGTATCTGAAACAATTCGTGAGCATATACAGGATAACTATAAAGTTGACCCTCGCAAATTAAAGCTCATTCATGGCGGTTTTGATACTGATGAGTTTTCACTTCAATCTGTCGATAACAGTCGTGTTGAGAGATTGAGAACTAAGTGGCTTTCTCAGCATAAGGGAAAACCAGTCATTGTCTTGCCTGGTCGCCTAACATTGTGGAAGGGGCAGGATGTTCTTATCGATGCTCTTGCAAGGCTCGGTAAATATGATTTCGTGTGCCTTTTGATAGGGGATACAGAGGAAAATATCTCATTTACCAAAAAACTTCGAGATCGAATTCAATCCTTAGGATTAAAAGATAAAGTCATGCTTGTAGGACATTGCAGTGACATGCCTGCTGCTCTTTTACTGGCTGATATTGTTGTGTCCGCTTCTTCCACACAGCCTGAAGCTTTTGGAAAGGTTGCAATTGAAGCAATGGCTATGGAAAAACCTGTGGTTGCGACTGCCCATGGAGGAAGTTTAGAGACGGTCATTGATGGAGAAACCGGCTGGCTCGTTCCTCCTCTTGACCCTAAAGCTCTTGCAAAGGTAATTGGAGAGGCGATAGATTCTCCCGAAAAATGCAAAGCTTTCGGGAAAAAAGGCAGATCACATGTGTTGACCCACTTCACCGCAAAACGGATGTGTGAGAAAACAGTTGAACTGTACTATGAATTGCACAGAAAAAATCATGATATTACATTAAAAACGCTATCTGTAATGCAACTTCTGCCTGAACTTAATAGTGGTGGTGTTGAGCGTGGGACTCTTGAGACGGGAAGCTATCTTGTACAAAAAAAACATAATTCTGTAGTTGTTTCCGGTGGAGGTCGTCTGGTTGAACAATTGGAGCGTGAAGGAAGTCTCCATATTAAAAAATCTATTGGATCCAAAACACCGCTTGCTCTTGCCCATATATTGCCGATGCGCAGGTTAATTAAAAAACATAATATTGATATTCTACATCTCCGCTCCAGGATGCCTGCCTGGGTTGGCTATGTGGCCTGGTTGTCTATTCCTAAAAGTAAAAGGCCTCTTTTAATCACAACATTTCATGGCTTTTACTCTGTCAATGCCTACAGCGAAATTATGACAAAAGGAGAGGGCGTTATTGCTGTCTCCGCCAGTATTAAAAAGCATATTAAAGATAATTATAATCGGTCAAAAAAAGTTCGTCTTATCTTCCGTGGTGTTGAAATTGATTCATTTACACCTGCCAAAGTAAGTAATAAACGTGTGGAAAAATTACGTTCTGAATGGGAAGTAACGACAGATAAACCTGTAATAATGTTACCCGGTCGTTTGACACGTTTAAAAGGGCAGGAAGTTTTTCTTAAAAGTCTATTGTTAGTTAAAAATACTGGATATATTGCGGTACTCGTTGGAGATACACTTGATAATCCTGGATATACTGCAGAACTTAAAGACATAATCGATTCAAATGGATTGCAACATTACGTGAAAATGGTTGGACATTGCAGTGATATGCCTGCGGCATTTAAGATTGCTGATATTGTATTATCAACATCATCGCTTGAGCCAGAAGCCTTTGGGAGAACCACCGTTGAAGCTATGGCTATGGGTTGTCCAGTTATTGTGACAGGTCATGGTGGTAGTTTAGAAACTGTGATTCCAGGAGAAAATGGTTGGATTGTAAAGCCTTCTGACCTTGGAGAACTTGCCAGTGCCATTGATGAGGCACTGGATACGCCACAGGAGCAGTTGAAAAAGATTGGGGAAAACAATCAACTCCGTGTAATGGAGAACTTTACAGCAAGCGCCATGTGTGAGCAGACATTCTCTTTTTACGAGGAACTATTGCAAGAAAAAAATAATCCAATCCATTGAGCTGATGAGGGATACTATTGTTTTTGAAAGTGCTTTTCCATAAAAGCACTTTCTTTAGGCGAAAGATCATATTTTAGAATAATCTTTTGTACGATCTCGTTTTGTTTTTCCACTCCTTTTATAGTCAACTCGTCTGAATACTCTTTTATTGCTTTTATTATTTTATCGCCTGGCGGATAAATTGTTGTATTGGACATGATTTTCACTCATTTATTGTTATGTCGTAGGTTTTAATATAAGAGCCCCAAGCGGTGGCAGATCTATAATAGTATGGTAATCTCCCTGGGCGTAGGGCTCGTTAACGGAATGAACCGTAGAAAGGGCTTTTTCAGTTGATCCACCAAAGGTGGCGTCATCGGAGCTGAAGATCACCTCGTAATTGTGATTTTCAGGAAGAGCTATTTTGTATTGCTGATGTGGTTGGGGAGTGAAGTTGAACACGCACACGAGGTGCTCTGCACGGTTGTTAGCATAGCGACAAAAGGAGATAATTGAATTATCTCTATCTTCTATGTCGAGCCAGGAAAACCCGTTGTTATTGTTATCGAGTTCCCAAAGTGATGCATTTCCAGTGTACAATTTATTTAGTGTGGCGACACAATGGAGTAGCTGGGCATGTAGGGGAGATTCTAGGAGATGCCAATCAAGACTCTGCTTGCAATACCACTCTGACCATTGACCGAATTCAGCCCCCATGAAGAGGAGCTTTTTCCCAGGATGAAGCCACATAAGTGAAAGTAACAGTCGCAAATTGGCAAATTTTTGCCAGTCATCACCAGGCATTTTTCCGAGTAAAGACTTTTTGCCATGAACCATTTCATCATGAGACATAGGCAGGATGAAGTTTTCTGAAAAGGCGTAAACTATTGAGAAGGTTAACTTGTTGTGATGAAACTTTCTGTAGATAGGATCTTTTTCAAAATAATCCAGAATATCATTCATCCAACCCATATTCCATTTGTAGTCAAACCCCAGACCTCCTTTTTCAGGTGGTTGAGAGACACCATAAAAACTCGTCGATTCTTCGGCAATCATGAGTCGATCAGGATAATCAGTTGCTACTATTGAATTAAGATGTCGGATGAATTCAATTGCCTCTAGATTTTCTCTGCCACCAACTTTGTTGGGGAGCCATTCGCCTTCTTTTCTTGCATAATCGAGGTACAACATTGATGCAACAGCATCGACGCGTAGCCCATCAACGTGATACTTATCAAACCAAAAGAGAGCATTAGCAATGAGATAGTTGCTCACTTCATTTCTGCCATAATTATAAATATATGTCCCCCATTCAGGATGGGAGCCGAGACGATGGTCTTCATGTTCATATAATGGAGTGCCGTCAAAAAAGCCTAAACTGTGATCATCTTTAGGGAAATGCGCTGGCACCCAATCGAGTATCACACCTATGTCGTTGATATGGCATCGATCAACGAATTCCATGAATTCTTCTGGAGTCCCATATCTACTGGAAATACTAAATGGTGCAGTTACCTGGTATCCCCAGGATTCATCGAGCGGATGCTCCATGACTGGCATAAGTTCAATATGGGTAAAGCCCATTTCAAGAACATATGGAATGAGTTTGTCAGCAAGCTCTGTGTAGGTTAGAAAACGCTGGGAATCTTTTGGGTCTCTTTGCCATGAACCCGGATGCACTTCATAAATGGAAAGAGGCTGGTCATGGGTAGGAGTGTTGTGACGTTTCTGACTCCAGTTTTCGTCGTTCCAAGTAAATCCTGCAATTGATCTAACAATTGATCCTGTTTGTGGCCGTAGTTCTCCATAGAACTGGAATGGGTCTGATTTTTCCCTGTATCTGCCATACTTCCCACAAATAGCATATTTATATATTTCTCCATCATCTATGTGTGGAATGAACAATTCCCATATCCCCGAGGAGCCTAGGCTGCGCATTTGATGTACACGTTTATCCCAGTAGTTGAAGTTGCCAATAACAGAAATTGCCTGCGCGTTCGGACTCCAAAGCCTAAAAATCACGCCATTAATATTGTTAATGGTAACCTTGTGGGCACCTAAATGATCATATATTCTGTAATTAGTTCCTTTGTTAAAGAGAAAACGATCATCATCTCCTAGTTGCACCCCAAAGCGGTATGTGTCATTGATTTTTCTCGTTATGCCATTTGCATAGTGAATTTCATACTGATAGCTAAAGGGGAGAAGCAGTGGATCTGGGAGCCCACCTGTTGGAGTTGTGAGGGTGAAAAGTCCATCTATATGTTCACGCTCCATTTCGATTTGTTGCTGTTCTGTTACAAAAAAGACCTTTTCAGCATTGGGCTGAAAAGTCCTCAGAGTTACCATTGGGACTTCAGAATTGTGAAAATGGGCTCCCAAGTATTGAAATGGGTCATGGTGGCAGCAATCGAGAATTCTTTGGGAATGGCTCATGGTTATCACGTGTTAGCAATGATTTAAAATGCAGAGAGAGGATGATGTTCAATATAGTAGGATAAAGTTGTGGCTTTGTCATGGGCAATTTACAAATTACAATGGATTGATGACGAATCCAACTCAACAATAATGGCATGCTTGACTGTAGCTGTCGTATTTTGTTAAAATATAGTAGGGAATAACTCCGTAATCTAAATCTTTTGTCAAACAAAAAACGAGAGGCATATTGTTTTATGGAACACAACAGCCACGAATTTACATCCCTTACAGGGAAGTTTCTTATTTCTACACCTCAAATGCCTGATCCTCGTTTTTCTGAGCACGTCATATATATATGTGCTCATAGTGCTGATGGAGCAATGGGAGTTGCTATTAATCAACCAAACCTTTCTATTCCATTTGCGCAAATTTTACAGGGGGTTCAGCTCCCTGTTCCTGAAAATGAACTCCCTCCTGTCCATATTGGTGGACCTGTAGATCTGGAATCCGCTTTTATATTATTCTTTTCTGACTATCGTACACAACACAAGATAGATGTGAGTAAGACAGTCTCTTTAACAAGAGAGACTAAAGTTTTAGAAGATATTGCAAATGGTTCTGGTCCTGAAAAGTATCTTTTTATTCTTGGGTATACTGGATGGGGCCCGGGACAGCTTGAAGCGGAGTTGGTTGATAAGGGGTGGTTGACTGTTCCAGCCAGTGATGAAATTATTTTTCAAATGAATGATGAGTTGAAATGGAAAGCTGCTGCAATGCAGTTTGGTATAGATATTTCTTTATTTGAAGACCAAATCGGTTACGCATAGCTCATTTACCCAGTTTTTGCTGCATAGTTTTTTTCTTCAGTGTATATTTGCACTCCTTAGTTCATTAGCTGTTTTTCCCTCCAAATTTTCCGACTCATAGGTGTGTAATGGATACGGTCGATAAAATATTTTCCTGTACAAGATGTGGTTACTGCTGTCACGGTGAGACTACAGTGTCACTTGATGATGATGACCAAAAACGAATGATTGAGGCTTTAGCTCAAGATCGTAAGACTGTTGAAAAAAAATATTGGCGTATTACTAAGGGTGTTGTCCAGATGAAGGTCGTTGATGGACATTGTATATTCTTTGATGAAGGTTGTAAAGTTCACCAGGGGCGTCCATGGCGATGTGGTCAATGGCCACTGCACCCGTCTATCCTTGTGGATGAAAATAATTTTCACTCCATTGCAGAATCTTGTCCAGGCATCAAAACCGAGATTGGTTACAACGAATTCTGCAGGATATTAAACGTGCTCATGGCGAAATCTAAGATCTCTTGTTAAAGCAAAGGGCTCTGTAAAATGAAACATGAAATTGTTTTTATAGGTAAAACAAAAGACAGCTTTATCCAGAATGGGATTGAGGAATATAGCTCTCGTTTAAAACACTATACGAATATTCGGATAACTATTTTAAAGGATAAGAGTGGTGGTAAGAGTGCACGCGAGGCAATAGAAAGTCAAGGCAAGCAGATGTTAAGTACAGTGCCTCAGGGCACTGTTATTGTGGCTTTGGATTCAAGGGGGCAACAATTTACTTCAGAATCGTTTTCCACTAAAATTGTTAATTGGGAACTCAGTAGTGTAAAGCAGGTAACGTATCTTATTGGTGGTCCTGATGGTATTTCTGAATCCATATTAAAATCCGCAGGACTCGTACTCTCTTTTTCTAAAATGACTTTTACTCACGATATGGTTCGTATGATTCTTGTGGAACAGCTTTACAGAGCGTACACAATAAAAAATGGGGAGAAATATCATAAATAATATTTGTACTCCACTGTGTAATGCCTAAATATTGCATACGCAAAATAAGAAAATAATTTAGTTTTGCAATTCCACCGAATCTGTTTTGTTACCGAAGCCTTGAAGTCTATGTATACGTCTGCAGCTTCAGTGCCTCGCATATCCGGCAGCTAGCGCAGACTCCGAACTTGCCAGTTGCAAGATTTAGGTGATATATACATCAAAACGGCTACTTTTCATTTTCACCTGATATGAGATTTTGTCATCAGTGAGTGGTGGGGCACGTCTTGGCCGTTTTATAACTATTCTCTTTTTTGCCATCAATTTTGCACTATCCATAAGTTGCCAACTGTCGTTGTCATCACCTACAAGGGATCGAATAACTCGCATACTCATTTTATTCAGTGCTGATTTTGTGTCATGAGGATACATTGGGTCTAGATAGACGGTGTCATAGTCCTGAGAGAGTGGCTTTTGAGGGGAAAGGCTACTGGCTTTAACAAGGTGTAGATAATTTTGAACAATATTATTTGTTTCAGTGCTCGCGAGCGCTCGGTCAAGACCATCTCCTAGTAACGCTGCCATTACTGGATTTCTCTCGCACAGCGTTACTCGGCAACCAAGAGTTGCAAGAACAAATGCGTCCCCTCCAAGTCCTGCTGTAGCATCAAACACCGTTGGTCGTATTCCTGGTTTTATTCCTACTGCTTTTGCAAGTGGTTGTTTTGTCGTAGCATTGTTTATTCGTCGATGACCTTCTTTGCCATGTACAAAGTCAACGAAGAGGAGACTGCTGGTTTTGTTTTTAACTGTGTCATATGAGAGAAGCTCGAGACCTTTTTCTGTATAGCAGAGGATGAACTCCGTTTTGGAAGCTGCAGGGGATTGGCAATATGGTAGGTTGATTTTTATCGACAGATTTTCGGCTTTTTGTAGAAATGTTGTTGATTTTATTGTAGATGAAACAGAAGTGTTTAATAAATAATTTGTACTTTTGGGCATACTTATTACCGATTATTCCTTGAAGTGAATATAAGCTAAGGTCCTGTAAATAAAATTGAGCTAACCATGGAAAAAAAGAAACCTGAAGTAGTTGCAATCATACCAGCCCGCTATGAATCTAATAGATTTCCCGGCAAACCACTCGCTAAGATTGATGGTAAGCCGATGATACAGCATGTAGTCGAAAGAGCAAGGGCTGTCAAATTACTCTCCCGTGTGGTTGTTGCAACAGATGATAAACGTATTGCTGATTGTGTACGCGATTTTGGCGGTGAATATGTGATGACCAGGCCAAATCATGTTTCTGGATCAGATCGCCTTGCTGAGGCCGCGGAATTATTGAAAATATCCGAACATGATGTTGTTGTGAATATTCAAGGAGATCAGCCTCTTTTCCCAGAAGAAGTTATTAACCAGGTCGCTCAGCCACTTCTGGATGACCCAGCGTTACCAATGTCGACACTTATTTATAAAATTATACGTCCTGAAGAAATTAACGATCCAAATCACGTTAAAACTGTCTTTGATAAAGACAATTATGCACTTTATTTCTCAAGAGCGCCCATTCCGTTTCAACGCAACCCCGAAGAAGGTGAAAAACCAACATATTATAAACATTTAGGTTTCTATGCTTATAGAAAAGGTTTTTTATTGTCATTTGTAGCTCTTCGCGAAGGTGAATGGGAAAAATTTGAAAAGCTTGAACAGCTACGAGCTTTAGAGTACGGGTACAAAATAAAGGTGACGATTACTGAATATGACTCCATAGAGGTCGATACTCCAGAGGATCTTAAACGAGTAGAACAGTTTATACAAAGTCATTAAAGAGTATTGTAAGATGGTTAAACTGATTCCTGGTTTTGTTGCTATTACTATGGAATATGAGGGTCTCATTTGCATAAAAATGTAATAAATGATCTGCAAAAAATAAGCTATTCTCCTTTAGACCTTCTTCCACAGAATAGTTTGCGTGAAAAGCTTGTTGACCTTGTTATTCAGGGCGTGCCTGAAGGAGTACATCAGGATGCACTAGCGTCACTTACGCAATTGCGCGATAAGCTTATTGGAGCTGAAGCCGATAACGCGAGGGTTGTTATATTTGGTGGCGGTACTGGGCTATCGAATATCTTGGGTGGGGATTCGAGGAGGTCTGACTGGGTGGAATCACCTTTTGGTGGTTTGAAAAAAATATTCCCCAATACAAGATCCATTGTCTGTGTGACTGATAACGGTGGATCAACAGGTGAACTACTAAAAGATTTACCGTTGATCGCAATAGGCGATATTCGCCATGTTCTGCTTTCTTCAATTCAGCTCTGTAAATTACAAAGAAAATATAGCCTTGATAGTCAGGGGGCACAGAAAGTTGTTTCTGTACTTGCAACGCTCTTTAATCTTAGATTTTCTGGGCCTCTCGTTCAAGATGATTTGCGGTTGATCTCTTGCCTCGCAAAACTTAGGAATTTACCAGCCTCCTTAGAAAACTATCTCCGTTATCTGATTAAATTTTTGTTTGAAGATAAGAGATTTGAAAAAACGCTTCAGCGTCCTCATTGTCTTGGTAATTTACTTTGCGCGGCAGCAATTTACCGAGAATTATCTGTAGTAGATTCATCCATTGATTTTAATGTCGAGAAAAAGGTTATGGATGATGCGGTAAGTAGCGGTTTAAATTCACTTAGTACTGTACTTGGTTGTGGAGACAACGCTGTACTACCATGTACTCCGACTCCTGCCCAATTACGTGTGCTGTACAGTAATGGGGTGGAAATTACAGGTGAACATAAACTAGGTGTGGTGGAGCGTGGTGTTCCCATTGCAAGTATAGCCGTTGATTATTGTGATGTGCCCTTTGTCTATCCGGAAATGACAGAAGCTATCGAATTGGCAGATATAATCATTTTTGCCCCGGGTAGCCTTTATTCATCCATCATCCCAGTTTTAAGGGTGCCGGGACTTGCGAGTTCAGTTCGCAATAATGATAAGGCATTAAAGGTACTGGTTTCAAATCTCTGGGTACAGGAAGGGGAGACTGATCTCTCAAATGTTGATCCAGCAAGGAATTTTCATGTCTCGGACATGCTTGATGCATATGAAAAAAATATTCCTGGTGGAACAACAGATCTCTTTGATGAAATACTCTGTGTTTCCCTAAAAGATATTTCCGCATCGATACTTCAGCGATATGCCGTTGAGGGGAAGATGCCAATTTATCTTGATCAGGAAAACTTAATCCAGAGGAACTGTTACCCTGTTGAGTGTGATATTTTTTCCAAATCTGCATTGGTTCAACGAGGAGTGATTCAGCATGATCCTGGCCGATTAGCGCTTGCAGTCAAGGCGCTTTACGGTGGTCGTCATAGTTTTGATTACGACAATACTGATCAAATTTCATTAAAGCCAAAAGAAACAAACACAATTGATCATATTGAAACAAACAGCTATTGTATTTATCCCCATGAAAAATTCTCTGCAATAAAAGCGAGACTGGATAGTTTAGATGTCAAATTTGTTGGATCGCCTTTGGGTTTAACTGAAGTAATAGTTAAAAATACTATTGCAGAGATTTTGTGGGACCATTCGGTCGTTCCATTATCTCATCTTCAGTATTTTGAAGGTATTTATTGCATCGACCAGGAACACTGGGACCGGGATCAAAAATGGGATAATGTGTTTTCATTTTTTGATCTTAATGATCGCTGTATAAAAATTAGAACTGATCAGGCCCTTGATAGGCAAAGCCTTGAAGTAGGACTGATGATTGCTCTTGGTGAGTCACTTCTTGGTAATTACGCGCATTCTAAGGTTATGGAAGATATCAGTAAAGATTCTATTCACCTTGGCCGTGCATATCATCTTCACTTGAGAGGTGAAGATGAACTGATGTGTTATTTTAATGGTGAACAACTTAAAGACTTTTTACTTCTGTCACGTATGTGCCCAACAGGAGACCCGCATCACTACACTCGACTCATTAATAGTGGTGAAGGCTTTACTCCCCCTGGGTTACACATGGGATTGTTGTATGCATGGTATATAGATAATCGGCTGGCAACGCATATTGAATACAAAATGTCTGTTTTGAAGATAAACAGAAGCGGTTTGATTCCAGAACAATTGAAAATGGCATCAAGACGAAAAAATATGATACAATTCTTTAGGGAGGTCGTTTTTGGTAGACCTACACAAAAGTGATCCTGAATAAACGGAATAAGAATATGAAAATTCTAATAATCGATGATGATTATCGCATAAGAAATTTATTTAGGATGTGGCTTGAAAGGGAAGGGTTCGATGTGTTTGAGGCCGAGAATGGCATGGAAGGGATGGTGATTCAAAGACTCAACCCTATGGATCTTATTATATGTGATCTGATTATGCCAGTTCAAGAGGGTATAGAGACAATTACCCAGCTAAAAAACGAATTCCCTGATGTGGGAATTATTGCAATTTCTGGTGGTGGGAAAATAGGGCCTGATTCATATCTGAGTGTTGCTCAGCATTTGGGAGCATGGCGAGTTTTCACAAAACCTGTTGACATGCGACTTATGGTTAAAACGATTAAGGAGTGGGCAGATTCTCTGTAATGCTCGTTCATATCTGGATTTTAATATGAAAATACAAGTTCTTGCTGTAGATAATAATCCCGTTTTACTCAAAGCTATTGCCACCATTTTAACCCAGGAAGGTTGTGAGGTCCGCGAGGCAGAAACGGGTCTTGATGCGCTGGAACAGTTGGATCATTTTGTACCTGATATTCTATTTACTGATTTGATAATGCCAAGGGTCAGTGGTGAGCAGTTATGTCGGATTGTGCGTAGTTCGAAAAAATATAAAGATGTGTTTATCGTTGTGCTCTCTGCAATAGTTTTAGAAGATAGGGAAAGAATTTTAGAAGAGGTTGATTGCGATCTTTGCATAGCAAAGGGCAATCTTAAGGAAATTAGGCTACAGCTAAAAGATGCTCTTACAGCTTACGAGAACAGGACGAGCGCTATTGGCGAGATTAGCAATATACCCCGTATTCCTAAAGGATTGAAGCCATCAGAAGTTACAAGTGAGCTTCTTTTGGAAAAGCAGCATCACACCGAAATTCTATCTAATTTAAATGAAGGAATCTTTGAACTTACCCAGGAAGGTAAAATCGTAAAGGTCAATGGATCTGCCTGTGAAATCCTTGAAAATCGTGAAGAATATTTAACAGGGTCCAAGTTACAGGAAGCAAGAAATTGGGGTGGTTTTGAATCCTCTATTTGTCGGTGGGTTGATGAAGAACTAAACGATGGAGGGATGAATTCTTTTCATATCTATGAAGACTATCCCCTTCATATTGGTACTAAGGTCGTGACCGCATCTTTTATTCCTGTAGTAGAAAATGGTTCTATTTTTGGCCTCTGTATCTTTAGAGACATAACCCGGCAGTATCAGGCTGAACGACACAATAAAGAACTTGATGAAGCAATCAAGCTTGCTAAGAAGATGGATGCAATGAGTTGTATGGCCGGAGGAATGGCACATGATTTCAATAATTTGCTCACTGTAATTTGTGGGAATCTTGATATTATCTCCCTCAAAAACGATATACATGATCCTGAAGCTTCAGCAAAACTCATTCATCAAGCCCAGAAAGCTGCACTCATTGCTGTTGACTTAACGAGACAGATCTCATGTTTTTCAAATTTTGGAATTGTCAGTCGAAAGGAGAAAAGCTTAAATACAACCGTAGAGAAAGCGGTGATGGATTATTTTGCGGAAAACAAAGGCGAATATATCCTCGATTTGAATCAAGAAGATTGTTTTGTCAGTATTGATGTAGAAGAAATCTGTGTCGCTATTTCCAATGTACTCCAAAATGGGCAGGAAGCATCTGATAACCAACCATTACATATTTCGGTTTCAATTTGTAACGTCCCAAAACCAGAGATTATTTCTGGACAATATATTCCAGCAGGTTCCTATGGTAGAATAGATATAAACGATTCTGGAAAAGGAATTGATAAAGATGAATTGTTTAAGGTGTTTGACCCATATTATTCCACTAAAGAAAGAGGAATCGAAAAAGGTATGGGGCTTGGACTTACTATTGTGTATTCAACTCTTAGAAATCACGGTGGATATGTCGTCGTGAGGCCTGCAATTGATGGAGGTTCTGTTGTCTCACTTTACTTACCCGTGTTTGTAACATCTAAAGAGAAAGAACAGGAACAGTCCAATGAGAAAAAAAAGAGTACAATTCTGCTTGTGGAGCCTGATGCACAAATGTTGGAAATAGGGGCAATTATGTTGAGTCACCTTGGGTTCAAGGTAATAGGTGCTGGAAATAGTTCAGATGCGACCCTTGAACTCCAGAGAGTCAAAAGTGAAAAAGATGACAAACCATCTATTGTGGTTCTAGATGTGTCAGGAATCAATAAAGAATCTCCAGCAGATTGTTGCCGTATCTTTAAACAGATAGTTCCCGAAATTCAAGTTATAGCCATGAGCGGGACTATACTTGATCCTATTATGGAAAATTGTCAAGATTACGGATTTGCCCATAGTTTATCAAAGCCGTATACCATGGATGGTCTGAGGCATGTCGTGAATAGTGTTCTCTATGCATAACCTCAATCACGCATACGCAAAATAAGACAAAAGTTATTTGCGCCTCCAACGTCCTCCATTCATGACTAAAATACCGAACACGAAGGCAGGCACACCCAGAAAAGGCTGATGCCAGTTAAGTAGAATCAAGCCTGAGAGGCAAAGAAGCACTCCTATTGTTACCTTGTTCATCATTTACCTCAACAGAGCGACTGTAAACGTTTCCACTGATTACTTAATTTTTTAGGTGATACTGACCTGCCACCTCGAATCTCAGGTGAAAAAAGGACAAGTCTGTATTCATTTATCATTTGTTTAAATACTATTAATTCTTCATTTGCTTCTGGCGAAATATCAAATTTCAGATTTTCTATTTCCTGAAGTTGATTTAAATAACCAGTGAGCTGAAGTTCTTTTTGTTGGTCTTTACGAGGATCAACATAGAATCGTTCTAGACGTATCTTCATCCCGCGTAGTTGTCTTTCAATATCATGGGTGCCTAACTGTATGGTATCTGTAAGAAATGATAATGGAAAAAATGAGTCAAGGGTCTGGTGAAATAATTCTTTTACAGGCGGAAGCTTATGGCCTTTTTGTTGACTCTTAGTAAAAACATTTTCAATAGCTTCAGTTACTTCTCGTCTTTGGCGTAAGGCACTCATTGTTGAGGAGACCAGTTCCTGAGATTTTTTGAAAAATCCGATTTTTTGAACGTCAGAAATATTACGTAGGAAGGTGTCTTTCGTTATGATCCCAGTGGATTGGTCAGGGAAGATGTTTTTTAGCACAAAAAGAAGAAAAATCTCAGTGAGGTTTTTTTTATTCTGGGCAACTGTTAGGAGTTGTAATACAGATGGGCCTGAAAGAGATGTTTTACATAGTTTTTTTAGAGCCTTGTAAGGCTCAGGGAATTGTAGACGGTATAACGCAAGTGTGCCGGTGTAATTCTGGTTGGAAGCCTCACGAAAATCAGGAGTGAAAACTACTTTCACAGAACCTTTTTCTGGTTGAGATCGTAAAGCCGGATATAGGATTTGGGTAGCGTCTCCATGACTATTTCTGAGTGTGACTTCTTGTGGTAATCCTTCAAAATCCCATGTGGTATAATCGTTATTTTCCCATTTTTTGAGAATTGAATTGTGCTGAGGATTTGATGTGATTTGGGGCGAATTACTTTTTGGTTTTGGTGAAGATTCAATGAGTTCTTTTAGATTCCTCCCGTTAAAACAAGGGGAACCCTTTTCATCTATAAGTATAAAGTGTGGTGTGAGATGCAGAGGGAGTTCTTTTGACCATTCAGCCCGATTTATCTGGAAACCAAACAATTTTAAAATCGAGTTTTCGAGAGTTGCATAAAGGGGCCCATTTCTATAATCAATATCATCTAAAATTCTATTGACTGAATCACTTACGGGAACAAGTCTTTTCCTCAACATTTTTGGAAGTGCTTTGAGGAGAAATGTGAGTTTTTCGTGAAATAGGCCTGGAACAAGCCACTCGAATTTTTCTTGTGAGCTTTGAGTGGCAATTCCTATTGGTAACAGGAAGCTGACCCCATCATTTGTTGAACCGGGATTAAAATTATATTCCAACTTTAGATCAATTGATCCGACACGAATGGTCTGTGGAAAGTCGACGAGTTCATTTTCATCAAGCTTTCTAAGTAGGACATCCTCATCATTCATAAGTAAGGATGTGTGATGAGGATGTTTGTTTAAAAAACTGTTCAGGCTCGATTGATCGCATACGTAGTCGGGCAAAACTCTGTTGTAAAAACTAAAAAAAGTGTACTCATCGGCCACGATATTACGGGCTCTCAGTTTTTCCTCAGATAACTTCCATTTATTTATACGGTTACTGTTTTTGACAAGAAAAGAATAGCTTTTGTTTATGTCTCCATGAACGAGAGCATTTTGAATGAAGATATCTCGTGCTTCTTTTATGTTTTTGGCGCTTCGTTTTGGAAAGTTCACAAGTCGACCACCACTAATGATGAGACCAAAAAGAGAGGCGGTTTCTTCGGCGACCACTGTACCTGTCTTTTTTCTCCATTGTGGATTATTCCAGGAATACTTACAAAGGTTTCCTGCAGTAGGTTCTATCCAGTCAGGTGAAATCGAAGCTACGTTTATGGCATAAAGCCTGTTAGTGTCAATAAATGAACCACAGAGAATCCAGTCGCTTTTCTTTGAAAATTGACCAGATCCAGGAAAAATCATAAATTCTTTGTTGTGAGTGCCTTGGTATTGTTTGAGTTCTTTACGTTTTGCAAGATTTCGTAAGAATCCAGAAAGAAGAGATTTATGTATTTGTTCGTAACTTGCGGCGGTCTCGTTGTCGATGAACTGTTTTCGTTTTGATATAATCCTTCCAAGTTGTTCGTGGAGGTCAAACCACTCCCTCATTCTCTGAAATGAGAGAAAATGTGTTTTGCAAAACTTTTTTAGATAGGACCAGGATTTTTTACCATCAGTCCCACTGTGAAATGTGTCCCAAATATTAAGAAGGGTAGAAAAGTCAGAGTGTAGGTGGTTAAATTGCGCATGAACAAGATCCGCCTCTTTCTCTTGTTCGGCTGGTCTGATTCTTGGGTCTTGAATTGCGATAGCAGCAGAGATAATTTTAATTTCTTTAAGACAACCATTTTCCTTTGCTTCAAGTATTATCCTGGCTATACATGGATCTATGGGTAGATCAGCCATGATTTTACCATTAGCGGTGAGTTGTTTGTGCTGATCAATGGCTCCCAATTCAGTTAGTAGGCGGTACCCTTCACTGATGGCATTTTTGTAAGGAGGATCAAGAAAGGGGAAATTTGAAGGGCTGCCAAGCTTAAGAGAGATCATTTGTAAAATAACCTCAGCAAGATTTGAGCGTTTTATCTCCGGAATGGTAAATTCGTCTCTACTGTTGTAGTCTTCTTCAGAGTAGAGTCGTAAACATAACCCCGGTCCAATGCGACCACACCTGCCTTTTCTCTGGTCACAGCTGGCCTGGGAGATTCTACTTATGGGTAAACTAGTTGTTTTAGCCCGAACGTTATAGTTTGAAATTCTGGCAAGTCCAGTATCAACGACATATCTGATACCAGGCACAGTAAGTGATGTTTCGGCAACATTTGTAGCAACAATTATCTTAAGGTGGCCGGTAGTTTGAAAGATTTTTCTTTGGTCGCCTGAAGCCAGTCTACCAAACAACTGAAGAACAGAAACTCCATGAATTGAGCTTTCAAGAAGCTTACAGCATTGTCGAATGTCTCGTTCTGTTGGTAGAAATACGAGAATGTCACCTTCTGGTCTTTTAGCCACTAAATTGCGTACAACACTAACGCAATGTTCTACCATATTTTCTTTAGCAGACGCGCTTGTCTCATCAGGTGGAAGATATTCAACAGTGACTGGATAAGTGCGGCCTGAAACCGAAATTATGGGGGCATCGTTAAAATGTTTTGAAAATGCTTTGGTGTCAATTGTTGCAGAGGTTATAATTATTTTTAGATCGGGCCTGCGGCGACTGAGATTTTTCAAGTAACCGAGGATAAAATCTATATTGAGATTTCTTTCATGAGCCTCATCGACAATAAGTACTCCGTACTTTTTAAGAAGCGGGTCAGTTCTCGTTTCGGCTAGCAAAACGCCGTCTGTCATAAATTTTATTTTGGTGTTAGGACCAGTTTTATTGTGGAAACGTATCTTATAGGCAACTGTGTCATCTGCTACACCAAGCTCTTCGGCAACTCTTGCAGAAACGGCGGTCGCAGCAATACGTCTTGGTTGGGTACACCCAATGGTGAGTGTGTTATCAGGAAACGCTTCAAGGCACATCTTTGGAAGCTGTGTTGTCTTTCCTGAACCGGTGTCGCCTGCAAGAATAACAATTTGATGCTGTCTGATCGTTTCTATAATATGATCTTTTTCTGCTGAGATCGGTAAACTATCGGGGTAGTGAAGATTCATGTGAATTATAAATAGATGTGATGATAAAAGTATGTTAAATCTCCTCCAGAGGTTAGGCTGGGGGAGCACACAGCTTTGTATTCTTATAAAAGATTGAGGATCAAATGAAAGTACGTAAGGCAGTTATTCCGGTTGCAGGTCTTGGGACACGTTTTCTACCAGCTACAAAAGCTATACCCAAAGAAATGCTCACAATCGTAGATAGACCCACTATACAATATATTGTGGAAGAAGTCGTGGCTTCAGGCATTGATCAGATTATCTTCGTTACTAGCGAAGGTAAGTCGGCTATTGAAAACCATTTTGACTATAATTTCCATCTTGATTCTGTTTTAAAAGAAAAAAATAAGGTGATACTCGGAGAAGAGCTGAATAATATTTCTAATCTGATTGATATTGTTTCTGTTCGACAAAAAAAACCACTGGGTCTAGGACATGCCATCTGGACAGCCAGGCACGTTGTAGGTGATGAGCCATTTATGGTTCTTTTAGGCGATGACCTGGTGCTGAGCGAGAAGCCTTGTGCCAGGCAACTTATTGATTTGTTTGATGAAATCGGTGAGTCTATTGTGGCCATTCAGCGTGTAGAGGCATCTGAAACACACCAGTATGGAATTATTGAAGGGGAAGATATTGGCCGGGAAAAGACTGTAAAGGTACGACGGATGGTTGAAAAACCGGCACCAGGTACAACTGAGTCGGATATGGCAATTATTGGTCGGTACATCCTTATGCCTGAGATTTTTTCAATATTAGACAAGACAACTCCTGGCCATGGTGGAGAAATCCAGTTAACAGATGCACTGCTTGCTCTGACGAAGAGAAGAGGAATGTACGCCTATGAATTTGATGGTGTGCGGTATGATGCAGGTGATAAAATGGGTTATTTAAAAGCGATTATTGCTTATGGCATGCGACATGACAAGCTTGGTGAACAATTAAAGAAACATATTAAAGAGGTTGCGGCTACTCTATGATCCATCTCGAGGTTGCGGTTGCTGTACCAATTCAACAGACATTAACATATTGTCTTCCAAAGGCCGAATCTCAGACAGAGTTAAGTGATGAAGATAGAATAAGATACCTAGGGCGACGTGTACTCGTTGCTCTGGGTAATCGTATGGTGACGGGGTATGTCACTCATGTGGTTGTTGCAGGACTTGAAAAAACTGAATTTACAGTTCGACCTGTCATTCGTTTTTTAGATGACTATTCGTTATTTCACGTTGATTTTGTCCCATTTTTTGAGTGGGTTTCAGAATACTATCAATACCCAATTGGCCTTGTAATAAAGGCAGCCCTGCCTGGGGGCCTTGCTCCAAAATCAAAGAAATTTTTTTTCCCTGTAGTTGACACCCTGACAATAACAGACTCGTGTGAAACGAATATCCCAGCTTGGGTTACAGAACTGTGTGAGAAAGGGCAACTTGAGACACAACATCTTTTGGTCTCACTTAATTCAGAGGATAAAAAACTTTTAAAGCAACTAGTTGATGCAGGCTATATCGTAGAAAAAGTAGTTGTAAATAAGGACACGGTTAAAGAAAAAAAAGAACTTTGTTACAGGTTGGAAGACACTAATTTCCCTCAGTACTCAGGAGCTGATGACAGCGGTGAAGCAAAAGCTATTGATTCATATCGTTTGCGGATAAGTAACTATCTTGGCAAAAAAATAAAACTTTCTGAAACAAAAGCGCTATGTGCAGCGTTTCAATCGTTTGAAAAGGTCGGGACCAAATCAGCGGCCTTAAAAGATATAAAAAAGATCTATTCAGGTGCTGCAAAGCCTCTTGATACATTTGAAAATCTTGGTGTCATTTCAAAAGAAAAAAAAAGGGTATATAGAAGCCCTTTTGGCGATCAGCTTCGATTTTATCCTAGGCCGGAGATTTTAACTGATGAACAGGAATCCGCTCTTTCAGCATTGTCTCCAGCCATCTCGGCCAAAACATTTAAACCCTTTTTGTTACATGGTGTTACAGGCTGCGGTAAAACTGAGGTGTATCTACGTGCTGCCGAAAAAACCCTGAGCGAAGGTCGGGATGTCATTATTCTGGTGCCAGAAATTGCACTGGCAACACAACTGGAAGCGCATCTGTTGTCAAGATTTAAGGACTTGGTAGTGCTCTTACACTCTGGCCTGACGAGTTCAGAAAGATATGACCAATACTTTCTCGCATTGACCGGTAAGGCCAAGATTGTTATTGGCGCAAGGTCAGCAATATTTGCCCCGCTCAAAGATCCTGGTCTTATTATTGTCGATGAAGAGCATGATAGCAGCTACAAGCAGGATGATAGCTTTCGTTATCATGGTAGAGATTTGGCTGTATTAAGAGCACGGCACCACAACAGCGTTGTAATTTTGGGTTCTGCAACACCTTCTATCACAAGTTATGAAAATGCTAAGGCTGGTAAATATAATTTGCTGACCATGAAAAATAGAGTTGGGAACTCAACTCTACCAACTGTTCACCTTGTTGACTTAAGTAAGAAAAGAACAGGAAAGAAAAATAGATCTTCGATTATTCAGGAACACTTACTTGGCAAACTTGAGCAGACCCTTGCAGACGGTAAACAGGCCGTTCTACTTTTAAATCGAAGAGGGTTTTCAACCGCTTTACTCTGTAAGGATTGTGGTAATCCTGTGCAATGCAATCATTGTAACGTCTCCCTTACCTTACATAAGGGGAGGAATAAATTAGTTTGTCATTACTGTGGTTATACTACTGCGGCAGAAACTGTTTGCGTTCACTGTCGTTCCACAGATCTTACTCCCGCAGGGTTTGGTACCGAGCGAGTTGAAGAAGAGCTCCAAGGGCTACTTCCTGATGCACGGGTGAGAAGAATTGATTCAGACACAGCTGGTGACAGAAAGAAATTTTTAAAAGTCCTCTCAGATATGCACGATCGGAGTATTGATATTCTCATCGGTACCCAAATGATTGCCAAAGGGCATCATTTTCCTTACGTTACTTTGGTTGGTGTCGTCTGGGCCGACGGTGGCATGAGTATGCCGGACTATAAGGCTGCTGAACGAACGTATCAGTTGATTACTCAAGTAACTGGAAGGGCTGGTCGAGGAGAGTTTCCGGGTGAGGTTATCATACAAACCCTACGCCCTGAACACTACGCGATCCAGTATGCAAAAAAACATCAGTATCTTGAGTTTTTTGAACATGAAATGAAACTAAGAGAACATCCTGCATTTCCTCCGTATGTTCGTCTGGTGCTTCTTAGGGTGCAAGGAAAGGTAGAGAACAAGGTGCAACAGTCAACCATGGGCCTTACACGGTTTTGTAGAAAGTGTATTAAAACAAATGAGATAAAGATAGAAGTGCTTGGACCTGCTCCGTCACCTCTTGATAAGGTGAGGGATAATTACAGGTGGCAGATTTTGCTTAAAGGTATCTCCACAAGTGACCTACACGATCTGTGCGCTGCTGTACGTGGTTCTCAAAAGGACATTCTCATGCCCCAGTGTACTTTGACAATTGATGTAGATCCTGAAAACATGATGTAGATTAATAGGTGTTCTTCGTAAGCTATTAAATAGGCGTTGAAAAATCTAAAAAGAATACCACTTTTTTTTAGTCGAATACGCAACCACTTTATTCCGGCCTTTTTCTTTTGCCTGATAAAGAGCTTGGTCAGCCTGGTTTATGAACGTGTCTTTTGTGAAATTATCCTCTGTGGAGGGGGTAGCAGTACTTACTCCAAAGCTGGCGGTTACATTATAGCTTTCCCGGTTATCATCAAAATTTGCAGATTCAATTGTTTTACGGAGTTTCTCAGCAACGTTCATCGCTTCGTCACTATTTGTTTCAGGTAAGATTATAATAAATTCTTCACCACCATATCTTGCCACGATGTCATATTTCCTCACGTTAGACTGCAGGGTCGAGGTGAATTCGGATAGTACAAAATCTCCGACCTGATGACCGTATTGATCATTGAATTTCTTGAAATGATCTATATCTAGTAAAAGAATTGATATAGTGGAGTCATTTCTCATACATCTACTGATCTCCTGGTCCAGTGCATTCTGGAAATAACGGTGATTGAAAGCACCAGTAAGTCCATCAAGATTAGCGAGGTTATCTAGGAATTCGTTTTTGTTTTCAAGTTCTTTTGTTAAATTCTCAAGGTGGATTTTGGCTAGTATCAGCTGCTTGTTCATTTGGTCGTAGTCAAGATTTATCAAGCTTAACTTAATATTTGCCTCCTGAAGTATTTCCTGGACTGATTTAGTGCTTTTGATCTTAAGATTAAAGTAGGTTCCAGCTTCTTTAAATTTAATATGAACCTGCTCAAGAATATTTTCTATTTCCTCAGGGCTTAAACGTAGCAGTTTTGTAGCTTGAACCCGAAATTGTTGATGATATTTTTCAGGTTTTTCAGAAAATAGAATGTTTACCAGTAGATCTGATAGATAAACAGTACTTACTGTTGTCTGTATATCTGCGTTCTTGCCACTGTATTTAGTCGGATCGTGGTGGTGCAAAATAGGCTCGACGAGGACTCCAGGAAACCCCCAACTTTTCGCTATTTCTGTACCAACTACAGTGTGATTAATACCAAAAACAGCCTCTTCAGCGGCGAGTAAATCATGTTGATCGTCCTCAACTGATGCTATAACCTTGTCATATTGAGCTGGAAAAATTTTCGCAAGTATGAGTTCTCCAAGATTTTGTAACAGCCCAGATATGAAAATCTGTTCACTATCCGCCCCTTTTACATTTTCGAGGATGAGTTTAGAGGCCACAGCTGATGCAAGAGACCGCTCCCAGAATCTTTTGAAATCAAATCGACTTTCTTGTTTCCCACCCTTTATAGTGAGAAAAGAAAAAGAGAGAACCAGGCTACGGACCGCATTCATCCCCAAGATACTCACAGCTTGTTTTATCGATCCAATTTGCTGTGGAAAACTATAAAAAGCTGAATTAGAAACTTTTAAAATTTTTGCAGAAATTGATATATCCTGAGCGACAAGTTCTCCTATATCTGCAAGTGTCGTATCTTCTCTTGAGGTAAGGGTAATCAGTTGGGATGCAACGGTAGGTAGTGTTGGCAGTTCATCTGATTTTAATATTGTTTTGAGTACGTCTTCCTGATTCATAATATTCCTGAAAAATAATCTTGCACGGATAGCTCTATTTTATAAATTTTCTCATTCCACCATTGGAAATGAGAAAGAGAAACCTCTCAGATAGAGATAATAGAGCACAAAGGCCCTTATATCGTTTATCTAAGTTAGATTGAATTATAAGGTCTTAGCGGGCAGATAATCAAGGGGATATCAAATAAAATGCACAATCTGTGGAGATGTGATGGTACTGATTGTACCTAAATCTTGTAACTGGCAAGTTTTGCGTATGCAAGATTTAGGTTGTCGATAATATAAAATTACACATCTATGTCAATTGGTTCAGGGTAATTGCAGATTTCACCTAAATAGTTCTCAAAGGTGAGCGTTGTCGCGCTACTATGAAGAATAAATTGTGGTGTGAGTGGGATTTTCCCTTTACCTCCAGGAGCATCTAGTGCAAATGTCGGAAGAGCCATACCAGAAAGGTGGCCATAAAGACCCTTCATTATAGCTATCCCCTCTTTTGTTGACGTGCGGAAGTGATTAACTCCTTGAGTCAGATCACTTTGGAAAAGATAATAAGGTTTTACTCTCATATAGAGAAGACCTTGGAAAAGTTCTTTTAAAACGTGAATATTGTCATTCACACCTCGCAAGAGCACTGTTTGGCAGCCAAGCGGGATTCCCGCATTTGCAAGTTTTGCACATGCTTCTTTTGCTTGGGCTGTTAATTCTTTGGGATGATTGAAGTGGGTGTTTATATAAAGGGGATGATATTTTTTTAAGATAGCTACCAGGCGATCCGTTATCCTCATAGGGAGAACAGATGGAATTCGTGTGCCAATACGAATCATTTTCACAGAATCAATACTGCTTAAGTTGCCAAGAATGTCATCTATTAATTCGTCTTCTAGTAGCAGAGGGTCTCCACCAGATATAAGAACGTCACTCACCTCGGGGTGTGCTCGCAAATACTCGTAGGCCTGAAGAAGGGTAGATTGGCTGATGATCATCCGGTTTGTACCGACTTTTCTTTTTCTCGTACAAAAACGGCAGTACATGGCGCACTGGTTGGATGTGAGTAGCAGAACACGATTAGGATATTTATGAACCAGATTAGGTATAGGACTGAGGTCTTCTTCCCCTAGGGGGTCAGGGATACAGACTGTATCATTAATCTCTAAAACATCGGGTACACACTGTTTCCAGATGGGATCTCCAGGATATTCAATCAAATTAAGAAAATATGGGTTTATCCTCATCGGAAAATTTGCTATTACATCTTGTAATACATTTACATCACAATCCAATTGGCGATGCAGTTCTCTTGTGGTCGTAATACTTTGTTGTAAAATTTTTTTCCATGGTTCCATAGTTGGGCATTATGGAGGAAAGGACTCGGCTTGTCAATTGGACATTTATTTTTATATGCTTTTTAGAGGGAGCTGGTTATGTCTTCAAATCTGTACCGGTTTAAATACGATGAATATGGTAACACAAAAGAGATTATAGTCTACGCTAGCGGTGATTCAGCAAGCTCAAGTAGATACATCAACAAAGGAACAGCTTTTAGTCTTGATGAAAGAAAGAAGTTATCATTAGAGGCTACTTTGCCCCCGGGTATTCGTTGTCTGTTTGATCAGATTCAGAATTCACAAAAAAAAGTTAATGAAAAGAACAATGATATAGAAAAATATATATTTCTACGCGCGCTTTTTAACCGTAACGCAACACTGGCACACGCTCTTGTTAAAAGTGATATAGAAACCTATATAAAACTCATCTATACACCTACGGTTGGACTTGCTGTACAGAGATATTCATCGATGTATCGTCAGGCAAATGGCTTACATTTTTATCCTGGTAATATTGATAATGCTGAGGATATCCTCAGGAGATTTTCTAGTAGAGATATTCGAATCGCTGTTGTAACTGATAATCACGGTATTCTTGGCCTGGGTGATCAGGGTGCTGGAGGAATTGCCGTATGTCATGGTAAGCTGATGATATACACGCAAGGAGCCGGTATTGCGCCGTGGCACTGCCTACCCATTTCACTGGATGTTGGTACAAATAACGAAGCATTGCTTGCTGACAAGCAATATCTTGGCTGGAGACAGCATCGCTTGGAGGGAGAAGAGTATTTATCTTTCATTGGTCGTTTTGTTCGTGCCTTTAGAAATGTATTTCCTAATGCTTTATGTCAGTGGGAAGATTTTTCACCCAAAAATGCTTTTTCCATACATGATGCCTTCAGAGATGAGTTGATTTCCTTTAACGATGATATTCAAGGAATGGGTGCAGTAGCGGCTTCAGCAATAATTTCTGCAATGAAGATTAAAAACGAAAGAATTGAAGATCAATATTTTCTCATCCATGGAAGCGGTACTGGGGGTATTGGGATTGCTCGAACAATACATGAAATTCTTATTCAAAAAGGATTATCTGAAGAAGAAGCAGCGGGACATATTTTTGTGGTTGCAAGAGATGGGTTAGTTACAACTGAACGGGAATATCAATTCTATAAAAAACCATACGCAAAGGATCCTGCAGATCATCCGTGGCTAGGTGAACTTGATGCAACGGATATCCCTAGCCTTATTCGTGAGGCAGGAATTACTGTTCTTATTGGTACCACAGGCCATGAATTTTTCTTTAATGAAGAAACGGTAGCAGAAATTAGGAAAAACACAGATCGACCTGTGATACTCCCACTTTTTCAACATGTGTCAACATCAGCTCAGCTTTGCCAGAATATAGCAAGGTGGAGTGATGAAGGTGTATTGATAGGTACTGGTAATCCCTGTGCTACGATGGATGCCCTAGAAAGATCTGCTGGTATTAGTCAGTGTAATAACGCTCTTATATTTCCAGGAGTTGCCTTGGGAGTATTAGCCTCAGGAGCTGAAGAAATCACCCAGGACTTTTTTATAGTAGCTGCAAAAGCAGTTTCAGATATGTTAACAGAAGAGCAACTTGGTGAAGGGCGAATAATGCCATCACTTGAGGCTATGTGTGAAGTTACAAAAGCTGTCGCTTTAGCCGTTGCAATGTGTGCTGTTGAACAAGACCTTAGCAGGCCATGTATATACTCTGACTTTCAACCAAATGATGACGAAGCGAGAATGGCTAAACTCATAGACAGGATGAGGTGGATGCCCGAATATTTACCGCTTATTCCGATGTAATAAAAAAAGGCCCATAACGCAAAGCGTCATGGGCCTTAGATTGTCAGTGCTAACGAGTTATGCTTTCTGTACGTTGTCGGCAGCAGGACCTTTTGGGCCATCTACAATCTCAAAGGATACTCGGGAACCCTCTTCGAGAGATTTAAAACCTTCAGTTTTGATAGCGGAATAGTGTACAAAAACATCTTGTCCACCATCTTGTTCGATAAAACCAAATCCTTTTGCATCATTAAACCACTTAACTGTTCCTTCTGCCATCGTACCGCTCCTTTTGAACTCGGTTTTTAAAAAACCGTTAATAAATATCCATCCACTCTGGTTGAATAACCATAAGTTACGCCAATGCTTTGTGCTTATCCCCTTGCATTTACATCACTATATACAGATAATGGCGCTTTTAGCATAACATTGTTTTCGTTTAGCATATTAATGTGATTAATGCAATATAATTATTAAGTTATTCACGTATATCCAGCTAGGTAGGAATTAATCTTAACGTTTTGGGGGAGCGTGTTAGCTGGTTGCGAATAACTAGACCAATTTAAAATATCGATAAGGTGTTGACAGTCCAAGTCGGGGAAGTATAAGATCGTTATCTTCATATAGAGTTGACGTCGTTTTTTGTTAGCCATCTTGTTATAATAGGTAATGATATCTACTGTAACGTAAGAATTTACTTCATAAAGTTTGGAGTAATCAAAATTATTAATCCGTATTCAGAAAAAGGTCACAGAATTGTTACCAGACTATCCATTTACTTCTCGCTTTCATAATATCGACGGCTTGAAGCAACATTATATAGACGAAGGTAAAGGACCAGTGATTGTAATGGTTCATGGCAATCCCACCTGGTCATTTTATTATAGAAATCTCATTCATACATTAAAAGAAAACTTTAGAGTCATTGCTATTGACCATATAGGTTGTGGTCTCTCAGATAAACCTCAAAATTATCAATATACTTTACGGCAACATATTGATAATGCGACTTCTTTAATTAAAGCACTGGGTATAGATCGTTTCTCACTGGTGCTGCATGATTGGGGTGGGGCAATTGGTATGGGTGTTGCTGGAACGTGTCCTGAAAAAATTGACAAAATCGTGGTGATGAACACGGCTGCTTTTCGGTCAGATCGCATGCCATTGCGTATTGGGCTTTGTCGCGTACCTATTCTTGGTGAAATTTTAGTGCGCTTATTTAATGGATTTGCCTGGCCGGCAACATTCATGGCTGTGAGTCGTAAGATGGAAAAAGATGTTAGTTCTGCTTATCTGGCGCCTTATAACTCCTGGAAAAACAGAATAGCTACGCATCGTTTTGTGGTTGATATTCCGATGGATAAGGATCATGTAAGCTACGATACACTTGTTGAGGTAGAGTCAGGTCTTGAAGAGATAAAAAAACTTGGAGTACCCTTGCTTATTGTGTGGGGAGGAAAAGATTTTTGTTTTAATGATGCTTTCTATAATGAATGGAAAGAGCGTTTCCCTGATGCTGAATCTACATACTATCCAGATGCAGGACACTACCTGCTTGAAGACAAGAAAGATGAAGTGAACAGCAGGATAGCGACATTTTTTCATAACTAAGAGGGCATTGATGAAATATGCAGACAATATTGCAGATACGTTTGTAAATGCTGCTAAAGCAAATAGTGACAAAAAAGCTATCATCGAAGCAAAGACTGATCGTTCAATTACGTTTAATGAATTAAATATCAGATCTGATAGTTATGTGAACTATTTTGCAGGTCAGGGATTATGTTCAGGTGATGTCGTTATGCTGATGGTAACACCATCCATAGAGTTTATCTGTTTAACTCTTGCTCTCTTTAAATTGGGCACCCCTGTCGTTCTGATTGACCCAGGGATGGGGTATAAAAATTTATTAAAATGTATCGAAAGGGTAGAACCCAAATATCTCATCGGCATACCTAAAGCTCTTCTTTTTTCACGGATTTTCCCAAAACCATTTAAAACAGTAAAAAAGAGATTTTGCTGTGGTTGTTCGTTTGGTGTGTTTGGAGAGAATATCAGCAATATAGTTGATATTGATGAGAATACACGTGAAGTTTACAAGCCTGGCGAAAATGATTTGGCTGCCATTATTTTTACCACTGGCTCAACTGGTCCTCCTAAGGGTGTACGGTACGAGCACTCCATTTTTAGTGCTCAGCTCAAACTGATCGAATCGTTTTACGAAATTGGTGACAAAGATATCGATCAGCCGGCATTTCCACTGTTTGCACTTTTTTCAACAGCGCTAGGTGCCTGTGCAATTATTCCGGATATGGACCCAACAAAACCCGCTCAAGTGGATCCTGCTCGATTTGTTCATTCTATATTGAAATATAATGTCAGTTACTCATTCGGTTCTCCTGCAATTTGGAGGGTGGTAAGTAAATATTGTACAGATAATAAAATAACTCTTCCGTCGTTGTCTAAAGTCCTGATGGCAGGTGCTCCTGTTCCATACGATTTGTTGAAAAGTATGGTTAATATTTTACCATCTGATGGCAAGGTCTTTACTCCATACGGAGCCACAGAAAGTTTGCCAGTCGCCTCAATAGATTATCATGAAATACTTTCTGAAACGATGGGGTTAAGTCGTATAGGTAAGGGAACTTGTGTTGGGTCTTCTTTGCCAGGTATTGACATAAGAATTATAGAATTATCTGACGATATTATAGAAACCATTGATAATAGCAGCTCTCTTGGGACCAATGTGGTTGGAGAGATTATCGTTCGAGGTGGTGTCGTAACAAAAGCGTATATGAACAATGCTAAAGAAACAAAACTTGCTAAAATACAAGATGGAGAAAGTTTTTGGCATCGGATGGGAGATTTGGGGTACATAGATGAAGGGGGGAGATTGTGGTTTTGTGGAAGAAGGGCGCATAGAGTAGTCACAGGTGATCAGACATTCTACTCTGTGCCTTGCGAGGCCATAGTTAATGAACATCCGGATGTATATCGGTCTGCCCTTGTTGCTGTTACTACTCCTGATAATCTTGTTTGCCCGGTTCTTGTTTTAGAGCCCGTACATCATTTTAAAGGAGATGAGAAAAAACTACTTGAGGAAGCGTTGGAGCTATCTGAAAAGAGCCATGTGACTGACAATATAACGCATTTTCTTATTCATAAAAGTTTTCCGGTGGACATTCGTCACAACGCCAAAATATTTAGGGAAAAATTAAGTGTATGGGCCCAACAACAAATGTATCCTTAAACTTTAAAACGGCCCTTGTTACCGGTGGTGGAGGTTTTGTCGGTAAGGCTGTGGTGAAACAGCTTTTACACCATAATGTAGACGTTCGGGTTATTGGAAGAAACAGATACCCGGATATTGAAGAACTTGGTGTGGCAGGTTACATCGGTGATCTTGATAATCTCGAAAGTATCACACGTGCAGCGAAAGGCGTTGATGTGGTGTTTCATGTAGCCGCTCTTGCCGGAATATGGGGGCCTTGGGGGAATTATTACAGAACTAATGTGGTGGGTACTGAAAATGTTATCAGGGCTTGCAAGGTTAATAATGTCGCAGCACTAGTTTATACGTCTACCCCGTCTGTTGTCTTTGATCGAAAAGATATAGCTTTGGGTGATGAAACGCTTCCATACCCAACGAGTTTTCTTTGCTCGTATGCTAAATCGAAAGTTATGGCAGAGAAACTGGTTCTGCAAAATACTTCCACGCCATGTTGCGCATTGCGTCCGCATCTTATTTGGGGACCAGACGACCCTCATTTACTTCCTCGGCTTTTACTCGCAGGGAGAAGAAAACAACTTAAGATTGTTGGTAACGGTGAAAATTTAGTCGATATTTCTTATATTGATAATGTGGCTCATGCCCATCTTTTAGCAGCAATGAATTTAACTAATGAAAAATCTGCAGCTGGGCAAGCATATTTTATCAGCCAGGGAGAAGCCGTTAATTTATGGAATTGGATTAACAATTTGTTTGAATTGATGGGAGTGGACATAATTTCAAAAAAGATCTCTTACAAAACTGCTTACAAGGTTGGTGCAAGTCTTGAGTTTATTTACAAACTGATTCGTCAGCAAAATGAACCGAAAATGAGCCGTTTTCTCGCAGAGCAACTTGCAAAATCACATTATTTTTCATGTGACAAAGCGTTGCATGACCTGGGGTATGCTCCTATAGTATCAACAGAAGAAGGACTACTAAGAACTGTGCAATGGTTAAAAGACAATGAAAAGTGATGTCAAAAAAATATGCTGCGTTGTAGTGGCATTTTATTTCTTTGCAGTTCAGTCTGTCCTTCCTGCATATAGTTTCAATATTGGAGAAGAGCGTGAGATAGGAGAAAAACTTCTCTATTCAGTCAGATCACAATTTCAGATTATCGATGATCCAGATATTACAGAATATATAACCAGTATAGGTCAAAGCGTTCTCGATGTAGCTGGGATACAGTATTTTAAGTACCATTTTTTTGTGATAGACAGCAAAGAGTTTAATGCCTTTGCGGCTCCTTCCGGGCTTATTTTCTTCTATTCAGGCCTTATTGAATCAATGAATACTGAAGATGAACTGGTGTCTGTCATAGCCCATGAAATAGGGCATATAGTTAAAAGACATCTGGCCTCAAGGCTTGAAAAAAGTAAATATAGCTCCATGGCAACCCTCGGTCTTGCTATTGCCGCCATTGCATTCGGGGGGGCTGCTGCTCCTGCACTTCTAACAGGTGCGTTGGCGACTGGTCAAAGTCTTACCTTGCATTTTAGCCGACAAAATGAAGAAGAGGCTGATCTTCTTGCGTATAGCTGGATGAAGAAACTACACAGGGATACAGAAGGGCAGGTCCGAATGCTTAAATCTATGCGTCGGATCGCACGATATAGAAGTGATGTGTTGCCACAGTACCTGTTGACCCATCCAAATCCAGAAGCACGCCTTGACACTATAGAGTCGCTCATTGAGGTTGATAAAAACACATATTCTTCTGATCCTGCCACTATAGATGACTTTGATTTTCTGAGATTTAAATACCGGGTGCTCGCACAATCGAACACCTCTATTTCTTTTAGAGCTCGTATGGCGAGTATTCTCGCAAATGATAAGAGTTCTGAGCTCCAAAAAGATATGGCCAATTATGGTATGGCTCAGATTGCACGGACTGAAAACAATTTTGACTATGCGAGGTCTTTGCTGGATCAGCTCATTAAGAAGTATCCACAAAAATTCAACCTTATTGTAGATAAGGGGGTCCTGGAGTTTGAGGATGGGCAATATGAGCGCTCTGAAAGATTATTACGAAGAGCTATCGATAGAAATCGCAATGATATGTATGCAATATATACACTGGGATTGTTACTTCAGAGAACCGACCGGTCAGAAGGTGCAATCAAACAGTTTAAGCTCATAGAGCGGGAACTGCCTCAGTACGCTCCTGTCTACTTTGCTTTGGGGCAGATCTACTCAAATCAGAGTAAAGGTGGTCTTGCCCATCTCTACCTTGGAAAGTACAATCTTTATGAAGGTAAACTCGATCTTGCCAGGCGTAATTTTATATCTGCAATAAGAGACAAGTCCCTAAAGGAAAAAGAAAAAGAGGACGCTGAAAAACTTTTAGAAATTATTGAAAAGCTGAAAAAATAGTTAACTTTCAAGTTACGTGGTCTTTTTATGACGTTGTGTCGCTGGTTTGATATCTTTATGCCTGCTCTTCATTGTTTGAATCGTAACTGATGAGCAGTGAGTCTATTGCATCTGCTGTTGGCGCGTCAAAGATATGTTTTCTGAAATTTGAGGCACCTTTTAGTCCTTTAAAGTATCTACTGATGTGGTTTTTGATGTAACCGAGCACCCGCTCCGCAGGTAAGTGTTCTCGCATGAGCGTAAGATGTCTTCGGGCGCCATCCGTGATTTGTCTATAATCATTAGGCCTTCCATCTTTACTGAATACCCAAGGGTTACCAAGCGCAGCTCTGCCGATCATTACCCCCTGGCATCCCGTGTTTTTCATGAGAGCATGTCCATCAGAAAGCGATAAAACATCTCCATTACCAATGACCGGTATTTGGACGTTATTTACGACATCCTTTATAACAGAAGGATCAATTACTCCGGAAAATGCCTGCGCCCATGTACGGGCATGAACAGTGACCGCTGCAGCACCAGCACCTTGGGCCATTTTTGCAAACTCGACAGCCGATATAGTATTTTGATCTTTTCCGCTACGAAATTTCACAGTAACTGGAACTTGAACCCGAGAGACAACTTTGTGAATTATTTCTTCAGCAATGTCTGGTGTTGTCATAAGAGCTGCTCCAGCACCCTTTTTAGTTACTTTTCTTACGGGACATCCCATATTGATGTCGATCATGTCAGGCTTAAGTGAGGCCATTATTTCAGCACCTTCTGCCATTATGTCGGGATCAGAACCAAAAAGTTGAAATGAGACAGGTCGTTCTTCTTGAACTGATCTCAGCATGAGGAGTGTGTTGTATTGTTGATACACCAAACCATGGCAACTGATCATCTCAGACACGGTGAGCCCTGCGCCAAATTCTTTACAGAGCAGTCTAAATGGAAGGTCGGTATACCCTGCAAGGGGAGCAAGGATGAAAGGGTTGTCTAATTTACAGGAGCCAATGAGGAGCATAGTATTTAAATAAAAAACGCCAATTAACTCAGAAAAATGAGTAAATTGGCGCCTTAGAAGAGAGTGAAATTAAATTTGCGGAAGAGTAGCTACAGTTCTCTGATAAATTTTCTGTGACAGATTTTCGATGATTTCATCGAGAGCGTCGCTTTCATTGTCCGAGTTCGTAGCTGAACTACTCGTCACGAGATATTCTTCTGTCCAAGTTTCCGAAGGCACCTCAAGTAACACCCTGTTGGTGGCAATTTCTTTTAAGATATATCGTACTTTAAGTCTGACTTTCACTTCATTTGCAACATTGTCAGAGCCATATGATAAACTTGGAAGCGCAATGGATACAATTTCACCAGCTAAGATGAGGTCTGCACCAGCTTTATCTCGTACGGTAGTCAGAGACCCTGATTTTTGGAACCACTTTGTTAAGGATCTGTAGATTTTAGAATCAAGTCCTAACTCGCTGGTTCTGTTCTTCCATTCCGTCGCATAAATAACTTTGGATGGGCCGTTATATACGTTCGGGTTCTTATATCCGCAACTGGCTACAAGAATGAGGACGAGCATGATTGTTGCATTTTTCAAAACTGTCTTCACTTTTTATCTCCTGTAAATGTGATCGGGTGTGTATGTAATTTCAAATAGTTATAGAATTTTACCAAGAATTATATCTCTTTTTAGTATCAAATGACAATATTAACAAGTTTCTTCTTGATAACAATGGTCTTTTTGACCGGTTTAGAATCTATAAACTTGAGTGTGGTCTCATCAGCATGTGCCAATTTTTCAATCTCGCTGTCTGTAATATTAGCTGAAACCTCTAATCTTGATCGCACCTTTCCGTTGACCTGAATAACGATGGTTAAAAGATCATCTTTTGCGGCTTCTTGGTCAAACTTGGGCCAGGATTGATCTTCTAAGTCATTCGTATTCCCAATTTTATTCCACATCTCAGATGCAAAGTGTGGCACCATTGGAGCTAGAAGAAGAATTAAAGTAGTAACGGCTTCTTTTACTACAGCTGGTTCTAGTTCCGATTTTTTATCATTTGAGAGAGTTGATGAAAGTACATTGAAGAGTTCCATCATAGCACTGATTGCAGTGTTAAAATGGAAGTTATGTTCAATGTTTTCTGTAACACGTTTTATAGTCTGGTGTGTTTTTCTATGTAATTCTCTTCCAAGGGAGCTGAGATCAGTTGTGACAGCATCATTGCAAGTGAGTTGACTCTCACAGCTTAAAATGAGTCTGAAAACACGATTCAAAAATCGTGAAGAGCCTTCAACACCTTTTGAACTCCATTCAAGATCTCTTTCAGGTGGAGCTGCAAAAAGACTGAAAAGTCGTACTGTATCTGCACCAAAATCCTGAATAAGGTCGTTGGGGTCAACAACATTACCTTTGGACTTGGACATTTTAGTACCATCTTTAATTACCATTCCCTGGGTGAGAAGGTTGGTGAATGGTTCGTCAACATCAAGGTGTCCAAGATCGCGTAAAACTTTTGTGAAAAAACGAGAGTAGAGCAAGTGGAGAATTGCATGTTCAACTCCTCCAATATATTGATCAACAGGTAACCAATATGAAGCACCCTTTTTTTCAAGAGGTGCATCCTCACATCTTGGAGTGGTATACCTCGCAAAATACCATGAGGATTCCATGAAAGTATCCATGGTATCAGTTTCTCTTTTTGCAGGACCATTGCATTTGGGACAGGTCGTGTTGATAAAATCCTCTCGCTGATGGAGAGGGGCGCAAGAAGTAGCAGTGCTGGCATCTTCAGGAAGAGTGACAGGGAGCTCTGAATCCGGAACAGGAACAATGCCACAGCTCTCACAATGGATCATTGGAATGGGCGCACCCCAGTAACGTTGCCTTGAAATACCCCAATCGCGCAGTCTGTAGGTTATAAGATTTGTTCCAAAATCATTTTCTTGAGCGTGTGTTATTATCGCCTTCTGGGATTCCACTGAATCCATGCCATTAAAGTCACCAGAGTTGACTAGCTTTCCAGATTCAGTAGATGCTTCAATCATATCTTCTGCTAAAAGAGCTACACCTTCTGGAATGACAACGGGGGTTATTGGAAGATCGTATTTTTTAGCAAAATCAAAATCTCTTTGGTCGTGAGCAGGAACCGCCATTACAGCACCTGTTCCGTATTCTATAAGAACAAAATTAGCGATGTATACGGGAACTTTGTTGCCGTTAAACGGGTTAATACAATATTTACCCGTGAAAACACCCTTTTTCTCCGGGTCTTCCTCGCGAGTCTGGCGTTGTTTTTCTTCTATAATCTCTTTAATAAAGCTGCGAATCTCAGGTTCGGTTTCTGTACCTGAGATAAGGCTGTCGATCAGAGGGTGTTCTGGAGCAAGCGACATAAAGGTAACACCAAAAATCGTGTCAGGTCTGGTGGTAAAGATGGAGATTTTGTCGTCGCTACCTTCTAGCTCAAAATCACATGTAAGACCTGTGGATTTACCAATCCAGTTACGCTGCATGGTGAGGACTTTTTCAGGCCAGCCTGTCAGTTTATCAAGGTCTGCAAGCAGTTCTTCTGCGTAATCTGTAATTTTGAAAAACCAGCCATTCATCTTTCTAGGAGTAACGAGTTCATCGCATCTCCAACATGCACCGTCAATAACCTGCTCGTTGGCTAGAACTGTTTGGCAATCTTCGCACCAATTTACAGTGGTTACTTTTTCGTAAACAATACCTTTGTTGTACATTTCAATGAAGAGACGTTGCTCCCATTGATAGTATTTAGGGTTGCAGGTGGCTATTTCTCGACTCCAGTCGTAGGAAAGACCGAGCTGGCGAAGCTGCTTTCGCATGTAGTCGATGTTTGCATAGGTCCAGGTTGCTGGATGGGTGTTGTTTTTCTGTGCTGCATTTTCGGCAGGCAGACCAAAAGCATCCCAACCCATAGGGTGAAGTACATTAAAACCCTGCATTCTTTTGTACCTGGCAATCACATCCCCTATAGAGTAATTTCGAACATGACCCATATGAATACGACCGGAGGGGTAGGGGAACATTTCAAGGACGTAGTATTTTTCTTTAGAATCGTCTTCTACTACTTTGTATGTTTGGTTGGTTTCCCAGATTTCTTGCCATTTCTTTTCAATGGATTGAAAATCGTATTTATTACTCACGCCATTTTCTACGGTCATAATTCAGCCTTTGTTAGTTCTTAATCTATGGTTGTCAGTGCTTTTTAGTGCCTTACTTCCCGTTTTCCGGGGTTAGATAACTCTTTCTAACCAAACTCTTCCTGGTCATCCATTTCACTCATGTTTTCAAACATGGTGAATTCTTTAATGAAAGTAAGTTTAGCCATACCGGTAGGGCCGTTTCTCTGTTTTCCAATAATAATTTCAGCACTACCACGCTCCGGATTGTCTTCAGCTTTGTTATACACTTCATCACGATAAATAAAAGCAATAACATCAGCATCCTGCTCAATTGCGCCGGATTCACGAAGATCGGACATCATCGGTCGTTTATCAGGCCTGCTTTCCAGGCTACGATTCAACTGAGATAGTGCGATAACTGGCACCTTGTGCTCTTTGGCTAGTCCTTTAAGAGACCTTGAAATCTCACTAATTTCCTGTGTTCGATTTTCAGTGCTGCGACCACGCATGAGTTGCAGATAATCGACTACTATAAGGCCAATATCATGTTGTGCAGCCAGGCGCCTCACCTTTGCTCTCATTTCGAGTACAGATATGGCGGGTGTGTCATCGATAAAAATAGGTGCCTCAGAAAGCATTCCAACGGCTCTCGTTAGTTTTGGCCAATCTTCATTATGCAGATTACCGGTCCTGATACGTTGAGAATCTATGCGGCCAGCAGAGCTCAATAGTCGCATGACGAGTTGTTCTTTGGACATCTCAAGACTAAAAACTGCCACACCAATTTTTTCAACAAGAGCGGCATGCTGGGCAATATTCATAGCAAAGGAGGTCTTACCCATGGATGGTCTTGCCGCTACAATTATAAGGTCGGAGGGTTGAAGACCAGCGGTCATTTTATCAATTTGATTGTAACCGGTAGGGACACCTGTCGTAAGCCCTTTTCTTTTGTAGAGTAGTTCTACAGTGGCAAAGGCTGCCGGGACAATGGATTTGATATGGGTGAAATGTCCTTCTCCTTTGGAGCCGGCGATATCAAAGATTGCCTGTTCTGCCTCATCCACGAGAATGTCTATATCGTTTTGTTGTTCATAGCATCTTGAGGCAATATCAGTATTAACGGTGATCAGACGGCGAAGAATGGATTTTTCTCGTATGATTTTAGCGTAACTTGCAATATTGGCAGTAACTGGAACGATAGAAGTCAAACTTGCAAGATAGGCAGGACCACCAATTTTATCAATTTGATTCGTGTTGGAAAGTAGATTTGAGACTGTCAGTAAATCTTGTGGTTCGTTTTTTTCAAAAAGATCCACCATACTTTCAAAAATAATCTTATGGCTATCTTTATAAAAATCGTTTGGTTTAATTAATTCTAGAACTGTACCAAGGAGGTCTGCTTTAAGTAGTATTGACCCAAGTACTGCCTGTTCTGCCTCAGTATTTTGCGGAGGAATTCGAGATGCAATAGGAGCACTGTTAAACTCACGAGGAATGGAATTATCGTTCATAGTAGGCCAAGGTAGAAACGACTAAAAGGGATTGTAGATTAAAGTCGCTATTAAACAAAAACACACCATGAAGGTCAACCCTCAAGGTGTGTTTTTATACTGAAATGTATTTCACACATCTAGAATATAAAACATCAGATATGATGTGAAATATAAGCAGTTACGATGTTGCGTCTAAGCTCATCTCAACTTGCTTTAACTGGTACAACATTAACAGAAATTTCAGCAGTGACGTTAAAGCCAACTTTAACAATAACCTTATACTCGCCGATACGCTTAATTGGATCGGAAAGGAGAATCTGTCTCTTGTCTAGTTTCACATCCAAATCAGCTAGTTTTGTACAGATGTCGCCATTTGTAACTGAACCGAAAAGACGTTCATCATCACCTGCAAGTTGCTCAATAACGACTTCGATACCGTCGATTTTTTTAGCAATAGCTTCTGCACCTTTTTGATCAGCAGCTCTTCTGGCTTCAATTGCAGCTTTATTTACTGCCAATTCAGCGAGATTTTCTTCAGTAGCAGCTACTGCCTTGCCCTGGGGAAGGAGGTAATTACGACCAAAACCGTTCTTCACGGTTACTAGATCTCCCTCAAAACCGAGGGTACTGATTGTTTCTTTTAATATGAGTTCCATTTTTCAACTCCTCTTGTATGTGTCGTACAGGCTCTTTTACTAAAAAGCCTATAATTCTATTTAATTTCTTCTTCAATTGTATTGTCTGTCTTGATCTTACGCAAATCAAGCCAGACATCGGCTACACCTAAAACAAGTAGTACAATAGTGCCAAAGGTTTGCACAATCATCATTACATAAAAAAATGAACGCATAAGTATTGGTACGTTCCACTTATTCATGTAAAACACTGCAACAGCAAGACCTTGGAAACAATAGATAACACTGAGCATTATCAATGCATTAAGTGCAACTATCCTTATTCCTGATATGGGCAACATAGTCACTAAACCCATGCAGATCGCAACCCAGATTAACTTCTCAGGTAGCTGCCACATGCCATAGCTGGACCATGATGAAGACCCATTTTTTCGGATCAAAAGGGTGTTGCTAATAATCATTGTGAACCAGCTGATAAACAATACAAAACAACCAAGTATTGCCGGCATAATGAGCGGGACAATGACTTTCATCTGACTCAATGTAGTATCAAGCATTGCAAGTGTTTCAGGAGTAACTGTTTCAGTTTGCTGATAGTATGCTAATGCTTCACTAATACCAAGATCGAGTGTAGTTATAAGCTGTTTATATGGAGAAATTTCGCTCCCCATTGTAAAAAAGGCTAAAACTACACTCCAGCCTATGGCGATGGTAACTGCTGTTTTAAAGCCGCTTAACGCAGGACTTTCGTGGTTTTCAAAAGATACGAAAAGCACATAGCCTGCGAAAAAGAAAATAGCCGAGAAAACGAAGAGATCCAGATTTCCAAGTATGATATAACAGATGAGCGAAATCACTATAGAAGTAAGTAGAAATTTCTTACCAGTATATTTTCCGAATTTGCTCAGTACTGCAAAAGCAAGTACAGGGAGTAATAAATGGAGCCAGCCAAACACGCTCCATGCAATTCCAGGTAGAACAACTATTGCCGTAGTGGTGAGTATGGCAGTAATTATTTTGCCAATCTCTGGTTGTTCCTGTTCATTTACGTTCAACTTGGTAACCTGTATCTTTTGTTAACCTTGGGAAGAACCAGAATAAGGCAAAAATGCAATTTGCCTTGCTTGTTTGATTGCTTCGCAAAGTTGACGCTGATGTGTCGCGCAGGTTCCTACAATTCTTCGAGGGATGATTTTACCTCTTTCAGAAACAAAATTTCTAAGAGTCTTTACATCTTTGTAGTTTATAGCGGCTTCTTTATCAGAACAAAATCTACATGATTTGCGGCGAGAAAATAATTTCTTTTGTGGTCTTGGTGCCATTTTTATACCCTCCTGGGTCAATGTACTAAATCAGAATATATCTATGCTTTTTCGGAAGTTTCAGTAGTAGCTGCGGCTTCAGTAGTAACTGCGGCTTCAGTAGTAACTGCGGCTTCAGTAGTAGCTGCGGTTTTAGTGGTCGCTGCTGCTTCAGTAGTCTTCTCAGTTTCACCTTCTGTTTCTTCCGATTCTGCAGCAGCTGACGCATCTCTTGCAGTAATTGCAGCAATAGCCTCAGTAACACCTTCTTCGGTGATTGCAGCAGCAGTTTTGATGGTCATGTATTTAAGAACCACGTCATCGATGCGATATTTTCTTTCAATTTCAGTGACTGCGGCAGGAGTAGCAGCAAAGTCAAAATAAACATAGTAGCCAAGGCTTTCCTTTTTGATAAGGTAGGCTAATTTTTTCATTCCCCATTTGTTCAATTCGATGATAGAACCTTTTTCATCGGAAATGATCTGGGTGGTTGTTTCAATAACTCTGTTGATCTCTTCTTCACCGGAATTTGGGCGAAGAATTACGATCGTTTCATATCTTCTCATGATTTCCTCCTCGTGGACTCATGGTTTAAACGGGTAAATCCCGTTTTCGGCCCTCGCACTTTGCATTCGGCAGAGAGCGAGAAGGGGCAAGGAAACACAATGTTTCCTCATTGTATTGCGTAAAGGCAAAAATAATTAAGATCTATTCTTGCATGCGCATAAAAACTGAATACTATACAAGTATAGACAGTTTGTGTCAAATTAATTTTTTTTGTTTTTCTATCGATTTTATTTCTTGCCATTGGCGGTCAAGATCAGCTTCGTCTTTGTAGGTTTTTCCTGCAAATACATGAGGGTGGCGTCGGATTAATTTTTCGTTAACTGTTTGAATGACAGTTGAAAAGTCAAAAATGCCTTTCTCATTATAGTATGTAGCGATCATTATCAAAAGATAAAGTACATCTCCTAATTCTTCACAGGTGTTTTCTGTATCGTTGTTTTCGATAGCTGTAATCAATTCTTCGGTTTCAGAGTTAAGGTACTTCAAGATCGAGTCAGGTGTTTGCCTCTTGTCCCATGGGCATCCCTGGTCACTTCTTAGAGTAGAAATGGTGTTGATAAGGGCTTGTAAGTTAGAGTTAGTTTTGGTCATTATAAGATTCTGAGATGATTGATTGAGCTTCTATTTGTTGTTAGTAAATCTCTTAAGGAGCCAAGTAATACAGTAGTTTATTCCTACCTAACAATATTATTTGTATTGACAACTAAAAAAATAGCAATTAGTAAGCTATGCTGGACACTGTTGTCAGGTTTTATTGGCATCACATTAGTCGTTCTTTGCGGGTAAAGGTTGTTTTTTTATAAATGTAAAAATTTACACATTGTGATACAATGTGGTATATACATTATACGCATCGATGTTTCAGGAGTAATTAATCGAAATTTATAGATACACTTTTATTGAGGTAGTTTCATGGAAGATGACAAGAGGCAAAAAATTCTTTTAGAAAAACATAAAGATATAGCTCGGATCGATCAAGAATCAAAAAGAACACACGGTTGGTATGTTCGTGTTCGTTTCTTAGGGAAAACACACTCAAAATTCTTTTCCGATAGAAAGAGCGGTGGTCGTTATTCAAGTCTGCTTTCTGCAATCAGTTGGAGAGATAAGACTGAAAAGAAACTTGGTAAGGTAAGAACCAATAAGCACATGGTGACAGTGAGCAATTCAGGTACCGGTGTTGTTGGTGTACGACTTAATGATAAGTTGAACCGTTATGAAGTGAGTTGGGTTACGCATCAAGGTAAACAGGGTAAAACTTCTGTGTCTATTGCCAAGCATGGTAAGAAGGCAGCGTTTACAAGAGCGTGTTCGATTCGTTCAGAAAAAGAAAAGGCACGATTAGAATACGCTGGTTAATAGAATAGATGTAGTATTTAGAGCCCTCAATATCAGTTTTTACTTGGGGGTTTTTTTATGCCTTGTTCTTTTTCTAAAAATCATATGGATCATATGGAAAGATATTGACATTATGCTTCTATCAGTGTTAAATGTCGGGTTCTTGCAATATTTTTTCGTTTTTTTATTGAAAACAGATTAGATTTTCTCAAAGAGGTTTATATATGTATGCGATAGTTCGTACAGGTGGAAAACAATATCAGGTTGCTTGTGGCGACCAGGTCCGTGTTGAAAAACTCGAAGGCAACGTTGGCGATAGCATCGATCTAGTTGATGTTCTCATGGTTTCTGATGGAGACGATGTGAAAATTGGTCAACCTGTCCTTGAAAATGCCAAGGTTACTGCTAAGATTGCTGAGCAGGGACGAGGTAAGAAGATTATCGTCTTCAAAAGAAAGCGTCGTAAAGGTTACCGGTTGAAGAAAGGTCATAGACAATCTTATACCGCCTTGAAGATTGAAGAGATATCTGCCTAGTTCCGCTATCTAGATATTGAAGTAATATAAGCATAAATTAAACGAAATAATATATTCGTTCATGACAGGAGTGGAAGATGGCTCATAAGAAAGCAGGTGGTAGTTCTAGGAATGGTCGCGACAGTGCAGGTCAGCGTAGAGGCGTAAAGCGTTTTGGTGGTCAGGTTGTTCGCGCTGGAAATATCATCGTTAGACAATTGGGTACTAAGATCCACCCAGGTACCAATTGCGGTTGTGGAAGAGATTATACTCTCTTTGCCTTGGTCGATGGTGTTGTGACCTTTGAGGACTTTGGTAAAAATAAAAAGCGTGTCAGCATTTACCCAGAAGCATAAATAAGTATCTCTGACATCTTTTCCTGATACCAGCTTTAACCAGTGGTTATCACAGGAGTATAGACTCGACCTCAATAATATATTGAAGGTCGAGTTTTTTTTTGAAATGTATGTAACTACAGGATTTACTGATGGCCTTCATTGATGAAGCTAAGTTTTTTGTAAAAGCCGGCGATGGTGGAAACGGATGTGTGAGTTTTCGTCGTGAGAAATTTGTTCCAAAAGGTGGCCCAAACGGAGGTGACGGCGGCCGGGGAGGAGATGTCTATATCATTGCAACACCATCGCTAAATTCTCTTATCGATTTTCGGTATCGTTCCCACTTCAAGGCGGAAAGAGGTGAGCATGGTAAAGGAAAAGACATGCATGGCCGTAAGGGGAAGCATTGCTATGTTGAAGTTCCTGTAGGTTCAATAGTAAAAAATATTGAAACAGGTGAGGTTCTTGTTGATCTATCCGAACCTGAAGAAACATACCGAATCGCGGTTGGAGGGCAGGGTGGATTAGGTAATCCGCATTTTTCAAGCGGCACTAATCGTACTCCGAGGATTGCGACGAATGGTCAGGTAGGTGATGAATTTTGGCTTAAAGTGGAACTTAAGTTGATTGCTGACATTGGCTTGGTCGGATTGCCAAATGCAGGGAAATCAACTCTTTTGTCTAAGCTTTCTGCTGCTAACCCTAAAGTAGCCCCTTACCCCTTTACCACACTGGAACCACAACTTGGAGTTCTGCAATATAAATATTATAATCCATGTATTATTGCAGATATCCCCGGTTTAGTTGAAGGTGCACATACCGGAACCGGACTTGGACATAAATTTTTAAAACATATTGAAAGAACGAGTGTTCTTATACATGTTCTGGATGCGGAATCTGCAGATGTATTTGAAAATTATGCAACAATTTCAAGTGAGTTGGCACTGTATAAAAAAGAACTTGCCGATAGAACTCACATTGTCTTGCTTAATAAAATTGATATAGTAGATGATGAAACGCTTGCAGAATTGAAAAAGTATTTTTCTGACATAAATATCACTGTACTTTGTGTGTCGGCTGAAACAGGTGAAGGTATTGATGCATTGAAAGAAGCTATTATGGAACTCGTTGAATATAAATAGGTCTCATAGTCATTTTGTTTTGTGAAATTACAGAATTACAGAGATATAAATATCGATAGCTAGAAAATAACGTAAAATTATTGCATTATGAATAACGAAATGACCCAAGAAGAAGGTTTGTATCTCAGGCAAACCCTCTTTGATAAAGCGAAGAGAATCGTTGTAAAAGTTGGTAGTGCAATTTTAACCACTGAAAATGGTATAGATCAGGACGTTGTTGATAATCTGGCAAAAGAAATCGCCTTTTTACGAGACAGTGGAAGAGAAGTAATTCTGGTTTCTTCTGGTGCCGTTGCGGCAGGGAAGAAGAAGCTGCATTTTAAAGATGAACTTGAAGTTTCAATTAAACAAAAGCAAGCTCTTGCCGCAATTGGCCAGTCTCAGCTCATGCATGACTATGATGAGGCATTTGAGAGGTATGGTTACAATATTGCCCAGATTCTTCTTACTCATTCAGATTTGTCCCATCGCACTCGTTATCTCAACGTACGAAATACAATCCTAACTCTTTTCAAGTTTGGTGTTATTCCCATTATTAATGAGAATGATACTGTCTCCACTGAAGAACTCAAGTTCAGCGATAATGATAATCTTGGTGCTTTACTCGCTAATCTGATTGAGGCTGATATGTTTATTTGCCTCACAGATGTGGATGCCCTGTATGACAGTAATCCTGTTACCCATCCGGATGCAAAAGTTATTTATACAGTAAGCGAAGTAAATGATAAGATTCAATCTATGGTTGGACACAGTAAGTCATTACTTGGTACAGGGGGGATGGGAAGTAAAATAAAAGCAGCTCAAATGGTTGCAGCCGGTGGTGCTTCTTCTTTTATCGGCCCTGGTAAACAGAAAAATATATTAGAACACCTTTTTTCTGGTGAAATGATTGGCACCTTCTTTTTACCTCAAAAAGAAAAAATGCAGAGCCGGAAAAGGTGGATTGCTTATGTCCTCAAGCCGCAAGGGAACATTATACTTGATAAGGGTGCCTGTACTGCAATCTCAAAAAATGGAAAATCTTTGCTACCATCTGGAATTATAGGAGTTGAAGGTGATTTCAAAAAAGGTGATTCTGTTCGTTGTGTTGATGTAAATGCGGTACCAATAGCAGTTGGTCTTTCCAATTTCAGTCATGAAAGCATCTCAAAAATAAAAGGGATGAGGACTGAAGAGATTCGAGAGTTGCTCGGTTATAGAGAAAGTGAAGAAGTGATGCACCGTGATAATATGGTAATACTTTAAGTTTATACTGTGGATAAAGGAAATTATATGACACTTGAAAAAACGATAGAAAATCTTGCTGCCAAGACAAAAATTGCTTCTACATCTCTCATGTCTTTATCTACAAAGGCCAAAAATAATGCCTTAGAGACCATTGCTCAACTTCTGAAAACTGAGAAAGATAACATTCAGAAAGAAAACCTCAAAGATATAGAAGCTGGAAAGTTAAAAGGGCTTTCTGTTGCAATGCTCGACAGATTGACTTTGTCAGATAGTGTGATCGAGTCAATGATTAGTGGGGTAAAAGAGTTAATTGCGCTACCTGATCCTGTTGGAAAAATAGAAGATTTCAGTAAAAGACCTAATGGTCTTCAGGTGGGTCGTATGCGCGTTCCTCTTGGTGTGATCGCTATGATTTACGAATCAAGACCCAATGTTACTGTCGATGCTGCAGCACTGTGCATTAAAACAGGAAATGGAGTTATCCTAAGGGGTGGATCTGAAGCTATCCATTCAAATCTTGTTTTAGCAGAAGTCCTTAAAAAGGCTCTGGGCCAGTGTGGAATCAACAGTGACGCAGTCCAAGTGATAGCAGTTACTGATCGTTTAGCTATTAATCACCTCCTGTTGCAAGAAGAATATATTGATCTTGTTATCCCACGCGGGGGAGAAGGTTTAATACGATTTGTTGTCGAACACTCAAGAATCCCTGTTTTGAAACATTACAAAGGTGTATGTCATATTTTTGTTGATAAGGATGCGGACCAACAAAAGGCCATTCCGATTATCGACAACTCCAAAACCCATAGGACCGGGGTATGTAATGCGCTTGAAGGTATTCTTGTACACCAGGATATTGCTGATGTTTTTGTACCAAACCTTGTGAAACAGCTCACAGTCAAAAATGTTGAAATAAAGGGATGTGAAAAGTGTTGCGCGATTTCAAAAACGATTACACCAGCAACCGATGATGATTGGGGCACAGAATTTCTAGATCTCAAAGTATGTCTGAAAGTTGTTGCAGGCTTTGATGAAGCAAAAGAGTATATTTATCAATATGGGTCCCAGCATACGGAATCTATTATCACAGAAAATTACTCGACTGCTCACAAATTCATTAACGAAATCGACGCTTCAGCCGTGATGGTTAATGCTTCCACTCGGTTCAATGATGGTGGGGAACTCGGGCTCGGCGCTGAAATAGGTATCAGTACTACAAAGCTTCACGCGTATGGTCCAATGGGTCTAGAAGAGCTCACAACTCGAAAATTTGTCGTTTTTGGTGAAGGACAAATACGAAATTGAACCCTACTCGAATCGGTATTTTTGGAGGGACATTTGATCCAGTACACAATGGACACCTGCAACTTGCCGAACGTGCAATTAAAGAAGTAAAACTGTCAGAATTATTATTTATTCCCGCGGCAAAGCCTCCCCATAAAAATGGTTTTATCACACCGTTGCAACATCGTGTTGCGATGTTGGAGATAGTTTGTAAGGGACATAAACATCTTTCGTGTAGTAGTATTGAAGCTGAGTTACCAAAGCCATCATATACGGTAGATACTCTTACTGAATTAATGACCCGTTATCCTGCTGATGCAGAGTTATATTTTATCATAGGTGGCGATGCGTTTCTCGATCTGATGACGTGGAAATCCTATACTAAAATTTTGTCCATGGTCAAAATTGTTGTTTCCCCGCGGATAGGCTACCCAAATCAACGTTTATATACTTTTTTGAGTAGGCTAGGATACAGCCAAATAAAGAGTAAGTGGCAGGGTGAAAATGGGAAAAAAGAAATTCACTTATTATCCCAATCACCCCAGGATGCCTGTTCTAGTGAGGTAAGGGACGTTATTGAAAAAGGGTGTGACACTACAACTCTTCTCCCTGTTGTGGTCGCTGGCTATATTAAAGAAAATAGCTTGTACAACCTTTAAGGCTCTTGTGAAATTTGAGTGGGTAAATACCACCGTTGCTCATCAGCAAATCATATTTATAAAAAACGATTTTTCTATAAAAAATGCTGATACAATGTCATAGCGTAGTGTTGGCACAGTCCTATTATATTTTTTATCAGAGATAAGGAGCTGTTTTACCCACTTGAATTTCAAAAGAGCCACCTTTAATTTATCTTGTATCTTATTTGGATTATTTTTTTGGGTTGGTAAATGTTAAAATCGATTAATGGAAGTAGATAAGATGGAATTTGAAGACACTTCAGAAGGAGCCCGCAAGGTTGCCGTTCTTATAGTTGATGATTCATTGGTGTTCCGTCGGTTTATTGGCGATATTTTTTCTGAATTTAAAAATATCCGCATTGTAGGAGAAGCGCAAAATGGAATTGAAGCGCTTGATATGGTTCTCAAAACATCACCCGATGTTATTCTTTTAGACATGGAAATGCCTCTTATGGACGGCATGACAGCTCTACAGCATCTGATGATTCATCGACCAATTCCGACTATAATGTTCTCATCTCTCACAGAAGAAGGGACCGCTCGCTGTTTTGATACGCTTAAAAACGGGGCAACAGATTTTATCTCCAAAGACTTTATTTTCCAGAAAAACCGTTTAGCTGAACATAAAAAAGAGTTGCTGGAAAAAGTATATAAGGCGGCTGCACTTAAGATCATCGCAAGGGACCCTATCTCTTCCACTGTTCCTCCCCCAAGGGCAGCGGTGCCAGAAGTCGTTCAACGAGTCGTATTTTGTGAAGAATGCGGTGCTCGTGAAACAGTAACTATTGATCCTGGACAAGTCGCTCAGACCGCTACATGTTCAAATTGTGGAGATATAATTGAAGTCGGAGTATCAGCGAATGAGCAATATAGAAGAAATTCATTCATTTCTGTTCTCGGCGGAGGAAAAGGATCTTTTTCTAATCTTTTAAATATTATACCTCAAATGCTACCGAATATGGGGGGGTCTATTCTCGTTATCATTCACGAGAAGGTGGAGAGTGTAGACAATTTCACTGAGTATTTAAATGCCATATCTGCAATGAACGTTGTTCGGGTAAGTGAGGGACTCAATATTGAGGGGGGGAGTTGTTATGTGTTTTCCGGGGAAGATTACATGTCAATTAAACCTTATAGCGCCCAGTTAACTTTACAGCGAGTAGAAAAAGGCAGTGTGAAAGGGGGACCTATTGATATAGTAATGGCTTCAGTAGGCACAATGTTTAAACAAAAGGCCTCAGCTATCATACTTTCCGGTGATGTTAAGGATGGCGATAAAGGCATGTCAATCATGATGAAATATGGTGGTGGCTTTGGTGTTTTGGATTCAAGAGAATGTTACTGTAAAAAACTTAGCCAATATGTTCTCAGTAGCCTCGATTTGACTCAAACTCTTACTCTTGCCGCGATCAGTGATAGGATAAAAAAGAATCACTATGAAGGGAAACATGATGGAGTAGCCGGAGGATTGTAAGACTGTCGTTCATTTTTAATCTTTTTGATAGACTGTACTCTCATTATGACTCAAAATACTCTTTGGGAAGAAAATGTACCACTCATGGCTAAAGGGGTACATAAAGACTTGTTAGACAAAGCATTTGCTTCTGCTGGAAATCTTCAACAGATTTATCCTGACAGAATAAATGTGTTTTCTGCAATGAGGGAAACGAGTCTTGAAGACACTAAAGTAGTCATCATAGGTCAGGATCCTTATTTCAACTCCCACCCGGGAAAAGGGCCCGAAGCGCACGGTTTAAGCTTCTCAGTACAAGATGGATTTCCCATCCCTCCGTCTCTTCGTAATATTCTAAAAGAGATCAACAGTGATATCTATGATGGAAAACAGGTTTCAGTCCACAGTGACTTAACAAGATGGGCGAAGCAAGGTGTACTGCTACTCAATGCAAGCCTCACTGTTATAGCAAAAAAACCTAACTCCCACGCGAACCTTGGATGGCATGAACTTACCGACAACATTATTGAGACGATTTCTCAAAAAAAGAAGGGTGTTGTTTTTATGCTGTGGGGTGCTTTTGCTCAGAAGAAAAGGGTGCTTATAGACACATCCAAGCACCTTATACTTGCAACGAGCCACCCTTCGCCACTTTCTGCCTATAGGGGGTTCTTAGGCTCAGGGGTATTTTCCCGCTGCAATGAATATCTTAAAAAAAATGATTATAAAGAGATCGATTGGTAATTAATCAATCGGCAAGGTGTTCTTCAGTGCCTCAGGTACAGTATCGGCTAATTCACCTGCAAAAAATCCACTTCCGTTTTGTTTATAAAGAATATCACCTGCAGCGCCATGTAAGTACACAGAGGCTACAGCAGCGTTCTCAGGAGCCAAACCCTGGCATATAAGACCGCCTATTATACCGCTTAAAACATCCCCCATTCCTGCTGCTGCCATACCTGGGTTTCCGGTCGTGTTGATGATAGCTGATCCGCCGCTGGCAGCAACAACTGTTCCAGCCCCTTTTAGTATCATAATTGCTTCAAAGAGATCGTTGCGGAAGAGGTCACATCCAAGTATACAAGCGTCGAGTCTGTTGTCCTGAATAATTTTGATGGATTTACCGAGGAGCCGACTGAGTTCTCCTGGATGTGGAGTGTAGATTCTCGGACCTGCTGGAGCGAGGAGATTGACGCTGAGATTGGCCAGAATATTGAGTCCATCTGCATCAAAAACCACTGGACATCTCACCTCATTATAGACCTTTAAAACAAGAGCAGATGTCGTTGGATCTTGTCCTAGTCCAGGGCCGATGACCACTGCCGCTTTATTTGCTATCTCTTTTTCAATTGTTGGCCAGTCCTCTACAGAGAGTATGTTGTGACTTTTGGTAAGGGGGATGGTCATTGTTTCGGAGAGCGCTGACTCAAAAATAGGATTCAAGTTTTCTGGCACAGCTAAAGAGACAAGTCCAGCACCACTCCTGAGAGCTCCTCTAGCGCAGAGCATTGCTGCACCAGTTTTACCACTGGAACCCGCCAAAATAAGAAGATGACCGTGGGTCCCTTTGTGAGAGGTGCGTTTTCTTCTCAATGGTTTGATGAGTTTTTGGACAACCTCTTCAGTTGCTAGTTCTGTGGCAATTCCGGATCGATAAACAGCTTCTGGTGGGATACCAATGTCGATAACTTCGAGTTGACCTGTCCAGTAAGCGCTTCCATGTATATAGTGACCAGGTTTTGCACAACAATATGTAGCGGTATAGTTAGCACGTACACAGGAGCCGAGGACCTTACCTGTATCGGTTTCCATCCCAGAAGGGGTGTCAACTGAAACAACAGGCGTCGTGTCCTTGAGGCTCATTTCATTAATGAGGTTAATCACGTCGGCAAAATGATCATTGATTTCACGACAAAGCCCTATGCCAAAAATAGCGTCTATTATCGCGTAGCAAGGCAGGCCTCTTGATTCAATTTGTTTTAGGAGAATAGATACGGTTTCTGCCTTGGCTGCGTTGTCTATAATGTGGAAAGGGAGCTTTAGGTTTTTGATGATCATCAGGTTTGTTTTTGTATCTCCTGTAAGCTCATCTGGGCTGATAAGAAAAAAGAAGACAGGCTTACAACCTCTCTGATGAAGGTGTCTACCTATAACAAGGCCATCGCCTCCATTATTTCCTGGACCAATAAAAATAGGTGCAAAAGTATCCTTACAGGAGCCGAGTTGTCTTTCCATCATAAGAACTGTAGAAAGACCTGCATTTTCCATGAGTACTATACTAGGAATGCCATAAACTTCAGTGGCACTTCTGTCCAGATTTTTCATTTCCTGTGATGTGGATAGCTTCATACTTTCTCCTTAAGCAATAACAAGACTTTGCTCTATGGGTTAGGGTAAATCCATATGTTCTTTACAAAATCTACAAGGTTCAAAACCAGCATCGAGTGCAACTTGAATATTTTTAAATTCTATGGAACAATTTTTACTTCTGTAATATTCGCACTCTGATACATGAAAAACTCTACTCTTAGCGTTACCTCTAATAGTATTCGTATTCACAAAATCTTCTTCTTGCTCTATGATATCTCGTGCAATCGTTCCTACTTTAGTTCCAATCAATAGCTTAAAAACATTAAATAACTGTCGAATATAGGAACTCAATCGTTTTATATTGTCAGAAATAAATAGGGGGATGAGTGTTTGCTCATTGGCTACCCTGTAAATCCAGAATATAGCGAGGCAGAAGAAGAGGAAGTTGGGTCCCCACATAGCCAGTCCAACTGGAATATCTGTATCTTCAGCCAATGACTTACCCATAGTAAAGAGTATATAATATAGAATGAAAATACCAAGCCCAGCTTGAATGCCAATTGCTTTTTTACCTGGTCTGGCCTGGAGTCCTAATGGCAATCCAATTAAGCTAATAAGAAGACAACCGGCAGGTAATACCATACGCTTATGAAATTCTATGAGTAGGGTTTTGCGAATTTTAATAGGTAGACTTTCATTTTTTGATTCTTCAAGAAGCTCACCCATTGAAAGGACGTTTCGTTTTTTAACTTTGGTCGCCTTAGAGTTAGGAGGACGCAATGGAATATTAATTTTGTATTGATCAAATTCTACAATCTGAACATTTTCCTTATTAGGTTTGTGCAGACTGCCATGTTGCAATACAATCGTTACGTTCATATCCTCTATACTGCTCTCCATATGGCCTGTTGATGCCATTGTAATAATAGGATTACTAACACCTCTCATGTCTGATACCCAGACGTCGGTCCAGTTACCAGTAGCCTTATCAATATCGCCCACATATACGACGACATCTCCAAGTGCTTCTGTAAAAACATGGGGTTTGATGCCTTTGTTGACCTTTTCTTTAAGGAGTTGATAGGTCAATTGTTTCATTGCTATTTCGCTAAGAGGAATAAGCTTTATTGAGAAATATGCAGTGAAAAGGGAGATAATCGCCGTAACAATTATCACAGGTGGAATAATGTTATACATACTAATTCCACTGGCTTTCAGAGCTAGAATTTCAGAATCGCTGGATAGCCTGGCAAATCCGATGGTAACACCCATCATTGCAGCCATAGGAATGGAATAGAGGAAAATATTTGGAAAAAGGTAGGCAAACAATCTGATGAAATCAGATAAATCTATTTGAAGTTCCAGTACAAAGTTTAAAAATGGGATGAGCTTTACAAGGAAGAAGACACAGTTCATAATCAGAAAACTTGCAAAAAAAGGAGCAAGCATTTCTGTTGCCAGGTAGGTATAGAGAAGCTGTGGGTTTTTTATATTGTTTTTCATCAGATTAACGAAATTGTTCCCTATTATCAAAGTGGTTTTCTAACTTTGTAAAATTACAATCTTTGGTGTATACAAGGGCTAGTAATTGTAAAATGTGTAAAAGGCATAGTAACAACTCTGCCCTTTAATATGAGTAAATTATTTAAAAAATGAGGTAGTCGATGCATCTGTTTGAGACAGAAGAGGGTGACAAGTGGGTTTGTATAACGTGTGGTAATGAAAAAAATGACATGCTAGAAGAGAAAAAATGGGAATTTATCTTTGATAAACATGACCAGACGTTACGTTGTTCCTTATGTGGACATCCAGACTACGACTATGAAGATTAGTCGTAGTCTTTTCTGATTTAAAACTTTGAATCAGTGATGGGCTCTTCAATGGTTACCTCAATCCAATGCTGATCCCACCACTCTTTTGGTGTCACAAATATTCCGTGTATCAGCATTGAAAAATGGAGATGGTCGCCACCAGCCATCCCTGTCGTGCCAGTAAGACCTAGCACAGTAGATTGGTCGACAGAATCTCCGGGACTAACATTGATCTGACTCAGGTGTGAGTACAAGCTAAATACCCCTTGACCGTGATCTACAAGTACCATATTTCCATAGATACCTAAGTAATCGGCAAATGTAACAATACCTTTGTTTGCGGATCTCACATCAGCTCGTCTTGTGGAAGCTATGTCCATTCCTAAATGAACTTGATGATCTACTGCCTTCCCTTTATATTTATATGTCCTATGATCGGCAAAACCAGCACGTGAACTGCCTGCCATTCGTGCAAACTTGCCAACCCAAAAGCGTTCTGGATTTGGTTCTTTGCAAAGCTCATAAATATTTTTGTTGTTTTGCTGACGAACATTACTGTTGGCGTATAAGTATTTATCAATATGTTCGCCTTGCATTTCTGGGTAGTACTGTTGAAATTCAGGTATTTTTTTATTGAGAAAGCCGTCGCCTACATTAATAATGTCATTTTTTTGTTTTGCTTTTTTAAACGTGGTGGAGAAAGGAAAAACGGATGAGTTCCCGGCCTTATCAACAGCGGTAATTTTAAGGTTTTCTATGTCTTCAGCATCATAAGGTAATGCAAAATAGCTAATGAAGGTATCATCTCTTGCGGCATCAAGAAGGAATCCTGGATTAAAGTTGCCGTTTATCTCAACACCATGGGTTGCATCTTTGTCTTTAACTTTATAAATGGCAATTCCGGTCCCACCTGGAGAAAGGTACTTTTCCCCATGTAGCAGATGTATTTTAGGTGCAATGGTATCTATGGTGACTTCTTTTGTTACCGTAACATTATTCCCCTGGAACCAACCTCGAAAAGAAAAGTCAGATACAGCAATGGAGACAGTCATAGGACCATCTTTAAATCCCATTTTGATTGGATCAAAAGTAATTGATTGACTGTCTGCCAAAGGACCAACAGCTCCATTATATGAGGTTCTTGGAAAGCTGATTGAGTGGATTGTTTTTTGGACGCCAGTCTGGCTTGCAGTAACTGTTATACTATGAATCCCACTACCCTTATCTGTAACACTATATTTAATATTACCCTTCTTACCTAGAAAATCGCCAGTTTGGCTTAAGTCTGCAACCGGAATGTCTCCTTCAAAAAAGAGTACAAAACCACCGACTCCTCCAGCTACGAGTATGAGTAGCAGGGTGATGAGTAAATAACGTTTTCCTTTTGGTTGTCTTCTTTTTCTGAGTGCCATAATAGTATGTTTAGAATATGAATGTTTTCGAAATCAAGACTTAACTTTGCCAAATGATTTCATATTTCTCAATATGGAGATCTTTTGAAGGAGCTATTACTATACGCTTGCTGATCTCTTTTTCAATTTGCTGTTTGGTTGCATCTTCTTCGTTTTGTAGAAGTTCTGCAATTCTAGTATGTACACGAAGGGTGATGGTTGTTCCTTTGTGTTTTATTGCATTTCTACTTAATACTCTGAAGATGTCATAACAGATCGTACGTCTGGATTTAATCATTCCTTCTCCAGAACAATAATGACAGGGTTCGCACATCAGCTGGTGAAGATTCTCACTGTTGCGCTTACGAGTCATCTGTACCAGACCAAACTCAGACAGTCTTAATATGTTGTTTCTGCTTTTATCTTTTTTTACAGCCTCTTTGAATGTGTTGTAAAGTTGGTCCCGGTGCTCATCATTTTCCATATCGATGAAGTCGATAATAATAATTCCACCAATATTACGAAGTCTCAACTGATATGCAATTTCAACTGCTGCTTCCATATTCGTTTTAAAGATGGTGGCATTGAGATCATTTTTTCCAACAAAGCGGCCGGTATTTACATCTATTACTGACAAGGCTTCTGTGCTTTCAACAATGATGTAACCCCCTGAACGGAGCCAGACCTTTTTCTCAATTGCCCGGGAAATTTCGACCTCGATATTATATGCCTCAAAGATTGGTGTACGGTCTGTGTATAATGTGATTCGATCTTTGAGTTGAGGGGCAAAAGTCTCTACATGGCTAATGATCTTGTTGTAAGAATCCTCATGATCTATGAGAAGGCTGTCGACATCCATAGTGAAAAAATCTCTAATGGAGCGCAGCACAATATCTAAATCTTCATGAACCTTAGACGGAGCACGCAATTTGTCGGCTTTATCAATGATATCGTCCCAAAGAAGCAGGAGAAACTCCATATCCGCTTCAAGCTCTTCTGTGGTTGCGTGTTCGGCAACTGTTCGAACAATGAATCCGGCGTTTTGGGGACGAAGCTCATCTATATGGTTTTTTAGTTTATTTCGAAGCTCTTCATCTTCGATTTTTCTAGAAATACCAATATGATCAGTTTGGGGAATAAAAACCAAATTCCTACAGGGTAAGGTTATATGACAGGTAAGTCTGGCCCCCTTTGTCCCTATGGGATCCTTGCTCACCTGGACAAGTAATTCTTGACCTTCAGAAATAAGATCCTGGATCTGTAGGCCTTGAGCTTTTACGTGGGTGTTCGCACAATCTGTTATACAGGGATTGTATCCAGGGCTGTTCGAGCTGACACATACGTCATCAACGTACAAAAAACCCGTTCTTTCTAATCCGATTTCTACAAAAGCAGCCTGCATCCCAGGTAAAACACGTACAACACGACCCTTGTAAACGTTGCCCATCAGCCCTCTTTCAGTGGGCCGTTGCATGTGGAACTCGCTAAGATTTCCATCTTCAACGAGCGCTAGACGTACCTCGTATTTCGTGGCGTTAATAAGTATATCAGTGGTCATTCCTAAACCGTTATATGAACAAAAAAGTAAACTTCCGTAATGGAAGGAGTATATTTTTTTTAATTTTGTAGTATACAGTAAACAATGAAGAAAATGCCATATTAATAATGTTTTTTGCTTACCTTTGTGAATTCCTCCATGCTAACTTGTCCAGTCTCAGTAATAATTCCAACGTATAATAGGGCAGCGTTTTTACAAAGATCAATTAAATCGGTAGACAAACAGTCTCTTCCTTGTGCCGAAATCATCGTGGTAGATGATGGTTCAACCGATAATAGCAGTGAATTACTTGATACAATCAAGGAGTTATCAAGGACACCAATTGTTACAATTCGCACTCAAAATCGAGGAGTAGCTGCCGCCAGAAATCTGGGTGTTAAAAAAGCTCGTTACAACATCATATCATTTCTAGATTCAGATGATCACTGGAATCGGAAAAAAATTGAAAAGCAGTACAGTACATTCAAAAATCAAAGTACGTATCAGATTTGTCACACACGGGAAAAATGGCTCAGGCGTGGCGAGCATTTAAACCAGAAGCTTAAACATATTCCAAGGCAGGGTGATATTTTTTCTCATTGTCTAGAGCTTTGTGGTGTAGGTATGTCAACTGTGATGATGGAAAAGGAACTTTTTGAAAACGTAGGTGGATTTGATGAATCCATGCGATGTTGTGAAGATTATGATTTATGGCTACGTGTTAGTTCAAAACACGAGTTTTTACTTATAGATGAATCACTCATTGTCAAAGAAGGCGGCCGAGAAGATCAACTCTCCAGCATTTATCGACTTGGCATGGATGAGAGACGTATATACAGTATCCAAAAGCTACTTGATTCGGAAGAACTGTCCGCAAAGCAATATAAATTAGCGATGCTTGAGTTTGAAAGAAAGATACGTATTTTTGCACATGGATGTCTAAAACACGGTAAAAAAGATATAGGTAACACATATCTAGAGCTTCTTAGTTTATATCAAAGTAAGCAACAAAATGTGTACAATTAAAATGATAATGAATAATGACTAATTTAAGCTTTGCGTGTTCTCCGTTCTACGTGTATTTTATTGCGCACAATAATTCATAAAGGGAAAGAGTTCCCTTCAATACAAGGAAAATGATATGATTAATAAGGTTATTCTTATAGGTAACTTAGGGGCAGATCCAGAACTTCGTTATACAACAAGTGGTACCGCAGTTGCTACTCTTAGAGTTGCAACATCACGCACATGGAAAGACAAAGATGGTCAGAAGCAGGAAGAAACCGAGTGGCATCGAGTGATTGTTTGGGCTCAAAGTGCTGAGTTTTGTGGCAATTACCTTTCTAAAGGGTCCAAGGTATATGTTGAAGGTCGACTACACACCAATAAATGGCAAGACCAGAGTGGTAATGACAGATATACAACTGAAATTATTTCAAACAATGTTCTAAGCCTAACTCCTAAAGGGGCAGAAGGTGGCGCAGGTGGTGGTGGTTTTAGTGAGCCTCCAATGCCACAAGAACCGTTTGGCGGAATGGGCGGTGGTACAGGCGATGATGTGCCATTCTGACTTGCACATAAATAAAATATGTTGATTTTAAAAGGTAATATCTTGTTTTTACAAGATATTACCTTTTTTTATGTGAAAAAATATAAAGTGTGCTCCATACGGACACTCTTTGGATCTGTTGACTTTTCGTTCCACTGGGCTTTTGGCCCCTATTGAGGTTCATCTATTTTCATGTTTTTGTATCCTACTATAGGTCATTTAGATACTTGACACTCTTTGTATGACCTTGTATAAGAGACCGTCTCAAGGGTCGTTAACTCAGCTGGTAGAGTATCTGACTTTTAATCAGAGAGTCGCGCGTTCGAATCGCGCACGACCCACCATGGAACTTTTGTTGTACTGTCCCCATCGTCTAGTCTGGTCCAGGACATCGCCCTTTCACGGCGACAACACCGGTTCGAATCCGGTTGGGGACGCCATATAAAAACAGGCACGCGACTATTAAGTCATGTGCCTGTTTCTTTTTATATGATTTTCTTTGTACGCTTCCTTAGTATAATTGATACTTGATTATCCATCATACTTTAATTAATTGCTCTTTCTCGGTTTGTCGGATTTTTCACATTTTGCCATGCTAAATCTACACCAGCCAATCTACTTAATATTTGTTAAGCTACAGTAGCATTACTCGTCACTGTATCATCTTTGAGTATCGAACAGAGTGCACCACCCTCTACAATCGGCTCTGTTGCAAAAATGTCAATTTATGAAAGTCCCCTTATAGAAGACATATCTTATGCTGCAGAATAGATATCAAATTGTCTTTCAATTAAGCGGATCTCTCCTTTCAAACCTTGGTCATGGGTCCATATATCGAATTGGCCTTTCTTAAACATTCTCATGACTTCAAATCCTTTGATAGTCGCATAGGCTGTCTTCATAGATTTAAAACCTAGGGTTGGGTTGATCAACCGTTTCAATTTCCCATGATCCGCTTCGATCCGGTTGTTAAGGTACTTAACCTTACGGTGAAAAACTTGGTCGTTAAGAAGGCCCTCCTCCTTTAACTCCCGGATAGCTCTGTCATAGCAGGGAGCCTTGTCGGTATTGATCGTAGGCGGTTTTTCATATTCTTTCATTTTTCCAAGGAACCGTTTGGCAGCTTTCGCATTTCGAGTGTGGGAAAGGTAGAAATTAAGTGTCTTTCCACTTTTGGTGATCGCTCGATACAGGTATTTCCACTTACCTTTTACTTTCACATATGTTTCATCAACCTGCCAGCTTTCACCAAGCCCAGACCCGTTGTACCAGCGCATACGCTTCTCAATTTCGGGGGCATATTGTTGAACCCAACGAAACAAGGTGCTGTGATCTACTTCAACACCTCTCTCCACCATCATCTCTTCCAGATCACGGTAACTAATTCCGTATTTACAATACCAGCGTACACAACCCAAAATTATCTCACCACGAAAATGCTTCCACTTGAAATCATTCATAACGACTTCTATTGCTTGATGACATATAATGATTTCACAGCATATTTAGATTTTTTGCAACAGAGCCCCCAATCTTACAGGTGTTGAATTAGCCCGGAAAATTCTAAGCATAAAGCAAACTATGCCCATTATCCTCTGCACTGGCTACAGCTCAATTATTTCTAGAGAGGTGACACTGGCTATTGGCATAAAAAAATATACCAGAAAGCCAATAAGCAGAACAGTGCTTGCCCAAATTGTCCAACTGGTACTGGATGAAAGTTGAGATTGCCAGATGAAACCTCAGAAATGAGTTATCTAGTACCAACTTGATGTCATTTTTGTGACATAGAAAAAATTGGTGCTATATAAACGAATCATTTACAGTCTCAAAAAACCATAGCTACATCTCATTCTTCTATCTGTCGAACCGCCAGTACTGGACAGGGCGCATGGCGTATAACTCGATCAGTCGTGGAACCTACCAGTAGTTTTTCCCAAAGCGTATGGCCTCTAATTCCCAACACAATCATGTCGATTTGCTGCTCTTTGGCATATTTTACTAACTCCTCATAAGGTTCTCCTGTAAGCACGTCGGTATAGGGGGTACACCAGTTTTTACACTCTTCAGGCAGCATGTAATAAAGTTGTCTCTCTAGTCTTTTACGTAGACCCTTAATTTTTTCGCTACTCTCCGCCGTCACTTTTTTTTGCATTTCAAAATAATCCGAGTTGTGCCAGTGCGCAAAATTTCCAGGTATAACATTGATATAATCTAAGGCTTTCAATTCAACATATTCCGTTGGTTTAATGACATGTGTCAGGTAAATCTCCGCCTGAAATTCCTGCGCCAGACTGAGTCCATAGTCAAAAGCAAGTTTGGAATCAGGTGAGAAATCACATCCCACCAGAATTTTTTTCAGCTTCATTTCATAGTCGGCCAAGGATATGAATTCATGCTCTTTAGTGTTTAGTACAAGTGTTGGAGATTTAACGGATTTTATTAATTTTTCCGTTACAGAACCGAGCAATATCTTTTTAATTCCAGACTTACCATGGGTGGCGGTGATGACGAGGTCTATTTCTTTTTCCATGGCAAGCCGGCATATCTCATCAGATGGATTTCCCTCAATAACAACAATTGCGTGATCTATTGTCAGGTCTTCTACCATATCCCCAAGGAGTTTCTTGGCCTTCAGAATATTTGCTTTTTTAAGCTTTTCAAAAGCCATTCGCTCTTTTCCGAGATAAGTGCCCTCGTCGGTGACGATGTGAACTAGTAATAGCGCTGCATTGAATTGCTTGCATAATGCTACGCTGTAGCCAAGAACCTCATCAGTGAAATCCGAAAAATCAACAGTACACATGATTCTTTTTGGTTGTAATCGCATAATTGCCACCCTTTATCAGATCCGTTTGATTTATTGATCTCCTTCATCTACAGCTGTACATCTTTAAAGACATTTCTTGGTTTTTGGCACCAAATAGCAGAAAAAAAGCCGAGCTACCTTATGTAAGACAACCCGGATTTCTTCGTAAAGATCCGTGGCTTTCCGTCCCTATCTTACGATAAGTTTGGCTATATCTATTTTTTTTATATATTACTTTCCTTGATTTTATGTCAAACGAGTGCTCTTTGTCAACGGAACATCGTGACACCTGACTGAAGATAAGTTGGCTATTTTCTTTTGCTGGAGGGGAATGACTTGATCATGGGAATGTGAAAATAACGATGTCAGACAAAGACAAAAGTTTGATTTTAATCTGACAATTACAGCTGAAAAAAACGGCAACTATCAGATCAAGTCTGAACCACTACATATATATATGATATGTCAATGATTGTAAAATCATTATCTTATACTGAAACCCTTCAGCCATCTGACTACGACAAGAATTGCCGGTGCAGATAAAGAGGATCGTTGTTTTGTCTGCATGTTTGTTGTCCATAGTAATGTTTCGTAAAAGTGGACAAAGAAAATAATTGTCAAACCAGGATGTGGTGCGTTTACAAAATCCGACAAGCATCAGCATGACAGGAACTTCTATTAGAACGCCAACAACTGTTGCCAGTGCGGCACCTGAAGATAAGCCAAATAGCATCACTGCGGTGGCAATAGCAACCTCAAAGTGATTGGAGGTTCCGATCATGGCCACTGGGGCTGCATCTTCGTATTTGAACTTTAAAAGTTTAGCTGCTCCGTAACCAAGGGCAAAAATGAGTATCGTCTGGATAAAAAGTGGTATCGCAATCCAGACAATCGTCATAGGATTAGTAATAACCTCACCATTAAAGCTAAAAAGTAGGACCAAAGTAAACAGCAGAGCCGTGATAGTCAGACGTGTCAGAACACCCAAGAATTTTTCCTTAAACCATTTGTCTCCCTTGGCACGGATGATCCATTTACGTGAGAAATATCCAGCGACAAGAAGGGGAAGAGCCACATATATAGCAACAGATAAGAGCAGCGCTTGCCAGGAATTGGCAACTTGCCCACACCAAGCAGAAAGCCGCCGAGTACTCCATATAGCAACAACATTGTGAGAGAATTGATGGCGACCATGACAAGCGTCAGGCCATCGTTTCCTTTTGCGAGTAATCCCCAAACTAGAACCATTGCCGTACAAGGAGCGATACCAAGTAAAATACAGCCAGCGAAATAGCTTCTCCAGAGGGGAATCTGCAACATCTTTACCCCTTCCTGCAAAACCACAAGTCCTGCACCGTGCTGTGTGCCAACAGGAAGATCAAAGCCAAACGGTAGCCTGACAAGGTCCACAGCCTCTGCACCGATAAAGGATTTGAGCAAGAAACCCAGGAAGAAAAGAGAGATTGCATACATGGTAAAAGGCTTAATACACCAATTAAGAAAAAGTGTTAGAAAAACAGGTTTTCCGCTTTTTCCAGCCTTCACTACGGAGGCAAAATCGATCTTCACCATGATTGGATACATCATGAAAAAGAGACAAATGGCGATAGGTATTGAGACAACAGGAGCCCCATTGACATATATTGACAAACTGTCTAGAGACTGAGCCAGGTTAGGTGCAATTTTGCCAAGAAGTATCCCGCCGACAATACAGAGTCCGACCCAAACGGTCAAAGACCTCTCGAAAAGGCTTGTCATCTTCCTCTCACTTACCCCATTGCTTTCTTTACTCATCTCACTCTCCATGTCAGACGATTTTTACTCTTTACTTGGTTTTTTTACCCATCCCCCCGAAATGTGCTGCAAGTCAATTTAACTGAACACCAAATTAGCCATCAACTTCGAAATATCAACTATATGGTTGTGCTTGATTTCCTCTATGGGATAAAATCTCAGCAAGAAACTTTCATGAGTGCAGAAATAGACTTTTTGCAAAGCATTCCTAATCAGGTATCTATCTGCTCTTTTCTTTTAATTTAAGTGCAAAATACTTTGTGGAAATCATAATGCATTTTTGTTTGATAGGTATTAAGTTTCTATACTATCAATACAATCACTTTAGAATTTGCCAAATAGCATCGGATACGCCCGTGTCAGCAATATCGACATCTCGAAAGTTTCCGGATGTTGTTTTCTGTGGATGATGGGAACTCTTTATCAAATGGAGCGAGAATTACGAACAGAGCGCGCTGCCGTAGGTCACTCATAAGCTAAAGCGAGGGAGAGACCTATGACCAACCCTCAAAAATTGTATAAGATCGACTTCTCTGTAACTAGGAGGCTGGCATGGGAAAAGATGCAGAAAAGAACAAATTTTCCGAGTTACGAATGCGTGCTCAGACTCTCCTTGACCAAAAACCGGAACAGACGGACCTTCTTCAGAAGGATGTCCAGAAATTGATCCACGAACTCGACACCTACCAGATCGAACTGGAGTTGCAAAACGAAGACCTACGCAACACCCAGGAAAATCTCGAAAATTCTCATCGCCGCTATGCCGATTTCTATGACTTTGCCCCAGTCGCCTATATGACAGTGAGTGACAAGGGGCTGATTCTGGAGGCAAATCTGACCGCCGGCGATATGTTGGGGGTGGCAAGAGCACAACTGCTCAACCGTCCGTTTTCAGAGTTTCTCTTGGCCGAGGATCAGGATTTGTTCTACCTCCACCGGAAAAAACTTCTGGAGACCCGGCTGCAAAAATCCTACGAGATGCGTTTCCAGAAAAAAGACGGCTCCTCCTTCCATGGCCTGGTAGAAACTGGAATATATGCAGATAGCAGCGATCCAGCGGGTCAATTCCGGGTAACGGTAAGCGACATTTCTATTCATAAGGAGATCGAGTTAGCCACACTTCGCCGCGTGAAAAACAGATACCAGGCTATTGTCATGGATCAGAATGAACTGATCTGTCGCTTTGATCCCCAAGGCAGGGTCACCTTCGTCAACGATGCCTACTGTCGGTATTTCGGTGTCAGTCATACAGACATACTCGGCACGAATTTCTTGCCAAATATCCATGAAGACGATTTACCCTTGTTGGGCGATCTTCTTAAGACCCTGACACCGCTTAAACCGGACAAAATCATTGAACTCCGGATGTATCTGGCCGACGGAAAAATAGCTTGGCAACAGTGGTGCGGCAGAGCTTTATATGACCAGGCTGAGAATGTGATCAAGTACCAGGCTGTCGGCAGGGATATTACAAAAGAAAAACAAGCTGAAGAAAAATTGCAAAATGAGATTCAATTACGGCAGCTCTTTCTAGATGCGCTTCCCTGCATTGCAATGCTTCTGCAACTTGAGACTCGCCAGATAGTTGCTTCCAATAAGGCTGCTGTCGCAGTAGGAGCTGTGCCTGGCAAAAAATGTTATGCAAGCTGGATACAAGGAGAGAAATCCTGTTCCTGGTGCCTTGCCCACAAAATTCGGTCAACAAAAGAAACCCTAAATGATCAATTCTGGGCTTTAGGCATATATTGGGATGCTTACTGGGTTCCGGTTACAAAAAACCTATATCTCCATTACCTCTTTGACATTACAGAGAAAGAAAAAAACAGGGAAGCCTTAAGAAAAGCAAACGATGAGTTAGAGCAACGAGTTATGGAGCGGACACTAGAACTGCAGCAATTACACACACAGTTACTTCACTCAGAAAAACTTGCTGCTATTGGCAATCTTTCCGCTTCTATCGCCCACGAATTCAATAACCCTCTCCAGAGTGTCATGACCATTGTCAAGGGGATAGAACAGTACTCTTCTCTTGATAAAAAAGAAAAAAACCTCCTCACTCTGGCCCTCCAGGAATGCAGTAGAATGAAGAATCTCATTGCTGATCTTAGAGATTTTTTCCAACCTACTTCCGGTGAAACTGTATATGTTGACCTTCATACTGTTCTTGACGCTCTCCTCTTGATCAGCAAAAAAGACTTTACTAGCCGAAAAATCAGAATTGTAAAAAAGTATGGTGATAACATTCCCCCTATCATGGCTGTTGCAGATCAGCTGAAACAGGTCTTTCTCAATCTCATGAATAATGCGGCAGACGCTTGTGAAAACGGTGGGATCATCACCATCAGCACTAAAAAAATTGGGGAACACATTGCAGTCCATATTGAGGATAACGGTAAAGGCATAGACTCGGAAAATATGGCTCACATCTTTGAACCGTTTTTCACCACCAAGCCCGAACTGAAAGGTACAGGCCTTGGTTTGTCCGTAAGTTATGGCATAATAAAACAACATGGTGGACGCATAGATGTGAAAAGTGAGCGTGGTAAGGGATCAACATTTTCCGTTTTGCTGCCCATTGAGAGCGCAAACAATGAGCAATGAATCAATACTGCTGGTTGATGACGAAGAAGCCATTCTTGTATCAATTGGTTGGGTTCTTGAAAAAAACAACTTCAAAGTAACAACTGCGACAAATGGCCAGAAAGCAATAGACCTCCTTCAGGCAAACCGTTATGACCTGGTAATTACTGATCTGAGAATGAACGGGATAGACGGTGTAGCTGTGTTGAAACAAGCCAAAGCCCTCTCCCCAGATACTGGGGTCATTATCCTGACCGGATATGGTGATGTTGATTCCGCAGTCAAAACACTTAAGCTGGGAGCCGACGACTATCTGCAGAAACCTTGTAATATTGAAGACCTACTCTATAGAGCAAAGCGTAGCTTTGAAACGCAGGGCCTGGTTGTCAAACTACGAGAGCAAAATGAACAGCTCAAAAGTGAAATAGCCTCACGAAAGATCATTGAAATGAAACTCCTGGAATTGCGTGCCAATCTGGAGCAGCAGGTGGAGAAAAGGACGACGGAGCTAAACTACTCCTTCGATGAGTTGAAAACTGTTTTAAACACATTGTTGATAAAAGAAAAAGAGCTGGAAAAAATGAACCGTGAACTCCAGGATAACAACACCACTCTCAGTACTATTCTAAAGAGAAGAGAACGAGAACATAATGATATCAGGCAGGATATTGCTGCCAAAGCAGGAGAGATGGTCCTGCCGCTATTGAAAAAAGCACAGAAGAGAGCGAACGATTCTACAAAGAACTATATAGAAACGGCACAAGCAAATTTGCTGGATATTTTCTCAGAGCATTCACATGACATGATTCTGACCAACGCTAAATTGGCCCCTCGGGAATTACAAATTGTTCACTATATCAGGCAGGATAAAACGTCAAAAGAGATGGCCGACATTCTAGACCTTAAAGTGAGCACTATAGAATCTTATCGAGAAAATATCAGAAAAAAACTGCGGCTTACAAATCAAAAAATAAACCTCAAGAAATTCATCACTTCACACCTTTAGTACGGTATTTCATTACCGTACTTTCTCGCCTATTGCAGTATTGCCTATTCTGCTCTGTGTATTCATACTTTACGTTAGGAGATTAATGAGTTCTGCCTGGAAAGTCTCGACATCCGGGTCTTAATTGGGGTGTTCTCTGCTTTCAGCCGCAGAATTGATGATATGAGAGACGACACTTGCTGGAGGAGATTAAATTTTGAGCGTAGAGAAGAGTCCAAAAGAGAACATGCAAAACTTATTTGCAACATCTGCAATCCCACAAATGAGTAGCAAAGGTGTGAAGAGTGAAAATGACCTTCAATGCCCCCTGATGTATTGTCAGAATAAGTTCGAGAAAGAAGACAATAGTAACCATTTCGGTTCAAACGACCATCAAAACAAGAGACGGAAATCAATCAGGTTTGTGACTAAAGGCATAGTAGTACTGACAGGCTTTGAGGAACCGGTTGTAGCCAATATTTACGATATCGCATCAGGTGGAGTATCATTTGTACATGCCGATGAAAAGAATATAAGCAACGTTGATTTCAAGATGGAAATACTCATCTATGACAGTCAGACGGACTTTGATTATTGCATTAGTCAAATCAGTGGGCGGGGTAAGTCCATGGAATTAATATCTGATCCGATAAACAATTTACCTATCTGGCGATACGGTGTTGAGTTTTTGGATATTAACAGCTCGCAATACAACCGATTGCAAACATGTTACAGCCTGATGAGTTACAGACGTTTCGTTGCTCTGCAAGCGGTTATGATCAATAAGAAATCAACCTTAGGACCATGGCAATCCTTATAAAATAGAAAAAACTCATTTTTAGCACGAGGAAGGCACGAATTCAGCGATTACCCAAGTTGGTTGGCAGGACACATAATAAACATTTATCCAGGGAGGTTCAACATGTTCGATTTATTGCCACTAAAACGTCGCAGTACGGTTCCGAATGTTTTTTCAGAGATGGATGATATGGTCAAAAAAACGTGGTTTGATTTTCCTTTTCACAACTTGCAGGAAGATATGGATATTAGCTGGAGCCCACGTCTTGATGTAAGTGAGACCGAAAATAGCCTGGAGATTGTGGCGGATCTTCCAGGTATGGAAAAAAAAGATATTAGCGTCACCCTTGCAGAGAACCTGCTGATTATCAAAGGTGAAAAAAAGGAGGAAAAAGAAAGCAAAGACAAGCGGTACCTTACCATTGAGCGTCGCTGTGGTTCTTTTTATCGTGCCGTGCGATTGCCACTGGAGGTAGAGAGTGACAAAATCGAGGCAACTTTTAAGGATGGGGTACTGACCCTCAGTCTACCTAAATCCAAGGAATCGAAACAAAAAGTTGCTCAGATTGAAATAAAATAGAATGAAGAAGGGGAGGGATAGGGATTTCCCGACATAGCTTGAAGGGATTCCCCTATCCGTTCCCATTGCAACGCTGAAAAAAACACATCATATAGGAAAAGGTACACGACCGGCCTTTCAGACCGATGAGGACCTGTAAACCGTGCAAAGAAACCAAGTAATTGCGGGAAGGCTTTAAATATTTTGAACTTTGATGAAGTAATACTGCCTCTCGTTGTTTGAGGACGTGTGTGATTTCGCTGCTACTGTTGCATATGAGTAGGGATTTTGCATTATCTATCAACTTAACAGGAGAAGAGGACATGCCGGAAGGAAAAGTAAAGTGGTTCAATGATGCAAAAGGTTATGTTTTTATTGAGCAAGATGGGGGAAACGATGTTTTTGTACACCATTCCGCAATTCAGGGTGTTGGATTTAAGTCTATCAGTGAAGGTGAGCGCGTTAGTTTTGAAATTTTAGTTGGCCAGAAAGGTCCTGCCGCCGATCGTGTGGAGAAACTTTGCCA
>JBLHNU010000017.1:0-96080 GCA_047622095.1 Desulforhopalus sp.
CTGAGCTTCCACCATGCCTTAAAAAACCTATACCCTGAGGCGCAGCCCAGGGCCCTGCAACGAACTGCATCGAATGACATCAAATAGCTTGAAAAGAGCTCCATCATTTATCGTGATTCAGCTCAATCAGAGGCCACATTTTCTGTTATCAAAGCTATGCTTGAAGCAGAATGTGAACCAGACCAGATTGTAGCTGTATTCATGGGGTATCCAATTGGTGAAAAGGCATGGGGGAAAGATGATCCCGAAGAATGGATCTATGATGACATTGACAGGATCAAGAAAAAGATGGAAGGCTATGAGCAAGTTGCAGTTGAACCTGTTGAGCTTCCTAAACGCACCATGGTTATACCGAGTATTGACAGCCTAGATGTTGAATATCGTACTCTTATTAACCATGCCCATCGTGATCTCATTAAAGTTATCAGGGGTTATGGCAATATCACATCTGAATCACAGGAGGAAGCACTGTACACTCTCTTGCACTCTTATGCTGCTCTTGCAAATGGTAAGATCACTGGCAGGATCGCTGTGCCTCTTCCCACTGGTCTTGGAAAGACAACATCAATTAGTTCTTTCCTTGGTCGTGCTTATCAAATGGGAATACTGGGTAAGCAGAAAGGCAATTTCACCGTAGCTGTAGCAGCCTCCAAGGTTGACCAATTATGTGATCTGCACGAAGCATTGATTAAGGCAGGAATACCAGAGAACTACATATCTTTAGTACACTCATACAGTTACAACCCAGAAGTTCAAAGAGATGCTGATGGTCAACTTCCAAAAGGCTATGCTGCATTACCAGCGTCAGACGATAAGCAACGTCCTATCATGCTCTTGTCTCACAACAAGGTGAAGAATGGCCCTGCTCATGCGTTTGATGACTCACTTCAGAAACGTACTTTTACTATATGGGATGAATCGCTGATCTCAACAGACAGTAAAGTATTGGATGTTAGACGGTTAGCACATGGCTTGAATGGTTATGAGTTTGGTGTCATGGATTTGAAAGATATGTACGATGCTGGAAGGAGCAGTGTGGAATCGGTTAAACTTGAAGTTGCCATCAATACTCTTGAGTATATCAAGGCAGCCTATGGGCATATTCATGATGAAATACTGTCCCAACAGAATGGTAGACCGAAAGGGATCGTCAAGTTTCCACACACGACTGAGACCGGATTAGTTGAAATGCTCAAGGCAGTTGAGTGGGTAGCAGAAGGACAGGGAGTAGATGAAGCCAAGAACCTGATACTGTCACTGAAATCGTTGCTCAGGGTCACAGAGTATGACACCTCAGTACACTTGGGCAAGACAGACAGCAATGCAGTAGTTCGCTTTGATGTGGTAGTGCCTGACTCTATGAAGAACATGGTTATTCTTGATGCATCCGCTAATATTAACACATTGATGATGCTTGACAAGACCATCTTTTTACCGGATAACCTGCCTGAGTTACACCTAAGCTATGGAGGAACTGTCTTTCATAGAATTGATCACCCTGCTGGTCGTGGGGCTATGCAGAATGAGCTTGAAAGTAACGGTAGGAATCTACTGGCAGGTATACTTGAGATAATCCAAAGACATCCAAATGAAAGAATTCTTCTCTTCACGTTTAAGCATCGTACAGATGAGATACACCACAGGGGAATCATTGAAAAGTATTTGACTGATAACGGGGTAGACATTCATGTGCAAATAGATGGTAAGCCCCGGTTTAGCTGGCTGACACATGGGAATGAAACGGCTTCAAACAAGTATGCTCATTGCTCTGTTGCCATCTTCGCTGGTCTTATGCATAAGCCACGAGAGGTAAGTCTTGGAGAAACTGTAGCACAGGGGAGAGATCACACAGCTATCGTCAGTGAGAAGTTATTGACACAGGTTATACGTGGGATGCTTAGTCAGGCTTTACATCAGGGAGCGAACAGGACTGCATCTCGGACAATTGAGAACGACCAAGCCAATCCTGTTAGTATTTATTATACATATAAGGATGATGCTCTGGTTCCCTACCTTGAACAAGTCTTACCGGATGCTCATTTCAGGGTTTACGATAGTGAAGTGATGTCTGCTCGGACACTAACGTTGGTTGGTAAGAAGGCTGTTGTGATGTTCTTGAGTAGTCTTGCAGGAGATGTGAGGAAGATAGCAGTCAGAACGATTAACAAGGCCGTGGCTGAGGTTGCTGAAGTAAGCAGCTCAACAAGAAAGATTATCATTAATCTAATCATTGATGATCCGGTTATACCTTGGACAAGAACTGGTAAGAGCCTAGTGAGAGTCTGAGAGAGACATGAGGTGATTGGCTGATTTATAATGAAATCGTAAGTAGGTAAGCACATGATATCGTAGAGTAAATGAAGTTAAGGACTATTCTCTATAGAGAAAGCGACTGACTATCTTTAACTATATACTTTATTATATTAGCTAGTTGTGCACCTGCTTGCGATTACTGCGTATCGTTAGGTAGTCTGGTCAGATCTCCTTGTGCTTCCCTCTCTGTCTCTCTCACTATCTGTCTTTTTGTTTAGTTATTATATCCAAGTCCAAAAAGGTCAAATTCATGGTAGTTCTGTAGAAGCCCTTCCTTAACTTTAATCTGTTCCACGTGCCAACGCTTTACAGGTCTACCTCTTCCTCCAACTTTGAGGTCAGGAGTAGGTGGTGTGTATGTCGTATTCTCCTTCTCGGTACGTGCCTGAGTAAGACCAAGTACAAGCTGTTTGATCTCTGCTATCTCCAGCTTCAATCCATGGTTCTCATCTTCAAGGAATAACCAACGATCAACCAACTCAGCCATGAACTCAGGTGAGAGCTGGCCCATAACTATATAGGAGTCATGTTTGTTTACGCGGTAGGTATGGGCTAAACCTAGTCCGCTGGCATGTTTATGCATGACGGTGAGTGATTCTGATATCTCCCTAGAGAGGGTGATGAACTGTGTGCTTTCTTATGATCTACCAGAGAGGTGCCGAATGTTTAACTCTGGTAGTTGATTAGAACGTAGTATTGTGCAAAGAACTTATGGGAAATGGAGCAACTATCTCGGTTGAGTCTCTGGAACAATCTTTACCACTAAAAAAGTCAGACTCCATAGGAGATACCTTTACTTGCTACACTAACGGTAAGTTCACCGGCGAGCTTCAGCGAGACCAGCGAAACACTTAGTTAAAATATTATATTCATTTACTATTCAAGCACTAATGCTGGCCTATTTTTTTACTGTAGAAGGGAATAGATCAAAAAAGTTAGCAACTATCCTCTGGAATAAATTGATTTTAAAATATTCCGACTCATTATATCCCATCGCTTTAAGCAATTCATTGTGGCATACAAGATCTAAAACTCTTAATACTGGAGGCTCTTCAGCTTCAATTTCCAATCTTCTTACTTGTGATTCATGAAAAATTTCACGCGTTAAGACCGGGCTGATTAGTGCTTTTTCTATTTCAATGAAATTTCTGGATAAATCATGGTGAGTTCTTGCATTTCCTTTTGTATCAAAAACTAGGTTGATTGAAGATAATATAGCCGTAATTGCTGCCATTGTTATTGGCACCCACCCAGGTAATTGAGACACAGCAGTAACAACAGTCCCTGAGCCAGCAATCGCTGTAAAAGCATCTGAAAAGTTACTTGCCCTATCGTAAAACAATCTCCTTCTATTATGATACCTAACAGATCTCCTAGTATCCCAGAGTAAATTGTGAAGTTCATCCTTGTTTATAGTTTGATTTGAATTGTCAGTCATCTTGGATCACTCTTCAGTGCTTGGTCTTTTAGGAGGAGGTACGGTATTTGAGATAGTTTGTTTAGATTTAGTTGCTAATGATATTTTTCTAATGCCACCACGTCTTTGGGAAAGCGATAATCGTCTAGACCTTACAGGTCCGCCTCTCCTTTTTATTCCTCTTTTAACTCCATCTTCAGCAAGTTTCTTTTTTAGCTGTTTAATTGCATATTCTAGATCTCCTCTTACTTCAACTTCAATCATGATGCCTCCTTGTTCCTAAAATAACGATCAATATTTCATGTTTTTAACAAGTAATTATACAGAAACTTCCAAACACACAATATTGCAGATTCTATACAAAGTTGATTCACTTTAGTAAGTCTTCGCTATGTGTTGCATGTTACATGACTAGCGCTCATAACTTATTAAAATTATGTAAATATATTAATATCGTTTTTGCAAGTTGTTCGTGACGTCTTTCTGCATAACATTACAAAAGTGATGTCATGTACTACACATTCTATAGCTTGGTTGGCGGGACAAATCTGTTCTTAACTCTTGCAATCTGAAACCAAGGTCAACATATTTCCACTATACCCTAACTCAAAAGGCACGCCCTAAATTAAAAGATAATTCCAGATTATAGTTCTTCTTTCGTCCAGAAACATCGTCAGGCATGACGTGTAATACCACAACACTATAGGGCAACCTGTCAGGGCATTCATAGGAAAGTAGTATCGGGCACTGGAAGTACTTTGAAATGGAGTAACGCCAGCTTAAGCGGACAAAAGTAGTTGGCTTTAATTGTGGAGGCAAGCGAAACATAGTCAACTGTTATTGTTCCATTTAAAGCTCTTGTTAGGTATTTCCCTAATCGGTTAGCACTGACACCATTCGCTTAACTCTGCCCCCGATAGCAGAATTACGTTCTCAGGGCTGACTAAAACAATGCTGAACCAAGGTTGCCTTGAAAAGTATTCTCTAAGTATTTCTAGATTCACCTTATAGATAACAGCCCAAAATGTATCCACAGTCGGGTCTAGCACAAGGCACATTTCTTTTACTATTTCAGGAGCATACCTGTGAGTCTTCTTTTCAATAGAGCGGGCAATCAAATTAAGCACTTCATTCGTCTTATAAGTTTCCCAAACAACATCGCTATTACTTGCAGAGCTGGCATATTTTGAATCTAATATTCTTGTTACTTGGATATCTCTTGTTACTAAGCCGCAGGAGCAAGAAACAACTAAGTCAGCTCCAGTTTCTTCTGTAGTCGCCTCTATTTTTTTGTCTAAACTCAAATGTTTTTTAAGCATTTCAATAACACGCTCAAGGTTTTCCTCATTTTCAGAAAACCTCCCTTTACGAATAACCGTAAATCCACCATTTAGATCAAAGCTTACAATGCTCTGCCCATCAGATTTAGGCTGTTGCATACCATGAAGTACACACTCGGCATTCGTACAATAACTAATACCGTCGGTTTCACTTCCATCTTCAGACCTAAAAAACGGCATCTCATTGTCACAATTATTACAAACTTGTTTTTTCATATGTAAACACCACTTACTCAGGTACGCCCAATACTTAACAAGTTATTATACAGGTCTGTATAACTAACAATCTATGATCACCTGCCGTCAAAATATTGATAGTACGATTTCAATTCGTAACACGTTTCTCTTAATTTCAGCAATAGGTTACGTTAGGCAAAGCGATCAATAATAACTGATGATCGTCCTCGTGTTGGTGCACCATGCAATTTTTTCCAGACCATCTCTAAGCATGCGGGAGTTTTGGTCAGTATGCAAGGTATTGCCCCCCGTTCGTTATAGAGAGGCCCACCCGTATCTTTGGTACGTAGAAGAAGGGGGACTACATCGCCTCTCTCTCTTTGTAAACCAGTCTCAGACATTTCAGTCAGATATCACAGAGAAATCAATCTCGTAGTCAATCTTTTCAATAGCCTCCTTAAGCAGGATCTCTGGGGTAAACCTCTTACCGTATCTTCCCATGGTCTCACTATTGATTGCGTGTCCGTCTAGCTCATGGATCATGAAAGGATCAATCTGCTTGTGCTTCAAGTGGGTAATGAAGGTATGTCTGAACGAATGGAAGTTCTTCGTGGAGTCAAATCCAAACTGTTGTTTAAACCTCCGATACCATCTAGACACCTGATGGCCGTAACCATCCCTATGCTTTTGTAACTCAGGGAACAATCGGTTCTCTCCTTCTTGCCTCAATATCTCAGCGCGCCTCAATAGACCTAACTCAATGAGTTTAGGATGAACTGGTATCACTCTGGTGCTTGAGAGATTCTTCAGGTTCTTCTCCTTGTTGTCGTTGATGTCAAATGTCCAGACTCCAGAATCATCTTCTTTGATGTCTTCCAAATGTAATTGACAGATCTCCTCCAAGCGGCACCCTGTATATAGGCCAATTAGAGGAACCCAGTATTGGTAGGAGTGCTTGAATGTCATCTTGGTAAACTCTGGGGAGCTAAAAAGCCTTCGGAGGTCTTCATTTGAGTATGCTTGTCGTTCCTCGTCGGGTCTGCTTTTCAGTTTGACTTTTAGACCATTGGCGGGATTGGCTGAGATGAACCCATGCGAGACACCATAATTGAACAGGTTACTCAGGCGGGAAAGATATTTGTTTATAGTGTGAGTGCTGATAGTCTTCTCAGGTTTCATCTTGAGGATCTTCTGGATGGACTTATTCCGGTATCGTTTGTCCTTTCTCATGTTGGGCGGGAGTGATGCAACAGTATCCTTGAACTTGCGCATCATTGGTTTGTCTATGGTTTCAACAGGGATATCTCCCATGACCTCAATGAATAACTTGAATACTTGCTCGTGGTCTTCCTTGGTTTTGGGCCTCCATTCTTTAGATAGTTTCTTCTCATTGAAAAAAGACTCTTGAAGGGTTGATATAGGTGTGATTACAGGCTCTTGGTGTGATTGGTTGGGTGCTGATGGGCGGTCAGTGAGCGGTAGTTTATCGCCTTCCTGTGTGGTGCTTTCTGAGGTGATTATCTGGTAGGCGGTGGTCCTGTTGTTCCTAGTACGCTCAATAATGCCTTTAACAACTTTAGTTACCTCCGCTGAAGAGGACAACAGATATAGACCAGAGCGTATATCTTGGATTAAATCTTTGAGGTCTGATAGAATTGAAGATAGGTACTTGCGAGCAGTTCTAATGCAACGTGTCTTGAGGGAATAGCGAAACTCAGTTTTACAAAAGGTGGATCTGCAATCAAGGGGGACACTCATTCGGAAAATGAATAGTCCAGTCTTGGTCTGGTAAAGGTATTCTGGTGGTCTAAAAGTAGAAAAGCCCATCTTATCACCGTGCTCTCATTGGATAAGAACTTGGATAAGACAGGCTTAATCTAGGTCTAAGCAAACAATAGTTAAACTATTGCAATCACTTAGATATCTTTGGTGGAGCTAGACGGGATCGAACCGTCGACCTCTTGACTGCCAGTCAAGCGCTCTCCCAGCTGAGCTATAGCCCCTAAATTCACTTGTGTGTAGAGAAAAACATCAATAACAGGCTTTGTTTTTTGTGTCAATAGAAAAGGATAAATATACGAATCACTTGACCATATAACTTGCTAATGAAAATGAGGTTTGGTATGTTTTACAGCTTTAGCAAAAGTGTTTTTATTTCTGCAAAAAACTTAATTATTCCCACCTGCGATTGGCTACTTATCGAGGTGGGGAATTATATATAGAGTGTGCTAAAGCACCTCAAACACCAAGGGAAACTGCATGTATTCACCATTTAATTTTTTATTCGGCTGGTTGTCAAATGATCTGGCAATAGATTTAGGCACAGCGAACTGTGTTTTATATGTAAAAGGGAAAGGAATTGTTTTACGAGAACCTTCAGTTGTAGCAGTCCGTCAGGATGGCCGGATGAGTAAGGTGCTTGCTGTTGGGCAGGAAGCAAAAATGATGCTCGGTAAAACCCCTGGCAATATTACCGCTATTAGACCGATAAGAGATGGAGTTATTGCTGATTTTGAAGTTACAGAAGCTATGCTCAGATTTTTTATTAATAAGGTACATAATCGAAGAACTCTTGTTCACCCACGTATAATTATATCGGTGCCTTCTGGTATTACCCAAGTTGAAAAGCGTGCTGTTAAGGAGTCTGCTGAGTCTGCTGGTGCCCGTGAAGTCTATTTAATCGAAGAACCAATGGCTGCTGCAATTGGAGCCGGCCTTCCAATTACTGAGCCTACCGCTAATATGATTATAGATATTGGTGGAGGTACTACTGAGGTCGCAGTCATTTCTTTGTCTGGTATTGTGTATGCGAAATCCGTTCGGGTTGCAGGCGACAAAATGGATGAGGCAATATTACAATATATTAAACGTAAACATAATCTTGCCATAGGCGAGAGGACTGCGGAGCTTATAAAAACAACCATTGGCAATGTACTTCCAGAGGAACCATACGAGACAATGGATATCAAAGGTCGCGATCTTGTATCTGGAGTTCCTAAGACCCTACAGATCACAGCGGATGAGATCCAGTCAGCAATAGCTGAGCAGGTAGATGTTATTGTTGAGGCTGTTCGGGTTGCTCTAGAGGTCACTCCACCAGAACTTGCTGCTGATATCGTGGATAATGGCATAGTTCTTACCGGGGGAGGGGCACTATTGAAGAACCTTGATAAGTGTTTAAAGGAAGAGACCGGTATGCCGATCATCGTGGCAGAGGATCCTCTTTCTTCCGTTGTGTTAGGTTCCGGGAAAGCGCTTGATAACATTGACATTCTCCGAGAGGTCTGTATCGAGTAATTGGTGCTGTTTGGATGGATCGAGTGGTGGATTTCGGTTCACTACTTTTTTTTTGCCCCTGACTGTTGTGACCCGTGAGAAAAAAAACAAAAAGTAAGCAGGATCAACCAATCTTTTCCTCAATCAGGATACTGTTTCTGATAGGCATCTTGGCCGTGGTAGGAGTACTCCTTCTGGCCTCTCTTCTGGGGGGCCGGTTTGGCACCCCCCATCAGCTGACCCTCGATTTTATGGGACCCCTGCAAAGTGTCGTTACCCGTTCTGTTGGTGGAATAGCATCATTGAAAAATGATTATATTGCTCTGTGGAATGTGAGAACGGAAAATAGACGTCTTCGCCTACTCGTTGATAAATATCTCACAGAGCTCGGCGAGTATAGAGAGGGATACAGTAACTCTCTCCATTTTGAAGAACTTCTGGCCTTTAAGGAAAGATTACATTTTCAGCCACTTGCAGCCCGTGTTGTTGGTAAAGAACCCGCATTCTGGTACCAGACAATTGTTGTCGATCGTGGTCGAAAAGATGATGTCTTAGAAGGGATGATTGCCCTTGCTCCTGCGGGGGTAGTCGGTCAGGTTATCCATACTGGTGAGCATTATTCCAAAATTCTTCTGGCCAATGCGCCGAGTAGTGCCATCGATGCAATGATTCAGAAGAGTCGCATTCGAGGTATCTTAAAAGGTGTTGGCGAAAAGGGTTTTGTACTTCACTACGTGTTGAAAAATGCAGATGTGCAGGTTGGTGATGAAATTGTTACGGCTGGTATTGGTGGTGTTTTTCCTTCTGGGATACCACTAGGCCAGGTCTCAAAAGTATACAAGAGGAGACGGGGAATGTTTCAGGATATTGAGGTTACTCCCCACGTCGATTTTCAAAAACTTGAATTTGTACTCATAGACCCCACCGACCGACGTCAGATCCTCGATTCGATGGATCTTTCAACAAAGAGGTAGTATTCACTCATGATGGTCCTCGTATTCTGGTTACTTGGTGTTTTGCTGATTGTGCTGCAGACAACACTGTTGCAATATCTTCCGCTGTGGTTGGGGCGTCCGGATTTTATCTTTATATTTGTTGCGTTTGTTGCTTACCGCTTTGCCTGGATTCCTGGGATATTTCTCGTTTTCACCCTCGGGTGGATCCTTGATGTTGTGGCGGGAATCCAACTTGGACTATATCCCCTTATGTGTCTGTTTACTTTGACTGGCCTAAAGCTTTTTACAAATAAAAGCCCAGTTAAAGAAGCAACCTATCAGATTCCTCTGGTTGGAATTAGCTATTTCCTTGTGCAGATGTTCATGTATTTTGTCTATTCCCTCACAGCCCCTGACCTGTTACCTGAATGGTCCTGGGGGGTTACCCTACAAAGAACTGCACTCGTCATGGTTGCTGCAATCCCATTTTTTTTACTTTGTAACGCGCTGTATGAATACTTGCAGAAGCGTCAACTGCGAGGAAAACCTCTTCGCAGGCGTCGGAAAAAAACGTTTTAACGTGAACAGATGAAATTGAAATTAGCCTTCAAAGAAGTACAGGAAATTGAAGAACGGGATGATGCTGCTCTTGACCAATTAAAAAAGAGGTTGCTTGCCGCAGCAGTTGTCGTTCTCTTTTTTTTCCTTGTTATTATTCTTCGACTCTGGTTTTTGCAAATTACCAGTGGTGAGGAATATGAGAAACGTGCGTATGGAAACCGGGTGAGAATCCGGCAGCTTGCACCCCCGCGGGGTCATATCCTTGATCGGTTTGGTAGAGAAATAGTCACAAACAGGCCGTCCTTTAATGTCGCACTTATTCAAGAGGATTCCCACGATTTAAGTGATGTCCTGGAGAGACTTGCTCCGATTCTTGACATGGAGGTGTCCGAACTTTGGGCGAAGGTGAGGGAGGCCTCAGGGACTCCGAGGTATGTGCCTGTCTTATTAAAAGAAGATATTGACTGGAAGACTCTTGCCTATCTTGAAAACCACAATCATGAGTTCTCTGGTATTCGAACAGAGGTGCAGCCCGTTCGTGTCTATCACTATGATGATCTTGCGGCAAACGTTATAGGCTATCTTGGGTCAATTAGTAAAAAGGAGCTGGCTGCTTCTGATAGAGATGTGTATAGCGGTGGGGATATTATAGGTAAACGTGGTCTTGAAAAAATGCGAGAGCCTGATCTTCGAGGGGAAAAAGGGCATAGTTATACTGAGGTCGATTCCAAAGGGTTTGAGCAACAGATGCTTAAAGCCGAAGAGCCTCTGCCGGGAAGAGAAATCCGTTTGACTCTGGATGTGGATTTGCAACAAATTGCCGAAAGCTATATGGATGCAGGAGACAAGTCCGGAGCTGTGATTGCCATGGAAGTCAATACAGGACGCGTGTTGGCGGCGGTCTCTGCTCCTACAATCCACATAAAGGACTTTGTAGGTGGAATTTCGAAGAAGAAATGGCAGGATTTGCTCGATAACTCAAAACATCCTCTTATCAATAAGGTGGTTCAGGGAACGTATCCACCAGGTTCAACCTATAAAATGGTAACCGCCCTTGCAGGTCTTGCAAAGGGCGTCATTGATGAAGATACGGTGTTTTATTGTCCAGGGCGGTATTCCTTTGGCAACCGAACCTATAGGTGTTGGAAACATAGTGGCCATGGGCCAGTGAATCTTGAGAAAGCTATTGCCGAATCCTGTGATGTCTATTTCTATCAGGTCGGGCAAAAAGTTGGAGTGGATACTTTGGCTGAATATGCGAAGAAATTGGGACTTGGTAAGCGATCCGGCATTGAGATGGAATACGAAAAGTCGGGACTTGCCCCGACAAAGAAATGGAAGTTGAAAAATAGAAAATCAAAATGGCAGGAAGGCGAGACTTTATCAATTGCCATTGGTCAGGGCTTCAATTTGACCTCTCCTTTACAGATCTGTCTTATGACTGCAACTCTTGCAAACGGGGGGACGGTTTACCGCCCACAGCTAGTGGAGCAGGTTGTCGACCCCGAAGGAAATATTATTGAGAGTTTTACTCCAGAGATAACCTCAGAGATAAAGGGGCTAGACCGTTATATTAAACTTATCAATCAAGGGATGGAGCAGGTTGTTCAGGGCAAAAGAGGAACGGCCAGGAGGGTGGCTATTGAGGGTTTACGGATCGCCGGAAAAACGGGAACAGCACAGGTTGTTAAGATTGCTCAATACAGGCATTTAAAAGAAGAAGATATTCCTTATAAATATCGGGATCATGCCTGGTTTACCTGCTTTGCCCCAGCGGACAACCCGGAAATTGCAGTTACGGTGCTGGTGGAACATGGACTTCATGGTGGTTCCGCGGCGGGGCCAATCGCAAGAGCTGTATTAAAACAATATTTCAGTGGCCGGTTAAATCAGATTGTCCAATAGTTTGAATCAGTGTGAAGAAATGATTTATCCTAAATCTCGCGCAAGCAAGATGTAGGTATATAGCTAATTTAATGGTGAGTGTAGGATTATGTTCCGTATAGATAGACGCTTGTTGGAGCACTTTGATATGGTGCTAATAATTCTGATTTGCCTCATTTGTACTATGGCGTTTTTTAATCTGTACAGTGCGTCGTCCCCTCCAAAATCGTACGGTACACCACCGTATATTAAGCAAGGTTACTTTTTCCTCATGTGCTTTGCTCTGTTTGTTTTTGTCATCAGCTTTGATTATCAGGAACTACATTTCTGGAATTATCCGTTCTATATTTCAATAAGCATATTGCTCATTCTTTCTTATTTTGTAGGAGATTCAGCTGGTGGAGCCCAGCGTTGGATTAATCTCGGATTTTTTAAGCTACAACCTTCGGAACCAGCCAAACTGATGCTGGTGATCAGCTTGGCAAGCTACTATTCAAGAAAAGAAATTAATGACGGGTATTCCATTAGAGATTTGGTGGCACCTATCGCACTCACAGCTGTTCCTTTTCTTCTGATATTGAAGCAACCAGATCTTGGAACGGCGTTGATGCTTGGAATTATCTTTGTATCTATGACGGTCTTCGTGAAACTGAAAATGTCTACCTATGGTGTTTTGGGTTCGGTGGGTATGGGGTTAGGTGTCTTTGCATGGGAACAGGTTTTAAAACCGTATCAGAAGCAACGGATTCAAACATTTCTGCATCCTGAAAATGATCCGATGGGGCATGGTTATCAGATACTTCAGTCTAAGATTGCCGTTGGAAGTGGAGGTAAGTTTGGTAAAGGGTATATGGAAGGTACTCAGGGACATCTACACTTTTTGCCGGAGCGTCATACCGATTTTGCATTTTCTGTATGGGGTGAGGAGTGGGGTTTTGTAGGATGTCTTGTATTTCTTGGGACCTATTTTTCTCTGTTAATTTGGGGTTTGTACGTTGCTATGAACTCCAAAGATCGTTTTGGGGTACTGCTTTCTTTTGGCATTGTGATGCTGATCTTTTGGCAGGCGGTTATAAATCTTTTTATGATTATGGGTTTTTTGCCTGTGGTGGGAATTCCACTGCCACTTGTATCATACGGCGGCTCTTCTTTACTCACGACGATGTTGGGGCTTGCGATTCTGATGAATGTTAGAATGCGCAGTTTTCAGCCAGCATTCTCTGAAAGTGCTAACAGAGTAGCTTAACCCGAATATTTCATGAGAACTTGTAAATGAGGCGTATTTTACATGAAATGTTCGGGGTAATGTCAGCTTTCAAGAACCAACTCTTTCAGTCCCTTTATAAACTGTGGGTTTGTGTTCATCGAGGTAGAAGAGCGTAACGTAATACCTAGATTTTTGGCCTGCTGGCAGTAAAGCATGTCGATTTCATAGAGCGTTTCCACGTGATCAGAAACAAAGCTGATTGGAACCATGAGGATGTTTTTACAGTTCTCGCTGGCAAGAGTTTTGATCATATCTGGCGTGGATGGCGAGAGCCATTCAACCGGACCACTTCGGGACTGGTAGCATATCCGGCCGTTGTGGTTTGTAATCTTTTCCACCGCCTGTATTGTTTGCATAAGATGGTCAACATAAGGGTCGCCTTCTTTGATAAATGATGTTGGCAAGCTGTGTGCGCTGTAAACAACCTCGACAGGTTGGGCGTTAAATTGAGTAAGTCCTGAGGTTATACTTTCCGCTAATACTTTCACGTATGATGCTTGGTGTGGCCACTCTTCTAGGTAGCGAACGGGAACGTCAGGAGCTAACCGTGTTATGGATTTCTTCAGTTCAGCAATTGATGAACCAGTGGTCGCCCGTGAGTAGTGTGGGTAAAGGGTCAGCGCTGTGATCTCATTGACATCACGTTTCAGAAGCTCTTCAACTGCCTGATCCGCATACGGTGGCCAATACCGCATAGCTACAGTTACAACATACTCGTCTGCCTCGGTTTCATTAAGTGCCTTCTCAAGAGCGGCCGCCTGCTCAAAAGTAATCCTTTTTAGGGGAGATCCTCCACCAATTTTGCTATAGATACTTCTGGATTGAGGAGCGCGTTTATGTGCTATATAACGAGCAATGAACTTCTGGAGAAATGAAGGCCCTAGCCGAATGATGTCTCGGTCTGAAAAGAGGTTGTTGAGAAAAGGTTTGACGTCTTCCAGTTTTTCCGGCCCTCCCATGTTGAGGAGGATAACACCGTGTTTATTGTTTTCCATGTAATAACTCTCGTTAATAGCTGTGCAATTTTATATTGGCCAATTAATTTAATACCAAATATATTCAAAAGCTATAAAACACTGAAAATAAATCAAAAATATATCTTATGCCCCAAATCATTTGTGGAAAAAATAGGACCTTCCTTGATTAAACCAAGGAGGGGAATATAATAGTAGTATAAGCAGGTCGTTCTCGTCCCTGCATAGTTTTCCGATGGAGGAGCAAGTTCTAACCTGTAAGGGTGTGCGAGATGTGCACGAGAAAGAAGAATTTGGAGTCGTTTTATCCACAGATGGAGGAATTATATGGAACTAAAGATCGAAGCCAGAAATGTTGAATTACGTAAAGGTTGGCAGACTAAGATCGAAGAAGAGCAAAAGAAGCTGATTCGCCATTATCCTAATTTCGTTCTCCATTTACGTGTTAGCATTGAGGCCACTACCGCCCATAAGCAGGGTGGGTATGAGATCAAACTGATCGCAACTGTGCCTAACGACACTGTCGTTGTGAGTAGAAGTTCTGAAATTGTTCGTGCTGCTCTTACTGAATCATTTGATGTGCTCACATTGCAGCTGAAAGAAATTCAAAGGAAAAAACGCAAAAATAAAAAGCAGTCAGCAGGTGGAGAACCAAATGATGGTCTTGGTATTATAAGAAAGGTTTCTCCACATGAATCGTATGGATTTATAACCTCAGTTGATGAAAGAGACATATATTTCCATGAAAATTCATTGAAGAATCTCAATATTGATGATCTCACTGAAGGAGATAGTGTTATTTTCGGTGAGAGTTATGGAGATAATGGCCCTCAAGCTACATGGGTTAGGGCAGCGGGTTAAGAAATAATATTATATAAAGTAAAAGATGGCTCTGGGTGTAAAATCCAGGGCCATTTTTTTTGGTAAAAATACTTGAGCTCCATTAGCCTGAATATTTTATGAGAAACTGTCTCTTTGCGTTTATGTAATGAAATATTAGATTGTAGAATACAAAAGAAGTACAACCAGCTATATTAGCCGGTCAAAAGTACGGTCCTGACCTTGATGGCTCTGAGGTCATATCTTTAAAATTAAACGGAGTTGTAAGTGAAAGACGAAATATATCTCATTGATGGCAGCGCGTATATCTACAGGGCATATCATGCAATAGCCCCCTTAACGAATAGTAAGGGAGTTGCAACGAATGCTGTGTTGGGTTTTATAAAAATGGTTCAAAAGCTCATCAATGAAAATGGCCCTAAATATCTCGCTGTCACATTCGACAGTAAAGGACCTGTTTTTCGTCACGATCTTTATAAAGAGTATAAAGCAAACAGGCCGCCGATGCCTGATGATTTACGTGAACAACTTCCTTTTATCAAAAAGTTTGTAACTGCATCCAATATTCTTATGCTGGAAGAAACGGGTGTGGAAGCCGATGATATTTTAGCCTCTATTGCTAAAAAATATTCGGAAAAGGGGTATAAGGTCGTGATTGTATCAGGAGATAAAGACCTTTTGCAGCTTGTTGATGAGAACGTCACAATGTTTGATCCAATGAAAAACAAGATGATGGATAGGGTAGAAGTAGAAAAAAAGTATGGAGTGCGTCCTGATCAACTCCTCGACTTCTTTGCGCTCGTCGGTGATTCTTCAGATAATGTTCCAGGGGTGCCGGGAGTCGGTCCAAAAACAGCCGAAAAATTGATTGCATCCTACGGCTCTCTTGATGGATTGTATGAAGAGGTTGAAACACTTAAAAAGTCGAAGATGAAAGAGAAAATCATCGATAATCGCGCCCAGGCATATCTTTCAAGGCAGTTAATTGATCTGAAAATAGATGTGGAAGTACCAGGCACCGCTAAAGAATTTAGTGTTCAAATTCCAGATGATAACCTGTTGGCTGAATTGTACACAGAGCTTGAGTTTTCATCTCTATTGAAGGGCGTTGATACTTCTAAAAAGATTGAAACCGATGGTTTTAAAGTAATTACTACAAAAAAAGCCCTAGCTGAAGTGGTTTTGGAACTGAAAAGTGCAAATCTTGTTGTAATTGATACTGAAACAACTTCACTAAATGCCAGGAGAGCAAAGCTTGTTGGCCTCTCCTTATGTACAAGCCTTGACTCGGCGTACTATATCCCCGTGGGTCATATTGATGACAAGGGTGAAAAAGTACCTGATCAGTTAGACAAAGATTATGTAATTGCAGAATTGTCACCATATCTGCAATCAGAGGAACTTCTCAAAGTCGGCCATAATCTGAAGTATGATTACACAGTACTGAAAGAGGACAGTGGTCTTGAGTTGAAAGGACCGTTAGGTGATACGCTTATCGCGGCATATTTGACGGAAAGTGGTGGGCGTTCTCTCAAGCTCGATGATCTATGCCAGGAGAGAGGATTACGATTGACCCCTTTTTCTGTGGTTGTGGATGGCGATAAGCGTGAAAATAGTTTTGCCTATGTCTCAATTGATAAGGCCGTTGACTATAGTTGTGAGGATGTCTATGGGACTCTCGTGTTGTGGGAGGAGCTCGCAGAAAAATTAGAGTCGCTTGATGTCTCGTCTCTTTTTTGGGATGTGGAGATGAAAGTGCTCACGCTTCTGGCTCAAATGGAGATTACCGGCATCTGCATTGATCCTCAGGTGTTAGATGCTCTCTCCACTGAGTTTACGGCAAAACTTGTACTGCTTGAAAAGGAAATTTACGAGCATGCTGGGCATGAGTTTAACATCAATTCCCCGCGTCAACTGGGAACAGTGCTCTTTGAAGAGCAGGGGCTTCCTCATGGGCGAAAAACCAAGACCGGTTTCTCCACCGATGTAAAGGTACTTGAAAAACTGGCACCAACGCATGAACTACCGAACCTGATCTTGCAATACAGGACCTTGGCTAAATTACTCTCCACCTATGTAGATAAATTGGGTCTGCTACAAGACTCATTGTCCGGTAGGATACATACTTCCTTTAACCAAGCTGTCGCTGCAACAGGAAGGCTGTCTTCAAGTGATCCTAATTTGCAGAACATACCTATTAGAACAGAAGAAGGGAGTCGGATTCGGGGGGCCTTTGTGCCAGAAGATGGTCAGGTGTTTTTGTCTGCAGATTACTCTCAAATTGACCTGAGAGTTCTTGCACACTACTCTCAGGATGAGGTGTTGATTGCTGCCTTTCGCTCAGGAGGTGATGTACATGCACGAACGGCGGCTGAAATATTTAGTGTGTCGCCCATGCTTGTTACACCGGAAATGCGCCGTGTGGCAAAATCCATAAATTTTGGAATTGTCTACGGTATGAGTAGTTTTGGCCTCGCAAATCAACTGAAGATCAGCCGCAAAGACGCCCAGCGTTTCATTGATAAATATTTTGGGTTGTACAGTGGAGTTCAGCGCTTTATGGAGGACATTGTGATGACGGCAAGAGAAGATGGTTTTGTGACGACGCTTCTTGGCAGGCGTCGGACGGTTGCAGATATTAATGCTAAGAACCGTAACCAACGTGAATTTGCAGAAAGAATGGCGATCAACACACCCATTCAGGGTACTGCGGCAGATATCATAAAGCTTGCTATGATCCACTGTGATGATGCTTTAAAGGCAAATAAGTTACACGCCAAAATGCTTTTACAGATACATGATGAACTGGTGTTTGAATTACCTAAAGAAGAGCTTGAAGAAACACAAAAGATAGTTAAAAAGGCAATGGAAGGTGCTTTTGAACTGGATGTGCCACTTGTGGTGAACTTTGAGGTAGGAAATAGCCTGGCGAAGTAGGATAAACACATGGGCCAGATTGTTTCTGGCCCATGAGTGTTGCTTTGCCCTTTAACGATTTTTCATCTTAACAAATTCTCTTCTCGTGTTACCCGAGTATATCTGACGAGGACGTCCGATTCTGGCATTTTCCCGGTCTTCCCGCATTTCTGTCCATTGTGCAATCCATCCTGGTAGTCTGCCTAGAGCAAACATTACGGTAAACATGTCTGTAGGAATTCCCATTGCACGGTAGATAATTCCGCTGTAAAAATCGACATTGGGGTAGAGATTTCTTGAGATAAAGTAGTCGTCATTTAAAGCGTGTTCTTCAAGCTGTAATGCTATATCTAGGAGTGGGTCCTCGATCTCCATTTCTTCCATGATGTCGCTGCACGCTTTTTTGATAATAGTTGCTCGTGGATCAAATGTTTTATAGACTCGATGACCAAAGCCACTAAGACGGAACGGGTCGTTTTTATCTTTGGCTTTATTGATATATTTTTTGTGGTCGCATCCGTCTTTCTGGATAGCTTCAAGCATCTCGATAACTGCCTGGTTTGCTCCACCATGTAAAGGTCCCCAAAGGGCACTGATGCCAGCTGAGATAGATGCATACAGGTTAGCCCCGGAACTTCCAACGAGTCGAACAGTTGATGTGGAGCAATTCTGTTCATGGTCAGCGTGGAGTATGAGCAATTTGTTGAGTGCAGACACAAATTGCGGTTTAACCTGGTACGGTAGGTTCGGTCTGTCAAACATCATATTGAGAAAATTCTCACAGTAATTCAATCTGGGGCTTGGGTAGACCAGAGGGTGACCAATACTCTTTTTATAAGAAAATGCTGCTATTGTTCGTGTTTTAGCAAGAAGGCGTGCAGCAGTAACTGTAATGCCTCCATAGGGGTCATCCTCATTGTCCATTTCCGGATAGTAATTATGCAAGGAGTTGACAGTTGTTGAGAGAATAGACATTGGTGATGCATTGGGGGGGAAATGATCAAAAAAGTGAATCATGTCCTCATGGAGCAGGGCAAATCTTCGCATATCATGCTTGAATGCTTCAAGGGCATCAAAGGTCGGGAGCTCGCCGTGGAGAATAAGATAGGCAACTTCAGTGAAAGAACACTTTGCAGCTAAATCTTCAATTGCATAGCCTCGATAATCAAGAACCCCTTTCGCACCGTCAAGATATGTGATAGATGATGTGCAGGCACCTGTGTTCATATAACCGCTATCGAGGGTGATATAGCCTGTCTGTTTAAGTAAGGAGCGGATGTCTATGGCTTTGTCGCCTCGAGTACCTTCGATGATGGGTAGTTTGTATGTTTCTTCTCCAATAGCAAGTGTTGCAAATTCTTGTGGCATAAATTGACCTCTGGTTAATGGAACAATAGGACAAAATCAGAAAAATGATTTTTGGTAATTGAAATTTCCGGTGTCAGTATGGGGGTAAAACCCCGTAACATGACATAGTGTTGCGTTTTTAACTGCAGGGTTGGGTAGAAATGAAACCGGAAGGAACTTTCAAATGCTTATCAATAGCCTATATAACTCTAGGCTGTCTGATTTTGTGAATTGGTTGATCTTAGCGCTGTAAACGGGAAATATGTTGGGCTAAGTGTCTTCACTATTTCTTAATAAAAACACAAAAATGAATTTTTTAGTTTCTAAAGCAAAATACTATACTCTAAAATGAACAGTTACGCAAATCTGATATGAGATTGCTTTTTTTTATAGCCTGATGTGAAGAGGATACAGACGGAATGTATTCACATAAGCATCATATTTTATGTAAAGTGAGGAGAGAATACCGTGGGTAAAGATACTACAACTATGATGGAAGAGATCGAACTCTATGTGACGTATGCTGTGGAGGAAAGAGATCTCGAAATGGCTAGAGGTGTCGTCGCTTCCTACAAGAATAATTCAAGATTACTTCGTCTCCTTCGGGAATACTACACTGTTTTACCAGAGGCAAGAGAAGAACCTGTTCATAAACTTACTTGCCTTAAAGATCAGGAAGGTGTTGGGCTTTTTGTTGTGGTGTGTACATCTCATTCCTATCTGTATGTTGTTTCCGTGGAGGAGGTGCTTCTGTTGTGCGAATATAAAAAGGAAGTTCCTGTGGAAGTGCTCTCCTTTTTTGGTTACAGCTCTCAGGCTGAATTTTTAAAAGAGTGTCCACCTGTAGAAGAACTTGACGCGTATCCAAGTGACGATGCTGCGGCCTCTTGTGTCTGTCCAGCCTGCGGCGTCGCTGAAGGGGAGATTCATCTTTTGGGATGTGTTGGTGAAATCTGTCCATGGTGTGAAGGGAATCTGAGTAAATGCAATTGTCGCTTTGAACAGCTCAAAGTGGAAGAAATTGAAGATGAAGAACAGCTGGAAACCTTTAGTGATCTATTGAGTGCTAAGGGGAGAATTCCGTATGCAAAAGAGGAGAAGGTTGCTTACCCGGGAACGAGTGAAGGACTTGATGAAATAAGTGATACTGAGGAATAAAAAACGGTTGTTATAGAGATGTATCTCTAGAGGTGTGACAGATCGTCACACCTCTAGAGAAAGCGAACTACTACTTACCGTCCACTGATTTCAGATATCGGTACAGATCTGAGTCAGAGGAAAGTATGAGAGAGCTATTTTTACCTACGATGAAAGGATAGCTTTCAAGGGTCTTTTGAAAGGCGAAAAAATCCGGATCCTGTGAATACGCTTCGCCGTAAATTTTAGTTGCCTCTGCGTCCGCCTTACCTTTAATAGTAAGAGCCTCTTTATTGGCTGTTGAAATAATTTCCTTGAGTCTACGGTCTACAGTACCAAGAATTTCGGCTTTTTCACCTTCACCCATGGATCTTTTTTCTGCAGCTATTCTTTTTCGCTCAGAAATCATACGGTCATATACCTTCAGCCGTACCGAATCGATATAGTTTACCCGTTTCATCATGACATCCATGAGTTCGATGCCGTACTGCGGGGTCACCTTAGAGGCGATTTCCAAAATTTGATCGGAGATCTTATCACGACCAGTTTCTGGTTTTTTCCCGATAGATGCGGCCGGGGCTGAATCGGACATGGTGTCAAGGGACCAGTCAGAACTGCGAATAATTTCTATGAGGTCGTTTTTATTGACCATGTCACGAACAGTACCATCAATAATATCACTGAGCAGGGATTGTGCTCTGGCCTGATTGTTCACCGCCTGTAAAAACTGTAGAGCATTTGATATCCGCCAGCGTGCGGTAACATCGAGGTATACAAAGGTTTTGTCGTTGGTGGGAATTTGATTAGGATCTCCGTCCCAGATTAAAATTTTCTTTTCAAAGATTTCCGTATGCTGAACGAAAGGCATTTTGAAATGTAAGCCCGCCTCTACGACAGGATCACCAACAGGTGCTCCAAACTGAGTAATGACGACCTGTTGTCCCTCTTCCACGATGAAGAATCCATCATAGACAATAATTATTGCCAGAAGGACGAGACCAACAGCCAAAAATTGTGCTATTTGTTTCATATCTGTTTCCTTTATGTAGTTTCTGTCTATTTAGGTTGGTTGGCCAATGCAGCCGCTGAAGTTATATTCATCAGTGGGATTGGAGACTGTTGATCTTTATCGATCACATAAATAGACTCTACTTTTGGTAAGATCTCTTTCATGGTTTCAAGGTACATACGTGTCCTTGTAACATCTGGGGCATTTTTGTATTCTTTGAGTATGTCTTTAAAACGTTGGGTTTGACCTTGTGCGTCGTTTATTCGTTGGGCCTTGTATCCATATGCTTGCTCTATAATCTTCTTTGCATCACCGGCAGCCTTTGGAATAACACGGTTGAATGTCTCTTGTGCTTCGTTGACCAGACGCTTCATATCCTGATCGGCTTCGTTCACCTCATTAAACGCGGGTTTTACCGTGTCAGGTGGATTGATGTCCTGGAACTGTACAGTACCAATGTTGACACCTGGCATGCCTGTGGGGAAGAGTCCGTTGAGCTCCTCCTGAAGTTCTAATTTTACAGATGCTGCAAGAAGGTCACGATTACTCAGGACATAGTCAAAATCCATATTACCTACTATCCGCCTGGTAACACTCTCTGAGAGGTCTCTGATAGCCTGGCGGACATTGGCAACCTTGAAGAGATAGGCATAGGGGTCTCCCACACGGTACTGAACAATCCATGCCACATTGATAACGTTTTTATCTGCGGTCAGCATCAAGGATTCCATGTCATATCCTTTGCGGTCAAATGTTGCATTTTGACCCGGGAATCTGCTTCTGAAACCAAATTCTTCTTTCCTGATGTTTTCAACATCGACCTTATAAAGCTTATCGAGGTAAGGAATCTTGAAATGAAGGCCTGGTGGAGTTGTTCTGGCATATTCACCTAGTCTTAAAACCACACCAACTTCACTTGGAGTGATTTTGAAAAATGATGAATACACACCCTGCAAAACAATGATAACAAGGCCAACGGCGAGAAGTTTAGCAATACTTGCAAAAGGCGAAGATGGACCTGAAGGTGATTCAGGAGTTTCTCCAGAAGGTGGTGTCTTTTTGTTGTCTGCAAAAAAATTCTGAAGTTTATTAATCAGTTGTGCCACAACTTCTTCCGGGGTCTGAGGTTTGTTTTTCTTCCCCCAGGGAGGCTGTTGATCCTGATTGGACATAGAAGGTCTCCTACTGGTCAATGGTAAAAGTTTATGTAGAGAGGTCTCATATTTCCTAAACAATATAGGATTGAGTGCTCTCAAGTTCACTTTCTTACAAATAATCACTAAGATTAATAATTCATTGATATGATTGCAATCTGAATTGTCAATTTATTAAATGGTAAATGGGTTAAGTACGTATCATGCTGTAAGGGCACTGAACCAGCTCGCCCAGACTATCAATAGAGAAAGTAATACGAGTGTAATCTGAATAGAGATGGATTCTCTCCACTTCTTGAAGTGTTTGAGTCGTACAATGTTACCTGTAATGAGACCACAGAGCAGTCCAAAGAGATGGGCGCCCAGGTCAGTGCGTTCTCCACTTGAACCAAGAAGGGCTAACAGGGCAAAACCCGCCATGACTGGCATAAGTAAGGGGAACATGGATTGTTTAGCGTTGTCTGCAAAACGGATGGTACAGAGCATTCCTATCACCACAAACACAGCGGTGGAAAATCCTACAAAATGGTGTCCTGGTCCATGGACAACAACATTTATGAAATTTGCAAGTGTGGACGTTACGAGAACAGAAAAAAGGCCAATTCCATTTCCTGTAGCAAGGAAAAGGAAGTGAAGCATAAAACTCCCTAGAAAACAGTTGCCTAGCAGATGAACTGCATCAGCGTGGAGTGTAAGAGCTGTGATGAGTCTGTAGTATTGATGTGATGATAGGATTGCAGCAGAATCCCCAGCACCGCTAGAAAACCAGATACTTTCTTTGCTCCACTCTCCACTGAGTCCATATATGTAAATCAGTAGGGCCGCAACAATAGGAGCCATGGCACGAAAAACAGGAGCGTAACTGTCATAAGTAGGGTTGGGTGGCCAATGGAGGTTCTCCTCTTCGTAGTCTTGTAATTCTTCTGCTGCTTCTTGGAGGTCTGATATGCTGACGAAGATTTCAAAGTGTTGAGCAGAAATAGGTTGAATGCGATGGGAAATCCCGACGGCGGACAAAATAAGTGAACAGGTGTTGAGTTGCTCTATACTGGGAAGAGACCTGAGTCTGGCTTCTAGGGGAGAATCTTCTAATGGTGAATTACCAGATGGGTTCATTGTAAAGAAATCTGGAGCCCGAAGAATCGGGCTCCAGTGATAGGATGTTAGTTCAGTTGTTCGATACTTACGATAGGACCAAATTTTTCTTTGAGCTGTAATAACTCATTTTTCTGAACGTCGTAGACGTCAAAAAGGGCCTGAGGGATATTGGGTTCCTTACTGTAAGCTTCGCGTTGAAGATCTATTCTTGCTATGATTTTATCAACATAGATAGAAAAATGCATATCATAAAGCTCTTTAGGGTACGGTTTGTCAATAGTCTTAAAGAGGGTTGCAAGATCTTCATATTTTGGGAGAAAGCCAATAGGACTCGTGATTGCGTCTACGTCTCCGTTGGCAAAAAGTTCAAGCCAACCAAGCCAAACCTTCACGTCTTTTTTCTCCCCAAGAAGAGCGGAACCTTCACCACCTCTGTTTTCTTTACTGAGGAAATAGTTGAGTCCAGCCATGAGGGGGCGAGTAGTTGCATTAAATTTAGACGAATTAAAGAAAGTGAACTGAGCTTTCATGTAATCTGCAAGAGCACCAGGGATAAAGGGAGCATTGGCCCATGGTTGTCTGTTTACACCAGTAGCACCAACTTCTGTCGCCGTCGCTTTAGATACAATTGAGGCTCCAATGGCAACACCGGCATCTGAATTTTTGGCAACCCAAACAGGAGGCATTGTGTCAGAGTCTCTGCCTGAATATGTGATCACTTTAACCGGAGTACCTTCAGGGCTTTCTGAAAGTTCCGTCGCATGGTTTGCAATTTCTGAGGCGAGAAGTGTGCATCTAGAATTTTTGTGCGACATTGGTACGCTCTTACCTGCAGCATCTACCTTATCTTTGGACCATTCACCCTGAAAGTTAATGCCGTTAGTTGGGTAATCTTCACCGTTTCCAACCCAATATGGTACGCCGTCATTCACGAGTACGTTTGACCAAATAACTTCAGTTCCATCGCCACGGAGACAATCCATCAGGTTGGGATCACCTTCTCTGTTAACGTCTTCAACAATGCCGAAAATTCCTCTTTCGGGGTTAATTGCTCTTAAGCATCCTTCTTTATCAATCCAGAACTGGGCCAGATCATCCCCAACAAAGTCAGAACCGACCATAGCTGTGGTTGTTTTACCACAGCCGGAGGGTGCGGCACCTGCAAAGAAGGTCTTACGTCCACCGGGGCCGGTCATTCCGGTGATGAACATATGCTCTGCAAGTTGTTCTTCAATCTTATAGTAGGTAGCATAATCAACACTGAATCTGTGATTTCCTTTTTTCAAAAGGAGTGTGTTACCTGCGTAGGTACAAAATGTAGAATAGGTTGTGAACCAACTGCGATCCATAAAGATCCGTGCGTTGGGGACATCTTCTGGTCTGTTCGTACCTTCGGAGTGAACGTTGGTGAAAAAGATTCCTGTACGTTTTGCCTCTGCATTAAAATCGGTAAAACAATTCCTGTACAGCAGTTCAGCTGAGTGGAGTACATATCCGGAAGAAGAAATCTCTATGGCTGGAATCGAAGCTTCAGCTCCGACGGGCCCACGGATATAAAAGCCAACCATTAAAGTTTTACCAGACATTATTCCAGGCAGGAATTCTCTGACATATTCTGTGGCTTCATCCCGTAAAACGGTTTTAGCCATCGAGCTCATGTTTTCACCTTCGTTAATGATATAGAAGGTTTGTTTAACAAGCCGTGCTTGATCTTGGGGAAGGTCATAATGTATAGTGTGGCCTTCTTTGGCAAGTTTTTTTTCTTCACCTTGCCTCAGCGAATATTCACGAATCCACTGAACGTCTTCTGCTGATCCTGTGTTGATGAATACGCTATCCGGTTGGCACATGGATATGGCATTCGCAATCTTGATTAATGCTTCTTCGTTTGTGATTTTTTCGAGCTTGCTTCTGTTTTCACTATCAATCTTGTCATTAAAGATTACTTGAGCCGCAGCAATGTCTTTTACACCGCCGACACCTTCAAGAATATCTTTTCCCTTTTTCAATTCAAGCATTCCGTGCTCCTTATTACAGATAACTCAGTTCACACCATTTAAGTTTAAAAGTCATAGTCAAAAAACAATTGTAAGCTGACAATTATATGAATAATTGAATTTCCCGTCAAGCAATACATTCTATTAAAGAAATAAAAAAAATGAACAAAATGTCCTGATATCATTGAGATCAGTGGAATGTCCTTAGCTCAGGATTTCGTTTTGGAAAGGTTTTTTATAATACACTCTTAACTTATGTATAAGTGTTTGTGATGAATATGGAGGTTGTGCCTAACGTTGTGTCGGTGATGTTTTGACGGCGTTTTTTAATAATAATTGGTGGACAGATGAGGTCAGATTATGTACTTCGGGTACGCTTTTCTTGATAAAAAAAGTTAAATGCATGAGAATGATAGGAGTATGGTCTAGTATAAGTCCAGCTTAGGTATATGATTTGAGATGTAGGAAAGGTGGCTATCGAGCTTGCTTCGATTGGATGTCTGGTAACGAGTACCCTGACGGGGTAATTTTTTTCTGTAAGCACTATTAAGATTGTAAAGCGAAAGGTTCTGATGATTGTATTTCAAGACATGCGGAGGATTGAAACACAAAGAGGCGTCTCTTTGTGTAAGGAAGATAGAGATGGTTTACTTTTAAAGGCTTCTCTTGAATTGGCGAGGCGTGCGCTTCTTGGAACAGTAATAGTACCCCTCTGTCTGGTTCTGGTGTTGTTGAGCTCTGGCTATTACCTTGTGATGCCAAAAGTATCCTTACTGCTCTGTGTCTTAATGGTTGCTGCAGGCTGTGTACGATCTTTTGCACTGTATAATATCTTGCATGATACTGAGAGCTTTCGCGCAAAAGATCTTTGGCTACTTTTTTATAGTGCCACTGTTATGGCTGCGTTATGGGGAGCAGTAACTGCCTTATTTATATATTATTACTACTTTGGTTTGCCGGTTGTTCTTGTCTTGATTGTTTCTGTAGGGATTGGTGCTGGAGCTATTTCCAGTTTTTTTATTTGGCGAGATTTCGCCTTAACATATCTCTGCTGTGCATTTTTTCCAGGGATCATTGTCGCAGGTTTTGCTGGTTCTTCAGAATTGCTTCCTGTGGTCGCTGCAATGGTATTTTATATGCTTTTTAATTCGGGACAGCTGAAATTTTGGAATCAACAATTTTGGGACAATCTACTAACGACGTATCTTTACAAACAGCAAACGTACGAATTGTCACAATCCATGACGGATTTGGAAGTTGTTATGGAAAAGAATCTCAAGAGAGAGGAACAGGTAACAAGTGCTGAAGAGAAGATGCGGCAGTTGTTCGATTATTCCCATGATGGGATTATCATTGTTGAGAGTGAAGGAAAGATACTCGATGTAAATCAGACAATGCTGAATTTTATGGAAGAATTACCTGAAGAGGTAATTGGAAGGGATCTTACGGATATTTTACAGGGCCAGGAAAGTGTAAATAATGCCATCTTTAGTCATTTTGAAAAAGCTAAAAAAGGAAAAGAATGTTCTTTCTCTTGCTGGATGAGGTTAAAAAATAACGACTATTACGTACGTATTAACCTGAGGCGTTTACTCTGGTTTGATCAAAAGGTGCTGTTTCTTACTCTACGAGATCGAACCGATAGTGTTGGGGCAAGGGCCAGTCGTAATATAAAACAGCAATCCCTCACTGATAGTGAAGTGTATATGAAGGCAATACTACAAAGTATAGAATTGCCATTATATTGTAAGGATTTGAATGGGCACTACATTGCAGTCAATGAGACCTTTGAGAAGATCTGCGGTAAAAATCGAGATGAATTAAAAAATAGAAGTGATTTTGACGTTTTTGAGGAAAATGTTGCCAGCTTTTTTAGCTTCAGGGATTCTGAAATTGTCAGCACTGGTGAATCTGTAGAGCTTGAGGGTACATTTCAGCTTGGTGGCCAGGAGCGCAATCTGCTCATTCATAAGTTTCCGTTGAAAAATAGTGATCATACTATTTACGCCACCGCGGGTATCTGTTCTGATGTGTCAACTTTGCAGAAAACCTTACATGCTGCGCAACTTGCCAATGAAGCAAAATCAGAGTTTCTCGCATCCATATCCCATGAGCTTCGAACACCTCTGCATTCTATTCTTTGTTTTGCAAGACTCGGAGAAAAACGAGCCTTGTCCGGCGATTGGGATAAGTTAGAGTCCTATTTTAAAATGATTGTTACAAGTGGAGATCTACTTCTTGAGCTGTTAAATGACTTGCTTGATCTGAGTACACTTGAGTCTATGCCTGTTTGCTCAGATTTCCAGGAACATGATCTTGGTGAGGATGTGGAGAAGATCGTAGCGGAGTTCCGGGCCATGATGGATGAAGGACACATAGCTCTGAGCTATCAACAGCCGTTGTTTCCTCTTCTCTCAAATTATAACCAGATACGAATTTATCAGGTGCTCCGAAACCTCCTTTCCAATGCCATTAAATTTTCTTTTCCGGGCCAGGAGATCTATATTGATATAGGCACTGATCATATTCACCTCGATGGAGCAATGCAACCGGCCTGGAAGGTGAGAATTGTAGACCATGGTGTCGGAATTGAAGAAAATCAGTTGGAACTTGTCTTTGATAAATTTGTTCAGGGGACCAACGTGGCTAGATCTGGAAATGGCGTTGGCCTTGGTTTAGCAATTTGTAGACGAATTATTGAGGATCATCACGGAAAAATATGGGTAGAACAAAATGAACCTTCCGGAGCCATCTTTTCATTTCTTCTGCCTTTTTCTGACAGTGTCGATACCTGAGTGCTCTTTTTTATCCAATTTGACTTGCCTGTATAAGTTCTTAACATCCTTTGTAAAGTGTAAAGGGCGATTGCAACTCTTGATAATACGTGATATACGGCATTGCTTAGTATGAGCGAAGTGTGTAGGAGAACGCTTAAGGGGCAGTGTTGCACAGGAATTCGAAAAGTATTCATTGTGGAATAGAAAAAGGGCTGCAACCTATAGAGGTTACAGCCCTTGAATCGTTAATTGGTGCCGAAGGGGAGACTCGAACTCCCACGGACATACATCCACTAGACCCTGAACCTAGCGCGTCTACCAATTCCGCCACTTCGGCAACGGGCATGAATATGGTTCTTGAGTGGCGTTTTGTCAAGACTTTCTTGTGATTGTTAATAAAAAAAACCGAATGAATATATGAAGATTTTTCGAAATATGGAAATGATCAACGAGACATTTCCCCGCCCATGCGTGACGATAGGTAATTTTGATGGTGTCCACTTTGGGCATCAGCAACTATTTGCAACGGTTGTTGAAAAGGCAAAAGAGCATAATGGAACCAGTGTTGCCATCACATTTGATCCACACCCCCTGCAGGTATTGTTACCCGGTGGTATAAAACTCATCTCTAACTGTGAGCAGAAGGCTGAGCTTATTGAGGCGGCGGGAATAGATGTATTAATTGTGATTCCTTTCACCAAGGAATTTTCAAAAACAGCCGCAGATAGTTTTGTTCAGGAGTTTCTTGTGGATACTCTGAATATTAAGGAGCTTGTCGTGGGTTATGACTATGCTTTTGGAAAGGGCAGGAGCGGGAATATTGACTTTTTAAAAGCTCAAGGTGAGGAATCCGGTTTCCCTGTGACGGTCGTCGATGCTCTCTATGCCGAGGACCAGTTAGTGAGTTCTACAAAAATACGAGAGCTTGTTAAAAATGGTGAAATGATTGCGGCTCGTGGCCTGCTTGGGCGAAATTATCAGATACGTGGGACAGTCCAGGTCGGCAAACAGCGGGGTGGGAAATTGATCGGTTTTCCAACTGCTAATCTGAAATTTAATGAAGAGGATCTTGTGCCTCTCCATGGTGTATATGTAGCTCAGGTTGTTTACGGTGGTCGTTGTTACGGTGGAGTGCTCAATATCGGTTATAATCCGACATTTGGTGAAGAAATCCTCGTTGCTGAAACACATATCTTTGATTTTAATGAAGATATCTATGGCCAACCAATTCGTGTGAACCTGCTGAAATATTTACGGGGTGAAGTGAAATTTGACGGGGTAAAACAGCTTACGGCACAAATCGCAAATGATGTGACAGTTGCAAAACAAGTCTTAGATGAGCAGGCATTGGAGCTGAGTCTGGCCTGTTCTGAGCAATTAGGTGGGGATTGATTCATCGAAATAAAAGGTAAGAAAGGGTTGTTTTTTCTACTTGCAAGAACGATCAAGGTGTCTATAGTGTAGGCGCTCAAGACAGGCAAGAATCTTTGTTATAACCCTGTCAGTTGAGGGCATGAGGACCATTTCTTCAAGTTTTAAATACGCTAAGTCAACGTTGCCATATAATATTTTGTAATTTTTAAAATAGAGGGATGTAATGTCAGAAGATTTGAAAGAAGATTTGCCTAAGGTTATTGAAGAACTTGAGAAAAAATGTAAAGAGCACCCTAATTCAGTGATGGCCTTTCACCATCTGGGCCTTGTGTATATGAAAGCAGGCCGTATTGATGAGGCGGTTAAGATGCTTGACCGTGCCATCGAAATTGACGACCAGTCCACTGAAAGCATGATTAATCTCGGAGCTATCTATTTTGGACAGGGAAATCTGGATAAGGCACAGGAGATGAATGAAAAAGCTCTTGCCGTGAACAATGAGAGCGCTCAGGCTCATGCTAATCTAGGTCTTATCTGGCAGCAGCGGAATGAACTCGAAAAGTCTATAGCATCATACGAAAAAGCAATTCAAAATGACCCCAAACTGGCAAGCGCCTGGATGAATCTTACTTCGGTACTTACTATGAAGGGACATGATGATAGGGCTGTAGCTGCTGCAACAAAAGGTCTGGAGCTAGAACCTGATTCGCCACTTGGTCAGAATAATCTGGCTGTAGCTTTGTATTTTAACGAGAGGTTTAGCGAAGCCAAAATTCATCTTGATAAGGCCAGTGAACTTGGATACTCAGTTGACCCTAATTTTGTGTCAAGTCTACAAGAAAAACTTGCACAGTAGGGCATGCGCCTCCTGTAATTATAGAGCGAATTAATAATGGCTAATGAATATAATGTTGTACGTCCGTGGTGTCCATTTTGCGGGCAAACCGTAGGGAAACCTTCCCATGCTCCGGAAAGGAAGATGAATGAGTTCCCTGTGGGACGGTGTCTATGTGGAGCTGTTTATACCTGTGATGTTACTGGGCACAATGTTGGCTCTGCTATAGTGGAAACGCTGGTGTATGCGTGTAATGATAATGCTGATTTTGCATGGGAGTTACTACCTGAAGACGATTATCTCACAGGGCGGATTGAGAATTACGACGAAGATAAAAACCAGGTAATCGCTAAGAAAAACGTAGATGGTCGTGCGGTTCGAGGTGTCTTGTATTTTATTAGATTGCATACTGATATTCAGGATATAGCTCAACGGATTAAAGACAAGCAGGATTGTACTCTTCAGCAGATTATCCCTTCTTTAAAAGAAGAGAGAACGTTTGTCGTGGAACCTGGTCCGGAAAAAGGACATGTTCGACAAAAAGCCAATAAAAAGCTTGTGAAAAAACTGGTTGAAGAGAGTGACATTGACCAGTTGGTTAGGCTTGGTCTTGACGATAAGAAGACTCTGCGTCTGATGCAACGATTGCTTTATGATCCAGATGAAGTCAAGAGATGGCATACTGCATATGTGATTGGTAAGGCCTGTGAGCGCATATCAACGCGTGATCCGGGTTCTGTGTCCGAACTTATGCATCGACTTTTCGAAGCGTGCTCAGATTCAGCTGCCACCCCTTGGGGAATGGTTGAGACCATCGGCTATATTATTGCTTTGAGGCCTGATATTTTTGGAGCCTTTGCACGATACCTTATAAATTATATCGGTGAACCTTCTACATTGAACCAGACACTCTGGGGGTTGACTGAAGTTGCCGGTGATCGTCCTGATCTCATACGAAAAACGCCTTTTTATAACCTTTTTCATTTTCTTCAGCATCCGGAAGCTCAGGTGCGAGGGCAGGTGGTACGGTTACTCGGGCGTATTAAAGCGACAGAAGCGGCAGTTCAGCTCATGGGACTGACCGACGATAACGAAGAATTTTTGTATTGTGTTGACGGCAAACTCGTTACCGCTACGGTGGCAGACGTTGCAGCTAAAGCAATACGAACAATAAATGAAGGACCAAAAGATGAGTAATCCGATACAATCTCTCGATTCGATAGCCCCTATGGATAAGAGTAAGGCAAAAAAAGAGAGCGATCCGGTTAAAGTAGATTACGAGGAAGGAAAAGCCTTTTTAGAAAATAAAGATTATGGACAGGCAGCAGTAGCTCTCCATAACGCGTTAGTTGGTTTCGAAGAAAAAGGCGATGAATCTGGTATTGCGAATGCAAGCAATCAACTCGGTGATGTATGTCTTGGGCGCGAAGAATTTGATAGTGCGCTCACACATTACCAAAGAACTCTAGAGATCTGTGATAAGTCAAATGATCGCATGAGTATTCTCTCTGTTATGGCTAAGATGGTCGATGCGAATAAGGGCCTGGAAAAGTACGATGTTGCCGTTACTCTTTGCCTTGAAATCCTAGATCATTATCAAGATAACAGAGATCCACAGGGTACCGTAGATACGCTTGAAGGGATGGCTGATATCTATATTGCTCAAAGGGAAAAGTCTAAGGCTGCTGACGCGTATCGGACTATAAGTTCCATCCACAAGAACTTTAAGCATGATAATATTGCTGCAAAGTTTATTGAAAAAGCGGAAGCACTTGAAAGATAATTCCAGTAGCGGAAAATGAACCTGGGTAGGTGACCCTGTGGTCTCTTGCCGTTTGGTGGTAAGCTCTTGATTCTATTCTTGTTATATTTTCTCGGTTTTGGTTACGATGTAACAAGATTTTAGGGATGAAGTTTTAATTTAGCTGTTAAGGAATACCCATGTTTACTGGGATAATTGCAGGAGTAGGTAAGGTTACAGGTAAGAGAAGTGTTGGTGGAGGAATGGCCTTTGAATTCGAGGCAGGTTTTGATATCAGCGACCCTGAAGAAGGGGAATCTATTGCCGTAAATGGAGTCTGTCTTACTGCGTATAATATCCGAGGGAGACATTTTACAGCTGACGTCTCGCCCGAGACAATCTCAAGAACAAAACTTGGTCAAATCGGCGCGGGCGATTCTGTGAATCTTGAACGGGCTTTGCGTCTGTCCGATCGACTTGGCGGACATATGGTTTCCGGTCATGTTGATTGTATGGCGGTTGTGAGTGAAAAAAATGAAGTGGGAGATTATACAATTTTCAACTTCTCTCTCCCGGCAGAGCATGGTAGGTACATAATCGAGAAAGGTTCAATTACTATTGATGGGGTTAGCCTTACTGTAAATAGTTGTGGTAAAGGCAATTTTTCTGTTTCTATTATTCCCCACACGTTGAAGATTACGACGCTTGGGTTGCTGAGAGTTGGGAGTAAGGTTAATATCGAAGTTGATATTATTGGAAAATATGTAGAAAAACTTCTCGCCCCTAGAGAGGGGAGTGAAGGTGACGCTGAAGATACACTGAATCCTGGATTTTTAGCACAACACGGTTTTATGTAATCCCTCAATATGGGATATGTTACTAATTTTTAGACAAGTGTGAATTACTATGGCTGTGAGTTCAATTGAAGAAGTATTAGAGGACATTAAGGCCGGGAAGATGATTATTCTGGTTGATGATGAAGACCGGGAAAATGAAGGTGATCTCTATATGGCTGCAGAGGCTGTTACTGGGGATGCAATCAACTTCATGGCGACCCATGGCCGTGGTCTTATCTGCCTTACTCTCACCGAAGAGCTTGTGGATAAGTTGGAATTACCAATGATGGTATCCAAAAACACCTCGCCTTATGGTACTGGATTTACAATCAGTATTGAAGCCAGGACAGGTGTCTCAACGGGTATTTCAGCAGCAGACAGAGCTCGAACAGTTCTGGCAGCTGTTGCTCCTGATGCAGGACCACGAGACCTCGTAAGTCCTGGTCATATTTTTCCTCTTCGTGCCCGTGAAGGTGGTGTTCTCGTTCGTACAGGACAAACCGAAGGGTCTGTTGATCTTTCAAGACTAGCTGGTAAAATTCCAGCAGGTGTTATTTGCGAGATTATGAAAGAGGATGGCACCATGGCCCGGATGCCGGATCTTGAAGTCTTCTCTAAAAAGCACGATATAAAAATTGCTACTATAGCTGATCTGGTCGCATATCGTTTGCGAGAAGATATGCTTATTAAGCGTGAAGTTGAAGCTCGAGTTCCAACAGAACATGCAGGGCTCTTTAAGGCGGTTGTGTATACTAATTCCGTTGACCATATGGAACACATTGCTCTTGTCAAAGGTGAGATCAATGGTGATGAGCCGGTATTGGTGCGTGTACATTCTGAATGTCTGACAGGCGATGTTTTTGGCTCAGCTCGATGTGACTGCGGAGATCAACTGCACGCTGCAATGAAGATGATTGATGATAATGGCAGTGGTGTCGTTTTGTATATGCGTCAGGAAGGTCGGGGAATTGGACTTGTTAATAAGCTCAAAGCATACTGTCTGCAAGATGAGGAAGGGGTCGATACGGTTGAGGCAAATCACCGCTTAGGCTTTAAGAGTGATCTCAGAGATTACGGTATTGGAGCACAGATACTACGTGATCTTGGTGTGAGTAAGATGACTATTTTAACAAACAACCCCAAGAAGATTGTTGGTCTTGAAGGGTATGGAATTGAAGTAGTTGAGCGTGTTGCTTTGGAAATGCCAGCAGGTGAAGAGAATAAAGATTACCTGATGTGTAAGCGGGACCGGATGGGACATCTGATCGAAGTTGACGGTTAATTGTAACCTAACCCCGATAAACGGGAAATAAGTTGGGATAAGTACTTTTAATAAGTTATTTCGAAGTCTACGCTTATCTGCCACAAAAACGCAGAAAATAATTTATAAAGTAAAAAAAATACAACTGGCAAGTTCGGAATCTGCGCTACCTGCCGGATATGCAAGGCACCGAAGCTGCAGACGTATATGTATATTTCAAGGCTTAGGTGTAAAGCTACGGCACAAATATTAATGGTGTAAAAGAATGGCTAATTTTATTGAAGGTAATCTGAAAGCGGACGGAAAAAAATTTGCAATCGTTGTTGCAAGGTTTAATTCTTTTCTGGTGGAAAAGTTATTAGATGGCGCACTAGATAGTCTTGTTCGCTCTGGCGCTTTAGACAGCGATATTGATGTTGTACGTGTACCTGGTGCATTTGAGATTCCACTTATTGCAAAAAAACTTGCTGGCTCTCAGAAGTATAACGCCGTAATTGTTCTTGGTGTTGTGATCAGGGGGGCTACTCCTCATTTTGACGTCGTCGTCAATGAAGTGTCAAAGGGAACTGCTCAAGCAGGTCTTGATACAGGGGTTCCGGTTCTTTTTGGAGTGCTTACAACAGAGAGTATTGAGCAGGCAATAGAGCGAAGTGGAACCAAAGCGGGTAATAAAGGAAGTGATGTGGCTATTGCTGCCATTGAGATGGCAAATCTCATTGAATCAATACAGTAGTTTGATGCTCACACTATTTGTGAGATAAATAACGTGCCACTAATTTGAGGGGTCGGGTAGAAGGACAACCTTCACTGACCCCTTTTGGTTTTAACAATTCATACATGAGACCATATTTAAAATGGGTATACGTCGTATTTCGAGGGAAGCTACCCTCCAGTTTTTGTATCAGGAAGATTTTACAATAACAGCTGATCAGCCATTTGGTTATGACCTTGACGAGCGTTTTGATCTTTTTTGCACGCTTTTTCAAGTCAATAAAAAGGCACGGGTTTATGCTCTAACACTCCTTAAAGGGATCACAGCCTCTTTGGCCGAAGTCGATGCCGAGATAACAAAAGCTGCAAGTCACTGGCGACTGTCACGTATTGCTGCAACGGATAGAAACCTTCTTCGTATTGCTGTGTATGAGATCATCTATTGTGAAAATGTACCCCCACAGGTTGCAATAAATGAGGTTGTTGAGATTGCTAAAAAGTTTGCTGGCGAGGAGTCACCAAAGTTTATTAATGGTATTCTCGATGCGGTTTTAACAGCACAGAAGTAGCATATGCCTTTTGGGGCCCTTCTTGCATTTATGGTCAATTCCGGGTACATGTGTGCCCGAAGGACTCACCTAAATGTCAAATCAAGAAGTGGTTAAACCAATATGGCCCCAAAAAAAGAATCTCCCCAGCCGGGATTAAAACAGGAAGCTCTTGCTGTTCTCGGTATTTCTCTTTCTCTCTTTTTATACCTCAGTCTTTTCGCATATATTTTTCAGTTTGATGCCAACTGGAGTGGTAAAGTCGGTAACCTTATAGCTGAGGTGCTCTTTGGTTTTATCGGTTGGGGAGCCTACCTGCTTCCGACTCTTCTTATTATTTCGTCATGTCTTTTTTTCGGTTCTAAGATAAGTTTTCACAGGCTTCCACATGTGATTGCTGGGCTTACCGGCGCAATTATTTCTTTTTGTGGACTGCTTTCATCCTTTACCATTCACGATTCATCATATTTAGGTGCTGGCGGTTTTCTTGGTAAAACAAGTTTTGTGTTGCTTGATGCTGTGGTCGGACATGGTGGAACAGTACTTGTTTTTTTGATGATCTTTCTGATTTCTCTTATGCTGTCGGCACAGTTCTCTTCTTATCAACTCCTGCTCGCGCTAAGATATGGTGCGAAAAGGGCTTGGGCCTCCGCGAGAAACTCAAACGAAAAAGCACCAACAGTCGCATCAAAACCAAGAGCTAGTCGGAAAAAGACGCCCAAGGTTGAAATACCTGTAACCGAATCGACGGTCCCCGAACGTAATGCGGTGCCTGTTGTAAAAGAGCCGCCCAGGGCGAATAAAAATAACGAAAAAGATGACGATTTTGCTGCTATGCCAGTGGCGAGAGGTGATTGGAAGTTACCTCCGTTGTCTTTGCTCGAATCAGATGCGCAGGTTCACGAGAAAATTGATAAGGAAGTCTATTACAAGGTTTCACAACAGCTCGAACAAAAGCTGAAGAACTTTGGGGTTTCAGGAAAAGTCGTCGGCATATCTCCTGGGCCAGTAGTTACTACCTATGAATATTCTCCAGCACCTGGTGTAAAGATTAATAAAATTACTGGGCTTGCTGATGACTTGGCCCTAGGGTTAAAAGCGCAGTCGGTTCGAGTCGTTGGGTCAGTTCCTGGTAAGGCTGCCCTGGGTATTGAAATACCAAACGATGTGAGACAGATTGTTCATATTCGTGAGCTCATCGGTGCAAAAGAATACCGTTCTAATTCTCATAAACTTTCGATTGCGCTGGGTCTTGATGTCGTGGGTAATTTATCCATGGCCAATCTTTCGAAGATGCCCCATTTACTGATTGCAGGTGCCACAGGTGCAGGTAAAAGTGTTGGAATTAATACGATTATCGCCTCAATTCTGTATAACGCGACACCAGAAGAAGTTCGGTTTTTAATGGTTGATCCGAAAAGAATTGAGCTCTCAGGGTATGAAGGTATCCCCCATTTATTACACCCTGTAGTTGTTGACCCAAAACTTGCCTCAAGGGCATTGAATTGGGCCGTACGAGAAATGGAGCGCAGGTATCGACTACTTGAAGAGGCAAAGGTCAAAAGCTTTGACTCCTATAACGTGACGCAGCCTGATAAACTTCCATACATCGTAATTATTGTCGATGAGTTGGCCGATCTAATGATGGTAGCGTCAAAAGATGTTGAGGCGGCCATCGCAAGACTTGCGCAAATGGCGAGGGCTGCAGGTATTCATTTGATTCTCGCAACACAACGCCCCTCTGTTGATGTTTTAACAGGACTCATCAAGGCTAACTTTCCCACAAGAATATCTTTTAAAGTTTCATCGAAAATTGATTCAAGAACAATTCTTGATACAGGAGGTGCTGAGAATCTTTTGGGAGCAGGTGATATGCTCTTTCTTGCACCAGGTACTTCTTCTATTAAAAGGATTCATGGGGCATATATTTCTGAAAAAGAAACAGCTGACATTGTCGATTTTTGGAAAGGTCAGGGGGATTCGACCTATGATGAAGGTGTAATACAAGAGATTGAGAAAGAAACAAGTGGTAGTGACAATGATACCGAAAAGGATTTTGACGAACGTTATGATGAGGCAGTGGTAATAGTTACGGAAGCTGGACAGGCCTCGATTTCAATGGTTCAAAGGCGGCTAAGGGTCGGATACAATAGGGCCGCCAGGATGATTGAAACTATGGAGAAAGAGGGGATAGTAGGGCCTGCTGACGGTGCAAAGCCGCGTCAGGTTCTTGTGCGTAGCGAGTACAGTTAGGCCTAAAGGGCCTACCAATAAATCTTCTTGACAATTACCGGTCAACCTAATATAAAAAGTGCTTAGTGAAAAAATGAGTGCTCATTCATAAAGCTTCTTTAAGAGCACACAATTATATAAGTTTTTTAAGAGTTTTACTTGTTTAATCGTGCTGTAGTTGAAACGTATGTGAACAAGATGTTTTTTAGAGGTAAATAGTTTAAGTGGACCCTGTCGGTTCAGGGTCACAACAGTTAATAAAAACTGAGGAGGTAGTTGAATGCCAAGTTATGTTGATCCTGCCAAATGTGATGGCTGCAAGGGTGGAGATAAAACTGCGTGCATGTACATCTGTCCAAACGATTTGATGGTTTTGAGCGTTGAGGATATGTTGGCTTATAATCAAGAGCCTGATGCATGTTGGGAATGTTATTCCTGTGTTAAGATTTGTCCGCAAGGCGCAATCTTTGTTCGTGGATACGATGACTTCGTACCTATGGGCGGCCAGGTTCACCCAATGAGATCTTCTGATTCCATCATGTGGACTGTTAAGTTCCGTAATGGTAACATGAAGCGATTTAAGTTCCCAATTCGTACTACTGCTGAGGGTGCTGCCAATGCTTACCCTGGAGATAAGGGAGTTAACTTAGACGATGAGTGCTTGTTGCTCGAGTCTGATCTCCCAACCCCTAAGTAAGTTAAGTTAGAAACTTTTTAACTAAAAAATCTTATTTTTAAGGAGATTTGAAAATGGCATTACCTAATAAACCAAAAGGTGAACTCAACGCCGTAGTGAATCCTGAGGTTGTCGAGCATGATGTAGACTGCCTCATCGTCGGTGGTGGTATGGCAGCATGTGGAACCGCTTTTGAAATCAAGAAGTGGGCTCCAGAAGATTTGAAAATCGTACTTGTTGATAAAGCTTCTCTTGAGCGTTCTGGTGCAGTTGCTCAGGGTCTGTCTGCTATCAATACATACATTGGTGAGAACCCAATTGAAAGCTACGTCAAGATGGTTCGTAATGACCTCATGGGCGTTGTTCGTGAAGATCTGATTTATGATTGTGGTCGTCACGTTGATGAATCTGTTAAGCTTTTTGAAGAATGGGGCCTCCCTGTTTGGAAAAAAGATGCCGATGGCGAGAACCTTGATGGTTCCAAGCCTGCTGCAACCCTACGTGATGGTGGAACCCCAGTACGTACCGGTAAATGGCAGATCATGATCAATGGTGAGTCTTACAAGTGTATCGTTGCTGAGCCTGCAGCTAGCGCTCTTGGCGCAGACAACATCATGGAAAGAATCTTTATCGTTAAGCTTCTTCTTGATAAAAACAAGCCAAACCAGATCGCTGGTGCAGCTGGTTTCTCTACCCGTGAGAACAAAGTACACATCTTCCGTTGCAAAACTGCAATGGTTGCTTGTGGTGGTGCGGTTAATATTTTCCGTCCACGTTCAACTGGTGAAGGTAAAGGACGTGCATGGTATCCAGTATGGAATGCAGGTTCCACTTACACCATGTGTGCTCAGGTTGGTGCTACCCTTACAATGATGGAAAACCGTTTCACCCCAGCCCGTTTCAAAGATGGTTACGGTCCTGTTGGTGCATGGTTCCTTCTCTTCAAAGCTAAAGTACAGAACGGTCTTGGTGAGTTCTATGCAAACAGCGATGCAGTGAAAGACGAGCTTGGAAAGTTCATGCCTTATGGTGCTTCTCCTGTTACTCCTACCTGTCTGCGTAACCATCTGATGATCAACGAACTCCGTGAAGGTCGTGGACCAATCTATATGGCTACTGATGTTGCTCTTAATGCTTTCATTGATGAGCGTCGTGATGCTGGCATGGATGAGAAGAAACTGAAGAAGTTCTGGAAGCATCTTGAGTCTGAAGCTTGGGAAGATTTCCTCGATATGTCAGTTGGTCAGGCTGGTCTTTGGGCTGGTGCTAATGTTGAGCCTGAGAAAATCGGTTCTGAGATTATGCCAACCGAACCATACATGCTCGGATCTCACTCCGGTTGTTGTGGTATCTGGGTTTCTGGTCCAGATGAAGCATGGGTTCCTGAGATCGATAACGATTCTCGTGCTCATAAGTATAAGTGGGGCTATAACCGCATGACCACAGTAGACGGACTCTTCACTGCTGGTGATGGTGTTGGTGCTTCTGGTCATAAGTTCTCTTCCGGTTCTCATGCTGAGGGTCGTATTTGTGCTAAGCAGATGGTTAAGTTCTGTCGTGACAATGCTGATTTCAAACCAGAGCTCAAGCAGACTGCACAAGAAATTGCAGATGAGATTTACGCCCCAGTAGCACTGTATGAAGAGCATAAAGGCGCTTCTACTGCTGCTGATGTTAATCCTAACTTCTGTAAGCCTGCTGGTCTTATGATGCGTCTCATGAAAGCTACCGATGAGTATGGTGGTGGTGTTGCTACGTACTACATGACTTCTGGTAAGCTTCTGAACATCTGTTTGGATCTTCTTCTGCTTCTCCGTGAAGATGCTGCGAAGATGGCTGCTGGTGATCTCCATGAGCTTCTCCGTTGCTGGGAAAACTACCATCGTATCTGGTGTGTTGAAACCCATATTCGTCACATTGAGTTCCGTAAAGAGTCCCGTTACCCAGGATTCTATTACAGATCTGATTTCCCAACAGTGGATGACGAAAACTGGAAGTGTTTTGTAAACTCTACTTTTGACCCAGAAACAAAAGAGTGGCTGTGTGAGAAGGTTGAGTGTGTTAATATCATAGAGACCGAGCCTTGGCTGTAGTCCTAGGTGTAGGTAGTTTGATATGATGTAAGAAAATCTCCAGAAGTCATCGACTTCTGGAGATTTTTTGTATCTACTGTTTTGTTTTATGTTGCCAGAGGAGAGCTTGCATCTCGTGGCAACATAAGCTAAAACTTATGTTCTGAGTTTATAAGCGTTGTATATCGTTTAGCAGTTGTCATAGCATTGCTTCTCTTTTGTGGGGTAAGCGCTTAGTTCGCATGGCAATGGTACAATATTTTAGTAATCATGGAGGTTAGGTATGACTGACGAGCAAGGCACCTCTGGTGCAGTTTTGGTCGTAGGTGGTGGAATCAGCGGGTTAACAGCTGCTCTGGAAACCGCTGAAGTCGGAAATGATGTGTTTCTTGTAGAAAAGAACGCAACATTTGGTGGGCATGTAGCTCAGCTAAATGAGTATTTTCCGAAAATGTGTCCGCCAAGTTGTGGATTGGAAATTAATTTCAAGCGTATTAAAGATAATCGAAAGATTAGAACCTATTCTATGACCACAGTGAAATCTGTGAGTGGTGGTCCCGGTAATTACGAGGTTACTCTTGAAACTGCTCCACGGTATGTAAATAGCAACTGTACAGCATGTGGGGATTGCGCTGCTGCATGCGAAGATGAAATTGATAACGATTTCAACTTTGGTATGAACAAGTCCAAAGCTGCCTATCTTCCACACGAAATGGCATTCCCTAGACGTTACGTTATTGACAAGAATGCTTTAAGCGCATCTGGTGCCGAGGCAGTTAAGGCGGCTTGTAAGTATAATGCCGTTGATCTCGACATGCAGGTAGAAACCAGTACTATCAATGTTTCGGCAATTGTATGGGCCACAGGCTGGGAACCATACGATGCAACGAAGATGGAAAACCTGAAATTTGGAAAGTCTCAATCAATTGTTACGAATATGATGATTGAGAGAATGGCTGCACCGAGTGGACCAACTGGTGGAAAGATCCTCCGTCCTGGCGACAATAAGGAAATTGAGTCCATCGCTTTTGTTCAGTGTGCGGGATCCCGTGATGAAAATCATCTCGAGTACTGTTCTCATATCTGTTGTATGGCCACCTTCAAGCAGATGACCTATGTCAGAGAGCAGTATCCTGATGCTAAGATTTACGTTTTCTACATTGATCTCAGGACTCCTGGTAAATATGAGAAGTTCCGTGAAGTGAGAATGGCAGATGAGAACGCCACTTTTATTAAAGGTAAAGTCGCTGATATTACTCTTGAAGCCGATGGTAGTGTTACTGTAATTGCAGAAAATGCTCTCACAGCTGAAAAGATATCACAACAAGTTGATATGGCCGTTTTAGCTACAGGAATGCAACCTTCACTTTCCCTGCAAGGTGCACCTGTTGAACTGCAGATGGATGCAAACGGGTTCATTATTTCTGATGCTGACAAGGCAATGATATCGACAGGCTGTGCTAAAAAGGCTGCAGATGTTGTTACCTGTACTCAATCTTCAACTGCTGCTGCCTTAAAGGCAATTCAAGTTTCCAGGAGGTAGAATCGATGGATAAAAATTATTGCGCATATATTTGTGCTGGTTGTGGCATTGGTGATGCGCTCGATCTTGAGGCGTTAGCTGAAGTAGTAACCGGTGAAATGTCCATGGACTGCAAAACACATGATTGTCTTTGTGGTGCAGAAGGTCGGGCATTTATAGAAGCTGATATTAACGCGGGTGTTAACACTGTAGTCGTAGGTGCATGTTCCCCACGAGTTATGACCGATGAATTTAAATTTGGTGATGACAAAATAACGGTTAGAGCAAACCTTCGTGAGCAGGTTGTATGGGCTGAAGTAAAGCCTGTTGAAGGTGAGGAGCCTCACGCTGAAGCTGCAGAATTCCTCGCTGAGACCGCTGGCGATTACATGCGGATGGCTTGTGCCCGTGCAAAGAAGACGGAACTTGCTGAACCATTTCAGCTGGAAGTTACTAATAAAACAATCCTTGTTATGGGTGGCGGACTTGCCGGCCTGACCGCTGCAAAAGAAGCCGCAGCTGCAGGTTACCAAGTTATCCTGACTGAGAGAGAAGATAACCTTGGTGGTAAGGCGCTTGGTTGGAGAAAATCTTTCCCAACAAAGGCTCCATGGACCGATCTTGAAGAAAATCCAATTAACGCACTGATTGCTGAAGTCGATGCTGATTCAAAAATCACTGTTAAAACCGGCACTGAAGTAGCGCGTATTAGTGGTGCTCCTGGTGATTTTGGTATTTCTTTTAAGGCAGCAGGTACAAATACTGAGTGGGATGCTCCTGCTAAAGTAACTGTTGAAGAGCAGGACCTCATCACCAAGGGTGAACTTGAAGATCCAAATGATGGCCTGCAAAAGTACACAGAGGTTAACCCTGATGCTATCATGGTTGGTTCTGTTGTACTCGCTACCGGTTGGAAGCCTGCTGACGTTTCTCAATATGAGCATCTCGGACATGGTACTCTTCCTAATGTAGTAACCAATGCTGAATTTGAAAAGCTATCAAAACAAGGCAAGGTTCCTGCAAATGTTGCTTTTATTCAGAGTCCAGGCGGTAAGGACAATGATAAGGATTTTCCATACTGTAACTCTGTCACCTCAATGGTGGCGTTGAAGCAGGCGCAGTATGTTTGTGAAGATAATGAAGATGGAAAAGCATTTATACTCTATCAGCATATGAGAACTCCCGGCAGCATGGAGTTGTTTTACAAAAATACACAGAATAACGACGGAATATTTCTGACCAAAGGTGCTGTTACCCAGGTAGAAGAAAATGGTGGTGGTCTGCGTGTTGCTGTAGAAGACACTCTTCTCGGTGAAGACATTACTATTGATGTAGATATGGTTGTACTGGCTGCAGGTATGGAGCCTATGACCCTGCATGAAAATTCTATCAATCTTGCTTATCGTCAGGGTCCGACTTTTAATGACCTGGAATTGTTTGATGGATATGCTGATTCACACTTTATCTGTTTCCCTTACGAGACCAGAAGAACTGGCGTATATGCCTGTGGTGGTGTTCGTAAAGCAGAGACTATGGAAGAAGCCGTTGATGATGCAACAGGTGCAGCACTTAAGGCAATTCAATGTATAGAATCTGTTGATCGGGGCGTTTCGGTACATCCAAGATCTGGCGATGCAACTTACCCAGACTTTTTCATGCAGAGATGTACTCAATGTAAACGCTGTACAGAAGAATGTCCGTTTGGCGCTCTCGATGATGATGATAAGGGTACTCCTCTTACTAATCCAACCCGTTGTCGCCGTTGTGGTACCTGTATGGGTGCTTGTCCTGAGCGAATTATTGGATTTAAGGACTACAATATTGATCTCATCGGATCTATGATTAAAGCGGTAGAAGTACCGGAAGATGATGATGATCGACTGCGTATTATTGTATTGGTATGTGAAAATGATGCATATCCTGCAATCGACATGGCAGGAATGAAACGTTTGGGCCTCAGTCATATGGTTCGTTTTATACCAGTACGTTGTCTTGGTTCAGTGAATATGGCCTGGGTTAGAGATGCTCTCTCTGCTGGTATGGATGGCGTTATGCTTCTTGGTTGTACATATGGTGACGATTATCAGTGTCACTTTGTGAAAGGCTCCGAGATAGCCAATAAACGTATGGAAAATATCGGTGATACTCTTTCTACACTTGGTTTAGAGCCAGAAAGATGTGCAGCTAATCAGATTGCAATCACGGATTACGATAAAATCCCACAGATTGTCAATGATTTCGTTGATGAAATTGTTGAAATGGGCCCGAATCCGTTTAAAGGCTTCTAACCTGTTTTTTTTATCCATGATAGTCACAGGGGTTTTTCCCTGTGACTATTTGATTGACCGTCAAATTAACGCTATCAATTGGTTATTTTATAGCAGTGATAATTGAGCAGGAGGAAGATATGAATGTTCAACCGGATTTAAATTTTATAAGAACCTTGAAGGAGGCAGGTGGGGATACACTGAAGAAATGCTATCAGTGTGCAACCTGTTCTGTCATGTGTCCTCTGTCTAAAGATGGAAAGCCTTTCCCAAGAAAAGAGATGATCTGGGCAGGGTGGGGGATGAAGGATAAACTCGTTACCGATCCTGATATTTTTCTCTGTCATCAGTGTGGTGACTGTACAGCTAATTGTCCCAGAGGGGCAAAGCCAGGTGATGTACTAAGTGCAATTCGTTCCTACGCATACACTTTTTACGGATGGCCTCAGCCTCTTGCGAAACTTGCTTCAAGTGCTAAGGGATTGCCGATGCTGATTGGTATCCCGGTTGTTGTGATTTTTATTATGTGGCTACTCTCGGGTGGCATGGACATCCCGAATAAGGAATTTTTCGCAGAACATGGCTATCAACGGTTTTTTGGTCATTGGGACTTCAAATGGTACGCGAAAAACATATTTTTTATAGTTGCTTTTATGGTGCCATCATTAGGGCTTGGATTATTCTCAGCTTTTATGGGTATCAGGAAGATGTGGAAAGCTATGGCAGAAAATGAAGGTATGAACAATGCTTACAGACCTTCTGTTGTCGAGTTTGGTAAGAATTTTCTATGGCCATCATTGGTAGAAATTGTTGCGCACAAGCGGTTTAATGAATGTGGTACACATCTTGACCGAGCTCGTGGTCATTTGCCACTGATGCTTGCCTTTATAGGTCTTTTTATTGTGACCTGCTGGTCTCTGCTTAAAAATGATGTTCTTGGTTTAATTTGGCCTTCACTACATGGTCCACTACCGTTGACAGACCCTTTTAAGCTACTTGCTAATGTGAGTGCCATTGCTCTTATTTTTGGAATTGGAGTGCTCTGGTCGAATCGTAAGAAGGCTGAGGCGGAGTTAGATACCCAGGCAACTTTTTATGATTGGTTCCTGATTTGGGAGATTACAGCTGTAGGTGTTACCGGATTAGGTGCTGAGCTTCTTCGCTGGGCAGGTATGCCGACTTTGGGGTATGTAGTATACTTTTTACACCTTGTATCGATAATGATGCTCTTTTTGTACCTGCCATACACAAAACTTGCTCATTTGATCTACAGAACCACTGCCTACACTTTTGAGAAGTATCGTGAAAGCGAATATGCTGAAAAGAAATAGTACTTTTTCTGGTCAGTATTATATCTAAGGTGTTGTTATGAATGGCCCGGTCAATTGACCGGGCCATTTTTTATTGATACTAGTATAAAGAATTAAAAGAAGTATAATAGCGTCAACTCAATAAGTTAAAATTGAGCTGTAATAGTAGAAGGGAATAAAAAGAGGAAAAAACGAAAGTATATCAAAATATGTCTTGCGTTTAAAATCTTAAATGGGTATATTCTCTCGTCTTGTAAGCTGGCGTAGCTCAATTGGTAGAGCTCCTCACTTGTAATGAGGTTGTTGTGGGTTCAAGTCCTATCGCCAGCTCCAAAAAAAAACACTTTACAAAGTGTTGATAAGAGTTTATAAGAGACGCTGTCTTTTCGAGACAGTTCTTTGAGGAGGGGTTCCCGAGTGGCCAAAGGGAACAGACTGTAAATCTGTCGGCTCAGCCTTCGGAGGTTCGAATCCTCCCCCCTCCACCATCTCTTGTCGTAACCTTGTAAAGGTATAAATATCTGAGCGGGAATAGCTCAATTGGTAGAGCATCAGCCTTCCAAGCTGAGGGTCGCGAGTTCGAGTCTCGTTTCCCGCTCCATTTTTAGTTGTATTGCAGCAGGTTGCCCACGTAGCTCAGTTGGTAGAGCGCATCCTTGGTAAGGCTGAGGTCACCGGTTCAACTCCGGTCGTGGGCTCCATGTAAACAACGGTAGTAATCTTCGAAAAAACTTTTCAACGGTCTGAGGAGACAAGGAAATGTCAAAAGAAAAATTTGAAAGGACTAAACCGCATGTCAATGTGGGTACAATTGGGCATATTGACCATGGTAAGACCACGCTGACCGCTGCAATTACACGTGTATTGTCAACCAAAGGGCAGGCAGCATTTACTGATTTTAGTGATATTGATAAGGCGCCTGAAGAGAAAGAGCGTGGAATTACTATCGCTACCGCTCACGTAGAGTATGAGACTGTAAATCGTCACTATGCTCATGTGGACTGTCCAGGTCATGCTGATTATATCAAAAACATGATCACTGGCGCTGCTCAGATGGATGGTGCTATTTTGGTTGTTGCTGCGACTGATGGTGCGATGCCTCAGACTCGTGAGCATATCCTTCTTGCTCGTCAGGTTGGTGTTCCGGCCATGGTTGTCTTCCTGAACAAATGTGACATGGTAGATGACGAAGAGTTGATTGAGCTCGTTGAAATGGAGCTTCGTGAACTTCTTGATAAGTATGAATTCCCAGGTGATGATATTCCATTCATCCAGGGTTCAGCTCTTCAGGCCCTCGAAGAACCAGAAGATGAAGCTAAGGCCAAGTGTATTTGGGAGCTAATGGAAGCCATTGACTCTTATATCCCAGAGCCTGTTCGTGACGTGGATCAGCCTTTTCTGATGCCAATTGAGGACGTGTTCTCAATCTCAGGTCGTGGAACTGTAGCTACCGGTCGTGTTGAGCGTGGTATTGTTCACGTTGGGGATGAGATCGAGATCGTCGGAGTTAAAGACACCATGAAGACCACATGTACTGGTGTTGAGATGTTCCGCAAGCTTCTTGATGAAGGTCGAGCTGGAGATAATATCGGAGCCCTGCTTCGTGGTGTTAAGCGTGAAGAAATTGAGCGTGGACAGGTTCTTGCTGCTCCTAAATCAATTAATCCACACACCAAGTTTACTGCAGAATGTTATATTCTTGGAAAAGATGAGGGTGGACGTCATACTCCATTCTTTAACGGATATCGTCCTCAGTTCTACTTCAGAACAACTGACGTTACCGGAGTTGTAACTCTTGCAGAGGGTGTTGAGATGGTGATGCCTGGCGATAATATCGCTGGTGCAGTAGAGCTCATTACTCCAATTGCAATGGATGTAGGTTTACGTTTCGCGATTCGCGAAGGTGGACGTACTGTAGGTGCTGGGGTTATCAGCGAAATTGTTGAATAATTCCTCGAAAAAATTGATTGCCTCAGCTAATTATTTAGTTGGGGCAATTTCTCATATGGGATAGATAGATGAGAGATATTGTTACTCTTGCATGTGGAACATGTAAGCGTCGAAACTATACGACGACAAAAAATAAAAAACAGACTCCTAATAAGTTGGAGTTCAATAAGTATTGCCCGTTTTGCAGGGTGCATACACCGCATAAAGAGACAAAATAGCTTTCTCTTGCAGGCCAGTAGCTCTAATTGGTAGAGCTCCGGACTCCAAATCCGGATGTTGGGGGTTCGAGTCCCTCCTGGCCTGCCATTTGTGTTTGTTGTGATACGAAATGATATTGTTTTGTGTTTACTTAGGGTGTGGAACGGTTTGGAGGTAGGGCGGAATAATGGCAGCTAAAGGAAAGTCAAAAAATAATAGCGCTGCGGCGGATGAAAAAAAATCACCTTTTTCTCCGACACAGATAAAAAACTTTGTTGGGGAAGTGAAGACAGAGTTTTTGAAAATTGTTTGGCCTGATAAGAAAATGACTCTTGGTTTAACCGGAGTCGTTGTTGTTTTGACTGTTGTGATTTCGATTTATCTTGGTTCGGTTGATCTGTTGATTGGTAAGATCGTTTCATCTTTTTTAAGGTAAACCGGTTGTATACTGCATTTTGCGCTGTAAGATTGTTAAAAGCGCACATTGCACTCCTTAACTTTTAAATAGCTGAGCAAATGGCAAGACAATGGTACATACTTCAAGTCCACTCAGGGTTTGAAGATAAGGTTAAAACGACATTAGAAGAGCGTATAAAAAAAGACGGTCTTGTGGAATCTTTTGGCGAAATTCTCGTTCCAACCGAACAGGTTGTTGAGATGGTGAAAGGTGCCAGGAAAACTTCATCAAGACGTTTTTTTCCAGGTTATATGTTGATCAGTATGGATCTGAACGATCAGACATGGCATACAGTCCATGACAATATGCCAAGAGTCGTTGGGTTTGTTGGTGATGATAGAGATCCTGTGCCGCTGTCAGATGAAGAAGCTGGAAAGATAATTGGTAGAATTCAGGATGGTTCCGAGCGACCAAGACCCAAAGTTATCTTTGATGTTGGTGAGTCGGTTCGCGTCGTTGATGGTCCTTTCGCTAACTTTCAAGGTGTTGTTGACGAAGTTTTTCCTGAGAAGGGTCGTGTTCGGGTTATGGTTTCCATTTTTGGTCGTGAGACGCCAGTGGAGTTGGAGTTTGTGCAGGTTGCAAACACTTAATTTCGTTGTTTGATGTTACCCCTGGTCATGGGCTGGTCACAGCAGGGCTTGGGACAATGAATAAAAGATAGTCGGAGTAAGACAATGGCAAAAAAAGAAATGGCTTTCATTAAACTGCAGATACCTGCAGGAAAAGCCAATCCTTCACCTCCTGTTGGGCCCGCACTTGGTCAGCATGGCGTGAACATTATGGAGTTTTGCAAGGGTTTTAACGCAAAAACACAATCAATGGGTGATACCATCGTACCGGTAGTTATTACTGTGTATCAGGATCGCTCTTTCAGTTATATCACAAAAACACCACCTGCGTCAGTGTTGCTTCTTAAGGCTGCTGGACTGAAAAAAGGTTCAGGAAATCCTAAGCTAGAGCGTGTAGCGGAGATTGGTCGTGATAAGATTCGTGAAATTGCAGAAATCAAAATGCCAGATCTGAATGCATATGATGTTGAAGCGGCTATGCGCATCATCGAAGGTACTGCAAGAAGCGCTGGAATTACTGTAGTAGACTAATTAATTCAATACTGCTGGCAGAATTATTGGTTCTGCACGAGTAGGAGGCGAAACATGCCGAAGCACGGAAAAAATTATAGAAATAAAGTTCAGGCAATTGATAGATCTATTCTCCATGAGATGGAGAAGGGGATAGAGCTGGTTGTTGGTTCCTCATACGCAAAATTTGACGAGACTTTTGATATCGCTATTAAGCTTGGCGTGGATCCACGTCATGCTGATCAGATGATCAGGTCTTCTGTCGCATTACCCCACGGTACAGGAAAGGTCACCAGAGTACTGGTTTTCGCGAAAGGCCCTAAAGAAGCAGAAGCTCTTGAAGCTGGTGCTGATTATGTAGGCGGCGACGACTTAGTAGAAAAAATTAAGGGTGGTTGGCTCGAATTTGATAAAACCGTTGCAACTCCTGATATGATGGGTGTTGTTGGTAAAATCGGCCGTGTTCTTGGACCACGTAATCTTATGCCAAATGCTAAGCTTGGTACAGTTACCATGGATGTTGCTAATATCGTCAAGGAAATCAAAGGTGGTAAGGTTGATTTTCGTGTAGATAAGGCAGGTATCGTACATGCAGGTATTGGTAAGGTTTCTTTTGGTAAAGAGAAATTGAATGAAAATGTTTTTGCTTTCATTCAAAAAATTATGCAACTGAAGCCTTCCTCAAGTAAGGGTATTTACCTCAGGTCCATCGCTATTTCTTCCACGATGGGACCGAGTGTCAAACTTGATCCAATTGCCATAAGAACATTGGTAAAATAAATTTTTTGTAATATCGGCCTGGGCATAATAACCAGGCTTGTTTTGTAGTCGAAGACAGCGGGTACGTAACGTTTAATCGTGGTAAACACGACCTGCCGAGGCGAAATAGAGCAGAAATATTACTTTCTGAGTTAATATCTTCTCTGCTTGTCTTTTATCTTGTAACTGCTGTTTCGAATAATGTTTCACCTTTAACCTAGGAGGAGTGCTTTGAATCGTGATGAAAAAGTGACAATCGTCTCTGAATTGAACGACTCGTTCAGTCGGGCGAAGTTAACTGTTGTCGCTGACTATTGTGGTTTAAAAGTTTCCGAATTCCAACAGATTCGTATTGAACTGAAAAATTGTGATTCGGAAGTTCGCGTAGCAAAAAATACTCTCCTGAAAAGAGCAGTTACAGATACAGATAACGCCGCGCTCAGTGATGATTTCACTGGAACTACCGCGGTTGTCATGGGATATTCTGATCCTGTTGCTCCAGCAAAGGCTATTACTAAGTTTGCTGAAGCCAATGATAAATTCGTTATTCGTTCTGTCGCTCTTGATGGCGAAAAAATAGGTATTGATGAGCTTATTGCCCTGTCAAAACTTCCGTCAAAAGAAGTTCTGCTTGGACAGTTGCTTTCAACCTGGTCCAGAGTACCTACTGGGCTTGTACAGGTTCTCAGTGGAGTTCCTCGTACTTTTGCTTACGCACTACAAGCCATTAAAGATCAGAAAGAATCTGGCAGCAATTAATTAGATTAATTTAGAATAAAATATTAGAAAACTAGAGGTTATTTACCATGGCTGTTACTAAAGAAGAAGTAATCGACTTTATCTCAAATATGTCTGTACTCGAACTCTCTGAGCTTATCAAAGAATTCGAAGAGAAATTTGGCGTTTCTGCTGCTGCTCCTGTAGCTGTTGCTGCAGCTGGCGCTGTTGCTGAAGCTCCTGCAGAAGAGAAGACTGAGTTCGACGTTATCCTCACCGATTTCGGTAGCGAAAAGATCAAAGTTATTAAGGAAGTTCGCGCAATAACTGGTCTTGGACTGAAAGAAGCTAAAGGTCTTGTTGAGTCTGTACCTGCACCACTCAAAGAAGCCACTACCAAAGATGATGCTGAAGAGATCAAAGGTAAGATGGAAGCAGTTGGAGCTAAAGTGGAGGTCAAGTAATTGATTTCTTATGAGTTGTTTCTGTTTTGACCAACTCAGCTTGATAACATCACGCTACGAGCTATGGCTCGTGGCGTGTTGTGCTTTATAGAAGTTAGCAATTTTTATTTGATTATATCAGCGTGGTTTGTGTTTTAGGTGCTTGTGTTCTTCTTGTTTTTTGAAAATTCGAAAAAGGATTACAACAATGCTTAGAATCAATGCTTATGATTTTGCTGGTCCCGCCCACAACTTCAAAACCATTCATGTGTTCTTATTGTCACTCGAGGTGGTCAGAAGTATCACTCCGTCGGTCACCTGAGCAAGCAGCTAAAAGTATACAACCTTATTAAATATAGACAGTTCTATTTTAAGGCAATTTCGAGGGAAAATATGGAAAGAGTAAGAAAGAACTTTGCAAAGGCAGAAAGGATTCTCGAGCCACCGCATTTAATATCCATGCAGCGAATTTCCTATGAGAAGTTTCTTCAGATGGGCACCGATCCAGATGAGAGAGATGACTTTGGTCTGCAGGGCATATTAAACAATGTTTTTCCCATTAACGACTTCAACGGTCTTTGTTCTCTTGAGTTTGTTCGGTATAAATTTGGTGTACCCAAATATACCATAGACGAATGTCAGCAGAGGGGTATGACCTATGAAATTCCTCTTAAGATAGTCGTTCGTCTTATCACCTTTGATGTTGATGAAGAGACTGGAGTCCAGTCCATTCGTGACATTAAAGAACAAGAAGTTTTTCTTGGGTCTCTTCCGCTCATGACCGGTGACGGTGTTTTCGTCATTAACGGTACAGAGCGTGTTATCGTTTCACAGCTTCAGAGGTCTCCAGGATTATTCTACACACATGACAATGGCAAAAGCCATGCAAGCGGAAAGCTACTTTATTCTGCTCGAATCATACCTGTACGGGGTTCATGGATTGATCTTGAATTTGACATTAAAGATGTCCTGCACGTTCGTATAGATAGAAGACGTAAGTTTCCAGTTACAACGCTTCTAAAGGCTCTCGGTTATACTGGTGAAGAACTGCTTGAGAAATTTTACCCCATCTCAGTAGTTAAGAAAGATGGTGACGCATTCCTGGTCAGTTTTGAACCTAATGTCATGACAGGGCAGAGGCTTGAATTCGATATTGTTAACCCCAAAGACGGCGAAGTCTTAGGGAAACAAGGTAAGAAAATCTCTAAAGTCCTTTGCAAGAAAATCGAGGCAGCAGGGATTGAGTTTATCAAAAAGAGCAAGGAGGCATTGCTCGGTTCAGTTCTCGCCAATACTATTCTCAAAGACGGTGCTGAGGATCCGATTGCTCTTAGCAATACTGAGATCACAGAAACTGTACTCGAAACGCTTGCTGAAGAGGGAATTGATGAATTCAAAGTACTTCACATTGATGGTGTGAAGTATTCTGAGTCTTTTAGCAAGACTCTTGCACTGGATAAGTCTAAAAATACCGAAGAAGCGCTTATTGAAATATACAGAAGGCTTCGCCCCTCCAGTCCTCCAACACCTGAGGTTGCTGAAACATTTTTTAACAATCTCTTTTTTAACATGGATCTTTATGATCTGTCTGAGGTTGGTCGTTACAAAATCAATGCCAAACTTAATCTAGATATTGATATTGCGAATCGTGCTCTTACCAAAGATGACATCATCTTTGGTGTTAAGCATCTTGTACGACTCAAAGATAGCCAGGGTGGTGTCGATGATATCGATCATCTTGGTAATAGAAGGGTGAGGACCGTAGGCGAACTCGTAGAAAATCAGTACCGAATGGGTCTTGTCCGGATGGAGCGCGCCATTAAAGAGCGTATGACTCTCCAGGATGTTGAAACCTTAATGCCCCATGATTTGGTAAACCCAAAGCCGATCTCCGCTGCTATTAAAGAGTTCTTCGGAACGAGTCAGTTGTCTCAGTTTATGGATCAGACGAACCCTCTTTCAGAAGTTACCCATAAAAGACGTCTCAGTGCACTCGGACCTGGCGGTTTGAGCCGTGAGCGTGCAGGTTTTGAGGTACGTGATGTTCATCCTACACACTATGGTAGAATCTGTCCTGTAGAAACTCCTGAGGGACCAAACATCGGTCTGATTGTTTCGCTTGCGACCTATGCCCGTGTTAATCCATATGGATTTATTGAAACACCGTACAGAAAGGTAGAAGATAGAATAGTTCTTGATCAAATCGATTACCTGAGTGCACTTCAAGAACAAAAGCAGTTCATTGCACCTGCTGTTGTTCATTTAGATGCTGATCATAGATTGGATTCAGATATTCTGATTGTTCGTGAAGATGGTGAGGTTATCACTACGGTAAGTGAAAAGGTCACCTATATGGATATTGCACCTAATCAGATGATTAGTGTCGCTGCCTCTTTGGTACCATTTCTTGAAAATGATGATGCTAACCGTGCCCTCATGGGATCCAACATGCAACGTCAGGCTGTACCGCTTCTGATAACGAAAGCTCCTCTTGTTGGAACAGGAATGGAGCGTTACGTAGCGCGAGATTCCGGTGCTTGTCTACTCGCTGCTGGTGATGGAGTTATTGAAGAATCAGATTCCAACCGTATAGTTGTTCGTTATGACGAACCAGGCACAGATGGTTACGATACTGGTGTTGCTGTATATAGACTTGGGAAGTACAAAAAGTCGAATCAGAATACATGCTTTAACCAAAGACCAATTGTTACACCTGGTACTAAGGTAAAGAAAGGTAGAGTCCTTGCAGACGGACCTTCTTGTGAAGCTGGTGAAATCGCAATTGGTAAGAATATTACTATAGCATTCATGCCATGGCGTGGGTTCAATTTTGAGGATTCTATTCTTGTCAACGAACGTCTCTTGAAAGAAGACACCTTCACCTCAGTTCATATTGAGGTGTTTGAGACCATGGCTCGCGACACTAAGCTTGGTAAGGAAGAGATCACAAGAGACATTCCGAACGTAAGTGAAGAGACTCTTAGAAATCTTGATGATTCTGGTATTGTTCGAATCGGTGCGGAAATCAAAGCTGGTGATACGCTGGTTGGAAAAGTGACACCGAAAGGTGAAACGGTTCTTTCCCCTGAAGAAAAATTACTCAGAGCAATCTTCGGCGAGAAAGCACAAGACGTTAAAGATTCCTCACTTCGTGTGCCACCTGGTGTCGGCGGTGTGGTTATTGATGCGAAAGTTTTCTCACGTAAGGGCGTAGATAAGGACGAGCGTTCTCTACTCATCGAAGATCTTGAAATTGAAAAGTTAAATCAAGACAAGTTAGATGAACTTAGAAGTCTTAAGCGCGGCGTGTGTAAAGAAATTGGTAAGGTCATCGATGGACGTACTGCGAAATCTGATATTTGCGATAAGCATGGAAACATCGTTGTAAAACTCGGTAAGAAGATCGAGCAAGAGCTTGCACCACAGATCGGCTTTGAACAATTGCGTGAGATCGATTTCTCTGAAAAGGCAAAATATATTGATGCCATGGAAGAGGTCTTTGAGCGATACTCTAATCAGGCTCGTCTCATCAGTGAGAGATACGATGGCATAATTGAACGCATGAAAAAGGGAGATGATTTGCCTCCTGGTGTGGTCAAAATGGTTAAAGTATATGTCGCCACCAAACGAAAGCTTTCAGTTGGTGATAAGATGGCTGGTCGCCATGGTAATAAGGGTGTTGTATCAAGACTCTTGCCAGAAGAAGACATGCCGTACTTTGCTAACGGAACTACTGTAGATATCGTCTTGAATCCATTGGGTGTACCATCAAGGATGAACGTTGGGCAGGTTCTTGAAGTACATCTTGGTTTTGCTGCAAAACGTCTTGGTGAACAGCTTGAGGTGTTAGGTCGCAAGGAAGCTGTCAAAGAAATCAAAACCAAACTTCGCGCAGTATATAACGACACTGAGTTTGAGGCCTTAACTGAAGACAAATCCGATCAGGATATCATTGATTGGGCAAGGCAACATCATGCTGGTATCCATATGGCTACACCAGTATTTGATGGAGCACCGGAAGAGTCTATTCGTAATCTGCTTGTAGAAGCTGGTGTCGATGATGGTGGACAGTCGAGGCTTTATGATGGCCTCACTGGTGAGCCGTTTGCCAATAATGTAACCGTAGGTGTCATGTATATGTTGAAGCTACATCACCTCGTAGATAATAAGATTCATGCAAGATCTACTGGTCCTTACTCACTTGTAACGCAACAACCTCTCGGTGGTAAGGCGCAGTTCGGTGGACAGAGGCTTGGAGAGATGGAAGTTTGGGCCATGGAAGCATATGGTGCTGCTTACACTCTAAAAGAATTTCTTACCGCGAAATCAGATGATGTTGAAGGTCGTACCTCTATGTACGAAAGGATTGTAAAAGGAAATAATTTTCTGACTACTGGTTTACCGGAGTCATTTAATGTTCTTGTCAAAGAGCTACAAGCACTTTGTTTGAATATGGAACTTATTGAAAAATAAGTCAGGACTGTCCCCGCTTGGCGGTTGATAGCAGTAGCTTTTTAAGACAAGATTTTCCTCGGGTCTGGATTTTTACAGGTACCGGGGAAATCCTTTAATATAAGGGAGAGGTGATTTCGTGGAAGAGTTATTCAATTTTTTTCAAAAACCGAAAGCTCCAGTAAAATTTAAAAATGTTAAAATTTCACTGGCTTCACCTGAAAAGATCATGGATTGGTCTCACGGCGAAGTAAAAAAGCCTGAGACAATTAATTATCGTACTTTCAAGCCGGAAAGAGATGGTCTTTTCTGTGCTAAGATATTTGGACCTGTAAAGGATTTCGAATGTAACTGCGGAAAGTACAAACGCATGAAACACCGCGGTGTGGTTTGTGAGAAATGTGGTGTTGAGGTCATCCAGTCTAAGGTCAGGCGTGAGCGTTTGGGCCATATTCGTTTGGCTGCACCAGTTGCGCATATATGGTTTTTGAAAAGTCTACCAAGTAAAATTGGTGCTGTTCTTGACATGACCCTCAAGCAGCTCGAAAAAATACTCTACTTTGAGCAATATGCAGTAGTTACTTCTGAAGCAGAAGGTCTTCCTGTTGGAACACTACTCACTGAAGAGAAATATCGTCAGGCAAGAGAAGAATTCCCTGCTCAGTTCAGAGTTGGTATCGGAGCTGAAGCAATTCGTGAATTGCTAGCTTCGCAAGATCTCATCAGCCTTTCTACGACCCTTCGTGCAGAAATGCTCGCAACCAACTCGCAGACTAAGCGTCAAAAGTTGGGTAAACGTCTTTTTGTTATTGAGGCCTTTAGAGATTCAGGAAATAAACCTGAATGGATGATCTTAGAAGTTATCCCAGTTCTGCCACCAGATTTACGTCCTCTTGTACCATTGGAAGGCGGTCGCTTTGCCACGTCTGATCTCAATGATCTTTACAGACGAGTCATCAACAGAAATAACCGTCTAAAGAGACTTCTTGAGCTAGATGCGCCGGATATCATTATTCGAAATGAAAAGCGTATGCTCCAGGAAGCCGTTGATGTACTATTTGATAATGGCCGTCGTGGTAGAGTGATTACAGGCGGAAATAAACGTCCGCTTAAGTCCTTGTCCGATATGCTCAAAGGTAAGCAAGGACGTTTTCGTCAGAACCTTCTTGGTAAGCGAGTCGATTACTCTGGTCGTTCTGTAATTGTTGTAGGACCACATCTTCGTCTGCATCAGTGTGGTATTCCTAAAAAGATGGCTCTTGAGTTGTTCAAGCCATTTATTTACAACAAGCTTGAGAGTAAAGGGTACGTCACCACTATTAAGTCTGCACGAAAGATGGTGGAGAAAGAAGTAAAAGAAGTATGGGATGTTTTAGACGAGGTTGTTACAGAATATCCAGTAATTCTTAACCGTGCTCCAACCCTGCATAGGCTCGGTATGCAGGCGTTTGAAGCGGTACTTATTGAAGGAAAGGCTATTCAGCTTCATCCTCTGGTTTGTATGGCCTTCAATGCTGATTTTGATGGCGATCAGATGGCTGTTCACGTACCGCTTTCAGTCGAAGCCCAGGTTGAAGCGCGTGTACTGATGATGTCGACCAATAATATTCTTTCGCCTGCTAATGGTGAGCCAGTCATTATTCCTTCACAGGATATTGTTCTGGGTCTTTATTACATGAGCCGTGAGCGAATTAATGTGCCTGGTGAAGGAAAGGTCTTTAGTAACGTCGACGAGGCTATTATTGCCTACGATTTTGGAGAAATAGATCTGCAGGCCAAGGTTAAGGTTCGTAGAGACGGTGAGATTGTAGATACAACTATGGGCCGTATCATCCTCGGCGAGCTTGTACCTAAATCTGTTCCTTTTTCTGAAGTGAATAAGGTGCTTACCAAAAAAGCACTCGCTAAACTCATTGATAACTCCTACAGACATGCTGGTACCAAAGATACTGTCATTCTTGCCGATAGACTAAAAGATATTGGTTATGAATATGCTACTCGAGCTGGAATATCCATTTGTATCGACGATATGAAGATTCCTTTAGCAAAAGGTGCTTTTGTATCAAAGGGTGAGAATGATGTTTTAGATGTTGAGCAACAATATACTGATGGTCTTATCACCTCTGGTGAGAAGTACAATAAGGTCGTTGATATCTGGTCAAAGGTCACTGAAGATGTCGCTAATGCGATGATGGATGAGATCAAAGTTGAAGATTTCGTCGATAGAGAAGGGAATACAGTTGAAGCGCCAAGCTTTAACTCTATCTTTATTATGGCAGATTCCGGTGCTCGTGGTTCTAGAGACCAGATTCGTCAGCTTGCTGGTATGCGTGGCTTGATGGCTAAACCATCGGGTGCAATTATCGAAACACCTATTAAGGCAAATTTCCGTGAAGGCCTAGGAGTTTTGGAATACTTTACCTCTACTCACGGTGCTCGAAAGGGTCTTGCTGATACTGCGCTTAAAACTGCCAACTCAGGTTATCTTACAAGACGTCTTGTTGATGTCGCTCAAGAAGCCACTATTGTTGAACTAGACTGTCTGACGATCGATGGAATTATAGCCGAGCCCCTGATGGATGGTGGCGAAATTATTGTTCCTCTCTGCGATCGTATTTTGGGTCGTGTTGCATTAGAAGATGTTGTCGATCCATTCACTGAGAAGGTTCTCGTAGAGGCTGGTAAAGAGATCACTGAAGATCTGGTGGAAGTTATCACCGAATCTGGAGTTGACAGGGTTCCAATTCGTTCTGTGCTGAGCTGTAAAGCTAAGCGAGGTGTCTGTGCTGCGTGTTATGGTCGTGATCTTGGCCGCGGTCATATGGTGAATATTGGTGAGGCAATCGGTGTTATTGCCGCTCAGTCTATTGGTGAGCCTGGTACTCAGCTCACAATGCGTACCTTCCATGTTGGTGGTACAGCAAGTCGTACTGTTGTGCAGGCTGAACTCAAAACCAATATTGGTGGTACGGTTGTTTTTAACAACATGCACTCAGTTACAAACTCTGAAGGCGTTGAGATTGTAATGAACAGAAATGCGATTATTTCTGTTAAAGATGAGCTCAATCGAGAACGCGAGCGCTTTAAGGTTAATTACGGAGCTCAACTGCTCGTAAAAGATGGCGATGTTATTGAGCGGGATAAGATTCTTGCTGATTGGGATGCGTATACTATTCCGATTGTAGCGGAGGTGGGTGGTATAATTAAATATGGTGATATCATTGAAGGAACCACCATGCAGGAAAAAGTTGATGCCGTAACGGGTAGATCTTCTCTTGTAATTGTACAGACCACTGCAGGAGCGCAGCTGAATCCACGAATCACAGTTAAAAACGATAAAGGTAAGACAGTTAAACTTACTGGCACAGATATTTTTGCAAGATATAGTTTACCTGGTGGTTCTATTATTACTGTTGCTGAAGGTGACGAGATTCAACCTGGTACTATAGTAGGAAAGATTCCACGCGAAACTTCCAAGACTAAAGATATTACTGGTGGTCTGCCTCGTGTTGCTGAACTTTTTGAGGTACGTAAACCTAAAGATCCTGCAATTATTACAAAAATTGACGGAAAAGTCAGTTTTGGTAAGGAACTTAAAGGGAAACGTCGAGTTGTTGTAACCCCAGAATATGGTGAGTCACAAGAGTATCTTGTACCAAAAGCCAAGCATATTATTGTCCACGAGGGTGATTATGTACAGGCCGGCGAACCGCTAATGGAAGGAACCATTGTTCCAAATGATATCCTTTCTGTTCTTGGTGTAAAAGAACTAGCGAAGTTCTTGGTAAATGAGATTCAGGAAGTGTATCGACTGCAGGGTGTTAAAATCAATGATAAGCACATTGAGGTTATTGTACGTCAGATGTTAAAGCGTGTAATGGTCACCTCAGCTGGAGACTCAAAGTTTATGATTGGGCAACAAGTTGAGTGGTGGAAGTTTGAAGAAGAAAGAGACAAACTCATGATGGAAGGAAAGAAGCCTGCTGTAGCTGAGCCACTATTGCTTGGTGTGACTAAAGCTTCGCTTTCTACAGAAAGTTTTATTTCAGCCGCATCTTTCCAAGAAACAACAAAGGTATTAACCAATGCTGCTGTTGCTGGAAAAGTTGATGAACTTGCTGGATTAAAAGAAAATGTTATCATGGGTAGGTTGATCTCAGCCGGAACAGGGTTGGGCGCAGATCAGTAGAAGGTGAGAGTTGAGGGCTGTTTATTTACTTGACACTATTGCTCAGGTAAAGTAATATCCCTCACTTTCGTGTTTAAATTAAGTGTTCCCAGTCTGATTTGTCGGCTGGTGAACTTATATAACGGTATGTAAACAGGAGCAGTTAACGTAATGCCAACAATTAACCAACTCGTAAGAAAGGGGAGAAAAAAGTCTATTAAAAAGACCAATACCCCCGCCCTGAAGGGATCACCTCAAAAGAGAGGTGTCTGTGTTAGAGTGTATACTACCACTCCAAAAAAGCCTAACTCAGCACTTAGAAAAGTAGCCAGGGTAAGACTTACTAATGGAATTGAAGTAACGTCGTATATTCCAGGTATAGGTCATAATCTCCAGGAGCACTCCGTGGTCTTGATTAGAGGTGGAAGGGTTAAAGATTTACCTGGTGTTCGTTATCATGTTATTCGTGGTACACTTGATACGTTGGGTGTTTCTGATCGCCGTCAGGGTCGTTCTAAATATGGCGCAAAGAGACCATCTTAATTGGTCTCTGTCTTATAAGAGGGTATAAATGTCACGAAGAAGAGCAGTACAAAAACGTCCAATAGAAGCAGATGCGCGTTATAATAGTGTGTTGGTTTCAAAGTTCACCAATAGTCTGATGGAGCGTGGTAAGAAAAGCGTTGCACAGAGAATCTTTTATGGTGCGATGGATATCGTTGAGGAAAAAGTTAAGGATGAAGATCCTTTAACTATTTTCGAAGAGGCGATGGAAAAAGTTCGTCCACGCGTTGAAGTTAAGTCAAGACGTGTTGGTGGCGCTACGTATCAGGTACCAATGGAAGTAAGGCAGACCAGAAGGAATGCACTTGCTATTCGTTGGATTATTAGCTATGCAAGATCCAGATCTGGTAAGTCTATGGCTGAAAAGCTGGCTGCTGAAGTTATGGACGCATATAATAATCGCGGTGCGGCCGTTAAGAAAAAAGATGATACGCATCGAATGGCAGAAGCGAATAAAGCTTTCGCTCACTACCGCTGGTAGTAAGAGTGGCCCTATGGGCTGCTGATATCAGATATTAGGGCTCGCAAAATTTAGATTCTAACGGAAGAAACGTTATGGCAGCCCTAAAAGATTTATCTGATGTGCGCAATATTGGCATAATGGCCCATATTGACGCAGGAAAAACAACGACCACTGAAAGAATTCTTTTTTACACTGGTCGTTCCTATAAATTAGGTGAAGTTCATGATGGCACTGCTGTTATGGATTGGATGGAACAGGAGCAGGAGCGGGGGATTACGATTACCTCAGCGGCTACTACCTGTGAGTGGAAAAAGAAAACAATTAACATTATAGATACTCCGGGCCATGTTGATTTCACTATTGAGGTGGAAAGGTCTTTGAGGGTTCTTGATGGTGCAGTTGCTGTTTTTTGTGCTGTTGGTGGTGTTGAGTCACAGTCGGAAACCGTATGGAGGCAAGCTAATAAATATAGCATTCCTCGCATTGCATTTATAAATAAGATGGATAGAGTAGGCGCTAACTTTCAGCGCTGCGTCACTATGATTGCTGACAGGCTAGGGGCGAATCCTCTTCCTGTACAGATTCCGGCTGGTTCGGAAGCTGAGTTTGAAGGTGTTATCGATCTTATAGAAGAGAAAATGCTCGTCTTCGATGAGCAGTCTCTGGGACAGGAAGTAGAAGTAAGAGACGTCCCTGCCAAATATAAAGAAGAATTCACGGCCGCACGTATGGTGCTCCTCGAGAAGTTGGCCGACTTCGATGAGGAGATCATGGAAAAATATTTAGATGATACATCAGTATCTGCGCCTGAGATTTATAAAGCTCTCAGAAAAGCAACCTTGGCTCTTGATATAGTGCCAGTGCTTTGTGGGAGTGCGTTTAAGAATAAAGGAGTTCAACCTTTACTCGATAGCGTTATAGAGTTTCTGCCATCACCTCTAGATGTGAAAAGCATTGAGGGTGAAGGCGCTGATGGAGAGATTGTTACACGTGAATCTGATCCAAACGCAAAGCTAGCAGGGCTTGTTTTTAAGCTCATGAGCGATTCTTTTGTTGAGAATCTTGCGTTTATCAGAATTTACTCGGGCAAGATATCCGTCGGTGATAAGGTGTATAATCCTGTTAAGAAAAAACAGGAGAAAGTATCTAAAATCATGAGACTCCATGCAAATAAACGCGAGGAAGTGCAAGAGATTTCGGCTGGTGATATAGCTGCACTTATTGGACTGAAATTCACCACTACAGGGGATACTCTCTGTGAGAAGGGTGACTTTGTTGTCCTTGAAAGTATGGAATTTCCCGATCCCGTTATTGGCGTAGCGATTGAGCCAAAGAGTAAGGCGGAGGAAAAGAAGCTTGAGGAGACGCTCGCTAAGATCGCTCTTGAAGATCCATCCTTTACTGTAACGACTGATAGTGATACCGGTCAGAAAATTATTTCGGGAATGGGGGAACTCCATCTTGAAATTATCGTACACCGGTTGCTTCACGAATTTAAGGTTTCGGCGAATGTGGGTACACCACAAGTCGCATATAAAGAAACTATTCAATCTGCTCATAAGGCAGAGGGGAAATTCGATCAGCTTACAGGTGCTAAGGGTCAGTTTGGTCACGTTATAATTGAAATCCAGCCTCTCAAGAGAGGTGAGGGTGTGCAGTTTATCAGTGAAGTGGATGATAGTCTGATTCCTGAAGAGTTTTTAGCGTATATTGAAAAAGGTATCGTTGACTCTTTGGATTCAGGGCCTTTGATTGGGTATCCCCTTACAGATATAAAAATAAGTCTCATTGGTGGTTCATATCACGAGGACGAGTCTACTGATATGGCTTTTGGTGTTGCCGGTGCAATGGCGATTAGAAGAGCTGCAGTAGATGCTGATCCAAGGTTGCTTGAGCCGGTGATGAGTTTAGAAGTAACTACTCCTGAAGAATATGTTGGTGATGTTATAGCTGATGTAAACGGAAAGAGAGGTAAAATAGTCGGGGTCGAAGCAGAAGAGAATCTGCAGATTTTAAAGGCCCATGTTCCACTTGCTGAAATGTTTGGGTATTCAACCTCATTACGATCGGCAACCCAAGGACGAGCTAATTTTACCATGCAATTTTTAGAGTATGATGTGGTACCTGCTCAAAAGGCAGAGAAAATTATTAAAAAAATAAGAGGGATCTAAGTCCAGCGTATTGAGGAAGCATTATGTCAAAAGAAAAATTTGAAAGGACTAAGCCGCATGTCAATGTTGGTACTATAGGTCATATTGACCATGGTAAGACCACGTTGACCGCTGCAATTACACGTGTATTGTCTACCAAAGGGCAGGCAGCATTTACTGATTTTAGTGATATTGATAAGGCGCCTGAAGAGAAAGAGCGTGGAATTACTATCGCTACTGCTCACGTAGAGTATGAGACTGTAAATCGTCACTATGCTCACGTAGATTGTCCAGGTCACGCCGATTATATCAAAAATATGATCACTGGTGCTGCTCAGATGGATGGGGCTATTTTAGTTGTTGCTGCGACCGATGGTGCTATGCCACAGACTCGTGAGCATATTCTTCTTGCTCGACAGGTTGGTGTTCCAGCCATGGTTGTCTTCCTGAACAAATGTGACATGGTAGATGACGAAGAGTTGATCGAGCTCGTTGAGATGGAGCTTCGTGAGCTTCTTGATAAGTATGAATTCCCAGGTGATGATATTCCATTCATCCAGGGTTCAGCTCTTCAGGCCCTCGAAGAACCAGAAGATGAAGCCAAAGCCAAGTGTATCTGGGAACTAATGGAAGCCATTGATTCTTACATCCCAGAGCCTGTTCGTGACGTGGATCAGCCATTTCTTATGCCAATTGAGGACGTGTTCTCAATCTCTGGTCGTGGAACTGTAGCTACCGGTCGTGTCGAGCGTGGTATTGTTCACGTTGGAGATGAGATCGAGATCGTTGGAGTTAAAGACACCATGAAGACTACATGTACTGGTGTTGAAATGTTCCGAAAGCTTCTTGACGAAGGTCGAGCTGGCGATAATATTGGAGCCCTGCTACGTGGTGTTAAGCGTGAAGAAATTGAGCGTGGACAGGTTCTTGCTGCCCCTAAGTCAATTAATCCACACACCAAGTTCACTGCAGAGTGCTATATTCTCGGAAAAGATGAAGGTGGACGTCATACTCCATTCTTTAACGGTTATCGTCCGCAGTTCTATTTCAGAACAACTGACGTTACCGGCGTTGTAACTCTCGCAGAGGGTGTTGAGATGGTAATGCCTGGTGATAATATCGCCGGTGCAGTCGAACTCATTACACCAATTGCAATGGATGTTGGGCTTCGATTTGCAATCCGTGAAGGCGGACGTACTGTCGGCGCTGGCGTTATCAGTGAAATTATTGCTTAAAGGTGTGGAATGATACCTACAGAAAAAATTCGTATTCGCTTAAAAGCGTACGACCACAAGTTACTCGATCAATCAACAACTGAGATCGTGGAAACTGCAAGAAGAACCGGATCTGCAGTAGCTGGACCTATCCCGCTGCCTACGACCATCAATAAGTTTTGTGTTCTCCGTTCACCTCATGTTGATAAGAAATCACGTGAGCAGTTTGAAATGAGAACCCATCGACGTTTGCTTGACATACTAGAGCCTACACAACAAACAATTGATTTGTTGATGAAGCTTGAGTTGTCTGCAGGTGTTGATGTCGAAATTAAGTTGCCGTAAGTAGGCACTACCTACAAGTTAATTGAAGCATCGGGTAATAAAATGCCAAAAACAATGGGTATATTAGGAAAAAAAATCGGAATGACTCGCGTATATAGCGAGGTGGGTGAATCCATTCCGGTTACAGTTATAGAAGCTGGTCCATGCAAGGTTCTTCAGGTCAAAACCCCTGAGGTAGATGGTTACAGTGCAATACAGGTTGGTTTTTCCGACAAGAAAGCTTCTCGTATCAATAAGCCGGAAACTGGACATTTTAGTAAATCTGAATCTGAAGGTTTCTATAATCTCCGTGAATTCCGAGTTGAAGATACAGCTGCATACACCGTCGGACAGACAATCTCTATTGATGAGATTATGAAAGTTGGTGACAAGGTTGACGTTCAAGGAATCAGTAAGGGACGCGGTTTCCAGGGTGTAGTTAAGCGCTATGGTTTTGCCGGTGGTGGAGCGGGTCACGGATCCATGTTCCACAGAGCTCCTGGTTCTATCGGATGTTCCGCCTACCCGGGAAGGGTTGTCAAGGGTAAGAAGATGCCTGGACGTATGGGTAACGATACAGTTCTCAGGAAGAATGTAATTGTTGTTGATATTCGAGCTGATGAAAATGTCGTTCTCTTGAAGGGGCCACTTCCTGGAGCTAAAAACGGCCTGTTAAAGATTTTTAAGAAATAACATCGTTTCGATCTAAACAGGTTCGAGGAGAAATATATGTCTACAGTAAATATTGTTAACACAAAGAATGAAAGTGTTGGCGAGATAGATCTCAATGATGAGGTATTCAACCGCGAGGTTAAGGAATACATTCTTCATGAGGTCGTTCGTATGCAACGAGCAGCACGCCGTGGCGGTAATGCTTGTACTAAGACCAGAGTTGAAGTAAGAGGTGGTGGTCGTAAGCCTTGGAGACAAAAAGGAACTGGTCGTGCTCGTGCGGGTACCAGAACCTCTCCAATTTGGCGTGGTGGTGGAGTGACCTTTGGTCCTAAACCCCGTGACTACAGCTTTAAGGTCAACAAGAAAGTGAGACAACAGGCTGTCGCTATGGCGCTGAGTGCTCGTTTTCAAGAGGGCAACCTCATTGTTATGGATGATTTTTCATTAGATGCTATCAAAACGAAAGATTTCGTTGGCATAATGAACGTTTTAGATGTACAAAACGGTCTCATTATTTCAAATGATACTTCTGAGAATCTTTCAAAGTCATCTCGTAATGTAAATGGATATAAAGTGTTGTCTTCAGAAGGCCTGAATGTCTATGACATTTTGTTGCACAAAAAGGTCATACTGGTTCAACCGGTAATTGAAAGCCTTGAAAAGAGGTTAATGGCATGAAAAATATCTATAGCGTATTGCAAGGACCTGTCTTGACTGAAAAGGCAGCTTTGCTACAGGAAGTAGACGGGAAGGTAGTTTTCAAGGTGCATCCCAAGGCGAATAAGATTGAAGTTAAGAATGCGGTAGAGCTCATGTTTGACGTTAAAGTTAAAAATGTGTCCACTGTATCTATGCGTGGGAAAAAGAAAAGGGTTGGAAAGACGGTCGGTCATACCAATGATTGGAAAAAGGCCTACGTTACCTTGTCTGAAGGAACCATCAACTTTGCCGATGAGCTTTAATTTAAACGGTTAAACTAAAGTATAAACCTTCTACATTGTACGGATCTATCTAATCATTATTGATGGAGCGATTGGGAAATCATGGCTATTAAAGTATACAAACCAACATCACCTGGAAAGAGACAGCATGTTTCTACGAAGAATGCTGATCTGTCAACCAAACGACCGGAAAAGAGTCTCGTATGTAGTCTCTCTAAAACCGGTGGTAGAAATAATTATGGCCGGATTACATCCCGCCATATCGGGGGCGGCCACAAGCGTAAATATCGTATTATTGACTTCAAACGCAATAAGATCGGTATCGACGCAAAGGTAGTTGCTATTGAATATGATCCTAACAGATCTGCAAATATTGCATTACTCAGTTACAAAGATGGAGAAAAGAGGTATATACTCTCACCGGACGGAATTACCGTTGGTGATACCATCGTAGCTGGGGATAATGTGGACATCAAGCCAGGTAACTGTCTGCCACTTGTTAATATTCCACTCGGTACTATTATTCATAATATCGAGATGAAGATTGGCAAAGGGGCTCAGATGGTTCGTAGTGCAGGTACTTCTGCACAACTCATGGCCAAAGAAGGCGGATATGTTCAAGTTCGTCTCCCTTCTGGAGAAGTTCGAAAGTTCAACAACACCTGTAGAGCATGTGTAGGTCAAGTTGGAAACCGCGAGCATGAAAGCCAGAAGTTTGGAAAAGCTGGACGAGTAAGATGGATGGGTAAACGTCCTCATGTACGGGGTGTTGCTATGAACCCTGTTGATCACCCAATGGGTGGTGGTGAGGGTAAGAGTTCCGGTGGTAGACATCCTTGTAGTCCATGGGGTCAACCTTCCAAGGGATTTAAGACCAGGTCAAAGAAAGCTTCTGACAAAATGATTGTCAAGAAGAGGTCATAATATAAAAGGGGTTTAGTATGTCACGCTCAATTAAAAAGGGTCCTTTCATTGATGATCATCTTCAACGCAAAGTAGATAACGCTGTTGAAAATGGCTCAAGAAAAGTCATTAAGACCTGGTCTAGACGTTCTGATATCAGTCCTGACATGGTTGGACTCACGTTTGCTGTTCATAACGGCAAGAAGTTTATTCCTGTTTTTGTTACCGAGAACATGGTGGGTCACAAGCTTGGAGAGTTTTCTCCAACTAGAACTTACTATGGCCACTCGTCTGACAAGAAGGGTAAGAGATAATAAGAAACCTTTAAGGGTTTCTGGTACTACTCATCAGGAGTAAAGACTATGGAAGCAAAAGCCGTAGGAAAACACATTAGAATTTCACCACAAAAGGCTCGACTCGTTGCCGATGTGGTACGGGGAATGGGAGTTGATAAAGCTATCACGACTCTTAGATTTATGCCTAAAAAAGGCGCTGTCATTCTCAAAAAGATTATTGAATCTGCTGTTGCAAATGCTACTCAAGATGATGCAACAGATGTTGATAATCTTTACATTAAAACGATTTTTATAGATGGTGGGCCATCCCTTAAGCGGATTCGTCCAAGAGCACAGGGCAGAGCTACAGGCATCATTAAAAGATCAAGTCACATAACTGTAGTTTTGGATGAAATCTAGTCTGTTATCCCACTTGTGGGATAACACACTTATTAATAGTTAATGAACAATGGATTTTTTGGAGGACTGTTTTGGGGCAGAAGATTAATCCACACGGACTAAGACTGAATATTACCCGGACTTGGGATTCGATCTGGTACGCTGATAAAGAATATTCCACATATTTGATTGAAGACCAGAAATTAAAAAAGTTTCTCAAGAAACGTCTGCAACATGCTGGCCTGTCCAAGGTTAAAATTGAGCGTACTGGAGAGCAGGTTCGTATTAAGCTTTTCACCGCACGACCCGGTATTGTGATTGGTAAGAAAGGTGCTGAAATTGAGATCCTGAAAAAGGAACTCGAAAAGTTAATATCCAGAAAAGTTACTTTGGATATTCAAGAAGTACGTCGTCCTGAGGCTGATGCTCAGCTTGTTGCTGAAAATATTGCTCAGCAGCTGATCCGCAGGGTCGCATTTCGTAGAGCTATGAAAAAAGCAGTGAGTTCTGCTTTACGATTTGGCGTACAGGGAATCAAAATATCTTGCTCTGGCCGTCTTGGTGGAGCTGAAATGTCTCGTTGCGAATGGGTTAGAGAAGGTCGAGTACCTCTTCATACCTTGCGTGCAGACATTGATTACGCTTTGGCTGAAGCCAATACCACCTATGGTATCATCGGTGTAAAGGTATGGATATTTAATGGTGAAGTACTTAGCGAGAATGATGCAGCTACTGTGAAATAACAGTACTGCAAGAAATTTCCATTATATATTTGGAGTAAAAGATGTTAAGTCCTAAGAAGGTTAAACATAGAAAAGTATTTAAGGCGAGAATGAGGGGAAAGGCCTATCGTGGATCCTCCATCGCCTTTGGTGACTATGCACTTAAAGCTACATGTTGTGGATTTATGAGTAACCAGCAGATCGAAGCTGCTCGTATTACTATCAACAGGACAATGAAGCGTGGTGGTAAAGTTTGGATTAGAGTTTTTCCAGATAAACCATTGACTAAAAAACCTGCTGAAACCCGTATGGGTAAAGGTAAAGGAGCTCCTGAGTCTTGGGTCGCAGTCATTAAGCCTGGTGTTATTTTATACGAAATAACTGGCGTTACTGAAGAAGTTGCGTTAAAAGCTCTGAGACTTGCTGGTAATAAGTTACCATTTTCTACCAGAGTAATAACAAAAAGGAACACGTTATGAAATCGGAAGAAATCCGTAAAGCGTCTAGTGAAGAGCTCGAGAAAAATTTAAAGGACCTTCGTGAAGAATTCGGCAATTTAAGTTTTCAACACAAGATCCGACCTCTCGAGGATACTTCTAGGCTCAAGAAAATTAGAAAAGACATTGCTAGAATCGAGACCATACAGAAACAAGCTACTAATTAACACATGGTTTGAAAATTAATTTGGTATGGCAGGGTTCTAAAAAACAACACTATTTGACTAAATTATGAGTGAAATAAAAAAAGCTAGAAAGACAAGAACCGGTTCTGTTGTGAGCAACAGAATGGAAAAGACTGTTGTCGTTCAGGTAGAGCGTAAGGTTCGCCATAAACTTTATGGCAAATTCATGAAAACCTGCGTCAAGTACTTGGCAGACGATCCTGAGAACCGTTGCAATATTGGCGACACTGTTGAAATTGAAGAGTGTCGACCACTGAGCAAGAGAAAAAGGTGGCGGGTAAAAAATATTTTGGAACAAGCGGTTTAACAGATCTTTACAGATCAATTTAATCTTACGTTTCAAATGAGATTTCAGGTGATATTATGATACAGACAGAATCAGTTTTAAATGTAGCTGATAACTCCGGTGCCAAGAAGGTGCTTTGTATCCGCGTTCTCGGGGGTACAGGGAAGCGCTATGCATCAATAGGCGATGTTATCGTGGTTACGGTAAAAGAAGCTATTCCCAATGCAAAGGTAAAGAAAGGCGATGTCATGAAAGCCGTTATCGTTCGTACTGCTAAGGAGTTGAAGCGTATGGATGATACATGGGTTAAATTTGATGACAATGCCGCGGTATTACTCGCTGCAACAGGTGAACCTGTTGGAACGCGTATTTTTGGGCCGGTAGCGAGAGAATTAAGAAACCAAGGTTTCATGAAAATTATATCATTGGCTCCGGAAGCACTGTAAAATATTTAACCGTTTACGGGCTATAGATACATTGATTGAATAAAGGTACTACAATGAGACAGGGTAAAACATACCTGAAAAAAGATGATCAGGTTGAAGTAATTGCCGGAAAAGATAAGGGAAGGGTTGGTAAGATACTGCGCATTATCAAAGAAAAAGATAAGGTTGTAGTTGAGCGCATTAACATGGTTAAGCGCCACACCAAACCTCAGGAGATGAATCAGCAGGGGCAGATAGTTGAAAAAGAAGCTCCGATTCATGTTTCTAATCTTCTGCTTATTTGTCCAGAGTGCACCAAAACCGGTCGCATAGGAAAGAAGATCCTCGATGATGGCACCAAAGTACGGTATTGCAAAAGCTGTGGCGAATCCATCGAGTCTAAAGCATAGATTGTCCAATACGATACGCTAGGAGTTATCATGGGTGCGCTTAAAGATATTTATGAAAAAGAGTGTGTTCCTGCACTCAAAGAGGAATTTGGTTACAGCAATGTTATGCAACTTCCTCAGATTAAAAAAATTGTTTTAAATATGGGTCTTGGGGAAGCAGTTACAAATCCTAAAATCGTTGATGGTGCAGCTGAAGAGCTCACCAGGATTGCAGGGCAGAAAGCTATTATAACCAAAGCCAAAAAATCCATTGCTACGTTTAAGTTGCGTGAAGGTATGCCAATTGGCTGCTGCGTTACTTTGCGTGGAGACAAGATGTGGGATTTTCTCAGCAAGCTTGTTAATATAGCACTACCGCGAGTTCGAGATTTCAGAGGGCTTTCTCCAAAGGGATTCGACGGTCGTGGTAACTATTCAATGGGTATTCAGGAGCAAATTATTTTTCCTGAAATTGATTACGACAAAATTGATAAGATTAAAGGTTTAAATATTACAATTGTAACTTCAGCTGGAACGAATGAAGAGGGTAGATCTCTTTTGAAGAATCTGGGGATGCCGTTTAAGAAATAAACCTTATTAAAAGTTTATTTAAATAGAGAGAATTTGGAGGTCGGTTTGGCTAAAAAATCTATCATTGCAAAATCACAACGCAAGCCAAAATTTGGTGTACGTAAATATAACAGGTGCCCACTTTGTGGTCGCCCAAGAGGCTTCATCAGAAAATTTGGTGTTTGTAGAATCTGCTTCCGTAAACTCGCATCAGGCGGAGAGATAACCGGCGTGACTAAGTCTAGCTGGTAGAACAACCTTCATCTCTGTTCGATATTGTTTACTATTTTGACAAATAAGGAGTGTTCGCTATGTCAATGAGCGATCCCCTGGCAGACATGCTGACCAGGATAAGAAATGCAGTTATGGTAAAGTTTGTTTCCGTTGAGATGCCTACCTCGAATGTTAAGGTTAGTGTTGCAAAGGTTCTCAAGGAAGAAGGATATATTACCGATTACGCAGTAGTTAAAGGTGATGTTCAGGGTACTTTGAAGATCGATCTTAAGTACGGTTCTGACAATGAGGCGGTTATCACGGGTATTAAACGAGTGAGTAAACCAGGCTTGCGTAAGTATACTAACGCAAGCAGCATTCCAAAGGTTCTTAATGGCCTCGGGATTGCGATTGTTTCCACTTCAAAGGGAGTTGTGACTGATACTACAGCACGTTCTCTTAATGCGGGTGGAGAGATAATTTGTGAGGTCTGGTAGACCCGCTGATAACGGAGGAAATTATGTCTCGTATTGGTAAGCAACCAATTGATGTACCTGCTGGTGTGAAGGTTGATCTGAAAGGTCAACACATCACGATAACCGGCCCAAAAGGTACTTTGAACCGTGACATTATCACTGAGATTGAAGTCGTTATCTCAGATAATGTTATAGAAGTAAAAAATCGAATAGAAACCACTAAAGTGAATGCTTTCCGTGGTCTCACTCGTACCTTAATCAACAACATGGTTATTGGTGTTGTTGATGGGTTTAAGAAAGTTTTAATAATAGAAGGCGTTGGTTACAAGGCTAATGTGAGTGGATCTAAGTTGACACTAAACGTTGGATACTCAAATCCGGCTGAATACATGCTTCCAAAAGGTGTTGTTGCAACTGTAGATAAGAATACCAAGATCACATTGGAATGTATAGATAAAGAATTAGTTGGACTTGTTGCCTCGCAGATTCGCCAGGTCAGAAAACCTGAACCATATAAAGGTAAAGGTATTCGCTACGAAGATGAACATATCATACGTAAAGTAGGTAAAGCTGGCGCCGCTTAAATATTTTAAAGGCCTTTTGGCTGTAATAAAATTAATGGTAAAAAGTAATGGCTAGAACAAATCCAAAGACAATTGCTCGTTTAAAACGCGTTCGTAGAATCAGAAAGAAACTTTCTGGAACTGCAGAAAGACCACGTTTACGAGTTTTTAAGAGTAATAAGCATATTTATGCTCAAATTATCGATGACGCTGCAGGAAAAACCCTGGCATCAATGTCAACGTTAGATAAAGAGTTTACCCCTGGTGAAAGCACTGATAAAACAGCTGTTGCAAAAGTTGTTGGCGTAACGCTTGCCACACGTGCAATGGCTGCAGGAATTACCAAGGTTATTTTTGACAGAGGCGGTTCTGTTTATCACGGTAGAGTTAAGTCACTTTCCGAGGGCGCTCGAGAAGGTGGTCTTGAATTTTAATGATTTATACTATAACGGGGGTGCCCCTTGTCTGATTTTAAACGTTCCAAAAGTGCTGCTACTGAGGAACTGATTGAAAAGATTGTTTTCATCAACCGTGTAGCTAAGGTTGTAAAAGGTGGTCGTAGATTTAGCTTTAGTGCTATTGTTGTCGTAGGCGATGGTAAAGGTAAGGTTGGATACGGTCTGGGTAAAGCTAATCAAGTACCTGACGCGATTCGCAAAGGTGTTGAAAAAGCGCGGAAGAGCATGTTTCAGGTTTCTCTTACCGATGTTTCGATTCCACATATGGTTATCGGACACTTTGGTGCAGGAAGAGTATTGCTGAAGCCTGCTTCTGCTGGTACTGGTCTTATAGCTGGTGGTCCTGTTCGTGCGGTCCTGGAAGCTGTTGGTGTATCAAACATTCTCACCAAATGCCTCGGATCACACAATCCTCACAACATGGTTAAGGCCACATTGGATGGATTGAGAGAACTCCGCTCAGCTCAAAAAATTGCCGAGCTTCGCGGAAAAACTGTAGACGAAATAACTGCATAATTTCAACATGGTTGTTGTATGAAATTTCGTACAGTAGCTATGTTGAGTAATACTTATATAAGAAGGTAGTCAGATGGCCGAGACAATTACATTTACTCTCGTTAAGAGTGGCATTGGGAGTACTAAAAAAATCCATGCTACCCTAACAGGGCTTGGGCTCACCAAAATGAATAAGACTGTCACAAGAAAGGATACACCTGAGCTTCGCGGAATGCTCAGAAAGGTAAACCATCTTGTACAATTAGAGGAGATATAACATGTTGACGTTAGGTAACCTTTCTCCTAAGGCAGGGTCCAACCGGCAGATCAAGCGACTTGGACGTGGTCCAGGTAGTGGTCATGGTAAAACAGCTGGTCGTGGACACAAGGGTTTTAAGAGTCGTTCAGGTTCTGGTATTAAGCCAGGGTTTGAAGGCGGCCAGATGCCACTCCAAAGACGTTTACCGAAAAAGGGATTTACGAACATTTTCCGTAAGGAATATGCTCTTGTTTCTCTTACTCAGCTTGAGACTTTCGAATTAAATACAGTAGTCACTGTAGAAGCTCTCGTTGAGGCAGGAATTGTTAAAAAGAACACATTGGTTAAGATTCTTGCCAATGGTGAGCTTACAAAAGCTATCACAGTTCAGGTTAACAAGGCTTCGGCGACAGCTCAAGCTAAGATTGAAGCAGCAGGCGGGACACTTACTTTAGTTTAATTATCGCCAATTTCTGTTTTGTAGATATTTTGATATTTAATATATTTGAAAGGCTATAGGTACGACTAATGAGTGGATTGCAGAGTGCTGCAAATATACCGGAACTGCGAAGGCGAGTTTTATTTACCCTTATAATGTTGGCGGTTTATCGGATTGGAGTTCAAATTCCTACGCCAGGAATTAATGGGGAAGCATTGTCAGCGTTCTTTACACAGAATGCTGGCACTCTCTTTGGCATGTTTAATATGTTTTCCGGTGGTGCTTTAGAGAATTTCTCTATTTTTGCACTGGGCATAATGCCATACATTAGTGCATCGATTATTATTCAGTTGCTTACTGTCGTTATTCCTCAGCTTGAAGCATTAAAAAAGGAAGGCGAGGCTGGAAACAGAAAGATTACCCAGTATACGCGTTATGGTACTGTTGTACTTAGCGTTATACAGGGTACTTTTATTGCGACCGGTTTGCAGGGAATGACAGGTCCTGGTGGGGAGGCGATTGTCCTTGATCCGGGTCTTCAGTTTAAACTAATGACGATGTTAACCTTAACTTCCGGTACAGCATTTATAATGTGGCTGGGTGAGCAGATGACAGAGAGAGGTATTGGAAACGGTATCTCACTGATCATATTTGCAGGTATTGTTGCGCGTGGACCAGCGGCAATTGTTAACTCTATCCAACTCGTTCAGGCTGGTGAGATTTCAATGTTTTTTGTGCCATTTTTGATACTGTTTATGCTCGGTATCATTGCAATTATCGTCTTTTTTGAGACTTCTCAAAGGCGGATACCAATTCAATACGCAAAAAGGGTGGTCGGCCGAAAGGTGTATGGTGGACAAAGTTCTCATCTACCTTTAAAAATAAATGTTTCAGGCGTGATTCCACCGATTTTCGCATCATCAATTATGATGTTTCCAGCGACAATTGGTAGCTTTATCCAGATAGATTGGGTGCAGCGAGTCTCGGCAGCTATGTCTCCAGGAACGATATACTATTATATATGCTACATTGCTATGATCGTATTTTTCTGTTTCTTTTATACAGCTGTAACCTTCAAGCCTGAAGATGTAGCAGAAAATTTAAAGAAGAATGGTGGTTTTGTACCGGGGATTAGACCGGGAAAAAGGACCGCAGAATTTATTGATAGAGTATTAACCAGGTTGACTGTTGTAGGTGCAATCTATTTAAGTGCAGTTTGTGTACTACCTACTCTTTTGATTTCACAATTTAACATACCATTTTTCTTTGGTGGTACTGCGCTGCTTATTGTCGTAGGTGTTGGAATCGATACAATCTCTCAGATTGAGTCACATCTTCATATGAGAAATTATGAAGGGTTTATGAAGCAGGGTAAGGTTAAAGGCCGCAGATAGAAGTGAGTAGTGCTAGAGAGGGTAGAGACCCTAGATCGATCATTATCAAGTCGACAGATGATATTCTGGTTATGCATGATGCTAATCAGATTGTAGCTGATACGCTTAAGATGCTGAAAGATAATATCAGTGTAGGTATTACTACCTGGGATCTAGACCAACTCGCTGAAGAATTTTGCATCAACCGAAATTCTAAACCGGCTTTTAAAGGGTACCGAGGATTTCCTGGCTCTCTTTGTATTTCGGTAAATGAAGAGGTTGTTCATGGCATACCTTCTCGGAAGAGAAAGTTGAAGAAAGGGGATATTGTATCCATTGACTTTGGTGTGCTGTATAAGGGTTTTTTTGGTGACTCTGCTGTTACACTTTCTGTGGGGGGTTCTACCCAGGAGGTTAACCTGCTTGTTGATGTTACCAAGAGATCTCTTGAAAAGGGCATTGAGCAGGTTGTTGTTGGGAACAGAATATCAGATGTTTCCAAGGCTGTTCAAGAATGTGTCGAAAGTAATGGTTTTTCAGTAGTTCGCCAGTTTGTTGGTCACGGAATTGGTGAATCGCTTCACGAAGCCCCTGAAATACCCAATTATTTTCAAGGTGAGAGAACTCCCAGGTTACTACCGGGGATGGTCCTTGCAATTGAACCAATGGTCAATATTGGCACACATAAAGTTAAAGTGCTGAGAGATGGTTGGACAGTTATAACCGCGGATAAAAAACCATCCGCTCATTTTGAGCACTCAGTTGCAGTGACTGAAGATGGCCCCTTGGTACTAAGTGCCTGGGGAAATTAACTGATCTAAAAATAGTTCTTTGCTTATGTGAAGAAATACATTATATTGATCCGTTTTTAATTGAAACTTTGATTTTCCAGGAATACCATGGCAAAAGAAGAAGCTATTGAAGTCGAAGGTACCATTATAGAGCCACTGCCTAATGCGATGTTTCGCGTGGAATTGGACAATGGTCATAAGGTACTAGCCCATATCTCAGGAAAGATGCGAATGCATTTTATTAAAATTTTACCTGGTGATAGGGTCACCATAGAACTCTCTCCTTACGATTTGTCTAGGGGTAGGGTTACATTTCGGGCGAAGAATGCCAAAAAGAAAAAATAGAGAGTACAGCTATCATGAAAGTACGCGCGTCTGTAAAAAAAATGTGTAGTGACTGTAAAATATATAAACGTAACGGTGTTGTTCGCGTTTCCTGTAAAATAAAAAAACATAAACAGAGGCAGGGATAAAGCACTCTTAACGCTAATTTAACCTACTTCTCTCAAGGAGATATGTCTTGGCACGTATAGCAGGAATTGACCTTCCAAAAAATAAACATATGGATCGAGCGTTAACCTACATACACGGTATTGGGCTAACCTCAGCAAGAAATATTTTAGACAAAGTTGACCTTCCGTACACTATGAATAGTGACGATCTTGATGGTGACGATGTTAACAGAATCAGAAAAGTCATTGAAGACGAATATACTGTAGAGGGTGATCGTAGAAGAGAAGTTTCTATGGACATCAAACGTCTTACTGATTCTGGTTGTTACCGTGGTCGTAGGCATCGTATGGGGCTTCCTTGTCGCGGTCAGAAGACCAAGACGAATGCACGTACTCGGAAAGGACCGCGTAAGGGTGCGGGTCGACGTAAGTAATTGAACTAAATAAGGTGTAGATTATGGCAGTATCAAAAAAGAGAAAGGTGAAAAAGAATATACCTGAAGGTATCGTCTTTATTTACTCCACCTTTAATAACACCATTGTTACTATCTCTGATAAACAGGGTAATGTAATATCTTGGTGTAGTGCTGGTGTTCTTGGTTTTAAGGGATCTCGTAAGAGCACCCCTTTCGCTGCTCAGAACGCACTGGCAGATGCGGCCAAGAAGGCTGCTGATTGTGGTATGCGTAAGGTTGAGGTTAAGGTCAAAGGCCCTGGGCCCGGTAGAGAAGCTGCTCTTAGAGCACTTATCAATACTGGTTTTGAGGTAAGTAAAATTTGCGATGTAACACCTATACCTCATAATGGATGTAAACCTCCAAAGCGCCGTCGTGTTTAACGGCTTTTGTTTTACAATTATATTATTCTATTAAGAATGGAGGCCCAAGTTGGCTAGAAATATAGGTGCTGCATGCCGTCGATGCAGAAGAGAAGGTTTAAAATTGTACCTCAAGGGCGACCGCTGTTATTCCGACAAGTGTTCTTTTGAGCGGAGATCGTTTGGCCCTGGTCAGCATGGACAAGCTAGATTTAAAAAGCTATCCGACTATGCAGTTCAGTTAAGGGAAAAACAAAAGGTTAAGAGCATGTACGGTATGCTTGAGAGCCAGTTTCGTCTCTACTTCAAAAAAGCTGACAGTCAGAAAGGTGTTACCGGCGAAAATCTTTTGGTTCTTTTAGAAAGAAGACTCGATAATACGATTTTCAGAATCGGTTTTGCATCGTCTAGGAATCAAGCTCGTCAGATTGTACGACATAACCACATTCTTGTTAACGGTAAGAAGGTTAACATCCCATCTTTTCAAGTTTCAGTAGACGATGTTATTACACTGAAAGAAAAGAGTCGTGCAAATGCAGGTATCAGTGAAAATCTTGAAGCTGTTGTGCGACGTGGAGTTCCGAGCTGGCTAGAACTTGATAAGGATAACTTCAAGGCAACTGTTAAGGCTCTACCTAATAGAGAAGAGTTGACAATGCCTATGCAGGAACAACTTATCGTCGAACTTTACTCCAAGTAAAATTCGTAGGTACATACGTATTAGCGCTGTTATTCGTAACAGCGCGATACGTGTTTTTAGTAGGACAAAACGTTTTATCCTCCAAAAGAGCAAATTATTTGCTGTCAACTTGATCTTTAAGTATGACTGCGTGTAAAAGGAAATCTATGACTCAAGCTGCCGACGAAAAAATACCATTTCACCGTAATTGGCACGAGCTTATCAAACCTGAAAAACTAGAGGTAGATCAGAGCAGCCATACCGAGACTTATGGTAAGTTTGTTTGTCAACCACTGGAAAGAGGTTTTGCCACCACTATTGGTAACTCATTGAGAAGAATTCTTCTCTCCTCTGTTCAGGGAGTTGCGATTACTACGGTTAAGATTGAGGGTGCCTTACACGAATTCACCTCCATGAAAGATATCTTGGAAGATGTGAGTGAGATTATTTTGAACCTGAAGCAGGTTCGTTTGAAACTCCACTCCGGTGATTCTCAAAAAGTAACAATCGAGATAGATGGTCCTGCAGTTGTAACTGCTGGTGATATCAATCCTGGTGGTTATGTTGAGGTAATGAATCCTGAACAGGTTATTTGTACTCTTACAGGTGACATTTCATTCCATGCAGAGCTTACTGTTGAATGGGGTAAGGGATATCAACCTGCTGAAAAGATGGATAAAGAAAATCTTACAATTGGACAAATACCAATTGATGCGATTTTTACACCCATTAAAACGATTCAATATGTTACTTCTCAGGCTCGTGTAGGTCAGCAGACCGATTACGATAAGCTTACCATTGAAATTGAAACTGATGGTAGTCTTAAACCTGAAAATGCTCTGGCATATGCTGGAAAAATATTAAAAGAACAAATGACCATTTTCATCAATTTTGATGAAGAAAAAGCCGAACCTGAAGTGAAGGTTGATGCCAAGGCCGATTCAGAGCCGCTCAACCCATTTTTGGATAAACCGGTTGAAGATCTTGAGTTATCCGTACGTTCAGCAAATTGTCTGAAAAATGCAGATATTAATTTCATTGGTGATCTGGCTCAGAAATCAGATCAAGAAATGCTCAAAACGAAAAATTTTGGTCGCAAGTCACTTAACGAGATAAAAGCACTTCTATCAGAGATGGATCTAAACCTCGGCATGAAGTTTGAAAATTGGGTAGCCCCGAACGAAAGAGCCGATAAAGAAGAAGCGTGATCTCAGATAACTTTAAATTTATTTAACAGATATACCTACTATAGATTTGTGTAGTAGTTGAGGAAAAAAAAATGAGACATAAATATTCCGGTAGAAAATTAGGTCGGACCACCTCCCATAGACAAGCAATGTTTCGTAATATGGTTACATCCCTGTTTGACCATGAGCGTATTGTAACAACTGTGGAAAAAGCAAAAGAAGCTCGTCCGATTGCTGAAAAAATGATTACTTTGGCGAAGCGTGGAGATCTCCACGCAAGACGACAGGCCTTAAGCTTTATCCGTAGTAAAGATGTAGTTGAAAAGCTCTTTACCCAGATCAAAGATACTTTTGAAGATCGTAAAGGTGGTTATACCCGTATCATTAAAACTGGTGTTAGAAGGGGGGATTGTGCAAGCATGGCCATCCTGGAACTTGTTGGATACGAGGAAGTGATCGAGGTTCCTAAAACAGAGGAATAGATTGTATCGATTCTGAGCTATACAAAGCTGGTAAGGGCAATTTTGCTCTTACCAGCTTTTTTTTTATTATTTTTGGGTGGATGAAATGACTGATACAAATTCGGATATGATTTCTGATCTTCAACCAATTGGAAGAGATCTTTTTACCTTCGACTGCCATCCTGGTGTTTCTTGTTTTACTTTTTGTTGTAAAAATGTTGATCTCACTCTTTATCCATATGATCTCATACGTCTTAAAAATGCCCTATCCATTGATTCAGAAGAATTAGTTAGAAATCATACGTTTCTTGTTAAAGGCGAAAATCCGTTTTTTCCCACTGTTAAGTTGAAGTTAAATGATAGTGAAGAAAAGGGTTGTCCCTTTCTTTCAGATGACGGTTGTACCGTTTATCCCGATCGTCCTTCTGCTTGCAGAACGTATCCACTTGAACGTGGGGTGATAGGGTCCGATAGTGGTTTGAAAATAGAAGAAGTTTATTTCTTGACTCAACACCAATATTGCCAAGGACATCAGGAAGAAAAGAGTGTGGATGCTCAATCTTGGGTCAGGTCCCAACAATTAATAGACTACAATTCTATGAATACTTTATGGGCAGAAATTGACATTTTGTTCAGAACGAATCCCTGGAAAGGTGAAGGGTCCGGAGGAGAAAAACAACAGCTCGCTTTTATGGTTTGTTATAATATTGATGGTTTTAGAAGATTTTGTGGTCAGCACAATTTACTTAAACAATTCAGATTGTCTAAGGACTTTAAGAATCGTATTATAAAGGAAGACAGTGAATTGCAAAAATTTGGTTTCGAATGGTTAAAATATATATTGAGCGGAAAATCGTCACTCATTCCCAAATAATAAAACAGATATTTTAGCTATGAAGTTGTATTGCGAAAATATCGAAGTCGTGTTACAAGATAAGGTTGTTCGTTTTTTAATTAGCGAGACTGATGGAGTCTCGCCTTATATCACACACACCTTCGAGTAGTTCTGGTGTCGTGTTTAGGCTTATAAGTGCCTAAACCGATTACAGAAGGTGGAGGAATAACCAGAAGGAGATTGTCATGGCAAATGCTAGTGTAAAAGACATGTTACAGGCAGGTGTTCACTTTGGACATCAAACGAGACGTTGGAATCCTAAAATGAAGCAGTACATTTATGGTCCACGTAATGGTATTTATATCATCAATCTCGATGTCACCAAAAAGCTTTACGATAAAGCCTGTGGATATATAACTGAGCAAGTTAAAAAGGGCGGAACCATTCTTTTTGTTGGTACCAAACGTCAGGCTCAGGGAATTATCAATGAAGAAGCTCGCCGTTGTGGGCAATTCTACGTTGATCATCGATGGTTGGGTGGAATGCTCACTAACTTTCAGACCATCAAAAACTCTATTGATAGATTGAAGTCAATCGAATCAATGCAGGCTGATGGCTCTATCAATCGTTTTCCAAAGAAGGAAATACTTCTTATGGAAAAAGAAAGAATTAAGCTTGAGCGCAACGTTGGTGGGATTAAAAACATGAAAGGGCTGCCTTCAGTCATCTTCATGGTTGATCCTCGTAAAGAAACGATTGCTGTAAACGAAGCCGTTAAACTTGGTATTCCAGTTGTTGCTGTAACAGATACAAACTGTGATCCTGATAATATCGATTTTGTTATTCCAGGTAACGATGATGCTATTCGTTCAATTCGTCTTTTGAGCCATCATGTCGCTGAAGCAGTTCTTGCCGGACAAGCTATGCGTGACGGTGAAGATGCTTCTGAAGAGGCAGTTGCCGCGGCTATGGGAGATGCAGGACAAGAAATGGCAGCTGAAACCGCCGCTCCAGTGGAACAAAAGTAAATTGTTTTTCTGATGTAGTGTTTTAGTTTGCTGAAGTAATTTATGAAAGAGGGGCTGTCATACGACCGCCCCTTTTTCATATCTATAATGAGATTATAAATCTACAGGATTTGAAATCTGTAGATCATTAAATATAATTTAAAGTAAGCATATAAGGAGATTTACCATGCAAATTACAGCTAAGATGGTAAAGGATCTGCGTGACAAGACCCAGGCTGGTATGATGGATTGTAAAAAGGCCCTCGGTAAAACAGAGGGTGATATGGAAAAGGCGGTTGATTTACTTCGCCAGAAGGGACTTGCAGTTGCTGCTAAAAGAGCTGGTCGTGCGACGAGTGAAGGTTGTGTTGAGACCTATATTCATGCTGGTGGCGGTCTTGGTGTTATGGTTGAGCTTGGTTGTGAAACTGATTTTGTTGCTAAAAATGAAGATTTTCGCGCTTTTGCAAAAGACGTCGCTATGCATGTTGCAGCTGTTAATCCAGCAGCAATATCTAGAGAAGATGTTCCTGCAGAACTCATCGCACGCGAAAAAGACATCTTTATCCAGCAAGCTATCGACTCCGGTAAACCTGAGGCTATCGCCGAAAAAATGGTTACAGGAAAGATTGAGAAGTTTCTTGGGGAAGTTGCACTTCTCGAACAGAAATTCGTTAAGAATCCTGAGCTAACGGTTCAGGATCTTTTAAATGAAGTTGTTGCGAAGATGGGAGAGAATATCTCCATCAAGCGCTTTGCGAGATTTCAGGTTGGTGCCGAATAATTGACCTAATAGGGGTGGTTATTTAACCACCCCTTTTTTTATACCTCAACTTTGCAAAATCCACATCAATCTCACTAAAAAGGACGATACTATGGCAGAACTTCTTAAGTATAAACGTATATTGCTGAAATTGAGTGGGGAAGCTCTCATGGGAGATGATTCTTATGGGATAAACACTGGTGTCCTTGAGGTTGTTGCGTCTGAAGTTAAACAGGTTGTAGCGAGCGGTGTTGAATTAGGTTTAGTGATAGGTGCTGGCAATATCTTTAGAGGAGTAGCCGGTGCAAGTAAAGGTATGGATAGAACCACTGCGGACAATATGGGAATGCTTGCAACTGTGATGAATAGTTTAGCAATGCAGGATGCTCTTGAAAGAGCAGGAGTTATTACGCGCGTGATGTCAGCGATTCCCATGCAGTCTGTGTCAGAGCCATATATCCGTCGAAGGGCAACAAGACATCTCGAAAAAGGCAGAGTAGTCATCTTTGCTGCTGGAACTGGTAATCCTTATTTTACGACTGATTCTGCTGGAGTTTTAAGGGCCCTTGAAATTGACGCGGATGTCGTCATTAAGGCCACGAAGGTTGACGGCGTATATGATAAAGATCCAATGATCCACACCGACGCAGTTAAGTATGATTCTCTTACCTATGACGACGTACTAAGAAAAGGTCTACGGGTAATGGATGCTGCAGGTATTGCACTTGCTAAAGAAGACAATCTTCCTATTATGGTTCTCAACATGGGGGTTGGAGGCAATATATCGCGAGCTGCAGCCGGTGAAAATGTTGGGACGATAATTACTTCCAAATAATGATTAAGCAGTTTTAATTTTTGTTTACGATAGGGTGTTATAATGAGTGACGTTCTTTTAGAAATGTCTGAGAAAATGGAGAAAAGTGTTGATGCTTTTCGTGTTGAGCTCTCTAAAATCCGTACAGGTAGAGCCTCTATTTCAATTCTGGACGGAATCAATGTTGACGCTTACGGTAGTGGGATGCCTCTCAATCAGGTTGGTACACTCACGATTCCTGAGAGTAGAATGATAGTCATTCAACCATGGGATCCTCAGATGTTGCCAGCTATTGAAAAAGCTATTTTGAAATCAGGTATTGGCCTTAATCCTGTCAATGATGGTAAAATTATCCGTTTAAACATTCCTATGCTGACAGAAGAACGTCGCAAACAACTCGTTAAAACAGTTAAGAAGAATGCAGAAGATTTTCGCGTAGCTGTTCGTAATTCCCGTCGTGATGCAATAGAAACACTGAAAAAGCAAAAGAAAGATAAAGAAATTTCAGAAGACGATCTTTTTAAGTATCAAGACGACGCTCAAGATGAAACTGATGCATATATCAAAAAAATCGATGAAGCTACTGCTCTTAAAGAAAATGAAGTAATGGAAGTGTAATAAAGAGTAGGGTATTTTTTTCTGACTTTAACCTTTTTATTAGGTGCTAGAAGATTTTATGAGTGAGTCCGTTACTGTTGATTTGAGTCGTATTCCGAGCCACATTGCAATTATAATGGATGGGAATGGTCGTTGGGCTCAGAGTAAGAAAAAGCCTCGATTGTTTGGTCATAAGGCAGGTGCTGGATCTGTTCAGGAAATTGTTGAGGTAAGTAGGGAAATTGGATTGAGGTATTTAACCCTTTATGCCTTTTCTTCTGAAAACTGGGGAAGACCTGAAAAGGAAGTAACCGGTTTAATGTCCATATTAAAACATTATCTTGAGTCTGAGTTACCCAAGATGCAGAAAAATGGAATTCGCCTTATTTCAATTGGAGATCAAAGCAAACTTCCAACAGGTGTACGTAAGTCTCTGCAAAATGTTATTAAGGCTACAGAGAATAACAGTAAACTCACACTTAATCTTGCCCTTAGTTATGGCGGCAGAAACGAAATTGTCAGAGCTGTCCAGAAAATTAGTCAGAAATGCGTGGACGGTGAGTTAGATGTTAATTCAATTTGTGATGATGACATAACCGATAGCTTGGATACATGCGGTATGCCAGATCCCGACCTGTTTATTCGTACCGGTGGTGAGGCAAGGCTTTCCAACTTCCTTCTTTGGCAACTTTCCTATGCTGAGCTCTACTTTACCAACACTATGTGGCCCGATTTCAGAGAGAAGGCTTTTCTGCAGGCTATTCTTGATTTCCAACAACGCCAGCGTAGATTTGGACGTACTGGTGAGCAGGTTATTCAAAAGTAAAATATGAAGCGTATTGTACCCGGGTTACTGATTGCAGGTTTATGGCTGTTGTTATTGCTCATTGGTACTGCACCAATGTTTAATCTCATTATTTTGGTAATTGTCTTAATAGGTGCGGATGAATACATCCGTATGGCACTTAGCTCTTTCGTCTCTCCTGTTGATCGTTACTTACTTGATGCAGTTATCGCTATACCAGCAGCGGCTGCGTGCTTATTGCCTGCGCAACATGTCTTGCTACCTGCCCTTGTCCTCTCTTTTGCCATTTCAATTGGATATTTTCTATACCGTTACAGATTACTCGAAGATTGCTATTCAATTATGTCAAGAATAGTAATGGGAGTTTTCTATGTCGGCGTACTTGGTGCGCATCTTATACTGTTAAGAGCTCTACCAGATGGTGCGAGCTGGATTCTTATAGCAACGGCTATTACAGCATCATCTGATAGCGGAGCCTACTTTGTCGGAAAACGGTTTGGCAGTAAAAAGCTTTGCCCCAATATAAGCCCCAATAAGACTGTTGAAGGTGCCCTTGGAGGACTTGTATGTGCGGTTATAGTCTCTATCGTTTTTGCTATGATTTTTCTACCCTCCTGTAACTATGGAAGGTTGATTGGTGTTACTGTTATATTAACATGTTTTGGCATTGCAGGAGATCTTACAGAATCAATTATCAAAAGAGGTACAGGAACGAAAGATTCCGGAAAGTGTTTAGCCGGGCACGGCGGGATACTTGACCGTGTCGACTCATTACTTTTTGTTGCACCTGTCCTTTTCTATTTTCTCATATACTCGGTGGTTTGATGAAAGGTATTTCCCTACTGGGCTCGACAGGGTCTATAGGGGTTAATGTTCTCGAAGTAGTGAGGATGTACCCTGACCGGTTTAACATTGTGGCTCTTGCAGCCGGAACCAATGTGGAACTGTTGGCAAAGCAGGTACTTGAGTTTCTTCCTGAAATAATCTCTGTACTTGATGCACAAAGAGCCAAATCTCTCTCAAAACTGCTGCCATCAAATTACTCAGACAGAATTTATTACGGAGTTGAAGGTAATAAGCTTGTAGCCGCCGCTGAGGGTGCAGAGATAACCATGTCCGCCATAGTTGGAGCTGCTGGGCTTCTCCCAACTCTTGCTGCCATTAAAGCGGGAAAAGATATTGGTCTTGCTAACAAAGAAACACTTGTTATGGCAGGTAAAATAGTCATGGACTCGGTAAGAGAAAATGGCGTTCGTCTCTTCCCCGTTGACTCCGAGCATTCTGCAATATTTCAGGCATTAGAAGCTGGACGTAAAACAGACCTTCAAAAAATAATTCTTACAGCTTCAGGTGGTCCGTTTAGGGGGAAAAACATGACGGAACTTCAGGAGGTTACTCCTAAGCAGGCTCTCAACCATCCAAACTGGAGTATGGGAAGGAAAATTTCGATTGACTCAGCAACTCTAATGAACAAAGGCCTGGAAGTCATTGAGGCTAAATGGTTGTTTGATGTAGGTACAGATGATATTGAAGTTGTCGTTCATCCTCAATCGATAGTTCATTCATTAGTCGAATACAAAGATGGCTCTGTTATCGCTCAGTTGGGAATTCCTGATATGAGAATACCCATAGCTTATGCATTGTCCTATCCTGAACGCATGGACCTGAGTCTTAAGCCTTTACATCTCTGTCAGTGTGGTCATCTCGATTTTGTAGAACCTGACTATGAGCGATTTCCAGCACTACAACTCGCGTTTGATGCCATTGCTGTTGGGGGAACATTACCTGCAGTACTCAACAGTGCAAACGAGGTGGCAGTGGAAGCTTTTCTTTCAGGCAAAATAGGTTTTCTGCAAATTGCAGAGACAGTTGCCAAAACAATGGATATTGTTGTTGGGGGCGATGAGAATTCCCTGGATGATATCTTACAGGCAGATTCCATAGCACGAGTTGAAGCAAGTCGAATTGTAGGCAGTTGATACCTACATACCTTATCTTATTACAGACAACGAGAATGGATTTTTTACAAATATTATTATGAACACTTTCTTTTCATTTATATTGGTGCTCGGACTTCTTATTTTTGTCCATGAGCTTGGTCATTTTCTTTTCGCTAAATTGTGCGGCGTTCGTGTACTCAAATTTTCACTCGGGTTTGGACCACGGCTGATAGGAAAAACATATGGAGAGACTGAGTATGTGATTTCCGCTTTTCCGCTTGGTGGATTTGTGAAAATGTTTGGTGAAAATCCGGACGAAAAAGAAATGGCAGCTGAAGATAAGGCCGCTTCTTTTGCCCATAAGACAGTTTTACAACGTTTTTCGATTGTTATTGCTGGACCTCTTTTCAACTTACTCTTTTCTGTTTTTCTCTTTTTCATGGTATTTGCTTTTGTAGGTGTTCCAACTTCCACAGATTCTACAACGGTTGGTAAGGTTACAGTAGGGTCTCCCGCTGAACAGAGTGGTATGGAAGAGGGCGATATTATCCTGCAGATTAACGATAAGCAAACGACAGGTTGGCTTGATGTTCTCGAAGCAGTGAAGAGTAGTGAGGGCACAGAATTAGCAATTGTCGTTGGGCATGGTTCAGTCGAGCGAACCCTTCATGTCGTTCCTGCAATTGATGCGGTAAAAAACATTTATGGGGAAGAGGTAGAACAGAGGTTTATGATCGGCATTATGAAAAGCGATGAGTTTTCCTATGATAGTGTGGGACCTATTGGTGCCATGAAAAATGCCGTGCTGCAGACCTGGATGTATATTCAACTCACAGTTATGGGCTTTGTTAAAATATTCCAACGAGTCGTTCCTGTATCCGAATTGGGCGGGCCGATTTTGATTGCCCAGATAGCCGGCCAACAGATGCAGGCAGGATGGATCAATCTTATTTACTTTATGGGACTCCTCAGTGTTAACCTAGGTATCTTAAATCTTCTTCCCATTCCAGTTCTTGATGGTGGGCATTTGGTGTTTCTTACTCTTGAAGGATTACGTAGAAAACCGGTTGCAGAAAGGGGGCAAATTATAGCCCAACAGGTTGGTATTGGCCTTTTAGGAAGTCTCATGGTTTTTGTGTTTTATAACGATTTAGCAAGGTTGTTCAATTAATGGAATCAGGTCAGCCTGTTATATTGGCAATAGATACTGCCACACCGGCAACCAGTTTGGCTTTGACGCGGGGAACAAGCAAAGATGGTGAGGTCCTCGCCTCACTTGGTCTCTCATCAAACGTAACCCATTCGAGAAGACTGCTTACCAGTATCGAGTGGCTGATGGCTGAAGTCGATCTTGGTTGGACTGATATTGATGGTATAGGTGTGAGCCTTGGGCCTGGAAGCTTTACGGGACTGCGGATTGGAATGGCCACTGCAAAAGGTTTGGCTATGGCTTCTGGTTTAAGCTTAATTGGTGTTTCAACCCTTGATTCCCTTGCTGCAAAATGTGTTACCAGGCGACTCATCTGCTCTGTGCTTGATGCCAGAAAAAAAGAAGTGTACGCAGGTTTTTACAGAGTAGACAGCGGAGGCACTCCAACAAGAATTGGTGAAATTGTTGCTCTCAGTCCGCAGGATCTTGTATTGCAAATCAACGAACCTGTCTTCCTGATAGGGGATGGTGCCGTAGTGTACAGAGATGTTTTTCAAGAGTTGCTAGGTGAGGATGTAGAACTTGCAGCGGCACACTTGAATGAGCCCTCGGCAACTTCTCTTGGGATGTTAAGCGCTGAGCAGTTTCTTGCTGGGGCGTTACTCGATATCGATACTGCTGTTCCGCTCTATGTGAGAAGTTCTGACGCTGAACTCAATCTTAAAAAGAAGAAAGAGGCCCTTGCTGCAGTCGCTAAGGGTAATAATTGATAGTATGATCATTCGTCGACAAACCCGTAAAATAAAAGTTGGTTCGGTTCCTGTTGGAGGCGATGCTCAGGTTTCTGTGCAGAGTATGACCAACACGGACACCTCAGATGTTGAAGCGACGGTTGCACAGATAAAACGCCTTGAAGATGCGGGGTGTGATATTGTCCGAGTTGCAGTCATAGATCAGGAGGCGGCAGAGGCAATCACTCAGATCCAGGATAAGATTATCATTCCCCTTATCGCTGATATCCACTTTGATTACAGATTAGCAATAGCATCCATGGAAAATGGTGCGGATTGTATTCGTATTAATCCAGGGAATCTGGGTGGTGAAGAAAAGACTAAACTGGTTGTCGATGCAGCCAAGGCCCATAATGTACCTATTCGGGTTGGTGTCAACAGTGGATCTATTGAAAAAGATCTTCTTAAAACCCATGGTTATCCAACGCCTACGAATACGACTGCGCTCATTGAAAGTGCAATGCGCAATGTTAGACTGGTAGAAAAGTATGGTCTGACCGATATCAAGATCTCGATTAAGTCCTCAGATGTACTGACAACAGTGAACAGTTATCAACAGATATCAAAGGTCACAGATTACCCTTTGCATCTTGGAGTGACAGAAGCTGGAGGTTTGATTGCGGGTACGGTTAAATCTAGTGTTGCTCTTGGAATTCTCTTAAGCCAGGGGATTGGTGATACATTACGTATATCGCTTACTCGCGACCCGGTGGAAGAAATTCGTGTAGGTTTTGAGCTGCTTCGTGCTCTTAAAATCCGAGAACGTGGACCTGAACTTATCTCATGCCCCACTTGTGGTCGAACTAAAATTGATCTTTTTGCTCTTGCTGAAGAAGTAGAACGTTTTGTTCAAACCATGGAGTCACCACTCAAAGTTGCCGTAATGGGCTGTATTGTTAACGGTCCCGGCGAAGCAAAGCAAGCAGATATTGGTGTCGCCGGTGGTAATGGCGTTGGTATTATCTTCAAAAAAGGCGAGATTTGGAAGAAAGTCGATGAAAAGGAACTTATGAATGTTTTCATGGCTGAGCTAAAGAAGATGGAACTTGAGACTAAAAGCAAACTGTAACCTAACTCTTGCAACTGGCAAGGGTATGATAATTGCTGGTGGGAAGGAAGTTACTTCCTGCAATGAAACAAATGGATTCTTTTCTTATTAACCCATAGAGAAAATATAAAACATATGCGTTATTCACAAACCCTGATACCTACGCTAAAAGAAACTCCTGCCGAAGCTGAAGTGGTAAGTCACCGACTAATGTTGCGGGCGGGCCTCATCCGTAAACTGACAGCTGGAATATACTCCTATCTTCCTATTGGGCTTGCAGCCATCAGAAAGGTTGAAAACATAGTCAGAGAAGAGATGAATCGTGCTGGAGCTCAAGAGATGTTGATGCCAATGGTTCAGCCAGCTGATTTATGGACCGAGACCGGACGATATGAGAAATATGGTCCTGAATTACTGCGCTTTCACGATCGTCATAACCGTGAATGCTGTCTTGGACCCACCCACGAAGAGGTGATTACAGATATTGCCAGAAAAGAACTGCATTCCTACCGAGATCTGCCAATTAATCTTTATCAGATTCAAACAAAATTTCGAGATGAAATTCGACCTCGTTTTGGTCTTATGCGTGGCCGTGAGTTTATGATGAAAGACGCTTACTCCTTTGATGTAAGTGATGAGGCGGCAACCATCTCATATAAAGCAATGTATGAAGCGTATAAAAGGATTTTTTCTCGGTGTGGGCTTGAATTCAGAGCGGTACAGGCCGACTCCGGCTCTATCGGAGGGGATTTCTCACATGAATTTATGGTGATGGCTGATACAGGAGAAGATACCATTGTTGTCTGTAGCGGGTGTGAGTTTGCTGCTAATATGGAAAAGGCTGCGGTTGTTGTGACTAAAAAAGAACATACAGAACCACTGGAGAACATTGAGAAAATCGAAACACCTGGTAAGAGAAAGGTGGTCGCTGTATGTGAGTTTTTGAATATTGAGCCAACGAAACTTGTTAAAACACTTGTTTTTAAGGCCGATGACGTGCCGGTTGCAGTACTTGTGAGAGGAGACCGGGAGGTTGAAGAGGTTAAACTCAAAAACTTGCTTGGTGCTGCGGAAGTTGAAATGGCAGATGATAAGGAAGTGTTTGATGCAACCGGTGTACCTACCGGGTATCTTGGGCCTGTTGGAATTAAAATCAAAGTCGTAGCAGATCAGGAAGTAGTCAACATGGAAAATTTCTATGTTGGTGCAAACGAAAAAAATCACCATTTCAAAAATGTGAACCTTGAGCGTGATTGTAAGGTCGATGCTGTCGGGGATCTTCGTCAGATTACAACGTCTGATCCATGTCCTGAGTGTGGTGGACAGTTAGGTCTCACCGAAGGTATTGAAGTTGGGCATATCTTTAAGCTTGGTACCGGGTATTCTGAGTCGATGGATGCAACATTCCAAGATCAAGATGGAAAAGAAAAACATTTTGTCATGGGTTGCTACGGTATTGGTGTTACCCGCGTCGTGGCTGCCGCAATTGAGCAGAACCATGATGCCGATGGTATCGTTTTTCCTGTGCCTATTGCTCCTTTTGCAGTTGTTATTCTTAACCTTGGTATCAATGACACGGTGATCAACGATGCTGCAGAAAAGCTTTATGCAGACTTTCAGGCCGCGGGTATCGAGGTGCTGATTGACGATCGTGATGAACGACCTGGATTTAAGTTTAAAGATGCGGATCTGATTGGCATACCTTACCGGATAACCGTTGGTAAAGGATTTGCTAAAAATGGCTTGGTTGAAGTGAAATACAGAAAAGACGGGACTGTAGAAGAGATGGCTCCAGAACTAGCTCTTACAATGCTTCAGGATAAAATTGCTACAGCTCTTCGCTAACGTGGAAGATTGGGAATAAAGCAGGATGAGTGGTTGAACGTTTTTTTTTCGACCACTACCTGCTGATAACTTTACGTTTCGTTTTTTCAATATACTCTCCAATTTTATGTTTTTATGACTGACTTTTATGACTAAGCCACTAAAAAATTTGACATTTTCATGACAAACTTAGCAACCATAAACCCAGATGGGCTTAAGGTACTGGTCGGTAATTATTTACAGGATCAGGATCTATCCAAGATTGATGAAGCATGGGAAATGATAACCACTGCCCACGAAGGGCGCAGGCATTTTTCAGGAGAGCTCTATGTGATCCACCTACTTGAAGTTGCTTCGACTCTGGCTTCAATGCAGCTGGATCTTGACACTATACTTGCGGGCATGTTGCATGGAATCTTCAAGACCGGTATTTCCTTTGAAGAAATTGCACGTAAATTTGGGGAAGATGTCGCCGGTATTGTTGACGGTTCAACCCGGGTAAATGAGGTCGCATATAACTCTGAGCTGGCACATCAGGCGGATAACCTCAGGAAAATGCTCCTGGCAATCGCATCCGATGTGAGGGTCTTGCTGGTTCGTCTCGTTGATAGACTGCTCGATATGTTTCTTCTCGATATGGTTGACCGCGAGCAACAGCTCCATATCGCTCGTGAAACCATGGATATCTATGCACCTCTTGCCTCTCGTCTTGGAATTGACTGGCTGAAGAGAGAGTTGGAAGATCATTCGTTTAAGTTTCTCTATCCGGAAGAACATTATGAACTCAGTCACGCGATGGAAAGCTCTCTAGATGAGCGTCAACGTTATGTGGATGAGGTTATTGAAATCCTCCATAAGAAACTTGGGGGAAGTAATATTACCCCCATGCGTATTATTGGTCGTCCCAAGCATCTTTATTCGATTTATAAAAAAGTTGTGGCTCAGAATATTCCTCTTGAACAAGTCTACGATAAGGTCGCATTTCGTATTATTGTTGACACTGTCAATGAGTGTTACGAGGCTCTTGGGACAATTCATGCCAATTGGGCGCCTGTTCAGGGGCGCATTAAAGATTTTATATCTGTGCCTAAGTCTAATAATTATCAGTCCATGCATACCACTGTTGTTGGACCGCATGGCCATTTTATCGAGATACAAATACGCACAGATGATATGGATAGAGTTGCGCAGGAAGGTGTTGCTGCGCACTGGGCCTATAAAGAAGGCCAAAAAGCATCAACTAATGATGCTAAGCTTTTCAGTGAGTTGAAAAAACTCGTTACCTCTATCCAGGAAGTTGAAGATCCTCGTGAATTTCTCGATAATCTTATTGGAGAATTGTTCGACCCGGAAGTATATGCTCTTACTCCAAGAGGTGAGGTTAAAGAATTTCCTCTTGGAAGCTGTCCCATCGATTTTGCATATTCTATTCATACCGAAGTTGGTGACAAATGCGTAGGTGCTAAAATCGGAGGGCGTCAGGTACCTCTTAAATACCAGTTACAAAACGGCGATATTGTCGAAATAGTGACATCAAGCACCCAGGTTCCACGAAGGGGTTGGCTTGATCTGGTAAAAACAAGTCGGGCAAGGACCAGAATTCGTTCCTGGCTCAGACGTGAGGACAAAGAAAAAGCACTTAAGCTGGGTAGAGAAATTTGCGATCGAGAGATTCGTAAATACAATACATCACTTAAAAAGATTATAAAAAGTGGTCACATACGCCTTATTCTCAAGCAGCTTAAGTGCAATGCACTAGAAGACCTCCTTGTCAAGGTTGGAAATGGCACTATTACAGTACAAAACCTCATCAAGGGGCTTTTGCCAGTTGAACTGCGAAAGGATCATGAAAAATCTCAGATTGACCAGGTGCCACCTGAAGAGATTGCGAGTCTGATGGTCGGCCAGCACACGTCCCAATCCCAGGAAGGAACGTCCGGAGTGCGCATTGACGGTATTGATGGAATGTTGGTCAAAGTGAGCAGGTGTTGTAATCCATTACCCGGTGATACTATTGTTGGTTTTATTACCATGGGAAGGGGAGTCTCCGTTCATAAAGCAAACTGTGTCAATCTGCTCAGTTCAGATCCGAAACGCTGGATTGACGTCTCGTGGTCTGGTATAGAAGATAAAACATATAGGGTTAGTATTAATGTTGTAGCTGAAAATACAAGGGGTATCTTCTCCGAAATTAGTGCTGTTATTTCAACTGATTGTGCTAATATTGTCGATATTTCAGCCCATACAACAGCAACCGATCAAGCTCAGATGACGATATCAATCGAGGTTGAAAATCTCGAACACCTGAAGGTGATGATGCAACATTTGAGACAAATTCCCCAAGTCATAACTGTTCGTCGATTGTAATGTAACGGTAATGGTTCGTTTTGCTTTAAGGTATTATCATGTCGTTAGTTTGTGAAGTATGTGGAAATGATATCGACACTGGAGTAACTATGTGTCCTTTTTGCGGTAGTAGTAACGAAAACAGTGTAGCAACATTGCCTGACCGTTACGTTCAGAAAACTGTTAATCTTGAAATGGGTCGGCCGGTACTGGAGGTAGCTCTGAACCGGATGACAGAAGTGATTGCAGACGCCAAGAGGAACAGAGTTAATGTCCTGACCTTAATTCATGGTTATGGCTCTAGTGGGAAAGGCGGAGTTATTCGGACTGAGTGCAGAAAAAGTCTTAGTTTTTTGAAGATGAAAGGGGAAGTATTTGACTATGTTTGTGGAGAAGATTTTAATAAACGTTCTACAATAGTTAAGTCCCTTTTACGCCGTTATCCTGAACTTGCATACGACAAAAACATGAACAGGGAAAATAGAGGAATCACGCTAGTGGTCCTATATTAGACGGCTGTCTGAAGGCAGTTCTAAAATCGTTGCTTTTACCTATGCAGTTTAAATTGAATTCCACCAGCAACGTTGGTAGTGCGGGAGGAATTGTATAACTTTAATATGGAGTTTTTCATGAAGAAATATTTTACATCAGCAGTATTGAGTCTATGTCTGGTCGTTCCTGTGGTTGCTCAGTCAACTGAGCTCACTACTTTTGAAGACAAATTGAGCTATAGTATGGGGTTTGAGGTCGGCACGTACTTTAAAAGTGCTGGTGGTGAAATTCAAAAAGATCTTCTCGTCACTGGTATTGAAGCAGCATACAAGGGTGATACACCTCTTCTGTCAGAAGAAGAAATGCTTGCTGTAAAAAAAGAATATGCAGAAAAAATGCAAATTAAACAGATGGCACAGCTTGAAGAAATGAAGGCTCAAAATCTTGCAGCTGGAGTTGCATTTTTAGAAGAGAACAAGAAAAAGACCGGAGTTATTATAACTGAGAGTGGTCTGCAGTACGAAGTGATTACGGAAGGTTCCGGCGATATGGCAAAAGCCGAAGATACTGTAAAAGTTGAATATACTGGATCCCTTATTGATGGTACTGAGTTTGACAGTACTGCAAAGCATGGCCAGCCTGCAGAATTTCAGGTAGGACAGGTTATAAAAGGATGGGGAGAGGCTCTACAGCTGATGAGTCCTGGTTCCAAATTACGCCTGGTTATTCCTTCAGAACTCGCTTACGGAGAGCAGGGTGCAGCACCACGCATTCAACCTAATGCAGTTCTTGTCTTTGATGTAGAGCTTAAAGAGATAGTGAAGAAGTAAATACAAGTTACTGGTGTTTTACCAATTGCATTCTTGCTTTTTGCTGGGATTCATTTGAGTGAACCACAGGGAACTAAAAAGGGCTAACTGGATTATTTTCCAGTTAGCTCTTTTTTTTCGAGAATTATATTAATCAACGATCATTTTTAATGAGTAAAAATACACCGGTAAGGGCAAAAACAATATGAATGCTACAAGCTGCGATAATAGGTGATAAGTAGCCAGCAATAGAAAGTGATTGCAGAGCGCCCCAAATACCCCAAGCGACAAATGCAAGTCCACAGCTTACAGGGATAGCAACAGACAGATCACGCCCCCATTTCCGGTATGAATAGAGAAGTATGGGAAGCCCAAGTAGTAAAAGTGGAAGACCAAGAAAAATATAGGAAAGTTTCCCCAAAAATAATGTCCATGCAGCACGGGTTTGGTGCTCGACATCGCTTCTCCCAATTTCCTGATATAGTTCAGACAAAGAAAGTTCTGCTGCTTTATTGGCTGGTACCAGAAAATCTTTAGGGTGTTCAGGTAGTATCAATTTCTTTTTGTTGAAGTTAGTAATCTGATACTCACTGTCCTCGCCTTGTTCCTGAATCTGCCCCCTGAGAAGTATCCACTGGTCCGTTTTTTCATCCCAGTAAGCCGTTCGCGCGGTTGTGAGGGTTTTAATATTGTAATTTTCATCCCATTGTGAAAATGAAAAAAATCGGAACTTATATTTACTCTTATCGGCCCATTTAAAAGAATAAAATCCGTTTGTTCCTTTATAGTAATAGCGGTCATTTCGAATAATCCCCACCATTACTTTGCCTTTAAGTTGCTCGAACCACAGGTGGTTGGTTTTGGCGATAGTTATCGGAAGAACAAATTCGGCAGCAAGTACAAAAAGTATTGTGAAGAAGACCGAGCCAAGTAGCAGAGGTCTAATAATTAATCTCAGCGGGATTCCCCCCGCTTTGAGAGCTACCAATTCATTGGAATGGTTGAGTATACCAAGGCTAATGACTCCAGAAAGCAGAATAAATATTGGCCCGAGCTGGTCAACGATAGATGGGATTGTGAGAATAAAGTATTGTAGGGCCATTGAGAGTGGCTTTCCGGCATTACTAAAGTCATCAAATTTTTCGAAAAAATCTACAAGAAGGTAAATGGCGACGAAGCCGGCA
>JBLHNU010000018.1:0-94703 GCA_047622095.1 Desulforhopalus sp.
TATTCATGGCCTGCCTCCTTGATTTTGGCTCTGAGTTGTTGGCTGTTGCTTTCAACTTAACCCACGTTTGCAAGGTTGGCAGGTCTGTTTTGCTTAGGTGGTAACCATTATATCTATCCGCTATCTATATACTTGAAAATGGAGTGATTTGTTCGATTGATTCTCTGAAAACATCTGGAACGGTCAGCAAAATCAAAATGTGATAGGCATTTAGCCTTCTAAGATCCAGATCCTCACAATAGGAGTAAGGTCAAATTACCTTAGGTAGAGCGTTGCTTCTTGTCCATCTTGGAGAATATGAAAGCAAAAACAGATCGCAGTAGCGTGCACCACCGCTGGAGGAATATATAGAGCGAATACATCTGGTGCCGAATGGTGCTTGTTGGCCTGGGTTTGAGGAAAAGTTTTTTTGGAGGTTAAAAAAAATCTGGTATATGTGGTAAAAAGAAAATTTAGTATTAGGCTTTGTTCAAATGAACCATATGTTCTGTAAATGTTAGTCTGGACTTACAAAGCGATCACTTATCACCTTCTTGACAAAAGGCAAAAAAGAATTTTCTTATCCTTTATATGAAGAATAGACCTCGTAAACTATCGATTGGATTAGTTTTTATCCTATATTTCCTGCTGCTACCCGGCCAGGTTTTTGCACAATCGTTCAGTGGACCGACCTCGGAGCAGTTTCTCGAAGAGGTAATTGACCGGAATGAAGATGAATTTGCCACCTTCGGCTGGCCTGCAAAGGGGCATTTCCCAAAACTGTCGACGTACGCTCAAGCCTATGTTGATTACAATCGCAACCTGTGGAATGACTATGGCCTGGCCTACGGAATAACACCAACCATTATGCTGCAGCAGAGTACACGGAGCGGCAGCAATAATTTTACCGCGAATGAACAGGTCAACAGCTTGCTCGTTTGGCGGCCGCTGAATAAAAGTCGCTACGGAACTGGTCTGTTATTGTTCAATATCCTACATGTCGGTCAATTGACCAACACCACAGGTCTCGATATGTCGCTCGATCTCGGCGTGAACTATTTCGTTTCCGATTCCATCGCCAATGTCGACATCATAAAGTCTTTACTCTGGCAACATGAACTGCCCGGCGAATCAGTCACGCTGAAGCTGGGTCACGGTGGCGTCAGCGAAGTAGTCAATGGTTGCCGCTATGCCTGTGACGACACCGCGAGCTTCCTCTCATCCCCCCTGTCGAGCTTTCCTGCCAGCACCATGCCGGGACAAGGAGCCATGTTCTCGGCCAGCGTCAAGGTGATGGAAAATGCTGCCGTTGAAGTAGCCGCTGGCGATGCTCAGGGTAACGGAAAGCTCAATTTCGAGCGGGTTTTCAACAGCGGCGAACTGGTTTACACGGGGGCAATTAAATTCGACAACCCGTTTGCTGAGACAGGAGACGGCCAATATCGCTTCGGTTTTTATCATGTCGATGCTACTGAACAAGGCACCGCCTCCGAACAAGCAGAGACACGGGGTTACTCCATCAACGTCGATCAGGATTTTGGTGACCTCGGCCTGTTCGCAAAATATGCTCGCAATGCTGGTCGCAGCGGGCGGATTAAACAGACCGCTGCGGCCGGCGGCGTCTGGACCATACCGTTCGGTTATGCCGAAGACTGGCTCGGTCTCGGGGTTGCCTGGGTCGAGCCGACCGCTTCCGGAAGTAGAGATGAATACGTAGCTGAAACCTACTACCGGTTGCAATTGACCCCCTTTTTCGACCTCACTCCGGCGGCGATGCTGGTCATGAATCCATCCAACAAAATAAATGATGACATCGAGGTGGTTTTTACTCTACGCTTGGGGGCCAAGTTCTGACGGATTGGCAATTTTTATCATTTATTTTTTTTCTCGGCAAAAGTTTCCAGCATAACCGGTTGCGTGTTATATCGTTCCAACCAATCATCCGAAAGGCGACGAGCTGTCAGAGAAAGAATCTTGGATGCCAGAATTTTTGATTGGATCCAAGGTAAGATCAGGAACCTGGCATTACTCATTATCAGATGTAGATTCCTTTTGCGCTGGTCAGGGTTATAGCCATTAAACTGATCTCTCGGGCAGTTTGCCACGCTGCTGCACCAAAACCTGTCAAAGCGACAAGTTGTTCACCAGCATAGATAAAATAGTGTAATTGTGCGCCAGGTTAGGGTGTATAACCAAGATAATGATTCCTCTGAATGTACTCATTCCGAATCCAGAGCATGGTTTTATGACTATCTGAAAACGAAGTTGTGGTAACAGGTCGACAGAGCATGAGACAGAATCTTGCGGGTCTGTAGCTGAAATAGATTTGACCTTTCTTGCAGGACGCTTGATATAGCCAGGCGGAGGTACCCCAAGACCCTTCTGTCAGACAGGAAGTGCTATAATAGCAAACACCCGGTCAATCAACCAATAACAGGCTGTGGTACCTATCATGTAAGCAGGAATAAGTTGAGCATATTTGGGAAGGGTAATTCTTGATAGTAAAAATAGTTGGGTTAACACAAGAATAATTGTAACAAAAATGAGTTGTCCGATTTCAACACCAACATTGAAAAAGAGAAGGGCCAGTGGAATCTCTTTTTGTGCAACTCCAATATCTGCAAGGGCACCAGCAAAACCCAGCCCATGATGAGCCCAAAAGCGAAAGCAATTATCTATGGGAAACGATAGCTAAGACCAAATGAGCCTTTACGGGCGCGAATAATCTCTATAGCCAAAAGTACAATTGATAAGGCTATCACCGCCTCTACAGGTTTGGATGGTATATCAATCAGGCCAAATGTAGCAAGTCCGAGGGTTATGCTATGTGCAAGGGTGAAAGCTGTTATTGTTTTAATTAGCCTCCATTTCTAGGCAATTCCAGTAACGTATAGGCAGCCAAATCTATATAGAGCGCGGCGCTCTTGAATAAACTGTTAAATGTCTATGAAAGAACAAACTCTTGCCAAGGTAACTTTTTACACTGCAATCTTTGTAATTGTAGCCTCGTATATAATTAGCAATGAGGCATTGGACTTTGCCAACTCAAAAGAGTCTGGTCTATTTCTTCATTGGGGCACACGACTATTCTTCTCAGCAGGTATTCTTTCTAGCATGATTCACCTAGTACTAATGTGGCGCCATATGTATCGCAGTGAGCAATGGAGGAAGGCCTGACGTCGGCCATGTCCTAGCTACGGTCCTACATGATCTGCTACGCTGGAAAACAGTGTTGAGCAGCTAGAATCTGGCTCTCGTTTATATCGACTATATTAAGAAAGATTTATCGCTTCGATGAAATATCAGACGATCGGCTTTTGTGCCTTATGGAGCCGCTGGCAAGATCGTCAGGGCGCGCTCGATGAACCAGTAAGTGGCCAGCGTACCAATAGCATAGGCAGGAACCCCACGCGCCCAGCTCCGCGACGGTAATCGAAGCGGCCTTGAGACCCGACTCCATGCCGCGATAGCCGCCAATACAGCGACCACGAAGATCAGCTGCCCCATCTCGACCCCGATATTGAAGAACAACAACGCAAGAGGGATTTCCGACGGCGGCAGGCCAATCTCCGCCAGTGCGCCGGCAAAACCCAGTCCGTGTAGCAACCCGAAAGCGAAGGCAACGAGCCATGGATAGCTGTAGGTCAGGCCGAAGCGTCCCTGGCGAGCATGGACAATTTCGACGCAGACGAACACGATACTGAGCGCAATTACAGCCTCCACCGGTCGCGACGGCACCGCGATGACGCCCAGGGTTGCGAGAGCCAATGTGATGCTGTGGGAGACAGTGAACGCCGTGATTGTTTTTACCAGCGTCCACCGGCTGCGCACCATCAACAGCAGCGCCAGCACGAACAGCAGATGATCGATGCCCAAAAGGATGTGCTCGACGCCGAGACCGAGATAGCGCTCGGCAGCGGCGAGCCACGAGCCAGAGCCCGCCTGGAACAACGCCAAATCGATCGTGATAATAGCCCCTTCCCGCGTGACCATCTGGCTCGCCGAGGTGCCGTCAGCCCACGTGGTGGTCAGCAGGACACCTTCTCGCTGCCATGGCAAGACCAGCATATCGCGGGCGGCGAGTGGTTCGTCGCAGGCGAACGCCCAGCTAACTTCTGCCGGCCCACGCTGGCCTCGGGGGCTGCCGCTGAGGATGCAACGATCGGGTAGCTCCGGTGCGGCGATCAAATAGGCGAGCGATTGCGGCACCTTCGCTATCAGCACATAGGTACCCTTCGGGTGCTCCTTCAATTCCGCCTGATCGATGCCCAAACTATGAGCAAACGCAGGAACTGCATCGAGCGCGAACACCAAGACGGCGAGACATATGACGGTGCGGATGGTCCTAGTCATCAGTCTCCGTCACTCGCTCTTCGATGATGATTCGGTAGTCGCGGCGCATTACCTCGAACTTTTGGTCCATGATCTCACGCTGCCTGGCCATACCCCAATCGCCCACGAGATAAGGAGTGGCCTCCTCAAAGCTCCCCACGTTCAGAGGATGGCGCTTGGCGATGCGAACGAAATGCGCACCTCGTGGCGAGGGAATCGGTCCGTGCCAGGAGTCGTCCTCAATGGCGAGCACCCGACGGGCCCCGTCCGGCCCGAAAAGCTGTACCAATTGCCGCTGTGCAAGCAGCGGGATCATCCGGCCGAGGTCCACGTTGAACTCTCCCAGCTTCGTTGGGTCTGCGCCGTTGCGGAGCGCAGCAAGGGTCGCCTCGGGCACCGTGTCTGGGTCGGAGAAGAAAACGTGGTCCAACGTTAGAGCTGGCGGCCGCTCGAAACGCGACTTATTCTCCTCATAGAAGATACGAAGCTCTGCCTCAGTCGGCTGCGGCGGGTCGCCCAGCAACAAATAGCGCATGCCCCTCACCATCTGCTCGCGGATGCGTGAGGTTTGGTGGAGGCCGCGATGACGGGCCTCGTACCACAGGATCTCGTCCTCAATGTAGTTTGCGATGACCTCCTCGCGCTCCTCCGCCGTCGGTGGCCGTAAAAGGAGGTCCGTGCGTTGCTGGATGAGGGTTTCCTGGGTGGTGCGGTCGACCCGGATAACTTCACGATCGGCGTCTGACCAGAGGTCATTCGCGAGGAACAGCAATGCCGCGAGAAACGTGAAATGCACGAGCGGCTCGCGGCGCACGAATGTCCAAATATGGATCATTCGTTCACCGCCGCTCGAAATTGAAGACTGCACCTCGCCGCCCTGACGCATATTATTGTTTAACCGGCGTATGGTTTAAGCCGGTTGGTGCAACATAAAATGGGTCGGTGATCCCCTTCTTCTTTGCAGCTAAGCCTGCGAGTGCAGAGCGCATAAGGCGGTCCACCAGGATACCAGTCGTTTCATGACGGTCATCCATGAACGGGTTGTACTCATTGATTTCAATAGCCACGATCTCGTTCTGAATTGTCGCAGCACGAAGCAGCTGCATCGCTTGAGATGCCGTCAGTCCCTCGGGCTCCTGTGTACCGACACCCGGCGCGTAAGCTGGATCAATCCCGTCCATGTCAAACGAGATATATAACTTTTTGCCCTTTAACTCGGCCAGCGCGCGCTTCAGCACAGTTTCGAAACCTTTGGCATTGATTTCGGATTGGAAATGGAACTTCAAGTTGTTATCCATCATCCATTTCAGATCGGCCGTACCAGGGCTCGTGCTGCGCAGGCCGATCTGCACAATGTCAGACCCCTTAATCAGACCGCGTTCGACCGCTTGCCAAATCATGCGGCCGTTGTGGACATAGCGGCCCATGCCGATGGACATGGCATCGTAGTGCGCATCGACATGCAGCACTGCAAAGTTTTCCTTGCCATACTTTTCTGCCAGGGCGGTGATCATTGGCCACATCTGGATATGAGTACCGCCGATGCTCATCGGAATGGCATCCGCATCAAGAATTTCCGTCATGACCTTGTGGACCTCTTCCAACGAGCGCTCTGTATGGCCGTAGTGGGAGGCAACATTGCCATAGTCCGCCAACTTCAAGGATTTGGTGTATTCTAGATGCATCGTCGGATCATAGGACGAGACTCCATACCCCATATAGTCGATGAGCGTACGCAGTTTATTCGCAGCATATCTGCCGCCAGGAATGAAATTGTCGTCTATATTCAGGCCGACCATCGCGACCTCGACACCACCGGCTTTCAGGTCTTCTGTGGTCAATGCCATCGGCGCACCCAGAAAAGTCGGGAAACCGCCAAGGTGCATAACGCCGACTTCGTATCGTTGCAAGTCCATAAGCCCGGGTTCACGCTTAGATGTATCTCGACGGACATTCCAACCGTCCTGGCTGCCGTCGGGATCCATCAGGATGACATTTGGGTTGTTCGGATCCTTCCAGGGGAAGTAGAGGCTTTCGTCAGTGTCTTGCGCGTTGGCACCCAGGGGTATGAGGAGAAATGCCGTCAGCAGAATCACCAATGGGACAATGGTAGTCGTTTTCATGTCTTGAACCCTCTCTATGAAACTAAGTAAAAATGGACGAAATATTGATTCCATTTATTTTTGCCTCCAATTTATATATGAAGTTGATTCTGTACTATATTATCGCTTCAGAGATGAGCGGAATATGGTTAGGAAAACAATTTAAGCGTATCGTTGAATTAGTCAAGTCTTTTCTGGGTAAGGAACTATGTTCTTGAGAATATTTACAAACACATTCTTTTACAACATTTAGAACCAAGGGGCGGAGCATAATTTTGAAACTGCTAACATGTCCATTGGCAATAGTAGCAAACTTAGAAAACCAGTAAATTAAGGCTACTCCTAAGATGTTTGCAAATGATTGTGCCTAAAAAGTATCCAAAATGGAGCATTTTAAATTGTTGATGTTTCCAGTTGTGCCGAGATAAATCCACAACCTCGGAAATCCCGTTCACCGGGAAGAAATTGATTATTGCTAGCCAGTGGGTGAGTACCAGCAATAGGTACAAGTCCCACCTGACCAAAGCCTAACCAGCAGGTCAGTAGTGAAGCCTGCGGGTAAGCCCGGTAACGGGAGTCCGAAGCCAGATGGAACAAGAATGCAGGCTCTGTATTGAGCCCCGATAAATCATGACCGTTGTCTAATAAGATAGCTTCTGAAGTATTGGAAGTGTTAGCCGACGGCTTCTGGAATCCGGAAGGCAGCAGACCTGAGAGCGCTAAGGTGAGTAATCAGGTCACCACCGGGGTCTGAGACCATTGCATGCATTCAAAGGGGTGGTGTGGGAACTCGGGAGAGCCAATTGTCTCCTTGCACTGATGACGGTGAGGAATACCGTAACCCAAATTCCTGGCATGTGAGGCGAGAAGCCCCAGCCCCTTACATTAGCCTTTAGAGGGACACGAAAGCAGAAGGGCATGCAAGGTATCAAGTGCTGATAGTTAACAGCGAACAAGCTTGAGATGGGCTTTTGGCAGTCTTAGTGGATCATAGTACCGATGGACGCTTAGCGTCTGTGAAAGTGGAAAGGCGAGTCCCCCGTCTTTCTTAATGTCCGTGGCCAACCAATCACACGCTATGGTACCCTACGAGGGAAGAACTGAACTGTATTTCTCCTTGATCTATATCCAATCGAAATTAAATATAATTTACAAGGTGGTCATTCTCTTTGAATACTAATAAGAGGAGGGATAATTCAAATTAAATTGAATTTTTAGCAAGATGATTGTTGCACGTGTATAAAGATATCCACTGGCAGCAACAAGCTATTGGAAAAAAACAACTTGAGGTATTTCCTGGTAGCGTAATTTCAGTAACTGGGCCTTGTGCTTAGCATTGCCAAATCGAAGGTAAACAATTCTGTCTTTCCCTTTAGCTTAAGGTTCTTCCTTCTAAGTAACAAATTCCATAACATGTTGATTATTCATCAAATGTCCTTTTTGTTACTTTTATAATAAACGCCGGAATTTTCGCCTCCGGTTAGGATGCTGTGAAGTTCCAATTTGACCATGTCCCAAAAAAGACCTCGAAAAGGAGCATCCTGGTACGCTTTTTCAAATCAAACATACTTCCATAAAAACAGCTGCAAATGGAGCATTCCAAATTATTGATAATTCCAGACCATCAATCAAAAGAATTGCTCCATTTTGAATGGAGCTGCTGACTGGAACTACTACTGAATCTCTGATTTCCAATAGTCCAGATATCTCCTATAACTCAGAACTGTGCTTATCAAAGATAAGCTGGAATTATCTTCACTTTCGATAGAAAACCTGTATCCTGACAGAATGTTGCAGAATTCATTAACATAGTAAGAACGAGAAACGGGCTTATAAAACCTTAAGGGTTGAAGATGACGATCTTTATGGAGGCACCCATCATAGTTCTGCTGTTGCTTTAAGAAAAGATTTCTCACCTGAGCAAATTAAGCAAGGCACCATGCACCAAACCAATAAAGCTTTTGAAAGATACTTTAGGGTTGAAGCCGACGATGTTAGAGAGATTTATCAAAAATCATCAGGCTCCATCAAATTAACAAAAGCTGTAAATAGAAACAGTTAAATCACAAACAAAATTAACCTCGACATAAAGAGACCATCGCTATGTCAATATTTAGAGATAACAGAGAAGTTGTTGCTGCATCAATTACAGGAATTTGCTCAATAATCGGTTCTTTGTTTGTTGCTTATATTGTGAGTCATTACTCTGCAATTGCAACCATTGATGCTGTCTTGTTAGCTAACGAAAATTCCCAAAATATTTCAAATGAGAAACTTAAGCTACAAAGACAACAGCTAGAATTAACAAACAAAAACCAAATTGATGCAATACACCTTACTGCCCAAAAAAATATTGATGCCCTGAGAGAGGCCGCGAAAATAGACAGGGAAGTATTGAGGGTGACATATTTAAATCAAAAAAAATTACAGATCGAAAAAGAAAAAAGAGAAATTCAAAAAATGCAACAAAGATCATCTTATTTCATGATGGCCGACATAGAAATACAAGTAACATTGCTAGAAGGTTCGTTATATTCTTTAGATAACATCTTACGCACAATCAAAGAGAGTAAGATGGGAGATGCGAAAAAAACTTTCTATATGAAACACAAACTTCTATCAGGAATCGCTGATTCACCCATACATAACAATATTTTATTGACAGACGACTCTCTACTAAAACACTTGTCAAATATTGATAGTATTACAATCACAAGAATAACACTACCATTCTACTGGATGCTGCAAACTGCAAAAGCCCAAGATCTTACAAATAATGGTTCTTCCGACTCAAGCGTACTTTTGTCTCTAACGCCCATAATTATTGAGGTTTGAAAGAGAGATTTCTCTAGTCTCAACAAATCTGGTGAGGAAAACAACTTTTCAAATAGCGTTTTCTTCTCCCTTCCCTTTTTCAAAGGGTGGGAAGGGGAATATAGAAAATATTCGAAGCAACAAAATCTTTCAAAACAGAGCGTTGTGCTCCTTCATCTCGTCCACAATCCTTTATTACTGCGACATACAGATAAGTACGCTCAATCCTGAAGAACCCAAATAATCTTGATGAATTAGCAGAGGACTCATTGAAATATTTTAATGAGAGTGAATATACAGATGTTTATAGGACTCAATCAATAAAATTATACAATACTGCAGCTAACACAATAATTCTCCCCAAAAGGCAGTTTCTTGGCATGGCGACTGCGACAGGATACAGAGCACTCATAGAACTAAGGAAAGAACTGGGACTGAATTTTGAGTCAGTAGAAAAAAAATTGCAATCTCTGGAAATAACTGGTCTCAAAAATATAGAGGAGGTCACAGCTCCACTACAGAATTTCATTAAAACTTTCGACGACTATTCAGATGTTATTAATACGTTCGAGAACTAATAGTTACTGGGAAAGAAACGGGAAAGAAAATAGCCGAAACCAAAGAGAAACAATCTCAATAATTTCGGCTATTTAATTGGTGGAGGCGGCGGGAGTCGAACCCGAGTCTTCCTTATGAAGGACGAATGAAACGGACTCGTTGAAGCTAGGCGCTTAGTTCCACGGCAAAAGATAATTCCAGAAAATCAATTGAGATAATTACTTCATCTTGAATGGCGGTACTAACTGAGACTACTGCTGAATCTCTGATTTTCAATAGTCAAAATATCTCCTATTAGTTTTGACCGACTGAGCCTGAGCTAACCGAGGACAAGAACTGTCCCCCGGCAATCCTAAGAGCTTCAAGAAAACTCAAAATTAAGGTTATATCTCGCCGCTAGGGGACGGGTTATTCTACTGCTTTTGAAAAAGATTAGCAAACCCATTGAAACAACAATTGGGTGCCCCATGGGGCGGAGTATTAACTCAAGTTACGCAATAAAAAGGCCACTATTAAAATGGCCTTTTCTACAATTATGATTACTCTCCACCCTCTCCTTCAAGTATATCACGGCACCACGAGATGGCAGCCATAGCCTGTGGAAAACCGATGGTTGAAATAAGTAACAACAAGGTGTGGTAAATTTCTTCACGGGTAGCACCCGCTTTTTTGGCCCTTCTGGTATGAGAATGTACTGAACCTTCTGATCTTGCAGTAGCTGCTGCAGCGAGTTGAATAAGATGGGTCGTCTTGTCATCAAGTGGTCCACTTGCCCGCACTGTTGTCCCTAATGTTTCCAAAGCACTAATGACATCCGGGTAACGCTTAGAAACATCGTGATACGTTCTACTCGGAGTGTGATCTTTTGGCATGACAAATCCTGTTGTTTGCGTTTACAAAAATTCTCGACATCGCGTCCATCGCCCATGCAGAGTTCCTCTTTCTTATTTCGTGCTCGACCGAAAACCACCAATTATGCCGATTTCTTCGTTGGACTCAAATTTTAATCCTCAAAATACTCAATGTATTCCTCCGGTTAAAATTATCGTCCGCCTTGAACTCGACAGAATTTGCAGGTTTTCGTTCATGCACTATTTCACTACATCATATCCTGCATAAAAATCAAACGATTATTACAAAAGTACGTTAATACTCTTTCTTGTCACGCAACTCATCTCCCTCAGTTATACACCAGAAGATGTAGAATCAACCATATCCCAGACAAGCGCCAAACGCAGATCAAATATATCTGAACGTCTCGGTTTTATAGAAAATGTTTCGATCTCATAGTTATCCACTTCAAATGTATCTCCAAGATCCATTATCTTTTCTTCAATTTCAATGGCAAGTTCATCGATTGCTACCTGCGCATCCACAACTGCCTGCTCAGCCCTTTTCACATCACTCTTTTCTTTTGAGACTCGGCCAACATTACGCATTCCAGTTGCTGCTTTACTAATATTGGTTGCCGATAATGCTTTACGCCCAAAAAATGCACCTATAATTGCAGCTCCAAAGGAGATGATTGAATCCGTGGTTTTCGACTGCACATCCTGCTGCTCTTTATCAACCTTTGCCGCAGCACGGATAAGTTTCTGCTCCAAGCGCTGTTGTTTAGCGCGGTATTTATCTTCGAGTTTTTGGACAGCTTCTTCCTTTTGCTCTCGCACATGATCGCCAAGTCGGACTTTAAAATCCCCTAACGTTTCTCCTGGTTCCGACTCAAGAGACAATGAGCTGACTTTGAACAACTCCAATTTTCTATTCTGATACAGATAGTCTGAAAACGATTTCGATACGCCTCTTAAATCTTTTAAATCAGCAAAGGTGCGAGGCAAAGGGTAGTAGCTACTTTCTGATGGTGGAGTTGCCGAACAATCGTCCAATAAATATTCAGCATCTATTGCATTCTCCCAGTCAAGACGGGCAAAAGAATCATCGAGACACAATTGCTGATTCACCTCATCCACCTGATCGATATTACGTTTAGCATTATAAAATCTGACAGAAGCTGATAGACCCAGTTTTGGTTCAAAGCTCGCCTTTTCACTCGCCATGTTCTGCATGTAATACAACTGCTCTATTTTGCTTGGAACAACTGGAGCCATCCCCGGACCACCTGCCACCTGTGAAGATCTTATTGCATCAACTGTTGAAGAACCTGGCACCGCACCTGTTTCAGCTTTTATCGGTGCCATTAATCTCTTAATATCACTTTTTGTAATCGGCCCTTTAAGATACGACATGACCCACCTTGTTTCAAAGAGCACAGGTTCATTGAGATGAGCCGAATTGAGCAGGAATTGCCTCCCTTTCATATCAGATAGAAGCGAGCGTACCTTTGCCCTATCAAGGTTCCCGTCACTTGCCCCGACAATTCCCTCCACAACCTTCTCCTGATCCTGCCGTGTCTGAAGCCTACCCACAAACCAGGTACCAATATTTGATAACCCCTTGTAGTCAAGATCAACCGGATTCTGTGTTGAAAGAACAACTCCAACACCGAAGGCTCTTGCCTGCTTAAGTAAAAGCATCATCGGTTTTTTAGAGGGAGGATTTGCCGTTGGAGGGAAATAACCAAAAATCTCATCCATATAAAGAAGTGCTTTCAGCGATGAAGATCCCTGCTGGCCACGCATCCAACCAATAATCTGGTTCAGCAACATGGTCACAAAAAACATTCTTTCTGCGTCACTGAGATGTGCTATTGAAAAAATCGCGGTTCTGGGCGATCCATTTCCACCATACAAAATCCTTTGAATATCAAGAGGCTCACCCTCAGTCCAGGCACTAAAAGTTGGGCTTGCCAGAATATTATTAAGCGTCATGGCAAGTGACATACGATCAGTCTGGGGATAAAAAGTATCTAGAGAAAACACACCAACCTTGGCAAATGGAGGATTGACGATCTGGCCGATAAGCGACTCCATGGAAAGATCTTCACCCTTTTTCCAAAAATGAAGTAGGACCGAACTGAGCAGGATATGTTCTTTACTTTGCAGAGGATCGCCAGTGATATCAACAAGAGCCAGCAAGCTGGTTGCCGTTGCATTTACAAGGCTATTGAGAGTATCTGTATCCGACAATACACTCTTATCTGGGGCCATAAAACCACTCAACACAGAAACCGGCATACCTGCACTGCTACCTGGTGTGTAAATAGTCATCGTCGTCTTAGAGCGCAGACTTTCAATACGTTTTGTTCCCTGCCCCCAGGTCGACAAACCTTCTTTCCAGTTCTGTGCAGTGGCCGCAGCAAATTCGTTCACAGACATCTCTTTGCGTGCAGCCTCTGCCGGGTCAATCCAGGGTGTAAAATCTTCTGGTTTGCTCTCGGGAAAGGTGAGAAGAAGATTTCCCATATCACCCTTGGGGTCTATTACAATCGAAGGCACATTATCCATTATTGCTTCTTCAATTAATCCAACGCCAAGACCTGTCTTACCGCTGCCGGTCATACCGATGATCACGCCGTGTGTGGTCAGGTTTTTATTTTTATAGAGAAAAGGGACATCAGAAGGTGCTCCGCTATCAAAATCAAGTTCCTTGCCAAGGTACAAAAGACCTAACTTTTCATATGAGTACTGATCATCCATGGTCTACATTCTCCTTTAAACGTATGTATTTGCGCTAAAATACTTTCTATCCTTCTTACTGTTAACACGATGCCTTAATAATTCAACAATTTGTAACCTAAATCTGCCTTGTTACCGGAGCCTTGAAGTATATTTATACGTGTGCAGCTCCGGTGCCTCGCATATCCGGTAAACTTGCCAGTTGCAAGACTTCGATGTAATGATAATTTACCTCTCACTTACATTGCATATCCCCCCCCAGTGTTTATTTAATTTTGTGAAAATTTTAATGCATTCAATATTTACATTTGTCACTAAAAGTGGTTCAGTTTAGAGTAATAATCAATATCGTTTAATGATGTTAACGGAGGTTGTTCTTATCCATCCTCCAAAGTAAATAATATTATATCGCTTTGGGCTAACAGCCCTCAAACAACCCTCAGAAAACTAGCACCGGTAAACGGGGAGTAAGCCGGCATAAGTGCCTCGAAGATCTCTCTTCGTTCACTATCTGGTGCTTACATGAGGTTTTTAATGTTAAAACGCACTCCGAATCTCTTGTTTTTCCCGACAGACTCACATGAGTAATGCACTAATATTCCAGAGGTTTTCCGTATCATGAAAACATTTCACATAAAAAAAGGGCTCGACATCCCCATTTCGGGAGCCCCTCAAGGTTCCATTCGAAAGGGGAACAAGGTAGGCCAGGTTGCCATTGTGGCTGATGACTATATAGGTATGAAGCCAACCATGCTTGTAAAAGAAGGGGAGAAAGTCGCTCTCGGGCAAGCTCTTTTTACCGATAAAAAAAATGAAGGAATTGTCTTCACCGCCCCCGGCTGTGGTACCGTCTCTTCCATAAACCGAGGTGCAAAACGAAAATTTGAATCAATCATCATCCGTCTTGATGGCGATGATGCTGTTGAATTTTGCACACCTGGAGCAGCGCTTGACTCATATACCCAGGAAAAGATAAGGGCGCTCTTCATCAAGTCCGGCTTATGGACAACCATTAGAACCAGGCCCTATGGTAAAAACCCGGCGATTGAGTCAACCCCATCATCGCTTTTCATTACCGCGGCAGACAGTGCACCCCTTGCTGCTGACCCTCAGGTTGTTATTGAAAACTCACCTGAAAGTTATCAACTCGGTCTTCAGATTTTGCGTAAAATGCTTCCCTGCCCCATCAACTACTGTACGGGCGCAGATACCTTGCTGGACGCTGAACAAGTTGATGGCCTTGACTACTACTCCTTCCAGGGGCCCCATCCTTCAGGATTGCCATCCACACATATTCATTTTGTTGACCCGGTCAGCGAACATAAAACGGTGTGGCACATTGGTTATCAGGATGTCATTGCAATAGGGCATCTTTTTGCCCATGGTCAATTACTCACAGACAAAATCGTATCTCTTTGTGGTGCAGGTACTATTGACCCTTCTCTTGTCTGGACCAGAGTTGGAGCCTGTCTACCTGAGCTGTGCCGGCGTGAACTCTCTCTCGACGACAGCCGGATAATCTCTGGCTCTGTACTCAGCGGCAGAGAATCCGACGGCAACACAGGTTTTCTTGGTAGGTATCATGATCAGGTTTCTGTCATCTACGACTCTCCCGGACGCTCTATCTTCAACTGGCTCCTACCGGGACTGAAAAGATTTTCTACTCGTCCTGTCTTTGCCTCTGCCTATGTGAAGGATCTTAAACTACCCATGAACACTGCACTCTGGGGCGGAGGAAGAGCGATCTATCCACTCGGGACCTATGATGAAGTCATGCCTCTTGATATCATCGCTACCTCCCTCTTAAAATCAATTTCCAAAGGTGATACAGAAAAATCTGTAGCCCTAGGATGCCTTGAGCTCATAGAAGACGATCTTGGACTCTGCGGCTTTGTCTGCCCTGGAAAAAACGAATTTGGCCCCGTTCTACGTGATGTCCTCACGGCAATCGAACTCGGCGGGTGATGTTTGTTACAAAAAACTCCTGTAGAAGGTAATAACTAACTTATGAAATTTTTAAGCAAATTCATGGAAAACCTCGGAGTGCATTTTGAAAAAGATGCCCCTCTTGAACGATGGTATCCACTTTATGAGGCTTTTGATTCGTTTCTCTTTGGTTCTAACCAGACAACGAAGATTGCCCCCCATGTACGTGACTCCATTGATCTGAAACGTATCATGACCACGGTGCTCATCGCTCTTCTGCCCTGTACCCTCATGGCCATGTGGAACACAGGCTACCAGGCTAACATGGCACTTGAAGCCGCAGGAATGGCAAGTTTTGAGGGCTGGCGTGGCGCAATAATGGGCTCCATTGGTTGTAACTCTGCCAGTCTTACCTCTAACTTCATCCACGGTTCCCTCTATTTCCTCCCAATCTATATTGTCACAATGATTGTTGGCTCCATCTGGGAAGGAGTGTTTAACATCATCCGTGGTCATGAGTTCTCCGAAGCCTTTTTGGTAACGGGTCTACTTTTCGCCCTGACCTTGCCACCAACCATTCCACTCTGGCAGGTTGCAATAGGTGTCAGCTTTGGCCTGATCTTCGCCAAAGAAGTATTTGGCGGTGTTGGACGTAATTTCATGAACCCGGCGCTGCTCTCTAGGGCCTTTATTTATTTTGCCTACCCTGCTCAGATCACAGGTGATACTGTCTGGACTGCTGTAGATGGTCTTTCAAGCGCCACTCCACTTGGCCAAGTAGCAGCCGCCGAAGTTGGTAAGGCAATGACCAACGTTGATGTAAGTTGGATGCAGACTTTTCTTGGCACTATTCCCGGCTCCATGGGCGAGACCTCAACCCTGGCCTGTCTTTTTGGCGCTTTTGTACTGCTTATAACCCGTATCGCACCCTGGCGGGTGATGGCAGCAGGCCTTATTGGAGCTCTTCTCTGTGCCACTTACTTTTATGTGCAACAGAGTGCAACCAACCCACTTTGGGCTATTCCTCCCCACTGGCATCTCGCCATGGGTGGTTTTGCCTTTGGTCTGGTGTTCATGGCAACGGATCCGGTATCAGCGGCTCACACCCATACAGGTCAGTGGCTCTACGGTTTACTCGTTGGAAGTGTCGCTATTATGATTCGGGTGGCCAACCCCGCCTACCCTGAAGGAATGATGCTCGCTATACTTCTTGGAAACGTTTTTGCCCCACTGTTTGATTACTTTGTAATCCAAGCCAACATCAAGAGAAGGATGGTACGCCATGGCTGATGAACATCCGTTAAAACCTTTTTATTCTGTGCTGGTCCTGGCCTTTGTTTGCTCAACACTTGTTGCCGGTGCAGCAGTAGGTTTACGCCCATTGCAGGAAGCTAACAAGGCCTTAGATCAGAAAAAAAATATACTTTACGCTGCTGGCCTCTTTGATAGTACCAAAAGCATTGAGGAGATGTTTGCCTCTATCGAGACCAAAGTTGTAGATCTCGCAACAGGTAGCTTTGTTACTAAAGACATTGTCGACCCTGCGACCTTCAAGCAGGCCAGGGCTGCTTTTACTGATGAGTTCGGCCGCAGTCTCACCAGTGAAGAAGATATTGCCAAAATCAAACGCCTGGAGAAATACTCAGTGGTCTACCTTGTTAAAAATGGTGATAAAACTGAGCAGCTGATCCTGCCTGTCCGTGGAAAAGGGCTTTGGTCCACCATGTTTGCCTACGTTTCTCTAGACGCCGACGGGTCTACCATCAGAGGGGTTTCTTTTTATGCGCATGGTGAAACCCCTGGTCTTGGTGGCGAAATTGAGAACAAGAGTTGGCAAAAGAGCTGGAAGGAAAAACAGATATATACTGATAACGGGGAGGTCGCACTCGAATTTGCAAAAGGAAATTCCTCGGCTACAGGAGATGCTGCTCATTACGAAATAGACGGCCTCTCCGGGGCCACCTTAACCACAAAGGGTGTTGAAAATCTTATGGAATTCTGGTTTGGCGACCATGGTTTTAAACCGTTTATCACTGCAATGAAAAAGGAGACCTCTAATGGCTGAAAGTAATAAGGAGCTTCTCCTGCGCTCCATTTTAAAACGAAATCCTATTGCCCTTCTGGTATTAGGTATATGTTCTGCACTTGCAGTAACAGGTCAGATGACTACCGCCTTTGTGATGTCGATCTGTGTTACACTCGTCGTCGCCTTTTCTAGTCTTACGATCAGTATTGTACGTTTTCAGATTCCAAATAGCGTACGGATTGGTTTACAGATCACAGTCATTGCTACCCTGGTTATCTTAGTGGACCAGGCCTTAAAAGCCTTTTATTTTGATCTTTCTAAACAGCTCTCCATCTATGTAGGTCTCATTATCACCAACTGTATTGTAATGGGCCGGGCGGAAGGATTCGCCATGTCAAACCCTCCAATCCCAAGCTTCATTGATGGACTGGGTAATGGCCTTGGATACGGCTTTATCCTTATGTCTGTGGCTTTTGTAAGAGAGCTTTTCGGCTCTGGATCCCTCTTTGGCTACGAAATTATGCAGCTCACAACCAATGGTGGATGGTATGTCAGAAACGGATTTCTGGTACTCCCGGCCAGTGCATTTTTCCTCATAGCCCTGCTCATCTGGCTTCTTCGCACTATTGATCCCGAACAACAGGAGAGCGAATAATGGACCATTACTTTGATATAATAATCCGTTCGATTTTCCTGGAGAATCTGCCGCTGAGCTTTTTTCTTGGCATGTGTACCTTTCTTGCCATCTCAAAGCAGGTTAAAACAGCTATGGGCCTTGGTGTAGCTGTACTATTTCTTCAGATCATCACCGTCCCAATTAATAATTTGATCCTTACCTACCTGCTCAAGCCAGGGGCCCTTGCCTGGGCCGGTTATCCTGAGCTTGATTTGAGTTTTCTAGGCCTGCTCACCTATATTGCGGTTATTGCGGCGGTGGTTCAGATCCTCGAGATGTTTCTCGATAGGTTTATCCCGGCACTCTACAACACTTTGGGGATTTTCCTGCCTCTGCTCACCGTCAACTGTGCCATCTTTGGTGGGACTCTTTTCATGGTGGAACGGGACTACACCTTCCCTGAATCAATCGCCTACGGATTTGGTTCCGGAGCTGGATTCTTCCTGGCCGTAGTCGCCCTTGGTGGAATCCGTGAACGACTCGAGTACGCTGATCCACCAGCAGGATTACGAGGCCTTGGACTCACCTTTATTTCAGCGGGCCTTATGGCAATTGCCTTTATGGGTCTTGCCGGAATGGAAATGTAACCTAAGTTTTACAACTGTAAACGAGGACACGAGGAAATCAGGCAATGACAGAAATATATATCGGAGTGATCTGCTTTTTAGCAATCCAGTTTATTCTGGTCACTCTTATTGTAACTGCTAAAAAGACCTTACTGCCCAGCGGTGAGGTTAAAATTGTAATAAACGACAACAAAACATTTGAAACTAAGCCCGGAGGGAAACTCCTTACCACCCTTGCAGATCAGGGAGTGATACTCTCCTCAGCCTGTGGAGGTGGTGGTAGTTGCGGCCAGTGCAGGTGTATTATTACCGAGGGTGGCGGCTCCATACTGCCTACTGAAAAAGGACAAATCAACAACCGTGAAGCTAAGCAGGGCATGCGTCTTTCTTGTCAGGTGCCAGTAAAGCGGGATATGAAAATTGAAGTTCCACCCGACATGCTGGAAGCTAAAAAATGGCAGTGTAAAGTTGTCTCAAACAATAACGTTGCCACCTTCATCAAAGAGCTGGTTATAGGTCTTCCCGAAGGAGAACAGGTTGACTTTAAAGCGGGTGGTTATATTCAGATTGAAGTACCCTCCCACACCATTCATTACGAAAATTTTGACATTGATGAACGCTTTCTCGCTGACTGGACCAAGTTCAAAATGTTCCAATATAAGTCACATGTCTACACTCCTGTGACCCGTGCCTATTCCATGGCGAACTATCCAGGCGAAATAGGCATCATTAAGCTTAATGTAAGAATAGCAAGTCCTCCACCGGGATCAACAGAAATCCCTCCAGGACAGGTATCATCTTATGTATTTAACCTCCAACCCGGAGACGATGTTACCATTGCAGGGCCTTTTGGTGAGTTTTTTATGGATGATAGCCAATCAGAAGTTCTGCTGGTGGGTGGTGGAGCCGGAATGGCACCACTTCGCAGCCATGTCTTTGATCTGTTTAAAGGCAAACATACCAATCGCAAAGTGTCCTACTGGTACGGCGGTAGAAGTATGAAGGAGTGTTTTTATCTCGACGAGTTTGAAGATATCGCCAAGAGCAACGATAACTTTAAGTTCCACCTTGCACTCTCAGATCCACTCCCGGAAGACAACTGGACCGGCCATACCGGTTTTATCCACCTTATCCTGCTGGAAGAATACCTCAAAGACCACCCTGCACCTGAAGATATTAACTACTACTTGTGTGGGCCACCGATTATGAATCAATCTGTCTTTGCGATGCTCGACAATCTTGGTGTTGAAAATGAAAACATACACTTCGACGATTTTGGATAATTACTGGAACAATGATTAGAGTAGGATTATGACAACATTTATACTATCACTCTCTCTTACATTCGCACTGATTCTTGGCACGACTGTACTTATCAGCTACTGCAAGAGAAGACAGGCTCGAACTAAACACGGCCTCACAGGCATGTGCCACAAATCCGGTGGAGCCATGGGAAGTTGCTGCAGTGCTAAGATGTTTGAGGCAAAACCGACCGGCTGCAAAAAGTAATATCACCCCGAAAAGCAGGAAAAAAAATCACTAGGAGCCTGTCGGATTACAGACATTTTTTTTCAGGAGTAAGGCACTAAAAAGGGAGCTATTTTATAATAGCTCCCTTCACCTGCACCAATTCCCCACATAACGTCCTACTCCTTGTACGGTGTATAGTCGGTATAACCTTCGGGCCCCGGCGTGTACCAAAGACTCATGTCTTCTGATGGATTAAGTGGCCAGTTATTTTCAAATCGTGCGACAAGATCGGGATTACTAATAAATAGTCGACCAAAAACGGCCACATCTATTAGGCCTTCACTCAAGCGCTTCTCAGCATCCTCTTTTGTATACCCACAGTTACCAAAAATAATACCCTTATAATGCTCTCGGAATTCGGCAAGCGTCATTGGCGCGCCCTGCTCATGAAAACCAAAGGCAAGCCCATCCATGATATGCACGTAGCCAAGATCCAGTTTACTCAGTTCTTTGATCACGTGCAGGTAGGTTTCTCTGAAATCAGGACTCCCCACATCATTAAAGACGCCATTTGGGGAAAGTCGAACGCCTACCCTCTCTGAAGGGAACACGTCCATCACCGCGGCAAGAACTTCTCCAAGCAATCGATACTTGTTTTCTACACTTCCGCCATACTGATCACTTCGTTTATTAGTTTTCGTATCGAGGAACTGATTGAGAAGATAGCCATTAGCAGCATGCACCTCCACTCCAGAAAAGCCTGCATCTTTCGCATTTTGAGCAGCGACTCGGTAATCGTTTATGAGAGCTGCTATCTCTGTGGTTTCAAGAGCACGCGGAACTTCATAATCTTTTTTCCCTTTTGGGGTATGAATCTGATCGCCGTTTATTGCAACAGCTGAAGCGGATACCGGGAGTTCTCCATTATGAAAATCGCTGTGTGATGCCCGTCCACAATGCCACATTTGTAAAAATATTGGTGTTCCAACCTCTTCTAAACGACTGGTAACTTTCTTCCACCCATCAACCATTTCTTTCGTATATATTCCAGGCGAGCCGATCCAGCCAATTCCCTGCTGCGAGATGACCGTTGCTTCGGTTATGAGCAGTCCGGCAGAAGAACGTTGGGAATAATACTCTGCCATAAGATCATTGGGAATCCTGGTTTCACCAGCTCTACCTCTGGTCAGTGGAGCAAGAGCGATCCTATTTTTTAATTTCAGATCACCAATACGAACTTCATCAAATAGTGTCGTCATTTATGTTTTCCTTTGTAATAGATGAGTCTGTTGATTTACTAGGATTTTTGTTGGAGATCAAGGCATACTAAAAAAATAACCACAGGCATATAGTTGATATTCCGAGGATTATTTTTTCCGTATAACGAAGATATCGGGCCAGATAGCGTAGACTTCGAAAGACAGTAAATCAACGGGCTCATAGATTTACACCTACATCTTGCACACACAAGATGTAGGTTACACCAAACAATTGGCTTCACAGTACTATAAGGGGGCTTTTGTAAAAGTCTCCTATGAGATGCGTAGCAAACAGCAGGAAAAATGTGTTGAATTATATTTTGAGCATTTTACACATATTTATTTGACATTTTACTCAATTTAATGTTTATGATTTTACACATTCACAATTAAACCAAAAGGCACCATGGAAATTGATCACACAAATATTGAAATTCTTCGTCACTTAAAAGATGGAAGAAAATCCTTCAAACTCATCGCAGAAGCTCTTTCTGTAACGGAAAACACAATCAGGAGCCGCGTCAATAAGCTTCTTGATGAAGGAATCCTGAATTTTTCGGGCAATATTGAAGTGGACGCTCTCCCCGGTCACAGTCTTCTCTACCTGGGAATCAAACTTACGTCCATGGATCTCAAAAATAAAGCCTCCCAGTTCAGCCAATTAAAAGGCGTGGTATCAGCAGGTATTGTCACAGGAAGATATGACATTATTTTGCAGGCACTCCTGGGAAGTGATTACAGCCTGCTTGAGTTTATAACAGAGCAGGTAGCAACTGTTGAAGATGTACAAACGGTAGAAAGCTTTATTGTTTACAAAGGCTACAACCTAAAGGTTCCTTACATTCTTTAGGCTGAATTTTTCTCTTTTAAAATCCGCCTCAATAAGGCCACAAACCAGGAAGAGAAAAACACTTTCACTCACCCCAAATGGAGAACGCTATGATCGTTGGAATTCTAAAAGAAATCAAAGTACTTGAAAACAGAGTCTGTATGGTACCTACCGGCGTTGCAACCATGATTGCAAACGGACACAAGGTAGTCGTTGAAAAAAGTGCTGGCGCTGGCGCTGGTTACCCTGATTCAGATTACATTGCTGCCGGTGCATCCATTGTTGCTACTCCTAAAGAAGTATATGATACCTCCGACATGGTTATGCACGTTAAAGAGCCACAGCCTTCTGAGTACGGTATGATCCGTGAAGGACAGATCGTTTTCACTTACCTGCACCTCGCAGCTGATCTTCCACAGACCGAAGGTCTTATTAAGGCTAAGTCCATCAATATCGCTTACGAGACCATCGAAAAAGAAGACGGTTCTTTGCCACTACTCGTACCTATGAGTGAAGTTGCTGGACGTATGGCAGCTCAAGAAGGTGCTAAGTACCTCGAAATGCCACAGGGCGGCATGGGCATACTTCTCGGTGGTGTTAAAGGTGTTGCTCCAGCAACTGTTGTTGTTATCGGTGGCGGTGTTGTTGGTGTCAATGCTGCTAAAATGGCTGCTGGTCTTGGCGCTCAGGTTTACATGCTTGACACTAACCTCGAAAGACTTGCTTACCTTGATGACACTATGCCTGCAAACGTCTTCCCAATTATGTCTAACCCTGCAATCTTAAGAGAGTATGTAACCAAAGCTGATCTCGTTATCGGCGCGGTTCTTATTCCTGGCGCAAAAGCTCCTAAGCTGATCACCAAAGATATGCTCAAAGACATGAAAAACGGTTCTGTTATCGTTGATGTTGCTATCGATCAGGGTGGATGTATTGAAACCTCTAAAGCAACCACCCACGCTGACCCTACCTATGTTATTGACGGTGTTGTTCACTACTGTGTTGCCAACATGCCTGGTGCTGTTGCCAAAACATCTACTCTGGCACTCACCAACGCAACCCTCCCATATGCTGTACAAATTGCTAACAAGGGTTGGAAAAAAGCATGTACCGACAATGTAGAACTTGAACGCGGACTGAACGTAGTTGAAGGTAAGATCACCTACAAAGCTGTTGCAGAAGCTTTTGGCCTCGACTACACCCCTGCAGCTGACGTACTGAAGTAAGACCTCCCGCCCACCCCGGATATTTCATGAAATATTCGGGTCGGGCGAGTAGAAATAAAAAGGCCGACTCTTTTAAGAGTCGGCCTTTTTTATTGCCAAATGTACATTCAATGGTTTCTACAACAATACAGGTATTACTTACCCCAGAGAAGATACGCTTTAATAAAAGGATCCAGGTTCCCATCAAGCACTGCATCAACATTGCCTGTTTCATGCTCTGTACGATGATCTTTTATCAAGCGATACGGTTGGAGCACATAGGACCTGATCTGGCTCCCCCATGAGATGCCTTTTTTATCTCCGGACAACCCTTCCTGACGCTCGGCGTTTTTCTGTTTTTCAAGCTCGTAGAGCTGCGCCATCAGCATTTTCATTGCCGTCTCTTTATTCCTATGCTGAGACCTCTCATTCTGGCATTGGACGACAACTCCTGTTGGCAGGTGGGTGAGTCGAATTGCTGAATCTGTCTTATTAACGTGCTGCCCACCGGCACCACTTGCTCGGTACGTATCAACTCGAAGATCTTTGTCGTCAATCTCGACTTTAATCGAGTCATCAAGTTCAGGCATCACCATCACAGAGGCAAAAGAAGTATGTCTTCTCCCACTGGCATCAAAAGGCGATATCCGCACCAGTCTATGTATACCAAGCTCTGAACGGAGATAGCCATAGGCATAAAGCCCGCTAAACATGATAGTAACACTTTTAACACCAGCTTCGTCTCCTGCCAGATAATCAAGAATGGAGGTTTTAAAACCCCTATCCTCAGCCCAACGCAGATACATACGCATAAGGATGTCGACCCAGTCCTGGGCTTCAGTCCCACCGGCACCGGCATGGATTGCAACTATCGCATTGGAGTGATCGTGCTCTCCGCTGAGCATGCACTCAAGCTCTGCAAGTGCCAGACGTTCGTCGATCAATACGATTTTTTCAGCGACTTCTTCCTCAAGTTCGGGATCCTTTTCTTCTGCAACCATCTCAAGAAAAAGCTCTGTATCATCAAGTTCCTTCCACTGCTCATCCCAGTTATTTATCACATCCTGAAGTTGACCATGTTCTTTTTGTACAACCTGGGCTACATCAGTATTATTCCAAAAATCAGGAGCAAGAGTTTGCCTCTCAAGCTCGTCCAATCGATCTCTTTTTCTGGCTAAGTCAAAGATGCTCCTTGAGGGCAAGTAAACGAACTTTCAAATCCCCAATTTTTTGCTTAGAAACTGCAGCACCTGTATCAATTGCCATAATAAACTACCTCATACATTCAATTATTAAACTATTGCAACGTCCACCAAAAGACACAGTCGCTGCAGGTGGAGCGCATTGATTACTCTAAATGACCTCAAACTAATAACATTATACTATCAGTCAAGGCCTTCTCTTCGTCTCCATAGTCCCGCTATCAATAAACCTACGCCAGCAAATCCAAGGCAGAACGGAGCGAAATTGTGTCCGTAGCGGACCCAGACAGTTTTCTCATCATGCAGGGTAAGTTCTTCTTTTGCGGCCCAGGGGACAAAAATATCAGATTTACTCGTAATTTCACCAAGTGGAGTAATGAAAGCTGAGATCCCGGTGTTGGCTGAACGAACGACACTTCGCCTTGTCTCTACCGCTCTAAACACTGTCATAGCAAGGCTCTGAATGGGGGCACTCGATTTACCATACCAGGCATCATTAGTCAAATTAACAAGGATGTTTGCTCCCGCTTCTACCCACTGTCGACTGAGATCTGGAAAAACCGATTCAAAACAGATAAGAACTCCAACCTTAACGCCACCTTGCTCAAGGGGACGCTCTATCTTTCCTGGAGTAAAATCTCCAACTGCCTCAACAAGAGGTGCCAGAAAAGGCAAAAACTTCTTAAAGGGGACATACTCTCCAAAGGGTACAAGATGTGTCTTATAGTATTTGCCGTGATATTTTCCATCGCTGCCTAAAAGTACAGCGCTATTATAAAACTTAATTTTACGCGTTTCCCGATCAACGATCTCATACCAGGGGGCACCAGTAAGTACGGAGGTGTCATTTACCTGAACAAAATCAAACAACGATCCCATTAAATTGCTGGATGGAGGATAAAACGGGAGAGCAGTCTCAGGCCAGACGGTAAACTGGGGTGCATTCTGACCAAGCAGAGACTTCGTCATATTTGTATATGTGAGAACCGTTTTTTCCTGTAATTCAGAAGACCACTTCAGTTCCTGCTTAATATTTCCCTGCACGACTCCAACCGTAATCTTGGATGAAGCTTCACTTATCACAACTTCTTTTATTTCAGTATAACGGCTCGTTGAATAAAAGATAACTATACCAAGTACAAGAGCACTCGGCGCAAGTACAATCACCCGCTTCATCGTTGGCGGTGTTGCAAGTAAATAAAAGAGGACCGTGTTTGCCAGGACAATCATAAAACTGACAGCGTGATGTCCCCCAAGATCAGCGATTTGAATGAGATAGGGAACTTCATACAAAGAGTAACCAATATCCATCCATGGTAGACCTGTGAGAAAAAGACCACGTCCCCAGTCTATTCCAACCCAAAGAGCTGGTAACAACCATGCGGCGAGCCATAGAGGTAAATCGGAAATAAAGGTCCTGGCAATTACCGAAAAAGCAATCAGGTAAAAGCTCATATACAGAGCCAGCAGAACTAAGCCCTGGAGAGAGATAAACCAGGGCATGCCTCCGTATTTTCCAAGGACAATGACAACCCAGTAGAGAAGAGACAAGTAATGCACCAGACCGCAGGTAAGCCCCCCAAGTAAACAGTTCTTTAAAGAACTATCACGAATGACAAAAAAGAGAGGTACAAGGGCGACAAATACCAGTGGCCACAATCCACCGCCACCGGGAAAAGCTATCCAGAGAAGAAGGCCTGACAATGTGGTCAGTAGAAAGTTTTTACTCAACAAAAAAGACACGGTTTAATCAGCCTCCGTTAGACGTGTTACCTGTATCTTTTTTATCTGTCTGGTACTGGCACCCATCACTGAAAACTGTAAACCAGCAACCTCTACACTGTCACCTATCTTGGCTAGTCGCCCTAATAGATGAATAACGAGCCCTCCAACTGATTCATAAGGACCGTCTGGCATCTCTAAGTCAAAATGTTCTTCAATTTTTTCAATATCGACCCAGCCATGAACTTCCACAACACCTTCATCAATCACATCAACAGTATGCTCTTCATCGTCATATTCATCGTCAATTTCGCCAACGATCTCTTCCAAAATATCTTCGAGTGTAATAAGCCCTCGCATGGTTCCAAACTCATCGGTCACCATCGCCATATGCACTTTACGTTTCTGGAATTCACGCAGGAGATCAACAATGGGTTTATCCTCTGCAATAAAATAAACAGGCCTGAGATAATCGGAAAGATTAACCTCCTCTGAGCTTGGCCTGGCGAAGAGCCGTAACAGATCTTTTGCGTGAATAGCGCCAATGACCTGATCAGGGTTTTCTTTATAGACGGGAATCCTGGTGAAACCACACTCAATCACAACTTCGATAAGTTCGGACATGTGAGAGGCCTCGTCGAACGAGACAACTTCAGCTGCAGGTGTCATAATCTCTGAAGCATCCGTTTCCCTAAACTCGAGAATCGAATTGATCATCTTCTCCTCAAGAGGAGATATTAAACCATGCTCCTCACCTTCCTCCAGCAGTTCCTGAATTTCCAGATCAAGATCTTCCTTGGTTCCAGGCTTTCGAAAATCAAGAAAAGCAATAAGCTTCTTGAAAAAGCTTTTATCATGGTCCACGTCCTGCACTTCAGCTATATGTTCTTTATCCATTGAAAGCCAGTGTCCTAGCAACTCCTCTATTCTTTTTGTTAAAGGCTAAGTTTTGCATACGCAAAATAATAAAATATTTTATCCCTGCAAAACAGTATATTACGTTCTTGGCACTTGTTTTAATAAATCATATTTACTATCCATCGGGACTTGCAAGATTTAGGTGAAAATATTTTTCAAGACCCTACACAAGTCGATTTCTGCATCAAAGAGTGCTATTCAATTAAAGGAGAAATGTATTCCAAATGAGGTCTTGCCATAAAAATCATCTCACTTCAACATTTAACTAGGAGTTTGTCGGACAATGCCCTTTTCCCCCAGCTCTGTGTTATTTTCAGAAAATAAATGCTCGCAATATCAACTATATGGCTGTTCTTGATTTCCTCAAAATGCCTTGATCTGAGAAAAAATGTCTATAATCCGACAGGCTCCTAGGCGTTAGTTTCCTGTGAACTTCTATGGTAGAAAATAACATGAGATACAAAAAAATCAATCATATCACAACAAATCAGTACAATCACAACCATTTAGCGCGCAAAGGAATGTCAAGAAGAAACGAGACTACTCGTTGACTAAAGGTCGGCACCTTGTAAAACCATGAAAAAATCCATATTTTTTCTTTTCTAATTAACATCACGTGACTATAGTAGCGTCGATTTTAGTACGATACGCGCAATTTACATTGTGCATGTAAAAGAAAGTGACGAAACTTCAGTTACTTCATTTTCAATTTGACCTAAGCGAGGAACAGTTTGGAAGGAAAGGTTCTCATAGCCAATCGAGGCGAAATTGCTATCCGGATCATGAATGCCTGCAAGGATCTCGGTCTTGATTATATAGTTGTTTATACAGATGCAGATAAAGATTCAGAACATGTTTGCTGTAATCTTACCAGTGGCCCAGATCAGAATGCGTGGCGAATAACCAGCTACACTGAGCCAAATGATCTTTTCGCAGTTGCTGACCATACGGGATGTACAGCGATCCATCCAGGTTACGGATTCTTTTCTGAAGATTTCCGCTTTGCCAGAAGAGCTACCATCCGTGAACGGTCGTTGACGTTTATCGGCCCTAACTGGGAAGTTATTAGAGACCTTGGTGATAAGATCAATACCAAACGTGTTGCCAATCAACTTGGCATCCCGACTATCCCTGGCACCGATGCGCCCATCTATAATGAGATGGAAGCTGAAGATATTGCAGCCCAGCTCCTTCAGTCGCAGCTTGAAGATGGTATAGAAAACCCTTCAATCCTTATCAAAGCCGCAGCAGGTGGTGGCGGTATGGGAATTGAAGAGCTGACTGAGATTGAAGAGTTCAGACGAGTATACAGACAGCTCCAGAGCTATGCGAAAAGGCAGTTCGGCGATGGTGGAGTTCTCATAGAACAATGTCTGCGTGATTACAATCACCTTGAAGTCCAGCTTCTCTGCTCCAAGCACGGCGACAGAATACATTTTAGCTCCAGAAACTGTACCATTCAGTCTACAGGACGCCAGAAACGTGTCGAGGCCGCTCCGGGTTTTCATGATTCCTGTTTCGACTACGATTTTGACGAGAAAAAAGTGCTTGATCAGATCGTTGACTATTCCCTAAAACTTGCAAATCACGTAAAGTACGACAACGTAGGAACTTGGGAATGGATCGTAAGCAGGTCTGGACAGCCATATCTCCTTGAGGTAAACACCAGGATTCAGGTTGAAAATGACATCTCTGCTCGTATCAGCTATATCAACGGAGAACAACCCAACCTTATTCGGGAACAGATTCGTTTAGCTCTCGGCGACAAAATCGGATACAAACAAAAACACGTTAAGTTCCAAGGAGCTGCTATCGAGCTTCGCATTGTCGCTGAAGACACACGCAGAGGTTTTGCTCCGTGGATTGGGACAATTAATGAATTTAAATTCCCTGACTACCCATGGTCAACTGTTTACACACATGTCCCAACGGATAGACCATATCCAATTCCAAGTGATTTCGACCCTAACCTCGCTCTTGCTCTGGTATGGGGAGAATCAATGGACGATGCCAAACAGAAAGCGGCTCAGTTTATTGACGAAACTGTTATCCGTGGGGAAGATTCAAGTGGAAACAGTATTGTAACCAATCTTGATTATCTTAAAAATAACCTGGACCGTCTCCTCGTATTCTAGGATCAGACCAATATAGTTTTATAATGAAAGAAATACTCAAACAACTTCAGAAAATTGGAGAGCGGATTAATTATCTGCTCCAGATAAAAGATTTTTCAAACTGGGGTAATCTGGACGGTTTTAAAATCACCTGCGAAGAACTCAAACAGAATCTCTACGATATTTCGGAAGAGGTTCTTGCAGGCGAGCTCAGAAAACTTGATGAATCTATCAGTTTTCTAGAGGAGCGTGCAGAGGAACATCTCACCCCCATGGAACGCGTTCGAATCGTTCGCTCTATTCAACGCTTCAGTCTCAAAGATATCCTCGAAAATGTTTATGAGGATTATACTGAGCTGGGTGGTGAAGACGATGCAAACGTCGACCCAGCCATGATCTGTGCAAAAGCCACCATCACCAGACGGGTCAAGAATAAACCCTCCACCGTCTCAGTCATGGTTATCGGCCAGGAAACAGGCCATGGAGAGGAATTCCGTAACGGTGGATCCTGTAAACCTCAGGGCAACGAAAAAGCTCTTCGATACATGAAGGTGGCAGAGACCGAAGGTATCCCTATCCACTTTTATGTCTTCACTCCAGGCTCATATCCTGTTGAGGAAGGATCGGGAGCGGCCCAGCAGATCGCACGAAATATCTACGCCATGACCAAACTCCGAGTGCCCATGATCTCTATGATCTCAGAGGGTGGCTCAGGTGGTGCTGAGGCCATAGGCCTTTCTGACTACAGAATTATGGCATCCCATGGCTATTACTCCGTTATATCTCCAGAGGGTGCTGCTGCTATTGAGGGTAAAATCCGGGAAGGATCAAAGGTTCCTAAAGAACTCATAGAGGTGTGTGCCGACCGTTTAAAACTCACAGCAAAAGATAATCTTGAGCGTAAAACCATCGACAGAGTTATTTACGAGCCTGCTCTTGGTGCCAGGCGTGATGATTTTTCATTTTTCGCCAAGATAAGAGCGGAAATGCTGCGAGCAACTGACAAGGTTGTTCTTTCCACAAAAAGCTTCAGTGCCCTGCGAACCTACGAGATTAGAAGGAAAAAACATAAACCTGCAAATGAAGAAGAGTTACAACTTGCAGTGCCATGGGATCTCAACAGAGAAGAAATAAAACGTCTTCTAAACCTGCGCTCAAAGAAATATTTGAACATGGGAAAAAATGGTTTTTCCGGTCAGGCTGAGCTGGAAGAAGGCGTATACAATCTGGCCAAAGTGAAAACGGAGAAAGTGTATTACACCCTTCGTTATGACGTTATGAAGAATCATAAACGTCAGGTCAGAAAGGTGATTGACGATGTTTCAGGTGAAGGTTCTGTTATGTTGCGAAGAATTACCGAACCTTTTGCAGCCATAAAAGATCTCCTTGGTAAAAAGAAGAAGGAAAAGCCCCAGCGTCTTCTCACCTATACTGGTGGAAATGGCAATCAGGACACACCTACTCCACGAATAGACCCACTCGAACTCACTGATACCTACACAAGTCCTCTGGCCAACTCAGACAGAACAGTCAGTTGTCCAAATGCAGAGAAACGTGGCTGTAAAGATCTCTGGATCCCTGACCTTTATGGCGAATTTGCTGGTGTTTGTGAAACCTGTGGCCACCATTTCCCACTTGAGCATCAGTGGTATCTGGAGAACATTTTTGACACAGGTTCTATCAGACTTTTTAACACGGACATCACCTCAGGAAATCCGCTGAACTATACCGGTTTTACTGAAAGATTGCGCGCATCCCAGGCCAAGACCGGTCAACGTTCCGGTAACATGACCTTTCATGCTAAAATCAATGGCATACAAATCATAGTTGCCATGCTCTATTCCGATTTTCGTAATGGAACCGTAGGCTCTGCTGAAGGTGAGAAATTTGCCCAGGCATGTGCTCTAGCTAAACGTAAAAAGAGACCTTTTCTTGCCTATGTCCACACAACCGGTGGAATTAGAATTCAGGAAGGGACTCTGGGCGTTACTCAAATGCCTAAGTGTACTATGGCTGTCAGAGAGTATATCGATGCCGGCGGATTATACCTGGTAGTGTATGACAACAACTCTTATGCAGGTCCACTGGCATCCTTTCTAGGATGTTCACCATACCAGTTTGCAATTCGCTCAAGTAGAGTTGGATTTGCAGGGCCTAGAGTTATTCGTGAAACAACTGGAGATGCCATCCCACCCGATTACCATTCGGCAAGAAATGCTCTTAAACGTGGGCATATTCAAGGCATATGGGATCGCCGTGAATTCAGGCGTAACCTCCACAAGGCTCTTCTCACCATGGGAAGCCCAAGCCTTTACTACAGGCAGTAACCTGCTACTCATACAAAAGGCCCGGATTCGTTATGAATCCGGGCCTTTTTCGTTCTACATGAGCCAATCGTAACCTTCTAAACCACAGGGTGCTTATAGCACTCTACACCTGCCCATAGCTATCTGAAGAAACTAACTGCGCAATATAGTCCTCCATTTTCCCATTGAGCCCAACAAACTCTAATCCCACTCTATGATTTACAGATAATCTAAGGCTATTCTTTGTGACCGCCTGTGCCACTATCGTTTCTTTGCCGAGACGAAAACCAACCCTTCCCGACTTGCCCACAGGTAAACCATCTTCCAGCAATATTCCAAGCCCTTTTTGACTTATATCGACTAACCGTCCTTTAATTTCTGTATCAGCCGTAATTATTTTAACAGGCATACTGGAAGTACCAAGCAAACTTTGTAGATCCTGTTGCACCAATCTTTTCCACAACCTATTACCAAGAGAAGTATCAGGCTCATAGTCCCAATCAACGGTAAGATTGGTGATAGATGGAATTTTATCCCATTTCGAAGTCATGTCACCCTCCCTTTTAGAGAATACATTCATGAGTCTGTTGATTTACTAGGACTTTTGTTCGAGATCAAGGCATACTAAAAAATAACCCCAGGCATACAGTTGATATTCCGAGGATTATTTTTTTCGTATAACGAAGATATCGGGCCAAAAGACAGTAAATCAACCGGCTCATTCATCACTATTGAGCAAATCCAGCCAAACAACTTTACAAGCAATGAAGAAACAAGAATTTGTATAACCTTCACTTTAATATTACTTATGAGAGGCACAAAATTCAAATTTAAGCTTTAAAAGAGTACATCATAACCTGTTAATCCATTGTTATTTTTCCGTAACTTCTATATTTCTACTAAAGTATACATGATCAATATCTCACGGAAGGTCCGACAACGTATCCTTTTTTTTCTTAAGAACGTTATCCAATACTCCTCATCCCGGCTAATACAGTTAATTTATTTACAATTTTGGCTATCCAAGATATGATATTAGAGGCAACTACTACTCATTTCAGGAAGGACATACATGCAAACCATTTCAAACGAAGAAATCTTGTTATTGCTAGGCAGCAAGGTAAACCTGCCATCGCCTCCTGCTATTGCGGTCCAAATTCTCAGCACCGTGCAAAAAAAGGACTTTTCACTCGATGATCTCGAACAGATTATTTCTGCAGATCCAGCGTTAACGAGTAAAATGTTGCGCTTGGCGAATTCCAGTTTTTATGGCCTGCCCAGTAAAGTAAGTAACATTAGTCGAGCACTTGCTATTCTCGGTACCAACGTCATCAAAAACATTGCACTTTCTTTTGTCATTGCCGCTGACTTACGAAACGGCGACGAATCTTATTTTAATTTTGACTACTTCTGGCGACGGTCCGTCACAACTGCAGTGGCTGCAAAACTGGTTTCTGCAGCAATTGGAGAAAAGGATGAGGATATTTTCGTTACTGCTCTGCTCCAGGACATTGGTATTCTTGTGATGTTTCTAAGCCAGGGTGATAGCTATGTGGACATACTGAAAAAAGCGGTCAACAACGACGATGTTCACCTGATGCAGGTTGAACGAGAAGAGTACCAATTTGACCATCAATATTTTGGTGCGCTACTTCTTGAAGATTGGGGGATCCCAACATCAATTACAGAACCGATGCGCTACCACCATGAACCGGAAAAGGCACCAGAAGACATTAAGAAAAAGGCATCTATTCTCGACGTTGCAACGTTACTCTCAGCAATCTACAGCGACAAAGAAACGGTACAAAATGTCAAGCGCCTTCAGGACAAGCTTGAAACATTCTTTTCAATGGATTCTGATAAAACCAGAGAACTCCTTGACATGGTTGCTACACAAACCATTGAAATATTAAATCTATTTGAAATTGATCCCGGCGACATCAAGCCATACTCACAGATGTTGCAGGAGGCCAACGACGAGCTGGGAAAACTCAATCTATCCTACGAACAGTTAGTACTTCAACTTAAAGAAAGTAAGACTAAAGCTGAAGATTTTGCCAATGAACTCCGCCACGCAAATGACAAACTCGAGAAACTCGCTTTTCGGGACGGCTTGACCAACCTTTATAACCATCGTTATTTCCAGGAAATTTTAGCCAAAGAACTAGCCAGGGTAGAACGTTATGGCCACCCTTTAGCTCTTCTCTTCTTTGATATTGACCATTTTAAAAAGGTAAATGATACTTATGGGCACCCAGCTGGTGACCAGGTTCTTATTAATATGGCTCAAGCTATAACTGAAGCCGTACGGCCAAGTGATATTATCGCCAGATACGGGGGAGAGGAATTTGCCGTCATTCTTCCTGAAACTAACTTTTCCGGCATGAAGGTCTTAGCAGAGAGACTGAGGCGTTGTGTTGCTGCTATCGTGACTAAAACAGCACAACACTCCATAAAAATAACAATCAGTTGTGGAGGAGCCTATTCTTCTCCAGGAGACGAAATCTCCCCCAGCATTCTTATCAACACTGCAGATAAGGCTCTTTATATGTCGAAAAACAATGGCCGTAACATGGTAACTTCTCTGACGATAAAAGATATTGAATAAATCGCCGATTTAAAAAACTGAAATAACGGCCTCAACGCTCCCCCACTCATCATCTTCACCATTCCCTCCAAAGTTCTTATCTATCTTGAAAAGGGATGGCTGAAGCAGATCCTTAAAAACAGATAATGGCCAGCGGAAAAGCACCAGAACCCACAGCTCATCGTACGATTACAACAACACCGAGACTGACTCTGTTGCTACTCCTGGGTCCCGCTGTTAGCCTGATAGTATTCCTCTTTGGCGGCGGCCTCATTATCGGATTTTTACAGGCCCTTGGCTACCAGCCTCTCACAGGGATGAGTCAGCTTACCGTTCAACATTTCATTACCATACTATCCGACCCGGATTTTAGAATTAGTATCGGTCTCACATTTTATATCGCTCTTACTTCTACTATTATTGCTGCAATTATCAGTATCTGCCTTGCACTATCCATAAATCGCTGGGCGGCAAACAACAGTGTTATACATTTTATCCTACAGGTACCACTTGCAGCGCCTCACCTTGTCATCGGTATTGCGATGATCTTTCTCATTGCACCAAGTGGCCTCGTTGCACGGCTTTTTTCACAGCTTTTCGGTATTGATATGCAATCAAGCTTTCCGGTCCTCGTCAATGATAGATGGTCAGTTGGTATTATTTTAGTCTATATCTGGAAAGAGATTCCTTTTATTACTCTTATGCTACTCGCTGTATTAAAAAATATGGGAAATGAACTCCTCGAGGTTGGGGCGACCTTAAAGGCAACACCTTTTCAACGCTTCAGATTTATCATCTTACCCATAATACGACCTAGTCTTAACGCTTCTTGTTGCATTGTTTTTGCGTTCACCTTCGGGGCTTTTGAAATTCCTTACCTCCTTGGACAAACTTACCCACTTACTCTGCCTGTTTGGGCGTATAAAAACTATAGCGATATAGACCTCCTCGCACGACCTGAAGGAATCGGAATAGGACTCATCATTGCGGCCATCGTCATTTTCTCCGTCCTGCTCGCTGAACGCATACTTTCGAGGTCTCCAGGATATAAATGAAGAGATCCCGCCTGATAAAAACCTCACTACTTCTTCTTGTTCTCTTTACAGTGAGTATACCCTTTACTCCGCTGTTGCTCTGGTCATTTAGTGATCAGTGGTTTTACCCCGCCAGCCTGCCCCAGAAATTTGGTCTTCGAGCATGGGAGTACATTTTTTCGACTACTGGAGAACAGATTATCAACGGCCTTATCGCAAGCTTTTCAGTTGCCTTTGCAACGAGCACTATCTCACTCCTTTTTGGCCTGCCCGCAGGAAGAGCCCTTGGACTGTATGATTTTCCCTTAAAAAAAGGTATCGCTCTCATACTCCTGCTCCCCATCGTAGTCCCTCCACTTGCCACCTCCATGGGACTTCATTTATGGTTTCTGCAGCTCGATCTCACAGAAACATTTTTAGGCGTGGTTCTTGTCCATCTCACGTTCTGCCTTCCCTATACTATCTTTGTAATTTGGGGAGTATTCAGCGATTTCAATCCGGATTTTGAAGCCCAAGCCCGCTCACTTGGAGCCTCTCCACTACAAGTATTTTTCCAGGTGACACTTCCAATGATACTTCCTGGAATTACAGTAGCCGCGCTTTTCTCATTTTTACTGTCATGGTCACAATATCTATGCACCCTAATAATAGGTGGAGGAAAAATCCTCACACTACCTATTCTTCTTTTTTCACTCATGGACTCTGGAGACCGCCCTGTAGCTGCAGCCGTCAGCCTCGTCTTTATATTACCTGTACTTATGGTACTATTGGCAAGCGCACGCAACCTTGGCCGTCATGAAATCAAAGGGATACGATAGTGGGAAGTCTAGAACTACAGAATGTTACAATTGGTTACGATGACCAAGCGGTCATTTCCAACCTCAGCTTATCTGTACGCGAAGGGGAACTCCTGTCTCTTCTTGGACCAAGCGGGGTTGGCAAGACAACACTTCTGAAAACCATTGCTGGACTTACGACTCCAATCACCGGAGTAATAACCATAGATGGCAAAAACGTTGCAAAAGTTCCCGCCGACCGGCGAGACACCGTTTTACTTTTCCAAAAACCTCTTCTTTTTCCTTTTTTAACTGTTTCGGAAAACATCGGTTTTGGACTAAAGATGAAGAAATGGAAACAAAAACTGATAACAGCAAAGTCAGAAGAAGTGATGGAACTGACAGAAATATCAAATTTAGGACCCCAAAAACCTCACCAACTTTCCGGCGGCCAACAACAACGGGTAGCTCTTGCCCGGGCACTTGTGTTGGAACCTTCAATCTTGCTTCTGGACGAGCCTTTCAGCAACCTTGATGCGGATCTTCGTCAAAAGATGCAAAGTCTCATTCAGCGACTCCAGAAAGAAACTGCAACCACTATGCTCTTTGTGACTCATGATCAAAGTGAGGCATTTATCATTAGTGATCGTATCGCACTACTCATTGACGGACAGATACGACAAGTTGATACTCCGGAAAAACTCTATACATCACCAGCAACTTCTGAGGTTGCACACTTTTTTGGTAATCCAAATATCATATCTGGAGCAATAGATGACGGGTTGCTACAAACAGGTAAACTAAAACTCCCTGTCAATTTTCAAGACAACACTTTGGTACAAATAGTTATTCGTCCTGAAGATATCATCGTCAGCACTTCTCAAAAACCAAACAGCATATATGGAACTGTTATAAACAGACAGTTTGAAGGTGCTCTCACCAGATTAACTATACAACTTGAGCATTTAACTCTCACCGCCCTATCTTTCTCTTCAAATTTTACTGTTGGTCAGCATGTTTGGGTCACTCTGCCTCCAGACAAAATTCATATTCTTTAAGGAGTTGAAGACTCATTACCATTCTCTCACACCTCCTAATGCCAAGAAACTATTGGTGCCCCAAATATTTGATTATTTTATCATTCTGTGATAGCAATAGAGGACAACAAAGTCTTTTGTTACTGTTGTTCACTCTTCCTTTTTTGGGTGGAATTTTCTGTCAGGTCTTCATTTTTCACACCTGCGTTGAATCTTACTTCGGCACGCAACACCTCGGTGCCCGAACAACAGTCTGTGAGACATTTTTACTTCCACCGTGAAAAATGGCTCTCAGGTTACTCATAACCTTACTTACAACACCACTTCATATGACAACTCAACAGTACGACTTCATAATTATTGGAACAGGCCCTGCTGGTTTAGCAGCTGCCATGACTGCCGCGAAATCTGACAAAAAGGTTCTGGTGCTCGAAAAAGAGGGATCTCTTGGTGGAGTCTGTGTTAACACAGGTACATTTCCCAGCAAGACTTTACGTGAAGCCGTTCTCCACCTCACAGGCCATCTCAAGCGAAAGGTATTCGAAGAAGACTATTGTTCCACAAGAGACGCCGAGATCTCAATGGAACGCCTTAAGCTACGCCTATACAATGTCCGACAGCAGGAACACTCCATCATCAACGCTCAGCTGGAACGAAACGGAATTGAAATCACTCGTGGCAATGCGTCTTTTCTCGATCCACACACCCTTAAAATTAACAAGGTGGAAGGTGACGAAGAGCTGATCGTCCGGGGAGATAAAATCATTATTGCCACCGGCTCACAACCGAGAAATCCAAGTGACGTTCCTTTTGATCATGAAACCATTGTTGACTCCACCTCAATTTTAAATATCAAGCGGATCCCAAAATCTCTCATCATTTTAGGTGGTGGGGTTATAGGCTCTGAATATGCGACGATTTTTGCTGCCTTAGGAGTCAAAGTCACGCTCTATGACCGAGGGGACAGGCTCCTTAAATTCCTGGACCACGAAATCAGTGAAGAACTTCAAAAACACTTTCCAAAAGACAACGTAAAGTACATTAATAACTGTGGTGATATTAAAATTGAAAAAATCAAGAATGGGGCAAAAGCTACCCTTTCTGATGGTTCTACCAGCTCCGCTGAATGCCTTTTCTTTGCCCTGGGTCGCGAAGCCAATACAGCAAGCCTAGACATCGAAAATGCCAACATCAAGCTCAACAAGTACCACTATATAGAAACGAACGAATTGTACCAGACATCAACACCGCATATTTATGGTGTGGGGGATGTTATAGGCTGGCCAAGTCTTGCTGCTACCTCAATTGTACAAGGACGCCTTGCAGCACTTAACGCTCTTAAAAGCCGTGTTGAATCCTTTCCCACCATCTTCCCTTTTGGTATCTACACCATTCCAGAAATTTCTTACGTGGGAATAACGGAAGAAGAAGCTATCGAACTTGATTATAAAGTTGTCGTTGGAAAATGTATGTATCATGAACTCCCCAGAGGACAAATTTCCGGTGAATGTGAGGGTATGCTAAAGATGATCGTTCACAAAGACACTCGAGAGATTCTCGGAGTACATATTATAGGAGGAGGCGCCACAGAGATTGTTCACATCGCTCAGATGGCCCTTATCCATAATGCAAAAATTGATATTTTCATCGATAACATTTTTAACTACCCAACCTATAGTGAAGCCTTGAAAATTGCGGCTCTTTCTGCATCTAATCAGATATAACTTACTGAAAAAACGATCATTTAAAAGTAATCGGGGCTCTTTTCAGTTTTTCCACGTAAGGCACACTTACCATGACCACCTTAAGAGCACACCTCGCCTGCATGCTTGTCGTCTGTATCTGGTCCGGTTGGATTACCATCTCCAGATATGGGGTTCACTCCAGTCTGCAACCAGCTGACATTACCCTTCTTAGGTACACCACAGCGCTCATTTTTATTTCCCCGCTTGTTCTCCGCCACCAGTGGTCAAAGTTTTCACTACACCAGTATTTACTCGTAGGACTTGGTGTAGGCTTTCCGTATACAATGGCAAGTTTCTATGGACTACAGGAGTTAAAAGCTGCCCATGCCGGTGTTCTGGTAAATGGTATGCTTCCTGTATTTGGTGCAATTGCGGCATGGTTTGTACTTTCACAAACCGTTTCAAGAATGCGCTACATCGGCATTGCTATAGTATTTGTGGCAAATTTCATCATGGCTGGCGGTGATACATTTTCTGCTGCACACATCGGGGGAGTATTCCTCCTTCTCTCTGCTGCCATTTTTTACACTATTCATATGGTCTGCCTTAAGCTGTGGCATTTTGAATGGAAGGATGTTGTTGTAACTGTATCTGTTGTTAATGCACTCATCTTCCTCCCTTTATGGTTTATCTTCCCCACCAATTTGTTTCAAGCAAATCCAATCGATATTGTCAGCCAGTCTTTTTACCAGGGAATACTTGTTAATATTTTTGCGCTCATGTGCGCCACCTATGCAATTAAACACCTCGGCACGATCACAGTCTCCATCTACATGTCTGTTGTGCCTGTCACCACCGCACTTCTGGCCTGGGTTATTCTGGGAGAAGGACTCAACAACTTCGAGCTTGCCGGCATTGCAGGTTGTTCTATCGGTTTAATTATCTACTCACAAAGTCAATTAATTGAGTCCAGGCGCCAACCACTCAAATAGATGTTGTTTCTTTACCCAGGCTCAGAATTTTCGAAATATAAAGAGCAACTTTACAAATACTGATTTCATACACATCGTAAATCAACTTGTAAAAATCTCTACAAACAAATGCTTGGGTAGTGCATACAACTCAGTTGTTCATTCCCATCACTGATAAAAAGGAGTTTCATCCATGTCCAGTAGTTTTGGTAATCTGTTTCGAGTAACCACCTTTGGAGAATCCCACTGTAAAGCTGTTGGAGTTGTTATAGATGGGTGTCCTCCGGGTCTCTCTCTTACAGAAGAAGACATCCAACCCCAGCTCACAAGAAGACGTCCCGGCCAGAGTGCCCTCTCTACAGACAGACAGGAAGCGGACAAAGTTATTATCCTTTCAGGCACAGAAAATGGAAAAACACTAGGCACTCCCATCGGTCTGCAGGTTGCCAACAAAGACCACCGTCCGAAGGATTACGGTGACATGAGGGATATCCCAAGACCATCCCATGCTGACTACACCTATCAGATGAAATATGGTATACGAGCATCTTCCGGCGGTGGTAGATCAAGTGCTCGTGAAACCATAGGATCTGTAGCATCAGGTGCCATTGCAGCAAAAATACTTAAAGAAAAATTTGGTGTGGATATTGTCGGTTGGGTGAGTAGTGTTGGCCAAATTGAATCCCAGGGAATTGACGGTAACAATTTGACAAGAGAAGTGGTCGATCAAAATATTATTCGTTGCCCCGATCACGCAGCAGCTGAAAAAATGGAAAAGTTTGTTGCTGAACTAAAAGAAGCTGGTGATTCTGTCGGAGGTGTTGTCTCCTGCATTATTCGTAACGTTCCCGTAGGAATTGGCGAGCCAACCTTTGAGAAACTTGAGGCAAAGCTTGCTCAGGCTATGCTCGCGATTCCCGCAACTAAAGCATTTGAAGTTGGTTCTGGCTTTGACGGAGCTCGTCAAAGAGGATCTGAGCACAATGATCCTTTCACCATGAAAAATGGCAAAATTGGTACAACAACCAATAATTCTGGCGGTATCCAAGGTGGTATTTCCAACGGGGAAAACATCACCCTTCGAATTGGTTTTAAACCACCTGCAACCATTTCAATGCCCCAGGAAACAATTGACTTTGCAGGTGTAAAAGCAACCTTAGAAGCCAAAGGCAGGCACGACCCATGTGTTGTCCCCCGTGCCATCCCCATAGTTGAAAGTATGGCCGCTCTTGTTATCCTTGATATGGTCCTTCAGCAGGAAGCACGAAACGCATTAAAATTTCAGTAGGTTGAGGTGGGTTAAACACAAACCACCACATAACCGTCAAAACAAAACCGAATCACATATATTTAGCTTGTATCTCTCAGCTAAAAACGCTATTTTGTGTGGTTCGGCGCGCTCTTTATGCGTCATGTAGTGAAACATTTTGAGACTCATTAATTGCCTGGTGCTGTTGCGGCATAAGGGATTTACTGCGCAATTTTTGACGATAATGATTCTTTTTGACGGACTTGCGATATGACTCCGAAACGTCCCACCCTAAGCTGGTATTTAGATCGATTCTCCCCTCCTGAAGGCCTTCTTCTGCTTATTTTAAGCATTATAGTCGGTGCAACCACCGGAGTTGCCTCTGTATTTTTCGTAAAACTCATCTTTCTCATCCAAGACATTTCCTACGGAAGCTTCTCTGATATCGCCCCTTTTCTTGGCAAATGGATCTATGTTGTTGTTCCTGCCATAGGCGGACTCTTGGTCGGACCACTCATCCTCATGGCCCAAGAAGCCAAAGGGCATGGTGTTCCCGAGGTCATGCAGGCACTCATCTTACGAGGTGGGCGCATCAGAGCAAGAGTCGCTGTTGCTAAGATCACAGCCTCCGCTATTTGTATCGGAACCGGAGGCTCCGCCGGACGAGAAGGCCCAATCATTCAGGTAGGTGCAGCGCTTGGCTCCTCTCTTGGTCAGATTTTACGACTATCAGACGAACGGATTCGCAATCTTGTGGCCTGTGGTGCCGCGGCAGGTATTGCTGCAACATTTAATGCCCCCATTGCGGGTGTCGCCTTTGCCATAGAGGTTCTTATGTGCGGCCTGCAGATGCGTGCCTTTGGTAATGTCGTCATTGCTGCAGTATCCGCCTCTGTTGTCAGCCGCTCTATTATCGGTGACAAGTTTGCATTTGAGGTTCCCGCCTATAGCATGAACAGCCCCTATGAGATTATCCTTTATCTCATTTTAGGACTCACCGCTGCAATTGTTGGAATTATGTTCATGAAGATGTTGAATTATTCTGAGGACATCTTTGATAACTGGAAATTTCCCCAAATTTTCAAACCAGCCATAGGTGGTTTACTGCTAGGTATTCTGGGTATGGCCTACATGAACTTGCCCGACCTATCTTTTCCTGCAGGATCAGGTGCCCACGGTACTGGATTAGTAACTCCTATTCCCCATATGTATGGTTCAGGATTTCCCTTTATTGAAGCTGCAATTCAAGGAAACGCCACCGTCTGGATTCTGGTTGCTCTCATCTTTTTAAAACCCATTGCCACCTCTATGACTCTTGGTTCTGGCAATTCAGGTGGTGTGTTTGCACCTTCTCTCTTCACAGGTGCAATGCTCGGCGGAGCGATGGGCCACCTTTTCAGCTATTGGTTCCCATCCATAAACGGAAATATAGGCGCCTTTGCTCTTGTTGGAATGGCCGCACTCTTTTCTGCCACCGCAAGGGCCCCACTCACCGCCATGCTCATTGTTTTTGAAATGAGTAATGACTACTTCATGATTCTCCCACTTATGGTGGCTGGAGTGGCGGCAAGTTATTTTTCTCAATGGCTGCATCCGGAATCCATCTACACAATGAAACTTGCTAAACGTGGCGTTCGTTTTTCTGAAGGCCGGGATATGGATATTATGCAGGGAGTAAAAGTGAGTGAGGTAATGAAGGGTAAACCTGTCACGATTCATAAAGACAGTTCTTTTTCCGAGCTCATGGCTCTTTTCCAGGAAAATAACCTTCTTGGTTTTCCCGTTATGCAAGACAACGGCAAACTCTATGGAATTGTGACCTTACAGGATATACACCGCGCTCAATCAGCTGAAAACTTTAGCTCCAAGGGCCTCACTGTAGCAGACATTGCTATTGAAGACGCCATCACCGTCTTCCCCGATGAACCTATCTGGATTGCCATTCAGAAGATGTCTCCCAGGGATTTAGCACGACTCCCCGTTATCTCAAGGGATGGCACTGGCACCTTATGTGGTCTTATCAGTCGCAGTGACATTCTTAGAGCATACGATGTTGGCCTGGTGCGTAGACAACGAGGTCAGATTGTTGAGCATCAGGTAGAATTAAGAAAAACACACGAAAATGGCTATGTAGAATTCGTATTAAAAGAAGAAGATACCTGTAATGAAGCATTGGTGAAAAACCTTGCACTACCTGACACCATTAACATGGTATCAATTCAGCGTGGTGGACAAATGATAATCCCACGGGGAGCAACGGCGCTTAAAACCGGAGATGTCATAACAGTGTACGGCCGACTTAAAGATATTGATGGAATAAAAGATATTCTTAACACCTGTACTCTGGAGTCGGCCTCAAATATGTAGATTTTGTGACGGGTTATAAATTCTTTCTATAACCCGTTATCCTGCCAGATGGCACAAGGTGATAAAATGCTCGTTCGAACCTACTGTTCTCTTGTTTTCACCATGCTTCTCTGGGGCGGGACGTTTATCGCAGGCAGAATCCTTGCCGGTTCTGTCACTCCAGTCGACTCCGCTTTCTTACGTTTTTTTATCGCCTCCACAGCTCTTATTCCTGTGGTACTCATCACTGAAAAAAAACTGCCATTTCCCCCGGTCAAGTGTTGGATCCCTCTGCTTTTACTTGGAATGACCGGTATCTTTGCCTACAACATCTGTTTTTTCTATGGACTCCAACATATTACAGCAGGAAGGGCCGCGCTTATCATCGCTTCAACCCCACTTGCTATAACCATCTTTGCAGCACTTTTTCTGAAAGAAAAACTCACCCCAACAAAAATCTGCGGCGTACTCTTCTGTCTCACCGGAGCCATCCTTGTTATAAGTAATGGTCACCCCGCACGTCTTTTTGAAGGTGGTTTCGGGCCCGGTGAAAAAGCGCTACTTGGTTGTGTCGTCAGCTGGACAACCTACTCACTGGTTGGTCGCCATGTGCTCAAAACAATGAGTCCCCTCACCTCTGTCTGCTATTCTTCAATTATAGGTACAATTCTCCTGGCGATCCCCTCAATACAACACGGTATACTTTTCCAGCTAACAGACATCTCTAGAGTCGGCTGGATCAGTTTAGCGTATCTTGGGATAGGTGGAACTGCCATGGGTTTTTCCCTTTACTATCAGGCAATACACAAGATAGGGGCTGCACGAACTGGGATTTTCATTAATCTGGTTCCGGTGTTCTCTGTACTTCTTTCCTGGCTTATATTGGGCGAGGCGATAAAACCCATCGTCATAGCGGGAGGGCTACTCATATTAGGTGGCGTCTCACTCACTAATTATGCGCCTAAGAAGCAACTTGTAAACAAATAGCCCCTCCCACATTACAGAGGTGAGGCCTATTTCTGACAGCTTCCCTTCAGATCAAAATCATCACGAACAGTTTGAAGTTTTGCCTTAGCCTCTTTCATAAAAGCTTCGGCTTCTTGTTCCGTTTTTATTTTTTCATCACGTTCTATAATTTCAGGAAAAAGAGCACGGGCCTTCTCTGGCTGCTTTCGCTCAGCTTCAGTAAGCACCTCAAGCCAGAATACCATTCTTAAAACATCTCTTCATACTATTCTCCATTATCAATTTGTGAACTCCCAAACTCACAGTAAGTCACTATTAATGTCACACATGATATTCACGGAAAAACCCCATGCAACAGTTATCAAAACATTTCCTATATTAGCAAAATATCCTCTTTTCCAAACGTATCCCTATCAAAATATTATTTGCAAACAGAGGGTTAATTCACATATCCTTATATTTGAGACACAGCACATGACCCTCACTTCTACGGATCCAACAACTATGCGAATACTATTACTCGAAGACTCTCACGCGATACAGCTTCTCACCAAAATCCGCCTGGAAAAAGAAGACCATGAGGTGGATGCCGTTGACAATGGACAGCAGGGATTTCAACTGGCCACAGGAAAAAGCTACGATGTTATTGTAAGTGACATACAGATGCCCCATTGGGACGGTTTTAAATTCATTGAGGCCATGGAGGTCATTTCTCCCCATCTCCCTATTATTATAGTCTCGTCGTCTGAGAGTGGTCCTAAGGTATCAGAGCGTCTTAAAAAACAGAAAAACGTTATGGCTGTACTCCCTAAACCTCTTGATTTTAATATCCTGTTCTCTCTTCTCGGCAAAGTACAGGTTCAAGCACACCAGGGAGTAAACAAACAGGCTCGTATTGTTTGCACCATCGGACCTGCCAGTAACGATACGAAGACGCTGGGACAAATGATTGTTGCTGGAATGAATGTAGCACGCTTAAATTTTTCCCATGGTACACATGAACAACATGCTAAGACCCTTATTGCCCTCCGTGCAGCTGAAGAATTCTGGAACAGACCCATCGCAGTAATGCAGGATCTTTGCGGCCCGAAAATCCGTACGGGTGCAATGGAAAATGGACAGATTCAGCTCACCGCTGGAAATGAAATATGTATCCAAAAAGACGAGATAGTTGGAACCAAACAACGAATATCCACCATTGCACCAGAAATTATAGATGACTTGGAGATAGGTGATCCGATACTCCTTGATGACGGACTCTTTGAACTCAAGGTCGTTGAACGAGGAGAAGATGAAGTCAGATGTGAGGTTATCATTGGTGGAATCCTCAAATCCTCCAAAGGAATGAATCTTCCCCGCACGTCTCTTTCTCTTCCAAGTGTTACTGAAAAAGACTGGCGAGATCTCGACTGGGCACTGGACCACTCAATTGATTACGTCGCGCTATCCTTTGTTCGAACCGCTGAAGAAGTACGTACCATAAAAGAGTACATAGAAAAATCAGGTAAACGTAATCTGAGAGTCATTGCCAAAATAGAAAAACCGGAAGCGGTCAACAATATCAGAGAGATCATTGAGGTGTCCGATGGGATCATGATCGCCCGTGGTGATATGGGTGTGGAACTTCCAGCCCCTCGTGTACCCAGAATACAACAGGAAATTATACGCCTCTGTTGGCAGATGAACACACCAGTCATCACAGCCACTCAAATGCTCGACTCCATGACCACCAACTCAAGACCTACCCGTGCTGAGGTAACAGATGTGAGCACTGCCATATGTGGACACGTGTTCAAGGATTGAAAGGAGAGATCCGCCTAATTCAAAGGTGATTTGATATCTATTCGTCTATATAGATGAGCCCGATAATGCACTTTGACAATTTGCTACCTGATCTGAACGGATGTTTTTCTCGCTGACAAGAAAATAGTATCAGTCATCGACTTCGGTGTAAATAAGGTAATACGGTTGTTTGATGGTCTGGAAACATCAATAATGTATAAATATTTTTTCCTGTTTAGTTAGCTCCCTTTACAACAGAATTATTTGATTGAGAGGGAGCATAAATTCAAGTGCAAATGCTTAAGTAAAACGTATCATATATCCGGTATCGAGTGTTTCATGAATTGCTCCCTGTTATTAACGAAACCTTTTCCAATAAACTCGGCTCACTCGCTCTCACCATTAATACTGGTACAGTACCTCCTCGCAGTACTTTGTCAGCAACGCTTCCAATAGCAAAACGTGAAATACCGCTTCTTCCATGCGTTGACATGGCCACCAGGTCGGCACTGCCTTCTACTTCGGCCTTAATAATTTCATCTGCCGGATTTTCACTCACCGCAACTTTACAAATAACGGTGACCTTTTCATTGCGCAGGCCGTCACTCATTTTGTTGAGAAAATCTGTTGCAGCATCCTTCATTTCGGTGAGCTCTTCTTCGTTGTATGGAACCGAAACCGTTCCCCCACCCATAGGTACATGGATCGGGTGCCTGACTGCTGTAATGACATGAAACAAGGTGATTTCAACCTTCTCCTCTACCGCCAGTCTAGAGATTAGTTCTTCAACATAGGAAAAAGCGGCTTCTCCGAATATAGAGCCATCCAGTGGTATAAGTATTCTCTCTGACATCTTTCACCTCATTTTGTAATGGGTTTTAAGGTGTATTGACAACAATCCTAGCAAACCAACAGAACCATAAACACTTGATAAAAATACAAAAAAGCCGAACCACCTTTTTGTAAGGTAGCTCGGCTATCATCTAAGACCCGTGGCTTTCCGTCCCTGTCTTCCGGCAGGTTTGGCTTTGTCTTGTATGAACAAAAACAGAGTTATGTTTCTATAATTTTAGGCGATTACATTGCTATATGTCAATGGGACGACTTCCAGAATGTCAGACGAGCCCCACCTAACAGGAAATCAATACATTTTTTAGTAAAAAAAAGATCAGTACCCCCTTTCAAAATCAATACAGAACTGCAGATTTTGTCTCGCGATGAAGCGTTTGTAATTATTGATAAATATTGGGGCAATATCCTCCGGATATGTTAAAGCTGACTTGTGTGACGTTATGATTGCACCCCTTGTATTCCATAACGGGTGCGTATCTGGCAGTGGTTCTTGTTGGAAAACATCTAACACCGCTCCGGCAATTTCCTGTGAATTCAAAGCTTCTATTAAAGCTCTTTCGTCAAGAACATTCCCCCGACCTACATTGATCAACAATGCATCCGTTTTCATGGCTTTTAGTATGGTACTATTAATAAGGCTATTTGTATTGAGGGTCTGTGGCAATACAGTTACCAGGTAATCAAGATCGCCCACAAAATTGAGAATATTGTCAGGTTTGAACATTCTATCAATTTCTGGTTTTAAGGTTGCACTTCTCGAATAACCATATGTAATCATATTAAAATGCTTTGCAGTCTGCGCTATTGCTATTCCTATAGACCCAACTCCCATTATTCCTATTTTCTTGCCTCGAAGCAGACCCGGCATAGGCATCTCCCACTTTCTGTCTTTCTGAAGTGCATAGCACTGGAGTGCCTTTCGTGCATGCATAAGTATATAGCAGAATACATATTCTGACATAATCGGCCCAAATACACCCTTAACCCCTGTCAGCAGATAATCCTTTCTGCAACCCTCTTCTAAAAGTTTATTGACTCCAGCCCAAGTTGATTGCATCCACTGGAGGTTTGTCATCGCGGGAAGAATTTCATAGGCCAAGTCAGGAGGGGCTAGCAGGATGTTCTGTTGGTTTGCGAAAGCACGAGCTTTTTCAACCGTAACAGTTGGAGTGATCTGTAAATCGGGTACGCCTGCATCTGCAATGAGCTTCGCATACTTATGAGCATTGTGTGATAAGATGAGAAGTCTATTGTTTTTCTGTTCTGTCATAATGTTCTCCTCGAATCAGTTTAACACCGAGAATCTTATATACTGATCAGTAATAGTCCAATATGAATCTTATATTGATTATCTAACCTTAACCGGTACATTTGAGAATCTGTAACTTAAGAGTTCCTGAGCAGTTTGCTTGTGATTATACCTAAAAAACATGTGTCTACGTATTAAAGAGTCTATCTGCAACACCCAAGTTTCAGTAATTTATCCACTTATCTCGATCCAGCCCCAGTGAGCTCTTGTTGATATATTTGCTTGAAGGACTTCACAGGAACTTTACTTTGCCAATGACCTGTAAGCAATCCAGTCATCCAAAATCCAATCCATATCAAAATGGTTAAAGCAGGAATGAGCCAGGGATTATATTTTGTTTTACCTGGGCCCTTAATTGACAGACAATCCTCTTTTGGACAAACAGCAAGACATTCGAGACAGCCCACACACTCTGCTGATCGAACCGTTTTCTGGAGGCTTACTTTTATTCCGCCAGGACACACCTGATCGCATTTTTGACAATCAATACATGTATCTTCCTGCCGATGAATCTGAAATGGGCTGAAAAAGGCAAATATTCCAAGCAAGGCACCATATGGGCAAAGATAGCGGCACCAGAAATGAGGGATAACAAAAGACATTAAGACTAAAAAAGATACAACTCCTAAAGTTAGAGGAGAGGGGGCCATAAAAAATAAGAGCATTTTTGCATCAGCAGCGAGATTATACGGTGTATGTAAAAATGCGGTAATAGCGTCCACATTCATCTGCCAACCAATCATATAAAGAAAAAAGGCAAGAAGAAGGTATTTCACACTGGTCAAGGGATAGTCAATCCACCGAGGGATAGATAGCAGCCCCTTAAACCGCGCCCTCATATCCTGGATTATGAGAGAGCCAAAACCAACAGGGCAAATCCAGCCACAAAATCCTTTGCGTGCAAAAAAAGCTATAGCCAGCGCTGCCATAAAAATAACCAAGCCCGCCGGATGAATAGGATCAAATTCTCCTGTCAGCAATAGGCGTTTTAAACCCAACAGCGCAGATATGGGCAAAAAGCCCTCTACGGCCGGTGGCCTTGGAACATAGCTGCCCAGATCGAGTGTCCACTTATAGAAAAGATAAAAACGCCAACCGATATAAAGTGTACACAGAGTAAAAGCGGTCAATATTATTCGGCGTATTGTGGGAAGCTTTTTGATGTTACAAGATTGACGTGCATCCATGCTAGACCTTCTGAAAAAAAATATTTGACTGAAAACTTCACCATAACCAATTTCAGAAAGTACTGTTTGATCTGAATCAAATTTCTACAACTCTTCTGCAGCGGTGGAGAAAGGTATTAACAAATCACTTTTCCTACCATCTCAATTCATTATTCTCACTTTCACACACAATTGACTTATCCCTCAAACGACACCACATTGTTTTGATATTCAGTACTCAACTGATCAACCCCAGCTGGGAGAACAATCAATGCATTGGATAATCTTAATAAGCCTGGTCGTAAGTATGTTTCCTCTTATGGCATTTTCCGCCTCCCCAGAAAACACGAATCTTATCGAAACGCAGGTTCAAAAAAGGCTGGCGGCAGGAGAAAAAGCCAATCGTCTCATAGATGAACAAAGTCCGTATCTTTTGCAACATGCCTTTAACCCTGTTGCCTGGTATCCATGGGGGGAAGAGGCATTGGCCAAGGCACGCACCGAGGACAAACCGATATTTCTCTCCATCGGCTATTCAACCTGCCACTGGTGCCACGTTATGGCCCATGAATCCTTTGAAAACCCAGAAATTGCTGCCCTCCTCAATAAATGGTTTGTCAGCATAAAGGTTGACCGAGAAGAGAGGCCTGACATCGATCAGATGTATATGGCCGCTACCCAAGCAATGACGGGGTCCGGTGGTTGGCCTATGTCTGTTTTTATCCTGCCCGACGGAAGCCCCTTTTATGCGGGTACTTATTTTCCACCTACATCAATTTCGGGCCGTCCTGGCTTTAAAGATGTCTTAACGTCGATCCACAAGGCATGGATTGAAAAAAGAGACGACTTACAGGACTCTGCACATAGAATGGTTACAGCACTCAAAACCGCAGGTGGAACGACACCTTCTGACATCAAAGACGATATCTACGAAGTGAGTCTTGATATGCTTGAAAAAAGCTACGACGCCTATGACGGCGGCTTCGGTCAGCCACCAAAATTTCCAAGGCCGGTTATTTTCTCCTTTCTCTTTGCACACTACAGTTCCACAGGTGATTATACGGCAAAACATATGGCCTTACATACTCTTCGAAAAATGGCCGATGGAGGGATGTATGACCAGCTTGGCGGTGGATTTCATCGATATTCAGTCGATGGCAAGTGGTTTGTTCCTCACTTTGAGAAAATGCTCTACGATCAGGCACAACTAGCCAACTCCTATCTAGATGCTTTTCAGGTCAGCAAAGATGAAATATATGCGGAGACAGCAAGAGAGATTTTTGCCTATCTGTTACGAGAAATGAAGGACCCTGCAGGTGGTTTTTATTCGGCTGAAGATGCGGACAGCGATAATCCCTATAAGCCCGGTCATCATAGTGAAGGTGCTTTTTACCTTTGGACAAAAGAAGACATCGTTCAAAAACTGGGCACAGAGCCAGCTGACATTTTTACGGCGAGATACGGGCTCAAAGATGGAGGCAACGTAGACCGAGATCCAATGCAGGAGTTTTCCGGCAGGAACATTTTATACCAGGCTCAGTCCAATGAAATAATCGCTGAGCGTTTGGACTTAACCACTGAACAGGTCATAAAAAGCCTTGCGACTTCAAAAGAGATACTCTTCAAAGCGCGGGCACAGAGGAAACGGCCTCATCTTGATGATAAGGTTATCACCGCCTGGAACGGCATGATGATCGGTGCCCTTGCCAGAGGAAGCAGGATTCTACAAGATCCAGAACTTGAGGTTGTAGCAGAGCAAGCGGCACAATTTCTAAAAAATCATCTTTACAGCAACACAACCAACACCTTACAGCGCCGCTACCGAAATAAGACGACAGGTGCTGCAGGGCAACTTGCTGATTACGCATACCTTGTAGATGGACTCCTTGATTTGTATCAGACGAGTCACAACCCCAAATGGCTCAAATGGTCTACGGAGCTAACAGAGAAGCAGATTGAATTATTCTGGAATAAAAATGAAAGCTTTTTCTACGACAGCGTGACCGATCCCATTGTCAAAGTCAGGATGAAAAGTGATTACGATGGTGCCGAGCCCACCGGAAATTCAGTGGCCGTAAACAATCTCTTACGCCTAGGAATACTGCAAAATAAACCTCAGTGGTCGCAGATGGCACGAAAACTCGTGGAATCTTTTAGCGGATCGATCAATCGTTACCCACCTGCCCTACCGCTTATGCTTAACGCCTGGCGAAATATTAATACCAAACCTACTCAGATCGTTATTGCTGGCAACAGGGGGAAAGCTGATACCGAAGCACTTTTGCGGGTTGTTGATACTACTTTTGACAGAGCTCGCTTCATCTTATTGGCTGATGGCGCCGAAAACCAGGCCTATCTAGCTAAAAACCTCCCATTTATGGAAACGGTTACTCCACTTGATGGTAAAGCAACGGCGTACGTCTGCTACGATTTTACCTGTAAAATGCCGGTAACAGATCCAAAGGCCCTGCTGCTCCAGCTTGAGGGGAAAAAATAATTTCAGGATAAATAGTTGTTTTAAACAAGCAAAACATCAAGAGATAATTATAGAGAAATAACAGAAGCAAAGAAAAAGAAGAACCATTTAGCAAGTAAATGCAACTTAAACAGATTAATGAGAGGTAAAACATGCTCAAACCGAATTATCGTTTCTTAGCAGCTCTCTCCCTTACATTTTTATTAAGTGGTTGCGCAACAAAACCGGCTCCCATGGTTATGGATTCAGAGAGTGCTGTTCCTGGTACCCAAGTTACAAGAAAAGGCCAGGAACTACCCCTGACAGGTACAGGAATAGAGGTCGGACATAAATTACCAGAAACAGAGCTTGTGGACGCTACGACAATGAAACCCGTCGACCTGACGAGTTATCAGGGCAGTGTGCTCTTTCTCAGCATTGTTCCATCCATTGACACGAAGGTGTGTGAAGCGCAAAGCCATTACCTTGGTGAAGAGGGGGACAAGCTCCCTGCCGAAGTTAAGCGGATTACAGTAAGCCGTGACACGCCTTTTGCCCAGGCACGCTTTGCTAAAGAAGCAAAACTCGAAGATGTCCAATATTTATCAGACTATAAAGAAGGGGCTTTTGGGCGTTCGCTTGGTTTACTGATGGATGGCCCCCGCTTGCTGGCGCGATCAGTCATCATCGTAGATAAGCAGGGAATTGTTCAATATATTCAGGTAGTGCCAGAAATCACCCATTTACCCGATATGGAAGAAGCCTTTTCCAAGGCCGCGACCTTAAACAATCTACCGTAAATCTGTTTAGAAAATCAATTGTTCCAGGTGTTCTTCATTTTGGAGAGCACCTGGAGATCACCTCTGGTTGTAAAAGTATTTTTGCATCTTTCTCCGCAATTCCTAGCAGGTTAGCAAGTGCCAGAGGAGCCTATCCGGGGCGGTCTTAGCACACATCAGAAATCTTACACAGATGAGTCAAGCAAAGATCCCCTCCCCTCTTATGCCCCCTTTACAGATTACTTAGATTGCCGGTGTAATCGCCCAATGATGTGGATTAAATTCCGATTTCCATTGACGACGCGTCAAATTTCTGGGAAAAACTACTTTTGTCTCACTTCTGGGACAGAATACATTGCAGAGAAGTCCTAACTAGAACCTAAAAATATTCAACGAGAGGTGGAAATGTCTCAAATCTGGAGCCTGATGGCAAAGAAAAGTCTGCTGCTTACAGCAGTAGGCGCCATGCTTTTTTTATCCGGCTGTGCAGGATCGACACAGTTCGGGGCCGCTAAAATCAGCAGTAATCCCGAAGGTGCCGAAGTCGTAAACCTAAGGGACAACAGTCACCTGGGAACAACACCAGTGAATGTATCGTTTGCAGGCGATGCTGACTCTTCTGAGTTTGTGACCATACAACTGCGAAAAATAGGCTACATTGACAAAATCACTACTTTTTGGATTAACAAAAGACACAAGACAGCCATCGAAGCTGACGATAATGCGATTGACATAAGTGTCACTTTGGAGAAAAGAGCAAACAATTAATGGAGATGTGGTTTATGAAAACAGGCATTATGGCAAAATTCGCGTTAATGGCAGCAGTCTTGGGAGTGCTTAGTCTAAATGGTTGTGCATCAAACCAGCAAATCAATCTCAACGTTCACACTGAACCCGAAGGCTCGCATATAATATACCGTGTGGATAATAACCGCTGGATATATCTCGGTGTCACCCCTCTGGATACCATCGAGATCATTCATGAAGATGAACTCAGAGATAACCATACCTTCAGCATGAAAGCAATGCGCTGCGGCTATTTGGAGCAGGCCAAGGAATGGACGGGCGATGAACTACTCGAAGAAAATGATGCCAAAGGCATGATCTTCTGGACTCCTCGACTCATTAAAAATACTGAATAACAGCGGAACAACAAATGACACAAAAAACCTTTATAAAAATAGTCCTCTGTTGTGTATTAACGACATTTATTCTCTCTGGCTGTGGTAAGAAATCGGTCAATTCGGATGGGATCTCACAGAGCAGAAAGCCGGAAGGACATCTTATAGGAGATAAAACCAGCCAATCGTTTGAGGAAACAGATGGTGATTTTGGCGAAGGTAGGCTGGAATCTCTCGATAGTACTGGTACCTATCTTAGCCTCGATAACATGGGCGATGAATACAAACAGAAGTACGGCAGATCGACTGCCCCACTGCTGCCGGTCTATTTCGCTTTTGACAGCGTTTCAATCAACAGTACCCAGTTCGACAATCTCAACAGCAACGGCCGTTATCTTCTGGAAAAAAAATCTCCGCGCCTAGTGATCGAGGGTAATTGTGATGAACGCGGCACCACCGACTATAACCTCGCACTTGGAGAACTCCGAGCGATCAGTGTCATGAAATACCTCGCAAATCTCGGCGTTGATCCTGGAAAAATGACGACAACCAGCTATGGTTCACAACGGCCGCTCTTTCTCGGCAGCGATGAAGAATCATGGGTAGGTAACCGTAGGGTGGATCTAATACTGCCGTAAATTTTAACGATTGGTGCGCAGCAAAGCCTTATGGATAAGGGTAGATTGTGAAAGCAAGCAACCGAGATTTTCTGCTATTATCTCTGGTAGACTGCAAGCTGAAGCTTAATAGGGCTTTGGCTTCCAAAAAACCAGAGGCCCACTGTTAAACGGTAATATTTTTCACAGTCTTCATATGCTCAGGTGAGCCACTGTTTTTCACCAGAAGAATCTCACTTATGATAGACACTGCGATTTCTTTAGGTTGAATCGTTGCTACGTTCAGTCCCATTGGGGTATACAGTTTTTCAATTGTTTCTCTTGAAATGCCCTGGTCCAATAGGTAGGTAAGAGTCTTCGTGATTTTTTTGCTGCTGCCAATCATACCTATGTAACCAGCATCTGACTCTGCCACCGCTGCCAAAGTCATCTTATCGAGTTCGTGAGAATGGGTGGTAATGGTGATAAAACAGTTACTATCCAGTGGGTAGCCTGTAAGCTCTTTCACCGGATCTCCGCATACAATTTTTACTGCATCAGGAAAACGATCTTTCGTGGCGATCCCCTCTCTATCATCAAATATTTCCACCTGATATCCTTGCAACAAGCCAAGATGATATAATTCCATCCCTACATGACCGCCTCCTGCGATGATGAGCCTTGGTTGGGCTGAAAATACTTTAATGAAGAAATGAACATTCCCGCCGCATGTCATACCAAGACCACCACTTTCAGTAAGAGAGTGATCCACCTCCCTGCTCCTCCCAAACCGAATACACTCCTGTGCTTCTCCTATAACCTTGAGTTCAAGGCTACCACCCCCAATAGTTCCACACATGGCGCCAGAGCTGTTCACAAGCATTATAGCGCCACACTTTGCAGGGGAAGACCCACTATTACTCAGCACAGAAACCAGGGCGACAGATTCGCCTGCGGCAACATTTTGGGCCAATGTTTCAATTACTTTTCGTTCCATCTTTCAGACCTTTAAAATTATGAGTTCCCTAATATAATCGTTTCGTCCTCACACTCCCCACATACACTTCATGGCAAGGAAGTAACGCCTGCAACAGCTTTGCGTTTTCTTTATTCTCATCTGACTCCACCTTATTGATATAGACTATCTGCTTGCCTGAAGCGTGAAAAAAAAGGCCTTTTACCTCGGTAATAATCTGAGAGACATGATCAAGAGTGACCACATCACCTACTTTTGCTCCGGTCAATAAGTAAAAACAATCAAGCCGGTGAACGAGATCTTCACTTACAATCTTTCCAATCGTCTGGATATCCACCACTCCGATAGTGTGGGTTGTGTATGATGGAATAACAGGCTCTGTTTCCAGCCACCCTTTAAGCGGCTTTTTGGCTGCACCATCAGCTTCCAGTAGCACAAGATCAAAGTGAGGTACACTTTTTAGGAGAATATCTTCAGCCAAACCCTTCATTTTAACAGAAGACACTGGCCTTCCAGCCACATAAACGCCAGGGATCGAGGGGAAATCCCCAGAGAATCCCGCACCAGTGAGATCAACTTCATCACACTCGCTAGAATCTGGAATAAACATCTTGGTTGTCGTGGAAACTAAAGTCCTGAGCCCTAAATATTTGGCTTCAGCAGCAAGTTGGAATAAAAGGCTGGTCTTACCACCAGCCCCAACGATACAGACAACTCCCCCTTTGCCAAGACCAAAGGCGCGGGTAAAAGAGGAGTCGGGTGAACACACACTATCTACCATCGCCTAAAAGAATTTTTTCTGCGGTGACAGGAAGGTTACGGCAACGCATGCCGGTTGCATTATAGATTGCTTCAGTAATGGCAGGAGCTGGTGTATTGCAGACCACCTCTCCTATGGACTTTGCGCCATATGGGCCAGTGGGTTCGTGACTCTCTTCAAAGGCCACTCTGATATCACCAATATCCTGGCGACTTGGAATTTTATATTCCATAAATGAGTTCGTGGCTAACCGTCCCTTGCCACTGTAACGAACCTCCTCAAAGAGGCCCAGCCCAATTCCCATTACGACTCCACCTTCTACCTGGATTCGTGCAAGGTTTTCGTTGAGCACAGTACCGCAGTCAACCACGGCAACAAATTCTACGACCCTGTTCTCACCAGTCTCAAGGTCAACCTCCACCTCTGCAAATCCTGCCATAAAAGGTGGTGGAGAAGTCTCTCCTCCGTAAGTTCCTTTACTTATAAGTTGATCCATACCTGCAAAAGAACAGAGAGTTTTTGCAAGCTCAGATAGAGTCATAACTTTGTCCCCGACACCTGTCAGAACTCCGCTATCATACTCGACCTCTTCAGGAGAAATTTCAAGGAGTCTGGCCACCGCCTCACGCATCTGATCTTTCATCTGTTCTGCTGCAATAACCGCTGCTCTTCCAGTAACGTATGCTCCACTAGAAGCATAGGCGCCAGGATCGTATGGAAGTGTATCAAGATCAAAACTTGCGACGATAATCTGATCCATTTCCACTTCAAGAACTTCTGCAGCAATCTGGCAAAGCATTGTATCCGACCCCTGGCCCATGTCAGAAGCAGCATGACTCAAGGTAAAAAAGCCATCTTCATTGAGCTTAATGGTGACCGACGCAGTATCAATTTTTGAGATACCAGAGCCCTGCATGGTTACAGCCATGCCGTAACCTCTTTTTTTATTCGGAGCCAGCTCTTTGCCTGGATAGTTCTTTTTCCAACCAATCAGCTCCATGCCTTTTTTAATGCACTGATGCAGACTGCTGCTTGCAAGAACGGCTGGTGCACCTGGAACAGAACCGGAAAGAGCCTCATGGGAATCGCCTTCCTTGATGAGGTTTTTCAGTCGTAATTCAGCCGGATCCATACCAATTTTCTCGGCAAGTTCATTTACGGCGGATTCAAGAGCAAATGTTCCTTGTGTTGCACCGTAACCACGTAAAGCTCCACCCGGAGCTTTATTAGTGTAAACAGCGTGACCATGATAACGACAAACATGTGAGTAGAGCGGCAGGGTCTTTTGTCCAACAACCCAGAAAACCGTTGGAGCATGCTCGCCATATGCACCGGTATCAGACAAGGTATGTATATCTACAACGTTGATATTACCCTCTTTATCTGCACCTAAACGTACCGTTAGAACCATTGCATGTCGGCTGGTGGTGCAGCAAAAGGTCTCTTGCCTTGTATAAACCAGATGTGCAGGCTTGCCTGTTATCATGGTGACGATGGCCGGAAATATTTCCACAGAAGCTGTCTGCTTCCCACCAAAGCCACCACCTACTCTTGGTTTAAGTATTTTAATTTTACTTTTGGGTATACCAAGGATGTGGGACAGATGGCGTCGTACGTGATAGGGAATCTGAGTACTGGTCATCACCTGCAGTCTTCCCTGTACATCAAAAGAGGTGGAGGCCCTGTAGGTTTCCATCATCGCATGGGCCTGGGCCTGGGTGCGATAGGTCTGTTCAATTACGACTTCAGAACTGGCAAGCGTAGCCTCCACATCACCAAACTCAAGACTATGGGACGCTGCTACATTGCGACTGGCATCACAGCCAACATCAAAATTGGTGTGTGGTTGTTTTTCGTGCACCAAACGCATATTATCAAGGGCGGTTTCAACATCTAAAACCGGAGTCAACTGCTCATACTCGACCTTAATTTTCCCAATCGCCTTTAGAGCAGATCGTTCATCAGATGCTGCAACAATTGCGACCTCATCACCTATGTAGCGTAAAATAGGATCAAGTATCCGGCGATCATAGGGAGAGGGTTCGGGGAAAGATTGACCCGCCAGGGTAAAAGGAGTTTCCGGTACGTCTTTATAGGTGAGAACACATTCAACGCCAGGTACAGCCAGAGCCTCTGTCGTATCAATTCTTACTATACGGGCAGATGCATGTGGACTGCGCATGATTTTAACGATGAGACCATTGTTATTAATGGCAAGATCACTTGTATAAGCAGGAGTGCCTTTTACCAGTCCAACGCCATCAATTTTAGGAATTTTCTTACCAACGTACTTCATTATTCAACTCCCATATATTTTACAATGGCTCTCATCTGCCCTTTGTAACCAGAGCAACGACACAGATTACCTGCGAGATAGTGATTGATAGATTCAACCGTAGGTGCTTTGAGTTCTCGTTTCATTGCAAGTACTGTCATGGCAAAGCCCGGAGCGCAAAAACCACACTGCTCGGCCCCTTGAGCCACAAGGAACTGTGCAAATTCTTCAGCCTCTGATGCTAAGGCTTCGATGGTCGTAATTTCATGCCCCTGCATACGCGCTGTAAGAGTTGAACACGACAGTACTGGTGAGCCATCAAGCCACACGGTACATAATCCACAGGACCCGGTATCGCAGCCTTCTTTCACACTCAGATAGCCATAACGTCTCAGGGTTTCAGAAAGAAATTCCCCAGCTACAAAATCAAGTGTTACCAGGTTTCCATTAATCGTTGTTTCAAGCTGCATTGAGTACCTCCAGAAGAGCGCGTTTTACAAGTACTGGACAGATCTTTTTGCGATACTCTCCACTCCCCCGCGGGTTATCACCAAATTGCACATTGTCTGCGGCACATTGTCCTGCCTTTCCTGCAGTTTCTACAGTAAGACCATTATCGGACAAATATTTTTCGGCTCTTGCAACCCGTAGAGCTCTACTTGGGCGACTACCAAAAACCACCCGGAAATCTTCTCCGCTCCTCGCAACTGCGCAGTTCAGCACTGCATAATCGGTAGCCGATTTCCGCACACTGGTAAAGGCAGCACTCCAATCTCGCTTTGGAATGACGATTTTGACAAGGATATCATGCAAGCCTTTACCGCTTAGATAGTCCTGTAAAGACATTCTTCCATGTTCATGAAACACGAGTTCAGTGTCAAGAGCCAGTAGAGCAGTAATAGGGTCAGAAAACGGATATCGCCCGGCTACACTTCCACCAAGGGTGACGCATTTCCTCAGCTGGATACCCACTATATTTTCGACAGATTTTGCTATAACTCCATCTGCAAAACCAGCGGTGATCGTATTTGTTTCAAGATCTCGCAGACTGACCATGGCACCAATCTCGACACCAGTTGCGCTCTCGGTAATCGTATCCAGTTCTAATCTGGACAGATCTATGGCTGTACCTATCTTCCTCGAACCAAGGCGTAAATATCCACAACCTCCCAGCACAACACTTCCAGCAACCTCACGAAGCGTTGTCAGAGCCTCATCAAGGCTTTCGGGGAAAACAATATTTTCAATTTCTAACATAACGAAAAGAGTCCTTTTCAGAAAAACTTCTACCTAAATTTTGCATGCCAAACATGAGAAAAAACAGAACTTAGGTTCTAATCAAATAACCAACACAGTATCGGTATTCTGGCGTAGATACTCTAGGATAGAAAACAATGAAATGCAAAGAAATACTAGAGAACCTAAATCTTGCAACTGGCAAGTTTACCGGATATGCGAGGCACCGGAGCTGCAGACGTATAAATTATTTTTTTATGCTGCGTATGCCAGATTTAGATAGAAGGCTGACCCTCAATTATCGGACAGCCAATGACACACAATGTTCATGAGAAATTCGGGCGAGTAGCATCCTTTCTATTATCGAGTTCTTGCCTGACAAGACGACTAATATAAACAATATCCACTGGCTTGGATACAAGTTGTGCGATCCCCATTTCCTGACACCTTGCTTCGCTCATTCTTTCACTATAGCCGGTGCAGAGAATGATAGGGATATCTGGTTGAAGCTCAAGCATCTTCCCGGCCAGTTCTTCTCCTGTCAGTTTTGGCATGGTCTGGTCTGTGATAACGAGATCAAAATCATCAGGCCCTGCGGTGAAAAGCTTCAACCCCTCCATGGAGTCTGTTGTGGCAACAACCTTGTAGCCAAGCTGAGTAAAAAGCATCTTGTTCATATCCACAATCATCTGTTCATCGTCTATAATAAGCAACGTTTCATTTCCGTGTTCAAGAGCTCCGTCAATCTTATCTTGTGCAAGTTCTTGTTCAAATATCTCAGGAAAATAGAGATGAAATTGAGTTCCCTTACCACTTTCACTTTCAACCCGAACAAACCCATCATGACTTCTGACAATTCCTTTCACAATGGCAAGCCCCATCCCAGACCCCTTACCAACACCCTTTGTGGTAAAATATGGATCGAAAATTTTATCTATAATAGAGGATTCAATTCCCGGTCCATTATCTGCAACCGTGATATGCAGGAAGGATCCAGGACCGACTTCCGGTTCAATCTTCACATCTATTATGGAGAGTTCTTGTGATTCAAGTGAGAGTTCAAGTATGCCCCCAGTATCATTCATCGCCTGTGCAGAATTAGTACAAAGGTTCATTAGAATTTGATGAATCTGATTATGATCCGCCCGGATTTGTCCACATGTTTCGTCAACAGTAAGCCTAAGATCTATGGTTGAAGGTAATGAAGCACGCATGAGATCAATCACATCTCTAAGCAATCGCTGCAATTTTACCGGTGATCGCTGCTCATTTGATTTTCTGCTAAAGGCGAGAATATTTTTAACCAGATCTTTCGCTCTGTTTCCCGCACTGAGCACCTTTGACATATTCTCTTTTGCTCGCGTCCCCTCTTGCAAATCATTTCTCGCAAGCTCTGAAAAGCCCATAATCGCTGTGAGAATATTGTTAAAATCGTGAGCTATACCTCCTGCTAAAGTACCAATGGCCTCCATCTTACGTGCCTGGGATAGCTGCGCCTCCAGCCGAAGCTTCTGCCTTGCCGCTTCAACACTTTCAGTTATGTCCAGATGGGTCCCGGCAGCCCTTACAGGCTTTCCACTTTTATCACACTCAACAACCTTGCCATGACAGGTTATCCAACGGTACCCCCCATCCTTTTTTCGAAGGCGGTATTCAATGGACCAATTACTTTTATTTTGGCTCAGGCAATCTACAAATTCACTTTTCGCCCTTCTCAGATCGTCAGGATGGACCAATTTCCTCCAAAGCGTACTATCTGTAGCGATTTCCCCAACATCATACCCGAGCATGGTATAAAAACGATCGCTATAGTGAGCAGCACCGGTCAAAAGATTCCAGTCCCATAATCCAAGATCGGCCCCTTCCAATGCAAGCTGCAATCTCTCTTCACTATTACGAACCATCAGTTCTGCCTGCTTCTGTTTTGTTATATCCTGTTTAATGCACAGAATAAGCTGCTCGTTATGCTCCTTTTTTGTAAAAGGGACTTTAGAAGTAGAAAACCATCGTTTTTCACCACTCTGGTTTTCGGAAACATCCTCAATATCGATTCTGGGATTCTGCTGAGAAATAACAGCTCTATCATCTTCAAGCGTCTTTTCCGCCTCACTTTTTGACGGATGAAAGTCTGTAAAATAAGATCCTGTCAGTGTTTCAACTGAAGCCCCAAACTCCGCAGAAACTCTTGCATTGGCAAGTTTTATATAACCATCACTGTCCCGAACACAGATTTGAAGCGGAATCAAATCTACAATACGACGAATATTATCCTCACTCTTTTCCAGTTCGGCGGCAATAGTGGATTTACGATAAAAGAGTATGACGAGAGTAATAAAAGAAATGGCCAAAATCATCAGGATAACAACTACCTGAAAAATGCTACTATCAATTGTCTTGTTAGCATTTCCAATACTCCCCTCAACATGTATGATAAAGCGTCTTGAAACTTCTTGTTCAACTGCTACAAAGTCTACAAGTTCTGCCCTAACCAAATCAAGAGAGTCATACGCGTCCTGCAACCCGACTGATATATGTTTATCAATCTCTTCAAGCGGAGGACTTAGATGTGTTGAGTATTCTCTCGTTGAAGCGGAAAATTGTTCGCTGGAATCAACTACCACACCCACACGAAGAAAAATCAAATCAATTGATTCCACCATTTTTTCATAGATTTCGGGCGTAGGGGTGTTTGAAAACTGCTCAATTAATAGGGCAAATTTAGCCGTATCGAGTTCTAATTTATTCGCGTGAAAATAGGTTTCATGGAACTCGTCTGTAAGATCCCTTCCAATCTGTGACAAGGCGTGATGGATATAAACTCCAGCCCCCACACAGATGCATAGAATTATGAATACAGAAAAATAAAATCCTTTTCTACGCCGATCAAACATATAGTGCCTTACTCCAGATAATCTGTAATAAAAGACAAGAAAAAAGATTCCCGCTTAACAGGGTTAATATACAGGTTCTATCGATTTTATTGCCCATATCCAACGCAATCGCATATCGCTATCAGCAATTTCACCGCCAATATCCATAGGGTAAACTATCCTCAGAGGTCCTTTCTTGCGAATTGACATAATTTTTTTTCCATGGCGAGTTGCAAGCATCACATCCCATTTTTGCCAATCTTCCTTAGGAATAAATGTAATGTAGTCATCCAGTGCTGTTATTTTGATTTCAGGAGCATTTTCTATCTCAGCCTCTGTCAACATGTCCCTTAGAAGGACACCATCAAACTCACCATAATCTTCAGGCCAAAACGTCGTTGTATTCAGTCGCTTCAGTCCAATTGCTTCAATCTGCCCATGATTAAACTGCTTGTCCCCGTTAGGTGTCTTTATGGTCAGAATCACCTTGTTACTCTGAACAGGTAATAGCGTGATATCTTCAACAGAGACATCCTTTGCTAAAACCAATTCCGGTAGTAGGAAAAAAACAAACAACAGCAACGCTCTCATAACTCATCTATTATTTATATAATATCAGGCTATTAGTTAAGGCCCCAAATTCAGCGGTATTTACATTCTATCAATCCATTAACAGAAAAAAATTTGGTAACACACACCAGCGACAACTCTGCTCCATATCATGGATAAAATGATTCTCTTAAAAGAAGTCTATCATAAAAGAAAAGACCGTTTGAAGTAAAATAAATAACATTTCTCAAATTTTCAGAAAAAGCTAAATACAATGTTTATTGAGGTGGAATGAAATACTGGCACTAATCAGATGAGATATATGCAAGAGGACTACGAGGAGAACCGGGCCATATACGCAAGATACCCAGGATTGCACGAATAACAATCCAGCCTCCTGTAATCCACCAAATAAGGGTAAGCGAGGCAAAACCAAAATATTCAATACACCAAAGTGAGAAGGCTGAACACAATGTCGCAAAGAGCACTACATTTCGCAGATATCTAAAATCACCGGTACCCCAATGGATACCATCGGTGACAAAGGCTATTGCTGCAATGGGTTGAAACAGAGATGCAACCATCCAAGCGGGCAAAAAGAGATCAGTTCCACCGGTTGGAACAAGAAGCTTTGCCACCCCATCTGCCACAGCAAACATAAACAACATGAGACAAAGTCCAATGAAAAAGCTCCAACCACAGACGAGTCTTGCAACTCTTCTTGCCTTTACAAGCTCGCCTGAGCCAAAGTAAAATCCGATAACACTCTGTGCCACCACCGCAGTGGCGTCGAGAAAAAGAGCCGTAAAGACCCAAACTTGCCGTATGGCCTGATGAACGGCACCTGACTCCGGTCCGATCCCAGTTGCAAGCCTTGTGGCAAGAAGCAGAAAAAGAATCAATGAACCTGTTCTAAAAAGCATGTCGCGACCTATTGTGAGCAGCCGCAGAGTATCACTGAGATTAATATCTGCAGTAAATCCTAGCTTTTTATAGACGACGTATCCACAACATATCGCGCCAAGTATCTGACTTGTACTACTCGCTATCGCAGCACCTGCAATCCCAAGTGGTGGGACAGGACCAGCACCAAAAATAAGCAATGCGTCCAGACAGAGATTGATCACATTTACACCAACAGCAATAAAGAGTGGTGTACGCATATCGCCGAGTCCATATAGGATGCCAAATGAAGTCATGCTGACTAAAACTGCGGCCCCTCCAAAAGCACGTAGCTTTATGTAGGTCACCGCATACTCGTGAATAGCACCAGAGGCTCCCATGAGAGTTGCAACCTTTGAAGCAATCAAAAAAATAAGCAGACTGAGTACCACTCCAATGAATAAAGCAAGAAAGAGAGCAAGACTGGCGATTTTTCTCCCCTGTTGTAACTGACCGCGCCCCAGTGCCTGGGAAACTTCAGTCTGACTCCCGACACTTAAAAAATTAAAAAGCCAGAGACAACTACTCATCACAACGGTTCCAACTCCCAGTGCAGCGAGGGTTTCTGTGCCAAGTCGTGCAACAAAGGCCGTATCAACAAGACCTGTTAACGGTTCAGCAACCATTGAAAAAAGGACAGGGATCCAGAGAAAGAAAAATGATTTCGCGGGAGTTACCAGAAACTGTTGGATATGAATTGAGTTTTTTTGCTTAGCCACCTTATAAACCGCTAGCCAGGATTTCCCATGAACATTGAGATTATCCAGAACATGCCCTATATACTACACGTCTAAATACTCAAGAATACTCTCGGCTGCGATACGACCTTCAGCAATGGCTGTAACCACAAGATCAGAGCCCCGAACAGCATCACCACCGGCGAATACTTTTTCATTGGTCGTCTGGTAAGGAAACTGAGAATTTTGAGGAGCCTCAATCAAGCTCCATTCACTTAAACTAATACCATTTTCAGTGAGCCAGTCAGGGGGACTAGGTCTAAAACCAAAGGCCATAATAACGCAGTCCGCCTCAAGAACAGTTTCTGATCCCTCTATCTCCACAGGACGCCTGCGTCTATTTTCATCCGGCTCACCCAATTCAGTGGATACAACCTTTATGCCCACCACATCGCCAGCTTCATTTGTCTCAATCCCCTGGGGCTGTAGATTAAAGAGAAAGCGAACGCCTTCATCTTCAGCATTTCCAACCTCACGTGCAGATCCTGGCATATTTTCGCGGTCCCGCCGGTAAGCACAAATAACATCCCTTGCCCCCTGGCGAGCAGCAGTACGCACGCAATCCATGGCTGTATCACCACCACCGAGCACAACAACCCTCTTGTTTTCGAGTTGCACATACGGATATTCTTTTCTTTTAATACCAAGTAGGTGATCCGTGTTCCCTATCAGATAGTCAAGAGCGTCATACACCCCTCCGGCATCCTCATTTTCAAATCCTGCCTGCATGGTGTTATAGGTACCTGTTGCAACAAAAACAGCATCATAGTCCTCCAGAAGCTCAACAAACGTGAGGTCCAATCCAATTTCTACCCCAAGCTGAAATTCGATACCCATTTCCGTAAATATTTCTCTTCGAAGCTCCATCACCTTTTTTTCAAGCTTAAAAGCTGGTATGCCAAACGTGAGAAGACCACCTATTTCGGGATGCCTGTCGAAAACCACCGGAGTGACCCCGTTTCGTATGAGAACATCGGCACAACCAATTCCGGCTGGTCCCGCTCCCACCACAGCTACCCTCTTGCCCGTAGGAACAACCTTTGACAGGTCCGGTCTCCAACCCATCTGAAAAGCGGTATCGACAATATATTTTTCAATATGGCCAATAGTCACTGCGCCAAAATCATTATTAAGCGTACAGGCCCCTTCACACAGACGATCCTGAGGGCAAACTCTGCCACAGATCTCCGGTAGGCTATTGGTCTCGTGACAGAGTTCGGCTGCCTCGACGATTCGGCCTTTATTAGCAAGTTCGAGCCAATCCGGTATATAATTATGTACAGGGCATTTCCATTCACAATATGGGTTTCCGCAGTCAAGACAACGATCAGCCTGCATCTGCACCTGGATTTTCTGGAATGGTTTGTAGATCTCCACAAACTCATGGCGCCGGCGTTCTATTCCCTTTTTTTGTGGGTCAACTCGCTCAACTTCTATAAACTGAAAAAGATTCTGATTCATATTCTACCTTTAGTGCACCACCGCAAGGGTTTCCCGAGGTGAATTTCCACGGCGTCCAAGTAAAGAATTTACATCCGATGTTTTTGGTTTCACCAGTTTAAAAAGAGATACATAATGCTCATCAAACCCGGACAAAATTCGTTCAGCTCGTCGGCTTCCCGTCTCTTCCATGTGACGATTAATAATCCCTCGTAAATGCTCCTGAAGAACGCCTCGTCCATCAAGATTCAAAACATCCACAAGCTCTGGGTTGACTCTGGACTCCAGACTTTCTGTTTCATCCAGAATATAGGCAAAGCCTCCTGTCATACCTGCTCCAAAATTCACTCCTGTGGTTCCAAGAATCGTGACAATACCACCTGTCATATACTCACAGCCATTGTCACCAATACCCTCTACCACAACTTTGGCCCCAGAATTTCTCACACAGAAACGTTCACCAGCCTTGCCAGCCGCATACATTCTGCCACCGGTGGCTCCATAAAGACAGGTGTTACCAATAATCACGGCCTCATGGCTTTTATAACTCACCCCTTGTGGAGGGCGGATGACGAGTTTACCACCAGCCATACCTTTTCCAACATAATCATTGGCGTCGCCAGTCAAAATCATGTTGAGGCCTCCTGCATTCCAGGCTCCAAAACTCTGGCCTGCGGTGCCATTGAAAAGTAAAGTAATCGGAGCACTGCTCATATCTTTGTTACCGTGAAGCTTAGCAATCTCACCCGACAAAAGAGCCCCAACACTACGATCGGTGTTACGGATAGCAAAACTACCTCCACCTCCAATTTTTGCAGCCACAGCGTCACGAAACTGCCCCGTAACTTTAAGGTTAAGACTCCCTTTATCATCGGGAGTATTTGGGCTAGAGAAAAAGAGACCACTTGTTGAGGGAGGCTTCACCGATTCGAGCAAAGGTGCTAAATCAAGCCTCTTTTGCTTGTCTGTTACACCATCAAGCTCAATTAAAAGGTCAGTTCGGCCAATAAGGTCGGTGAGCTTTGCAACACCAAGTTCGGCCATCAATTCTCTGGTTTCCCGGACCATAAATTGAAAATAGTTCATAACCATTTGCGGGATTCCAGCAAAGTACTCATTTCTAAGAGTCTCATCTTGCGTGGCAACACCTGTAGCACAGTTGTTTAAATGACAGATGCGCAGGAATTTGCAACCAAGAGAAATCAGAGGCCCGGTGCCAAAGCCAAAACTTTCAGCCCCTAGAATTGCAGCTTTGACGATATCACGCCCTGTTTTAAGACCACCATCCACCTGCAGGCGAACCTTGTGTCGAAGACCATTGGCAACGAGGGCCTGTTGAGTTTCTGCAAGGCCCAACTCCCATGGGCTACCGGCATACTTTACAGAGGTAAGAGGACTTGCCCCGGTGCCTCCATCGTAGCCAGAGATAGTAATAAAATCGGCGTACGCCTTCACTACACCTGTGGCAATGGTTCCTACTCCTGGCTCAGACACAAGCTTGACACTGATAAGCGCTTTGGGATTGACCTGTTTGAGGTCAAAAATCAGCTGAGCAAGATCTTCAATGGAATAGATATCGTGGTGGGGTGGCGGCGAAATGAGAGTTACACCAGGCACAGAATAGCGCAATTTTGCGATCTGCGGGGTAACCTTGTTGCCAGGAAGCTGTCCACCTTCACCCGGTTTTGCACCTTGTGCCATTTTAATCTGGATCACCTCTGCATTAACCAGATAGTGCGGAGTCACTCCAAAACGCCCCGAGGCAACCTGTTTGATCTTGGAAACCCGCTCGGTGCCAAAACGGTCTGGATCTTCCCCACCCTCACCACTGTTAGAAAATCCACCAAGACGGTTCATCCCTATGGCAAGCGCCTCATGGGCCTCCTGGCTTAGGGCTCCAATGGACATGGCCGCAGAATCAAACCGGCTATAAAATGTCTCAGCTGACTCCACTTCATCTATTGCAATGGGAGCAGAATCTGATTGCAGCTCTAGAAGGTCACGAAGACAGGCAGCAGGCCTGTTATCCACAAGTTGAGAGTATTTCTGGTAATCGCTAAATGCCCCACCCCGAACAGCTTTTTGCAATGCTTCTACCACATCAGGGTTATAGGCGTGATACTCGCCACCATGGATATATTTGAATAAGCCCCCACGCATAAGTGGTTTATGCTGTCGTTTCCAACTCGACTTTACTAACTGTAATTGTTCAGCATGAAAATCCTCAAAGGTGGCACCCTCAATTCGACTCACAACATCACTAAAACAGTAATCTACAACTTCTTTTGCAAGCCCCACCGCTTCAAAAAGCTGAGAGCACCTGTAGGATGCAATAGTCGCTATGCCCATTTTAGAGAGAATCTTCAAAAGCCCTTTATCAATTCCCTTACGATAATTGTACACAGCCTCATTGTAGGTAAGCGTAAGCACAGATTCATTAACAAGTTGGCCGATTGTCTCGTAGGCAAGATAAGGGTAGACAGCCGTTGCACCCATCCCCAACAACACAGCAAATTGATGGGAGTCGCGAACAGAAGCTGTTTCAACGATTATGTTACTATCACAGCGGTTTGAATTATCAACCAGTGTGCGTTGTACCGCTCCCACCGCCATAGCAGCTGGAATGGGTAGGGTATCAGGGGAAATATCCCTATCTGAGAGGACAAGAAGTACGGCACCATTTGCTGTTTCTCTCTTCACTTGGCCACAGAGAGCATCCAGAGCTTCTTTTAAATTTCCTCCAACTGAATAATTAAGATCGAACACAACATGTTTGTAATGGACCTGGTCAAGTCCAAGTAGATTATCCATATCGGATGCGACAAGAACAGGTGAGCCAAAAATCACACGATCCGCATGCCCCTGCACCTCGTCAAATACATTCTGCTCACATCCCACACAGGTTGCAAGAGACATAACGTGTCTCTCCCGAAGTGGGTCAATGGGAGGATTGGTCACCTGGGCAAACATCTGCCGGAAATAGTCGTAGAGGCTACGTTCTTTTTTAGATAATACTGCCATGGGAGCATCATCGCCCATGGAGGCGATAGGTTCTTGCCCTGTCTCAGCCAGGACTTTTATAACCTGTTCGATCTCTTCATTGGTGATGCCGTAAAGTTTTTGAAAAATCAATAACTTTTCATCATCTAAGGAGCATTCACCTTCTGTTATCGGCTGCTCTACATTAAAAGATGGGAGTCTATAGCAGCACTTTTCCATCCACTCCTTGTATGGATGCCGACGTTTTAATTCCTGATCAATATCCCAGGATGTCCAGCGCTTTCCAGTAAGTGTATCAATGACCAGAAGTTCACCTGGCCCGACCCTTCCCTTTTCAAGAACCTCATCCGCTTCGTAATCCCAAATACCAACCTCAGAGGCGAGAGTGATCCACTTATCTTTGGTCACCACATAGCGGGCTGGTCGCAACCCATTTCGATCTAGTCCACATGCGGCAAAGCGGCCATCACTCATGACAATGCCGGCAGGACCGTCCCATGGTTCCATATGCATGGAATTAAAATCATAAAAAGCCCGAAGGTCTTCATCCATATTGGGATGATTCTGCCATGCTGGTGGGATAAGCAGGCGAAACGCCCGAAACAAATCCATGCCACCAGCCAGAAACAACTCCAGCATATTATCGAGAGCCGAAGAATCTGAACCGGTGCTGTTAACAAAAGGTGCCGCTTCTGACATATCCGGCAAAAGTGGCGATTTGAATTTATAGGAGCGGGAGTGTGCCCACTGCCTATTACCGGTAATGGTATTGATCTCACCATTATGTGCAAGAAAACGAAACGGTTGGGCCAACGGCCATTTAGGAAGCGTATTTGTTGAAAATCGCTGGTGGAAGAGACAGATAGATGACTGCATTCTGATATCTGCAAGATCGGGGAAAAACTGCTGTAAATCAACAGGTCTGCATAGGCCTTTGTAGATAATCACAAGGTTGGACAAACTGACGATGTAAAAATCAGGATCATCAGTAATTCTCTTTTCGATACGCCTCTTCACCATATAGAGTCGTCGTTCCAGATCCTTTGACCCCCACCCAAAAGGCCCGTTAAAGATAACCTGAACAATGCGCGGCATGGTGATCTTTGCAAAATCACCAAGGACTTCTGTATCTACAGGCACTTCACGCCAGCCAAGAACGCTCAGAGATTCGGCCTCCAGCTCATCACCTACCACCTTCCTGGCAGCTTCATTTTTTTCAGGATCCTGACTGAGAAAAATCATTCCAACGCCGTACCTGCCGCCAAGGGCCCAGCCCTCTTCTTTTGCAATGGACTGAAAAAAGCCATCCGGTTTTTGCAGTAATAACCCGCAACCATCTCCGGTTTTACCATCTGCAGCTATCCCACCTCGATGCGCCATCCGGGCAAGAGATGTAATTGCAGTACGAACCAGTTTATGGCTCGCCTCGCCCTCCATGTGAGCGATCAGTCCAAAGCCACAGTTATCTTTTTCAAGCTGGGGGTTATATAGGCCCATGTAATCCTCTTAAAACTTTCTCAAAATCTTCTTATCACCCTTTGATGACAACATTGGCATACAGGGATCGAGTATCTTGTTTTACACTTATCAGGATAGTGAACCATATAGAGAAAACCATGTCACCATTCTTTTTAAACGGCCTACAACAAAGGATAAGTAGCCGCTGTCCCTCATTCCCGCTAAGCTGTACCAGGTAGATGTTACAGATTGCTGGAGTGCAGAACCAGCATTTTTTCAATCTGCATATCGTGAATGGTATGGGGAATACCGCCGATACCGTATCCAGACTCTTTAAGTCCTGCAAAAGGCATCCAATCAACACGAAAGGCTGTATGGTCGTTTACCATAATCGCAGATCCATTGATTCCCCTATACGCTTTCATGGCGAAATCAATATCTTTTGTAAAGACTGCCGCCTGGAAAGAATAGGCAAGTTGATTAGCTCGCCCTATCGCTTCATCAAGATCGCTATAGGTGTAGACACAGACGACAGGACCAAAGACTTCTTTTTTACTCACCAAAGATGATTCTGGTGGATCGAGAAGAACGGTGCAGCTATAACAACTCTCAGAGATAACCTCTCCCCCACAGAGTAGCTTTGCTCCACCAGCAACGGCTTCTTTTACCCATTCATCAACCCGCTGAACCTCTGCCGGGTCAATCATAGGCCCGATATCTGTTGAACTGAGAGTAGGGTCTCCCACGATGAGTTTCCCTGCTTCTTTTGCAATTCTCTTGGCCACATCTTCTGCAATCGACTCGTGAACATAAACCCGTTGAACAGACACACATACCTGACCGGCATGATAAAAACCGCCTTTGACAAGCTTGGGAATTGCCATATCAAGATCGGCATCTGCTGCCACGATCACAGGTGCCACCCCACCATGTTCAAGAGCGCACCTCGTACCTGGAGAAAGCTTAGACCTAAGCATCCAACCAACACGGCTGGATCCAATAAAGGAGAAAAAATCCACCCTGCTATCGACGACAAGTTGAGTAGCAAGAGAAGAGTCGCTGATAACCACCATTTGGCACCATTCTTCAGGTAGGCCAGCTTCGCGTAGAATTTCCACAAATCTATAACATGAAACAGGGGTTTTACTTGCGGGTTTAACGATTACCGGACAACCACTGGCAACAGCAGGAGCAACCTGATGAACAATCAGGTTTAAGGGGTGATTAAAGGCACTGACCGCAATCACAACGCCTATTGGCTCACGGGTAGTAAATGCTACCTTCCCAGCTGAGGCAGGGTTTGCCCCCATGGGAACCAACTGGCCCGCTTCTGTTCGCATGGTTTCAATACAGAGTTTAACACCGTCAATGGCTCTTGCCACCTCGACTTTAGAATCGAGTAGAGGTTTGCCTCCTTCCTCTGCCGCTGCAACGGCAAGCTCTTCAAACTCACTTTGCATAATTTGCGCTGCTTTTTCCAGAATAGCAAGACGCTTAGGGAGTGGCAACCATTTACTCTTATCGCGAAACAGCTCATCTGCAATAGAAAGAGCCTTCTCCACGACAGCGGAATCTGCCACATCAGCAACAGCTATGACAGAAAAATCAAAGGGGGCTGTTATCTCAAGTTTGTTGCCAGTTGCGACAGCACCTGGCACCAGTATTTGCAAATCTTTCATCTCTACACCCCCTTTATAAAATCCTACTTTTTTGTTTTATTTCACGGTTTAAAATCCGGTCATTGTCTGAATAATCAATTGGCACTTCGACCACATGTACTCCTGGCACCTTGAAACAGCTCTCTACAATACTAGTAAACTCAGCCGCTGCATTTACCCGGTGTCCGATTGCACCATAGCTTTCAGCATATTTCACAAAATCAGGATTCCCAACATCCAGCCCAAAATCGGCAAACCCCATGTGAACCTGTTTCCACTTAATCATTCCGTAAGCATTATCATTGAGAATCAGAACCACGAGGTTGAGCCCTAAACGTACAGCTGTTTCAAGCTCCTGAGAATTCATCATAAAACCACCATCACCACAGATTGCTACAATGTTTTTATCAGGATGTACTATTTTGGCGGCAATGGCTGATGGAAGTCCCGCCCCCATTGTAGCAAGTGCATTGTCTAGCAATACAGTATTAGGCTCATGGGCTTTATAATTTCTGGCAAACCAAATCTTATACACACCATTGTCAAGTGCAATAACTGCATCATCAGGCATTACTGACCTCAGGTCACTCACCACCCTTTGGGGATAGAGAGGAAATCTGTCATCATCTATTCCTTCTAAAAGATGTGCCTCCGTAGCATCTTTAATATCGTTAAAATAACTAAAATTCCAATGGCTTTTGGGTGAAATAATCTCAGTCAGTTGATAAATCGTATTGGCAATATCGCCAATAACCCCAACCTGCGGATAATATACCGGATCCACTGCGGCTGTGAGATAGTTGATATGAATAACCTGAAACCCACCCTGCTCCATAAAAAAAGGTGGTTTTTCCACAACATCATGGCCAACATTAATGATTAGATCTGCATGTCCAATCGCTCTATGAACGAAATCATTGGCTGAGAGTGCTGCGTTACCAAGAAAGAGTGGGTGCCTTTCATCAATCACCCCTTTACCCATTTGGGTACTAAAAAATGGGATCCCTGTTTTATCCACTAACCTGCGCAGCATCTTACTGGATTGCTTACGATTGGCTCCAGCACCAATGAGTAACAGTGGCCGTTTCGCTTTGTGGATCATCGCAGCGGCCCTCTTCACCGATTTTCCTTCGGCAAGAGGACGTCTGTACACACTTTGACCAATAACCTCGGCATCAGTTAACTCACTTGCGATATCCTCAGGAAGCTCCAGATGGACAGCCCCCGGTCTTTCTTCTTCAGCCAGACGAAATGCTTCTCTTACCCGACTGGGAATATTTGCAGCGCTTGCTATTTGACAGGTATACTTCGTAAGTGGCCGCATCATATCCACGATGTCAACAATCTGAAACTGCCCCTGCTTACTTGACTTGATAGGTTTCTGTCCTGTGATCATAAGCATTGGCATGGCACCTAAATTAGCATAGGCTGCTGCGGTAACAAGGTTTGTGGCACCAGGCCCCAAGGTAGATAAGCAAACACCCGCTTTTCCGGTTAACCTACCGTAGGTAGCGGCCATAAATCCGGCAGCCTGCTCATGACGCGTAAGGATTAGTCGTATGGATGAATCTTTTAGAGCATTGAGAAAATCAAGATTTTCCTCCCCCGGGATTCCAAAAATATACTTCACCCCTTCTGCCTCTAACGCCTTTATAAACAAATCTGCAGCTTTCATTTCACCACCCTCTCAAACATCATGCACACTTGCAACGTCCATTATCTTTAATTAAGGACTATTGCCCTCATGCTACATTTTTGATATGCTCACCAGCCTATTTGCCGTATTTTATTCAAGCCATCGCTTTGCAAAATTGCGACTTTGTATAAAGCATAATATGATTTAATCTCCAACTTACCAGAGGTGAAAATGAAAATTACTCAACAGTTAAGCTTCGTTTTATTGTTTCTTTCTCTTTTTTTCTTATCGACGACATCATGGGCAGAGCAGTCCCGCCTTGATGTGATTAATGAACGAGGCTACATCATCGTTGGCACGACCGGCGACTATAAACCTTTTAGCTATTACAATGAAGAAACCAAAACATTTGAAGGGCATGATATCGATGCAGCGGCCAAGCTGGGAGAGTCACTTGGTGTAGAAGTACGTTATGTAAAAACTACCTGGAAAACACTTGTTCAAGGTATTCTTAATGGTACCTATGATGTCGCAATGTCAGGAATCACCAGAAACCTATCAAGGCAAAAGCAGGTTGCTTTAACCAGCCCATATATCAATGTCGGCAAATCGCCTCTTATCAGGACTTCAGATAAGGATCGCTTTAAAACACTCACTGATATCGATACAAAAGGAGTTAAAATCGGGGTTAATCCCGGCGGAACAAATGAAAAGTTTGTTCTTGCCAATATAAAAAATGCTAAAATTGTCGTCATCGAGAAAAACTTGAGTATTCCATCTGCGGTTGAAGACGGTGAGGTTGATGTGATGATTACGGACAACGTTGAGGCGATGCTCGTGGCGGGCAAAAATTCAAAACTGTTTGCAGTTTCTCCTGATAAAACTTTCACAAAAGATGACTTTGGTTACATGCTCCCAAGAGACGATTTTGCATTTCTTAACTGGATGAACCTATGGATGCACCAAATGCAGGTTAAAGGAGCATTCGCACAACTCAAAGCTCAATGGATTGCTGAATAATGATAATAGCCTCCCCTTATTCGCAGTGACCAAGGGGAGGCATCAAAACGTTAGACAAGCAAATCTACTTCATTACTAAACTGTACTGCTCATCAATACCCGCTACCAACAATCAAATTGTTCTTTGATCTCTTGGCAAAGGTATTCTTAACTTTTCCTTTCCATTCGTATTGAATCCAAGCACCCTTGGCGTCCGCTTTTGTAAGTGCATCATATACTGGTGGAGCTTTAACTTTTAAACTTTCACCTTCAAGCGATGGATGCACAAGTAATTTACCGCCATCTTCGAGGATAAATATATATGGTGCATAGGAGTCTGACGTAAAACTCGTCGAAAGCTTACCCGCATCAAGTTCTGCTACTATGTTTTCCACATTTGTGCTGATTGCAACTTTATCTATGGCCAAAGCACACGTAACAACAAAACAAAGTGACAACATTGAGAGGATAGCAGCTATTTTTTTCATTGATCTCTCCTTATTAAAGAGTTGTATTTCATTTTTTCCAGTAAACCTGGGATAGATCCAGGGCAACCTTTCTACTGAAATTATGGCCCGGAAACAATTATTTACTCAGAGTTCCCGGCACCTGTACTCAGGTGCATCAACAACGAGTCCGGCGTATCAGCATCACCTCCCTAAGGGATCTTCCAATTTAAAAATAATAGTCATACAACGCGCCCTATTACTCTCTATAGTTTCGCTATGGAACCGAATTGACATCTTGTTAGCATAAACCATGCCTAACACCTAAAATCACTATTTCATGGGGATATTTGAGAAGATCTGAAGAGATCGAATAAAAAAAACTGCATTTTTTACACACAGGCGGGTAAAAATGGGCAATATAATATTTATTACCCACGTTTTCCAAACAACTTATTTTACTGAAGCAACATCAAAACCAGCGCCCTTCCAAGCAAATATTCCACCTGGATAACGGTAGACATTTTTATAACCAAGTTTTTGTGCCCATAGCGCGCCGTTATGACTCCGTGTACATTTTACAAAACCACAGTAGACGACGATTTTCTTGTCTTTGTCATCGCCCAGAAGAGTTATAAAATCTTCCTCGCTCATTCCAGCTGTCTCTGCACTATTCCACTCCATCATTTCTGGAATTGGGAAGAGAAATTGTACAGCACCAGGAACATGATTTTTCTTATAGCTGGCTTCAAAGGGCATGGTGTCTATAATCAAAATGTCCTCACCGGATGCCCTCAAATCAGCTAGCTCAGCTGTGGTGATAACATCATAACCACCATGGGCAACCTCACGTAATAGTTTTACAGCTCCAGTCTCTTTTGCTACTTCTGATTTAAATTTTGAGTTTCCAAATGCAAATGCACTTGAAGACGCAAACAACACTATAAATAGTACTGCGAAAACATTTTTCATAACCATACTCTCCTGATTATTATTTATTTAATTTCTGATACGTCTCGTACCAGAGCGAATATAAAAGACATAGAATCATCACAACATCTCGTACAATTGCGATCCGCAGCCCCTGAAATGCCCGGTGCTCGGGATCTTCCGGTCCAAAACATCCGCAGTCAATATCAAGGCCTTGGAATATTGCGAAACTAAGAATTGCTATAAAAAACAGAAGAAGAGAGATGGTCAAATATTTACTGGCTCTTACGTTGGCAATCAGACCAATTGCCAGAGCGATCTCAACGACAGGAAGGAAAACAGCAGTTGGTCCAACTGCAAATTGCGGTAACATCTCGTAGGCATTAATAATCGCCGCAAAATCAGAAATATTTAACAATTTGGGGGTAGCAGCTGCAAACATAACTATCACAACACCAAAACGGCAGATTTTTTCTACAATAGACATAATACTCTTTTTTCAGTTATGATTGTTTTCACATATTCCAATGTGATAATGTTGGAACACTTCAGCGCTCACCTAACACCGTGGGGATAACATGCCGTAACAACATACAATTGTCCAATAGTTTAAGCCTATACAAAGAGAGGAATCTATTGGTTTGGCAAATAAGCATTTAACTGAGGTTATTCTATTTGAAGTTTGGAGGATTTACTGATACCTAAATCTCTCATATCCGATAGGTAGCGCAGATTCCGAACTTGCCAGTTGCAGGAGTTAGGTGATAAAATAGAAATAAATAAAAAGAGGATTTAAGCAATGGATATACAACCAACACGTTTCGGCGCCCCAGTGGCATTTAAGGTCGCACTTGTGAACCTTACGCTTGGCGCATTGGGTTTAATGTATAGTCTTCTTTCTTGTTCTTTTTCAACGGGTGGTGGGGAGTTGTCAATTGGTCTTATCCTCCTTGGTATGGGGGAATATATCAACAACCCTCAAGTCGATTTACCTGACAACAGTGATGAACTGCAAAGCAAAACATCTATCTATCTAACCCGTAAGCGTAACGTTAGCTCACTAGGAAATCTTTTAGATATTGCTGGGATTTTGATGATAGCAACGGGTATTGCAACATTACAACAATAGACAAACCAGGAACACTATGAAAACCACAAAAAAAGATCAACAAACGAAAAATGAACGAACAAACATCTCTGGCTTCTTACCTTTTGCAGTCTTTGTTTTTACAGCCCTTGCCGTAGGACTTGTTGTTATACTTTTGAGAAGTCAGGCCTAAGGACCCAGGCCGAGATGTGCAGATAATGTACGTTTACGTGGATGTCTACAACGCGAGATCAGCCTTTATTCGAGCTCTAAACGCTGTAGGATAAGATCTGTGCCGTCATCATGGATTACCACTAGATTGATCCCCTTCGTCTCTTCAGATTGCTCTGCCAGAACATTAAAACCAAAAAGAAACGATTCCTCTACAATTCCCGCATTTGCCCCAATAAGCACCTCAGCCATTCTCACACTCTTCATATCATGTTCGCGGACAAGGTCCATCAACTGCGTATGCAACCCTTGCGCAAGAGAAAATTCATGCATGCAACATCTCTTCTAATTGAACGTCTGTCATCTCAATCGTATCAGGATTAAGATGATTTGGTTGACTGAACATGATATTTGAAATAGGAGTGACAAATCCCCTCATCTGAAATCATACAAGGTCCTATAGGGGACTGTGGATTACAGACCATCCCAAAGGCAGGACAGTCAGGCGGTAACCCTCTACCCGTGATAATTCGGTTACACTGACACATACACGATTCCTGTCCTTCTTTAAAACGAACATTAAAACGCTTTGTCGCATCATATAACGCCAGTTCATCGCGGATTACAAAACCACTTTTTTCTATAGTGCCAAGGCCACGCCAATCCGTATCAACCGTAAAGAACACTTCGGAGACCATCTTTCGGGCCTTACGATTATCATCTGAAGAATAAATAAAGGCTGAGGTGTCATCAAAAACCGACTCATCATTACGAATCTGACGCACCAGGCTTACGATCCCTTGTATGATATCAACTATTTCGAACCCCGCTATATAACAGGAAAGCTGGTGTTTTTTTGCAAGATCAGTGTATGCCTCTGTATCCGAAATCGTATTGATATGATCAGAACAGAGAAGTCCCCGGATATTAAGTTCCGGATCCATCATAAGCAGATCAATAGTTGGTGGAAGAAGTCGAATTGAAGGAACAACACAGAAGTTTTCCACCCCTAAACTGGCCGCTTCTAAAATAGTTTCAGCAACACTCGGAGCGGTGGCTTCAAAGCCAACAGCAGGATAAACAACAATATGCTCGGGTTCTCTTCGAGCAATATCCAAAGCATCCATCGGCGAGGTGATAATTTCTACCTTTGCACCCTTTTCCATGACCGCCCCCAAGGAATCCTTGCTTCCAGGAACCCTAAGTAAGTCTTCACAAACTGCGGTTATAACGTCTGGCTGAACAGCAATTTTAACAAATGCATCTATGTGACCAGTCGGCATGACACAAACACTACAGCCAGGCCCAGCGACAAGATCTAAATCTTCAGGCAACTGCTCACGCAGACCATGTTTTAGAATTGCCTTGTTCTGCGTACCACAAACAACCATAAGGCGCATGGGACGATCAACAAGTTCATGTAATTCTTCCAGCAAAGCCTTTTGACGTTCAAGATCTTTACCCAAATTCCAGCTCCTTATGGCATACCTAAAGCCCAGACAATTAAGATCACCTGGGCTTTAGCATTTCGTAAGCAATTGAAACAAACAACATCTCAATTATCCTAGAACAATTTCTATTTTTCGGCTTCCGCCTCTTTCTTCATTTCCTGATAACTAGCCGATTCTGTAATTTTTTCAGCTTCTAACTTCTCTATTTCTGCACGGGTAAGATGAAATTTTCCACATGCAGGACATGTTCCATCAAATTCCTCACCAACAGCACGTGCCTTAAGCTCATCGATGGTCATGTGATCAAGTTTTCCACAAGCACCGCTAGGGTTTTCTGCACGAACCTGTGTTCTACGTGGGTTTGACATTGGAGCTTCCTCCACTTAAGTAAGTCACCCGATAAACGGAAGACATTATAATAAAAAACATATTACCTTATCAATCAAAAAAAACAATAAAGGTGAATGAGATAAATCAACTTCCCCTCTCCACCTCTATCCATAACCTCTTGAAAGGCCCGACTCTACAGCCTCACATAGGTTTTTCTAACTAACTATATTATCGATTTCCTTACCTTCGGAATCTTTAATAGATACTGATACTGGTATGCCGCCATCCAGGCGGTGAGTAGCGCAAGACATTCATGGGTCGTAGGCGCGTACGGCCATTTCAACCTGATTGAGTAAACCCTCGTTATACACACCATCTTTAATAAGAGTAGTAGCAGCCTGCTTAACACTCATATTCATAGGTGCAATATTATGGGTCGTACCTACAATGAGATTAGCCTTGGTAATACAACCGTTCTCATCTGTCTGGTAATCATGAATAAGGGTTCCGCGTGGAGCTTCAACAACACCAACACCGCGTCCTGCCTTAGGTTCAGCCTTTGCTCGTACATTAGGATCAGTAATACCTTCCCATTCAAGCAACTCTATAGTGCGTTCACATGCATAGATCATTTCGATGAGTCTTGCATAATGATACAAAAGTGTCTGCTGGGCAGGTCGTCCAAAAGAACCTCGGAATTGTTCAAGAGCAGCCTGAGCCTTTGGTGTGGAAATCTTGTCGCAAACATTAATCCTCGCAAGAGTATTCGAGCGATAGATTCCTTTTGGAGCGGCAAGGTCCATATCAAAACCTTCATTCCAGTTCTTGGCATAAGGCATTTTTGAATAGCCCCATGGCTCCACATGCTCGCCTATATGTTTAAGGTAGTCTTCACCCTCAAAATCATCATAGGTGCCATCGGCCTTCATCAAACGAAGCTTGCCATCATAGAGTCTGAGGGCTCCATCTTCACGGTCTACAGTTCCGAGAAAACCGGTGGTAATAACACCGAGTTCGCCGATAACGTCCATGTATTTAGAAAATACATTTTCAATCGCGAAATCGAGTGCATAGGTGGAAAAATCCAGAAGAGTACGTGCCCCTTCTAATAGTTCAAGACGCTCAGCCTCAACCATTGGTTTTGCAAAGCCGCCAACAACACCTGCGATAGGATGAATTGCCTTACCAGCAAATTTATCCAGCATCATCTGTCCTAACTGACGCATCTTAACAACCTGTGTTGCAAGCTCCGGAGCCGCCTTTACCAAACCGATAACATTTCGCACTGAATAATCGGCATCTGGACCTAAAACGAAATCAGGTGCTGCCAAAAAGAAAAAGTGCAGAATTTTATCGTTGATGTGGGCAAGAACCTGACACATCTCACGAAGCTTATGCCCCGTTAGAGTAGGTGTTACACCAAAAGCTCCATCTACTGCCTTATTAGAAGCTAAGTGATGCATCCATGGACAGATTCCACAGATTCGGTTCACTATGCGAGGAACTTCCTCTGCAGGTCTACCTTCAATAAATTTTTCAAATCCGCGAAGTGACTGAATATGTAAGAACGCGTCATCTACGTTCCCATCATCGTTAAGATGTATTGCTATCTTAGCATGTCCTTCTATGCGGGAAACCGGTGATATATTTAATACTTTTCCCATTTTAATCCTCCTCTACGACCTTCTTTTTCAGTGGTCGAAGTGTTCCGTGGGCTCCTGAAAACCGTAGGATTGATCGACGATCTATAACTGATTTATAATCTATTCCATTACTTGCAAGAGCGTTCATCATATCAAGAAGCTGGTTACCGCCTTTTCGAACCGGCCCAAAACAGCCTCGACAAGGAACTCTGGCACTAATACAACTTGGCGCTCCTCGCTTGGCACAACCCGCTGCAGTAACAGGGCCTAGACAGAGGTATCCCTGTTCAAGCAGACAGAGCATCTCGTCAATTGGTTCCCCCGCATTAAACTCGGCATTGGTCAGGAAACGCTTCAATTCCTTCACATCACCCTTCCCTTCACGCTTCGTAGGACAGGAATCACAAACACTTTTCCCAGGCAGAACAGGATCTCTACCTTCAACAAGCGACATGAGTACTTCCACAATCGACGCTGGGTTTGGTGGACAACCAGGAAGCTGCATGTCAATTTTCACTTTCTCATCACACGCATATACACGGTCAAGAAGTGCAGGAACCTCAACATTTGGAATTTCCGCTCCGGGATCTGTCGACTCGGTACTGAAAATACCCGCTACCGCTTCTCCCAGATCCTGCCCGTTCATGAGAGCTGGAATCCCACCGTGGGTTGCACAGGTACCAAGTGCAATAAGCACCTGACACTTTTCTCTCATCTCTTCAAGCACCTCAATGTGCTCGTGATTGCTAACACCACCTGTAACTATCCCCACAACTGCATTGGGAATAGTCAAGGTAACACCTTCGCCACACTGACCAAAATACTTATGATCCATCAACACCGGCGCATGAACAATGTCCAGCACTTCAGTGATTATTGGAACGAGATCTTCACCGATATTCAAGATAGCTATTTCACATCCCGAACAGGATCCCAGCCACTCTAAAGCTGTAGTTACACCCATATCTCCCTCCTGTTATGCCGCTGGGGCATCTTCGCTGTTTACAGGACCTAATTTTTTCACCTGCGCAGTCATCTTAGTAACTGCTTCGACAAATTTATCAGGTTCTGCTGAAGACACCCAGGCAAGGCTGAATCTCTCGGCTTCGTATCCAAAATCTTCCAACAACTCTACGACCATATCTGAGCGGGTCATCGCTTTATAATTACCATCCAGGTAATGACATTCACCGAGGTGTCAGCCAAGTACCATAACCCCATCAGCACCCTGGGAGAGCGCATCCATTATAAATTCAGGATGTACCATTCCAGAGCACATAACTCGTATAATCCGCACATTATGAGGATACTGCATTCGTGCAGTACCCGCGAGATCAGCGGCGGCGTAGGAGCACCAGTTGCAGCAAAAAGCAACAATTTTAGGCTCAAAAATCATGTAATTTACTCCTTCTAACTTTAACTTTTATCTCGAAAATCCCCTCCATGCCACGTGGAGAACGTATTCAGTGGCTGGAGAGACTTCGATTGAATTCAAGATAACTATCAGACTGCCAGAGCTGCTTGTATCTGCGCACTGATCTGCTTCATGGTAAATCCAGCAACAAACACACCCCTCTTCGGACATGTTCCCTGACAAAGACCACAGCCCTTACACTGCGCTTTGTTCACTCTAATGATCTGGCCTTCACCGTCGGCCCTGTCCGCTAGAGTTATTGCATGATATGGACAAACGTCAACGCAAAGTGCACATCCATCGCAATAATTCTCGTCAACGGTTGCCTTAATCGCATCAAGAGAAACACTGGTTTTGGACAGTAGTGTTGCTACCCTTGCAGAAGCGGCAAGTGCCTGCGCCACTGATTCTTCAATAGGCTTAGGATAATGAGCAAGCCCTGCCACAAACATACCATCAGTTGAAAAATCAACAGGACGAAGCTTAGCATGTGCTTCCTGGAAAAAACCATGCCCATCAACAGGCACCTTGTAGAGCTTACCAAGATCAGAAGCATCAGCCTTTGGCCTGATCGCAGTTGCAAGAATCACGAGATCACATTCGATCTTGAGAGGTCTGTGCAGAACATGATCCCAGACTTCTACATTTATGTTTGCTCCATCTTCAGTAACCTTAGGCTTGCCGTGCAGTTCATAGTTGATGAAAATCACACCAAGCTTTCTGGCCTGTTTGTATAAGGATTCACGCTGTCCGTAGGTTCGCATATCCCTGTATAGGATGTAAACATTACGATCCGGACTTTCCTTTTTCAGCGCAATTGCAGACTGAACGGAATGGGTACAGCAGACCTTAGAACAGTACATGTTGTCACCTTCGCGAGATCCAACACACTGAATGAAGACAAAGCGCTTGGCACTTTTGACATGCTTTTCCTTTAGTTCAAAAAGCTTATCAAACTCTACAGAGGTAACAACACGGGTAACAGTCTCGTAATTATATTCCTGTGGAGTAAACGGTTCGCCACCGGTTGCGACAATACCGGCTCCATGGTCAATAACCTTACTCTTACCACCTTTTGAAGTGATGGTTGAACGGAAGTTACCAACAAAACCCTCTACAGCTGTCACCTTAGTTTCTTTATGTAAGATGATCTTTTGGTTCCCAATTACCTTATCAACCAACTTGGCAAGCTCTGTTGGGACATGCTCTCCAGACCAGGTGTGTTTGAGGTACAGTGCATTTCCACCCAGGATATCAGTCTGCTCTACGAGATCGACATCAAAGCCCTGTTCAGCGAGGTTAAGCGCCGATGTCATACCCGAAATACCACCACCGATCACGAGACATTTCTGCGTAATTGGCACAGAGATAGGTTTTAAAGAGTCTCCATAGGTCACTTTAGCAGCAGCCATACGTACAAGATCTTTGGCTTTAGCTGTAGCATTTTTAGGATCCTGCACATGTACCCATGAATTGTGGTTTCTGATATTAGCCATCTCAACCAGATATTCATTAAGCCCGGCAGCCTTCAGAGTCTCTCTAAAAAGTGGTTCATGGGTCCGTGGCGTACAAGCAGCAATAACAATACGATTAAGATTCTGCTCCTGAATACGCTTGGTGATCATGTCCTGTGTGTCCTGGGAGCACGAAAAGAGATTGCGCTCGACATAGACAACATCAGGCAGAGTTTCAGCGTACTCTTCAACAGCTTTCACATCAACGACACCCGCGATATTAGAGCCACAGTGACAAACAAAAACACCGATCCTTGGCTCTTCATTGGAAATATCTTTTTCTGTTGGGAAAGTGGGCTCTGATGTCAGTTCGTGTCGAGATGGTGCAAGCAACTCAGCTACAGCGGCGGCCGCGGCTGACCCTTCAACAACTGATTGTGGGATATCTTTTGGTCCTGCTATGGCACCACAGGTAAAGATTCCTTCACGAGACGTCTGTACAGGTGCAAAATCTGACGTCGCTGCAAAATTATCAGCAGTAAGTTTAATATCAGAAGTTTCTGCCAGTTCCAAAACATGTTTTGGCGTCTGCAAACCAACGGAAAGCACAACCACATCATAGAACTCTTCTATCTGGCGACCTTCTTCGTTGACATAACTGAGACGACAATCGCCGCCAACACCATCAGTTTCGACACCGTTTACACGACAGCGAACAAAGCGTACACCTGATTCACTCTTGGCACGTTCGAGATACAGATCAAACTCTTTGCCGTGGGTACGCATATCCATATAAAAGATGGTCGCCTGGAGACCAGGAACGTGATCTTTTGCAATAACCGCCTCTTTAATGGCATACATACAACAGACAGACGAGCAGTAGCCGTTGCCACAGAGATTTTCATCGCGGGATCCTATACACTGGAGAAATGCAACTTTCCGAGCTGGTTTTCCATCGGACGGACGGACGAGATGCCCCTCGGTTGGACCAGATGCGGACAGGTATCTCTCAAGCTGCATTGCGGTGATGACATTTTTATTTGTGCCATATCCCCAAACACCAGCGTCTGTTGGATCATATGCTTCAAATCCTGGAGCGAGTACAACAGCGCCCACATTGATCTCATGCATTTTTTCGGTGTCGTCAAAGTTAATTGCACCGGCATCACAAACAGTCTCACAGAACCCACAGGCACCCGGCTTTTTCAAGCGGATACAGGAGTCAGGATCTATCTGATACTTAAGAGGAACAGCCTGGGCATATTTAACATAAATCGCTTTACGCTTACCCGTTGCAGCATCATATTCGCTGTCCACTTTCTTAGGACATTTCTCAGTACACGCCCCACAGGCGATACACTTATCCACGTCCACGTAACGTGGAGCTTCTTTTACAGTTACATTAAAATCCCCAGCGTTACCATCTACTTTGATAACTTCGCTGAGCGTCATCAACTTTATATTTAAGTGCCGACCGCACTCTACCAATTTTGGCGCGATGATTCACATCGAGCAGTCATTGGTCGGGAAGGTTTTGTCAAGCTGGGCCATGGCACCGCCAATAGCTCCAGACTTTTCAACCAGATACACATAGTATCCGGAATCAGCGAGATCCAGGGCTGCCTGCATCCCCGTGACTCCACCTCCCACGATCATTACAGACCCAACTTTCTTTGTGTCTAGCATGACGGGTGTCTCCTGTCGAATGGTTCTAAATATATCTTTTCATTACCCTAAAAGATATTTCATTTCTTAATATGCCCAGCCTCTAAAAGGATACGAGCACGTCCTCTTAAACGGTCTACTGCTTATCGGGCATAATCAGTGAGTCTGCAACAAGCTCCCAAAGATATTTCACTTCGATATCCAGATCATATTCCTTATTTAAGGATTTCATCATCTGATCGCGGCAATTGTGGCATGGTGCGAGTACGAGCTTGGCTCCAGACTCAGTGATCTGACGCGCCTTAGTTCTGCCGTAATACACCCTTTCATCGGAATATGGCAGTGCCCAAGCACCACCACCGGCGCCACAGCAGTATGCGCCATTTCGATTAGGATTAAGCTCGCGAACGTCATCACAACAAGCGCTCGCCACTGCCCGGCCTTCTTCAAAATAGGCCTTTCCAAACGCTTTGAGTGATTTACGGCCATAGTTACACGGATCATGATATGCAACTGGGAGGTTATGAATTGCCTTATCCAGTTGGATTCTTCCTTCCTCGATATACTCAAGGAGAAGATCAAAAACGGTTGCAATTTTAAATTCTTCGAGTGCTTCTGGGTACCATCTGTTCAACCCGGACCGGGTTGCAAAGTATGCATGGCCTCACTCCGGTAGGAGGAGAACTTTACAGTTTAACCTCCGCATGTTGTCGACTATTCGTCCGACAATGGTCTTCATTGACTCATCATCGCCAGAGAACAATCCCCAGTTAACACCTTCCCAGTTCTCAGTTGAGATCGTCCAGGATTCCCCTGCGGCGTGAAAGATTTTCCACCACCACTTCATGTCATCAGGCTCTCCAAAAGGTTCTTTGGAGTTTACGGTGACGAGTACTCGTGCACCATGAACGTCAAGTGGTGTTTTAAAACCGGGGCAACTCTCTTCTGCCAGCTCTTCCCCAAGATCTTCACAGAGAAAAATAAAATCGTCTTTAGGAATTCCTAGGTTATTGCCGCGCTCAAGGCACATAACAACACCTTTATGGATAGGTCCTGGAACCTTGTCACGCTCTCTTGCGCCACGAATCTTACGCATCAGAGAAACAATCTGGATGTTTTCCGGACAAGCTTCTTCACACTTGGCACACATGGTACATTTCCATGGCCAGGTGGAATCAACAAGCTCCTTATCCATTCCAAGTACAGCCATGCGAACTATCTTTCTGGGATCAAGGCTATCAACGCCTGAGATAGGACAAGCACTTGCGCAGGTACCACAGGTCAGGCAGGAATCAGCCCATGATGGATCCATTGCCAGTTCACTTTTAAGCCCATTTAACACATAGGGGGCAAGATCTGTTTCTTCAAGGGCTCCGAGTGCTGCAGGATCAACATTATTGCTTGGATTGACATGTGGTTCTCGGCCGAACTTTTCGCAGAGCTTCTGGTAGTCATGAAACTTCATAAGATACTTTCTACCAGGGCCTTCCGTAGCGGGAAGGGTTTTGGCATTAATCCAGTTTCTTATGGTGTTTCGATGGACTCCAAATTCCTCTGCAAGCTGGCTGACTTTAAATTCATACATCATACAAGGTCACCTCACTTGACTTTAAGAGAAAGAACCTGTGAAACCTTCTCACACGCTATATTAACGGCTTTTGACATTGCAGGTGAAAGCCCTGGAGCGATCTCCTCAGGGATAAATTCAATTTGGGCAGCTAGAATAAGAACTTCAATACCAGTGTTTTCTTCTAACTCCTGCAATAAATTTACTGTGGGGAACTGGTGAAGGGAAAAATCATGAATTTTTTTGGCGGGGATCTCCGGTGGACGAATTTCAAAGACTTCACCGGGCTTTTTTTCGGTAAAATCTACAGCATCAAGAATAATAATCCTATCAGGACGCCCTTCTTCCATTAGAAGATAATCAAACAGATACTCGCGAACACAGGTACCTACGTCCACAGCCTCTACATTATCTGGAATAATATAAGTATCATTGAGTTTATCCACGACAGAGGGACCATACGCATCGTCCCCCATAATGACATTTCCACAGCCAAAGATTTTAACTACTTCTTGTGATGTTTTCATTGTGCAAACAGTGCCTCATGTTCAAAGTTTCAAGGAAAGTACCATTTGAGAATTATTAACGCAACATCATATTTTGCGATATTTGCGGCAGATAGAGCATATTTCTGAAACTACTAGCATAATACGCCCATATTTCTATGATTATGCGCCAATGAAAACAAGACTCGCCACAATGTCGTACATCTAACGCGCTTTCAGCACGTTACGCCTGACAACACAGTAGGTGTTGTGTGAGAAACAGAGGAAGAGAAATTGGTATGAAACAGGGGGAATGGTACTACCAAAAACACAAAACCCCCTACCTGAGCAGATAGGGGGATATACGACTTCTTACATTATATATGGGGTTCTTATGACACGCTACTGAGACTATCTTGCAAATCCGTTCGGGTTGTTCTTCTGCCAACGCCAGGTATCTTCACACATTTCATAAAGTCCATGCTGAGCTTTCCACCCGAGATCACTAAGCGCCTTTGCCGGATTTGCATAACACTGGGCAATATCACCGGCTCGTCTCCCCACAATCTTGTGGGCAATTTCCTTATCTGTAGCCTTTCCAAAGGCATTAACCATGTCCAGAACACTATATCCTATTCCGGTACCAAGATTATAAATAACCACCCCAGGCTTTTGAACAACCTTTTCCAAAGCTTTCACATGCCCCAACGCAAGATCAACCACATGGATATAATCTCTAACACCAGTTCCATCTTTGGTGTCATAGTCTCCCCCAAAAACCGACAGCTGAGCGAGTTTCCCCACAGCTACCTGAGAGATGTACGGCATCAAATTATTGGGAATTCCATTCGGGTCTTCACCGATCTGGCCACTTTTATGGGCACCAACCGGATTAAAATAGCGTAACAGGCAGACATTCCAATCTGAATCAGCAACGGCCAAATCACTCAGAATTTCTTCAACCATCAGCTTAGTGCGCCCATAAGGGTTTGTGCAGGAGAGCGGGAAATCTTCAGTGATAGGCACTGTTGCGGGATCACCATATACTGTAGCAGAAGAACTGAAGATGATGTTTTTCACTCCAAACTCTGCCATTACTTCAGCAAGAACAAGAGTACCTGTAATATTATTTTTGTAGTAAAGCAGCGGCTTTTCAACGGATTCTCCTACCGCCTTCTTGCCTGCAAAGTGGATTACCGCATCAAACGCACCATCACACGCTGTAAAAACATCACTCAGCCCTTTTTTATCAAGAAGATCCACTTCAAAAAACTCGATCTTCTTTCCTGTCAATTTTTCAACACGTTTTAAAGACTCAATGCTGGCGTTGGACAAATTATCTACGACTGTCACCTTATGTCCACAGTCCAACAACTCCAGACAGGTGTGACTACCAATATAACCAGCTCCACCAGTTACTAAAATATGCATATAAAATCTCTCTTTAAAAGGGTTAGGTTTTTCAGGGAAATATCATAAATTTCACATTAAAACAAGTATCCCCTCATCCCCTTACGACAAGACTGAAAAAAAATCCTCTTTGTCCTCAAGCTAAAAAAGGGTATTTAGTTAAAGGATTATTTACTTCCATATGCTCAACATTATAGTCATAGCCAGAAGATGTGGTTACAAAAAAGCGTCTGAAACAAGAAGCCAGACATGAGTCTGTTGATTTACTAGGATTATTGTTCGAGATCAGGTAAGCGAAGACTCCGAGGCATACTAAAAAAATAACCACAGGCATATATTTGATATTCCGAGGATTATTTTTTTTGTACAACGAAGATATCGGGCCAGATAGCGTAGACTTCGAAAGACAGTAAATCAACGGGCTCATATTTCTTTTAAAATTAACAGCAGGAGCTACAATGCCATACGTAAATATCAGAGTTGCCGGAACCTTAACCAAAGAACAAAAAGCACAAATTTCAGAGGGAGTAACCGAGGTTATCAGCAAGGTCGCCAATAAGCCGCCCGAAGCAATCCTTATCATGATTGATGAAATAGCTCATGAGAATGTTGCCAAGGCAGGCAAGCTTCTCGAACCACCCAAGTAATAGCTTACCTTTAATGAACTCGTAAAAAGCTCCAGATGGCTAAGCTAAAAAGTTTGATATACAAGGCGTAGTGTTTTTTATGGAGGCACGACAATACATATCGTATGTCGTGTCTTCATAAAAAACCTACAACGCTGTAGATCTGACATTTTACAACGCCATCACCCATCTATAAGTTGAAGATACTCAGCTTCGCTGATTATCTTCACTTCAAGATCTCCAGCTTTCTTCAACTTTGAAGCACCTACCTTTTCTCCGCAGACCAGCAGATCTGTCTTTCCGGTAATAGAACCTCCCACTTTGGCTCCGAGCCTTTTGGCCTGCGTTTTCATCTCATCCCGATTTCCCTGCCGCATCGTGCCGGTAAAGACAAGAAGCTGCCCAGAAATAGGGCTAGATTGTAATGATTCTGAATCACTTACTATATCTGTTGGTATAAGATTAAATCCCAGATTATAAAGAGCAAAGAACATCTCTTTTATGCTTGTAAGTCCAGGCAAGATTTCATCGGCAATTTTCTCACTAAAACCTTTTATTTCTATGACATCCTGCCTACTGAGTGCAAACAGATCTTGTAGTGGATGAACACCAAGGAGCTTTTCACAATTCCCCATCCCCATTCGGTGCACACCAAAAGCTGCCAAAAAACGCCAATCCTCAATAGCTTCGTCTCTACTCCGTTGTAGCTGGGTGACCATATTCTCAGCCTGCTTTGGACCAAAACCAAACGCGACAAATTCCTCCTCACTAAGATCATATATACGAGCCAGACTACCAACACCACCTGCGTAGATCTTAGCTATGGAAGAAGGACCAAAACCGTCAACATTCCCAAGTACCTTGAAAAAATGCTCAATGGTGTGGATTTTCTGTGCAGGGCAATCCATCACATTAACACATATGAGATAATCACTTTCCCAAACAAGCTCAGACCCACAACTCGGACAGGACTCTGGCAACTCAGGCACAACAGGTTCAATAACCTCTTCGATTTTAGGAATAACTTCACCACTTCTTGCAAGCTTAATCAAAGCCCCTGTACCAATACCCTTTTCCCTGACCATACCATAATGGTGGGCTGTAGCTCGCCTGATAAGCGCACCACTCAATCTGGTTGGTTCAATTTCAGCAACAGGATTGACCCGACCGGACCGTGATGTTTGTGCCACAACACGTAATACACGAACTTCGGCAGTCTGCGTATTCTGCTTATATGCAATCTGCCAACGATGGTGGTGCCTGGTGGCCCCCATATGCTCTTTTATTGTCGGGTCAACAATTTCAAAGACAACTCCATCAACGTCATAGTCCACCTCATTCCAGAGATGTTCTACTATTTTTTCAAAATTATCTAGAAGCTCCTCACTACTCCCCTGCCAGTGGGGCAACTGGCTAAATGGATAAAAGAGAGCCGCCCCCTCTGCCATAGCATTTGCAGCAGGGGCGTCCAATTCTTTTTCTTTTATAAGGCTTGCCTGAAAATTGCGTGAATTATCAAAATGTTCTGCAAGATGTTTGGCAAAGTACGACTTGGTCACAACTATCTCGCCGGGCCCAAGACCTCTTTCCCCTGATCCAGCAACCTGAAGACCGCGGGCAAAAGCGCGACTGATATCTGTTCCTTTACGGCCATCTCCTCTGGTGTAGAAGGTTTTCCCATCATCATAGGCTGCATAACCGTCAAGTTTTGGAGAACCACGAAACAGAAGGCTTTTGAAATCAACCCCACATTCCTTGGCAGCTTTCTCAATCCTACCTATCCAGCGTTCGATATTCTTAAGGTCGTAGGCTTTGTCTGTAGAAAGCATCCGTACCGGAAGAAGAACAGTTTTACTGCTCACGAGCGGTTCAGGTTCAACCTCTTGCAAAAATGGATGACCAGGGTTCCTCTTTTGTAGCTCGGCAAGAAACGTAAAATCATACGCCTCATCATCAATTAAGGGAACTCCAGCTCGATAGAGAAGATTTGTGGCCCTTAAAAACTCCACCAGCTTATCATCGCTTAGTTGGGACACATCGAAATCAGATCCAGCAATTTCGAGAATTTCCTTTTCACTTAACACGTCATAAGTAAACCCAGCCTGACTGAGAACCCGGGCCATCTCACTACTCAATTTCATACCGATATCCATAAATATTTCTCACAAATCATTTTCAAATTACCAACCCACTTCCTCTCATTCTTATATCTAAATCTTGTAACAGGAAAATTCACCGGATATGCGAGGCGCCGGAACTGCAGACGTATACATATACCTCAAGGCTCCGGTAACAAAGCAGATTCGGTGAAATTGCCAGTCCCGAAGGGTAGCAAATATAAAAACCTTACACTACGCGTTAAGAATTCAATCGTAACATACTGCTTTACTTAGTAAATTTATTTATTTATTTTGCGTATACAAGATTTTGATTATACACTTAATACGAGTATATTGTACAATCAGAAAAACAAATTCCCCATAATCAAACAATAAAGAGAAACCATGACAAAAATTATTGATCTACGCAGTGATACAGTCACAAAACCATCGAAGCTGATGCGGACCGAAATGATGGAAGCCCCCGTCGGAGATGACGTATATGGAGATGACCCCACCGTTAATCGCCTACAACAGATCGCCGCGGAATTAACTGGATTTGAGGCATCACTTTTTGCCACCAGTGGGACCCAGGCAAACCTTATTGGTATTATGAGTCATTGCGAACGGGGCGACGAGTATATCGTTGGTCAACAGGCACACACCTACAAATATGAGGCTGGTGGTGCTGCAGTTCTTGGTTCAATCCAACCTCAACCCATTGACTTTGAGCCTGATTCAACCCTTGATCTTGGTAAAGTAGAGGAGAAGATAAAAATTGATGATATTCACTTTGCAAAAACAAGACTTCTCTGCCTTGAAAATACCCAAAACGGTAAGGCCCTCCCTCTTTCCTATCTGGAGGAGGCCTCTTTATTTTGTAAACAACACCAACTTAATCTCCACTTGGACGGAGCACGCCTCTTTAACGCTGTGGTTGAAAAAAACGTTGCAGTAAAAGCAATCACCCAGCACTTTGACTCCACTTCCATCTGCCTTTCCAAGGGATTAGGCGCACCAGTAGGCTCGCTCCTCTGCGGCTCAAAAGCATTTATTGATAAAGCAAGAAGATGGAGAAAAATGGTCGGTGGTGGCACTCGACAAGCAGGAATTCTCGCAGCGGCTGGAATTTACGCCCTTGAAAACAACGTAAACCGCCTCCAGACAGATCATGATAACGCACAACTTCTCGCCAATGAATTGCAACAAAGACATGATGCTGTTGCGGTAGACAGTGTCGCAACAAATATGGTCTTTCTTAAGATGAACGCTGATACAGCAGAAACTCTTGCACAATATCTTAAAGAGCACAACATACTCATCAGCCCAGGAAAGATCACGCGGCTGGTAACCCACCTTGATATCAATGTAGACGATGTTGACTTGGTGTTGTCAAAGATTGCAGACTTCTTCAAGAAGTAGTTTTTGATGGGCTATATAATATAGTCCACTTTGGGAGTGCAGAGAAAAACAAGAAAGGAATAGCTTTCATCGAGGTAGCCAGGAATGACACAGAACATTCAGTTAGGAGCTTGTCCGAGAATAGGGCTTTTGATTAAAGTCGAGGCATTTCCCAAAAACAAGCACAGCCATATGTTTGATATTGCGAGCATTGTTTTTAGGAAATAACGATGAATTTGGGCAAAATGGCATTCTCGGACTAGCTCCTAGTCCAAGTGAAGCCTAGCGGGACTTGTTAAACATCTGGCTGCCTCGAATTATGTTTTTGCAGTTTCATATCTATTTTAAATTACAGGACTTTTACCCAAAGAAACCAAAAAATATAAAAATGAAATAAGGGCTATTAATGCAAGCCTTTTATCTATTTTATCTAAATCGAAAATCATTTTTTGAGATAGCATACTTCGGAAGGGAGGTAACTTTTTTCTCAACAGTATAACTATCAAGCAAAGAGCTGATATTAGAGCAAATAAAATAGCCTGATTTTCCATGTTTAATTTATTAGAGCTAACATAATGATCACCGGTTTATCCGGTGCATTATTTGATTATAAAAAGTTGCGACAAGAGTCAAGAGCAGACTTGACCCCTTTTCTTAACTGCTTTTCTAATTTAATTAAGTTTTTTTGCTAGGAAGATCGTATGACGGCTTCCTTTACCAACTCTTGCTCTCACAGTTTGAGTCGTGACTTTAAAACCCACCTTTTTCAAAGAACGAAGAAAAGTATCATCTGGCGCAGCCGACCAAATGGCGAGCATGCCTTCAGTGCGCAAAGAATTATAAATTGCTTTTAAGCGGTTCAAAGAATAAAGGTGATCATTTGCTGAATGAGTAAGCCCTTCAGGACCGTTATCTACGTCAAGCAAAACGGCGTCGAAGATTGATTTGTTTTTGCTGAACAAATCAATGACATCACCAGTATGAATAAGTACACGTTCATCCAGCAATGGCCTTCCAGCTCGTTCGCCCAAGGCGCCTCGGTTCCATTCCACAACTGCAGGTATCAGTTCTGCCACCGTTATTTTTGCCGATTGAGAAACTACTTTTAGAGCAGCGGCAAGCGTGAATCCCATTCCCAAGCCACCTACCAAGACCTGTGCGTCAACTGTCGATTTGAGATGCGCACATCCGAGTTCAGCAAGTGCTTCTTCCGAATTATGCAATCGGCTATTCATTAGCTCACCTCGATTACCGGAAAGGCGGATGGAGAATTCATCCCCTCTTTGCAGTAATTCAAGCTGTCCGCCGTCATTGGGTATTTCCGTTTTATCTAATAATTCCCAGGGATTCATAATACCTCAAAATAGTGACTTTTTGGATAAACTCAAAAAGGGGTCAGGTCTGCCGTTGACTTATATGGACTTGAAAGAGTCAACGGCAGACCTGACCCCTTTCTGCAGTTTTATATCTATATTATATTACGGGACTTTTACCCAAAGCAACCAGACAATATAAAAATGAAATAAGGACTATTATAGTGTTTTTCGTACTCTTAATTTACCGGGGAAGCTAACGCCCTGCTCACTGGCGCTTGGGATTGGCGCTGTTTTTGAGTGTTTTTTCAAAAACCGTGCCGAGACCAAAGCGTCCAGTGCAGCAGCTTGTTATGTTTTTTGCTAAGCGCGCAGAAAAGAAAGC